>JAPPMA010000100.1:0-2564 GCA_028819295.1 bacterium | reverse complement strand
CCCCCCCCCCCCCCCCCCCCCCCCCCCCCCCCCCCCCCCCCCCCCCCCCCATGCTTTTCGGTGATCTGTTCGGCCGGGCTCTATAGATAAGCGGGTGATTTATATGCGTCGTGCGGTTTTCGGAATGTTGGGTGTCGCTCTGTTGGGGGTGTTGCTGGTGCTGCCGGCGAGGGCGCAACAGCACTGGGCGGACTGCGTGCCGTCATCATCGACGCCGATTGTGTCCACCGGCGATGTCTCGTACGAAAACGGGATGGCCAGCGTCAACTTGAAAACCAGATACCACAAGCATGGCCCCACCCCTGACGTGACCGTTCGGGTGCGGGTGACGTTTGACGGCCACACTTCCTCTGTCCACACCGTGACGGTTCCGGCCACGTCAGGCCAGCGGGTCGGCACCGCGCAGCTAGGCGTGCCAGCCGCCGGGCATCAGGTAGTGGGCTTCAAGATTCTGGACGACTCCTCCTACACCTGGTGCAAGCGCACCGCCGGGGTCACGGTCCCACACCAGACGCCGATACATATACCCCCGCCGCAGACGACGCTGCCGACGCCTGACCCCACGCCGCCGGACTACGTGGCCGAGATCATCGCCGACGCGCCCCCGCGGCCCACCCCGCACCCCGACGCGCCCCCGCCGCCCGAAGCCGACGACGAACCCGACAGCTTGGCCCATCAGCAATACCTGTACGGGCCTCACGGGGTGCTCTCAGACGAAACCCGCCTAGCGTGGCAGTGCTGGGCAACGTTCGGCAACCCCGTTGCGTTAGCAGCCTTAGGCGTTACCGAAAGCTGCTGACGCACAACAGGCGGGGGATGGCGCGCTGAGCGCCCGGCGCGCCGCTAGAGCTGGACGCAGTGAGGCAGGGGTTCGGCCCATGAGCTGATTCGCTGTCTTTCCTGCCGTCTGATCTCAGCTGACATTTCTCTTCTCAATTCTTCCATCGTGAGCTTCACGCCTTTTTTGCTGTTGCAGGCACCGCATAACAGTTGGAGGTTCTCGTCGGCGTCTATTCCCCCCCCTGCCTTTGGGGATGATGTGCTCAAGGTCGAAATCGTCGTAATACTTGGAGCGGTCACATCCCGGACATGGCCGCGTTTCCCCCGTGCCGAGAGCGGCCCAGAGTATCTGTCGGATGTTGCGCGACCGCTTCGGCCTTTCCGGGTCGGTTCGGATCGGGGGTCTAGGGGGTAAGTGCAGCGATGGGAGTCCTTCGCGGAATCCGTCCAAATCGACGTTGTGGATTGCTGCGTCAGATTCGTCTTGCAGCCGCTTTTGGGTGATTCCCACCGCCACTTCGTCGATGTCGATGCCTGCCCACTGTCTGCCGAGCCGTTCGGCGGCCACCATCGTTGTTGCACAGCCGCAGAACGGGTCAAGCACCATGTCGCCGGGGTTAGTGCTGGCGGATATGAAATGTTCGTAAAGGGCGAGCGGCTTCTGTGTAGGCCAGTCGGTGCGCTCTTTGCCGGCCACGGTGGGGAGGGGGGGTGGGTGGGGTAGTTTGCGGTCATGAGGAAGTTGCTTTGGCTTTGTTTGTTGTCCGTGGGCCTGCTGGTCCCGGTTGTGGCCGCGTCGGGCGCCGGGGCGCAGACAGCGTCCCAGTCCGCGCCCACTTCTCAAGACATCCAGCTGCGCGATCAGCTGATCGCCGACCAGGAGAACCTGTTGAACACCTACCGCTGCATGTTCGGAGTCGACACCCACGCGGTTCCCGGCGGGTGCGGCGAACCCGGCACCGTGGCGGCCGGCGCCGCCCCCCAGAACCCTGCCCAAAGCGACCTCGAGGTGAGGGACGGGCTGATCCAAAGCCAAGAAGCGCTCCTCAACGCGTACCGCTGCCAATTCAACATCGACACCCAACTGGTTCCCAGCGGCTGCGCCGGCCAGACCGGCCCACAACCAACCGGCCAGCCAGAGTCAACACCGGTTCCGCCGGCGCCCGACCGCAGGGTGCTTTGGGGGTTCGAGATATTCAACGACGGCTCTCTAGCGCTCGAGCTTGGCGGCTTGACCAATAGAGTCGGCCTAGGCGGATGCATCGTCGCCAGCACCTTTACTCTGAACGACGGCGAGTACGGCTACCACGAGGCGTGGTGGGAACGAGACGCCGGTTCGGGCTGGCAGGAAGTGGCAGGATCGCGGCGGAGCGGCAAGGTGTGCGGCTTCGATTTGAGTTCCGCCCCGCCAGGCAAATATCGCATGGTGCTCGACGCGACCATCGCCGGTGCACGCGGCGTCTACAAGAGCCGCAACGAGATAACCAAACAGCCAAACACCGAGTCCCAGACAGAACCAGAGCGAACGACCACGACCACAGAGCCGTCGACGACAACGCCATCCTGCCCGCCCAACACCCCCACGGCCGACTGGCTCAGCTGGGGGTTCTGGGTCAGCGCCACCACAACCCAGGTACAAACCCAACTGCGCTGTGAGGCCGACATCCACGCCAAAGACGACAGAGGCTGGACGCCTCTGCACATCGCCGCGGAGCTCAGCGATGATCCGGCGGTCATCCAAGCTCTCATCGCCGCCGGGGCCGACATCCACGCCAAAGACGACA
>JAPPMA010000078.1 GCA_028819295.1 bacterium | reverse complement strand
CGCCCTCGCGCAGCCGCCCGCCCCCGACGACCGTGACAACCGTCGGATCGTCGTCCGTTATGGCAGCGGTGACGGGCGCGACCGGGGCGGCGTTGTACCTGGGGTCGGTGGACGCCGCGGCATGCGCTATCGACGCGGTGCGCCCGGCGGGCTGGTCGTCACCGTCGTCCACCGCGGCCACGGTCACCGTCTGCGCCGTGTTCCAGTCGCCGGCGGTGAACGTGAGGGTCTGCGACGAGCCCGCCGTGCCGCCCGACCGGTTCACCGTCACCCCCGACCCCGCCGTCACGGTCACCGCCACATCGTGGGTGGGCTGGGAGCCCAGCACCACCGTGTAGGAGTCCGAGGCGCCGCCCTCGACAACCGACACATGGGCCTCGGACACGTTCACCCCCGCCCCGTCGTCGTCCACCACCGTCACCGACACCGGCGCCACCGGCGTCCCGTTGTAGGCCGCGTCCGACGACGACGCCGCATGGGCCACGGTCACCACGCGCTCGTCGCCGGGGTTGTCGACGCTGTCGTCCACGCCGGTCACCGTCACGGTCTGCGGTGTGTTCCACGCCGCAGGCTGGAACGTCAGCGACACCGGCGACACCGTCGCCGCCGCCCCGCCCGACGCGACCGCGACCGTCACCGCCGCGGTGGGCTCCGAGCCCAGAACCACCGAGTACGTCGCGGTCCCCAAGTTCTCGGACACCACGACCGCGGTCTGCGACACCGTCACCCCCGCGCCGTCGTCGTCCACCACCGACACGGCCACCTCCGAGTCGGCGAGCGCGGCATAGCCCGCGTCGGTGCTCGACGGGTCCAAAGTCACCGTCACGCCGCGCTCGTTGCCCGGATTGTCCACATCGTCGTCCACCCCGGTCACCGTCACCGCCTGCGCCGCATTCCACCCGGCAGGCGCGAACGTCAGCGACGCCGGCGACACCGTCGCCGCCAGCGTGTCGCCCGACGTGACCGTCACCGTCACCGCCGCCGACGGCTCCGAGCCCAAAGCAACCGTGAACTCGGCGGTCCCGCCGGCCTCGCCGACGGCCACCCCGGTCTCCGACACCACCAGCGAGGCGGGCGCGTCGTCGTCGGCGACGGTGACGGTGGCGGTGGCGGCTTCGGGGTCGGACGCGAGGCCGCCGCCGAGCCGGTTCCCGCGTGCGCTGCTGTTGGCGGTAGCCGCGAGGGACACGACGATTGTCTCGTCCTCATCGTCGTCGTCGCTGTCGACCGTCGTGGCGTTGAAGCGGATGACGGCGGTCTGCGCGCCGGCGCCCGCGAAGCGGACGATCACATGGGCGACGGAGAGGCCGGCGATGCTGGGGACCAGGTCGCGATGCAAGGTGGCGCCGGACACCACGCGCCAGGCCACCGACCGGAAGAGGGTGCGCAGCACCGCCCCGGTGGGGCTCTGAAGCGTGATGGGCACATCGACGACCTCCCCGGCCACCAGCGGCCGACCCAGGGTCACGGTCACGTCCGCGGTGACGCTGCTGTCGCCCTCGCGCAGCCGCCCGCCCCCGGTGATCGCGACGGTGGTCGGGTCGTCGTCTGTGATGGCGGCGGTGACGGGCGCCGCGTACCTCCCGTCGTAGCCGGCGTCCGACGACGACACCGCATGGGCTATCGCGGCGGTGCGCCCGCCGGGCTGGTCGACAGCGTCGTCCACCGCGGCCACGGTCACCGTCTGCGCCGTGCCCCAGTCGCCGACGGGGAACGTGAGCGTCTGAGACGAGCCCGCCGTGCCGCCCGACCGGTTCACCGTCACCCCCGACCCCGCGGTCGCGGTGACGGCCACGTCGTTGGCGGGCTGGGTTCCCAGCACCACCGTGTAGGAGTCGGTGGCGCCGCCCTCGGCGACCGACACCCGCGTCCTCGACACCTCGACGCCGGCGCCGTCGTCGTCCGCCACGCTCACCGACACCGGCGCCACCGGCGTCCCGTCATAGGCCACGTCCGACGACGACGCCTCATGGGTGATGGTCACCACGCGCTCGTCGCCGGGGTTGTCGACGGCGTCGTCCACGCCGGTGACCGTCACGGTCTGCGGTGTGTTCCACGCCGCAGGCTGGAACGACAGCGACGCCGGCGACACCGTCGCGTCGTCGGTGTCGCCCGACGTCACCGACACCGTCACCGCCGCGGTCGGCTCCGAGCCCAGAACCACCGTGTAGGTGGCGGTCCCGCCATCCTCGCGCACCGCGACCGCGGTCTGCGACACCGTCACCCCCGCCCCGTCGTCGTCCACCACCGACACGGCCACCTCCGAGTCGGCGAGCGCGGCATAGCCCGCGTCGGTGCTCGACGGGTCCAAAGTCACCGTCACGCCGCGCTCGTTGCCCGGATTGTCCACATCGTCGTCCACCCCGGTCACCGTCACCGCCTGCGGCGTGCTCCACCCGCCAGGCGCGAACGTGAGCGACGCAGGCGACACCGTCGCCGCCGCACCACCCGACGCGACCGCCACCGTCACCGCCGCCGACGGCTCCGAGCCCAAAGCAACCGTGAACTCCGCCGTGCCGCCGGCCTCGCCGACGGCCACCTCGGTCTCCGACACCACCAGCGCCGGCGCGTTCGACTTGTCGGTGATGGTGATGTCGGCGGTGCGGGCGGTGGAACTCAATGCGAGGCCGCCGGCGAGGTTGGTTTTGCGTGCGGCGTGGTTGAGGGTGCTACCGATGGCGATGCGTATTTCCTCGTCGGCGGTGTCGCGGTCGTTGGAGGTGGCGTTGAACCGGATGGTGGCGTTTCTGGCGCTGGGGCCGGTGAATCTGACGATGAGGTTGGTCCGATAGGGGCCGCGGGTTATGGTGCCGCTGAGGTCGGGGTCGTCGCCGGTCTGATCGACGCGCAGCTCGGCGCCGGGGCTGGATACCAGCCGCCAGTTGGCGATCCGGAACCGGGCGACCCCCAGCGCCCCCTGGGTGGGGCTCCACAGGCTGATGGGCACCTCGGCCGTCTCGCCGGCGACGAGCGAGCGGCCGAGCTGGATATAGACGTCGGCGGTCACGCTGCTTCGGCCCTCGCGCAGCGTCCCGCCGCCCGACAGCCTCACCACAGTGGGGGTGGCATCGGCAATGTCCACGGCGACCTGCGGCGGGGTGGGGGCGCCGGTGTAGCCGGCCACAGTGTGGGAGACCGCCGCCGAGCGGGGGGTGGTGCCGGGCTGGTCGACGGTGTCGGCGGAAACGCGCACGTCCACGGTCTGGGCCTGCCACCAGGTGGACGCGGTGAAGCTGAGCGACGCGGTCTGCGCCCACGAGCCCACGCCGACGCGGATCTCAAGCGGGCTGGCGGCGGCGGGGGCGACGGTCACCGCGCCGGTGGGGGCGGTGGCGAGCCGCACCTTGTAGGCGGCGGGGTCGCCGCCCTCGACCAGCGACAGCCCGGCGGGCTCGACGATCACCCTGGCGGTGCCGCCGTCGTCGTCGACTATCTCGACTCTGGCGGTTGCCCGGTCGGGGTCGGGCGCCGCGCCGCCGTCGGCAGTGGTGCCCGACAGAGCGACCAGCTCGGCCCGGGTGCCCACCGCTATCGCGACCACCTCGCTGTCGCCCTCGTCGTCGGTGTCGCCGGTCGCGGCGAGCACCAAGGTGGCGGTTCCGGGGCCCTCGGTGAACTCGATCACCGGCGAGCCGGTCGCCAGCGTGCCCGCCTTAGCGGCGACGCCGACGTTCACCGAGCTGGTGGGGGTTTTGAGCGACAGCGTGTAGTCAGACGTTGTGATGCCGCTGCCCGACACCGACAGCAGCACGTCGATGCGCTCCCCCTCCACCAGCGCCCGGCCCAATGCGACGGTGATCTCGGTGGACCCGCCGGTCTCCAACACTGCTTCGGCGGCTGCTGACACGCTTACCAGGGTTGGGTCGTCGTCGACCACCGTCACCGTCACGTCCGCGAAGGCCACGCCCGCGTCGGCTGCGTCGGCTGTGGTCACGGTGTGGGAGATGGTGGCGGTGCGGCTCCCGGCGGGGTCGTCGGCGTTGTTCTGGGGGGCGGTCACCGTCACCGTCTGGGGCTGGGTCCAGTTTCTGAGGTTGAACTCCACCGGCGCCGACACCGTGGCGACCGTTTCGTCGTCGGAGACGGGCGTCACGGTCACATCGGCCGCGGGACTCTGCGTGAGGCGGATGGTGTAGGTGGCGGTGGCGCCCTCCACCACAGACACTGCGTCGTCGTCGGCGATCCTTATCGTCACCGTGCCCGACACCACGCCGGAAACCGAATCGGCGATGCCCTGCTTGGTGAACCCGCTGTCGGCCGTGGGGATGGTCACGGTGATCTGCTCGCTGTCGGAGTCGTCGTCGTCCACCGCGGCGGCCGAAAGCGTCGCCGAGGCCGCCGACGGGCCGGTGAACTCCACCACATGCGAGCGGAGCACCACCCCGGCAGGCGTGCCGGAGAGCGCGAGCGAGAAATCGCCGCCCAAGCTGCCCCCGGCGAAGCTGAGAGGCACCGACAGCTTCTCGCCCGCCGCCAGCGCCCTCGACAGCGCCACCGCCAAAGACACGGTGTCGGCCGGGTCGCCCTCGGCCACCGCGGTGCTGCTGCCTCCCGAAAGGGTGACCGTCAGTCGGTTCGGATCGTCGCCGTCGGCGATGACCACCGTGTGGGCGACCGAGCCCGCGGCGGCTTCCGCACCGCCGTCCACCAGCTTGTCGCTGACGGCGAACAACGCCGCGCCGCCGAGCTCCACCGAGAGCTGCTCGTCGGGCTCGACCACGCCGTCGGCTGCCGCGGCCACCACCAGGCGGGCGGTTCGGGCCCCCTCGGCGAACCGCAGCCCGGCCGACAGCGTTTTCGGCTCCCGCGTCAGGGTCACCCCGGCGCTGGCGCCCCCGGCGGTGTCCAGCGAGAGCTCGAAGTCGCCGGCGGTGATCCCGGTTCCGCTGAACAAGAGCGGGGCCACCACCACCTCGCCATTCGCCAGGGCCCGGCCCAGGCTCACCGTGAACACGGCCTGCCGGTCGGCGGCTGTCGAGCCGGCCTCGTCGATGCCGCCGGAGTCGGCCCGGGCCAGGCTCACCGCTGTCGGGTCGTCGTCGATCACCGCCACCTGCACGCCCCGCGGCTGCACCCGGCGATACAGCGCGTCGTCGGGCGCGGCCACCGCAAACGACACCACCGCCGTCCGCCGCGGCTGATCCGCATGATCGTTCACCGCGGCGAGGTTGACCCGCTGGAAGGTGTGCCAGTTCCCGGAGTCGAACGTCAAAGCGCCCGACGACACCGCCAGGCCCGAACCGGGCGACGTCGACGGGGTCACCGTCACCGTCCCGGTCGGCTGCGACGCCAGAGACACCCCGAAGCGGGCCGTGCCCGACGGCTCCGCCGCCGACAGCCCCGACGCGCCGCTGAACAGAACCCCGGCCACATCGTTGTCCAGCAGCCGGAAACTCGCGGCCGAGCCCGCCGCGGCGCCGCCGGCGATGCCGGTCGCCACCAGCTCCCCGACGGCCACGCCCACCCGCTCGGTGACCGCGTCGGTGTCCTCTGGAGCGGACACGTTCACATCAATGTGCCCCGCTGCCGGGCCGGTGAACGTCACCGTTCCGCTCGCCGACACCGTCACGCCCTGCACCATCGCATGGCGCTTCAGCGTGAAGTCCGTCATCGCAGAGCCGCCGGTGAACACCAGCGGCGCCACGATCTTCTCGCCCGCCGCCAGCGGCCTCGACGTGGACACCCGCAGCCGGGCCCGCCTGCTGAAGTCTCCCTCGCTCGCGGAATTAATCACGGCCTCCACCCCCACCACCACAGTCGTGGCGGTCCGGTCGTTCACGGTGAGCGTGGCGGTGCTGCCCGCGGTGATGCCCGCCGGGAGCGTCCCGAACCCGACGGTCCAAGTCTCGGCGGCCTCTGAGGCGCCGTCGGCAACCACCAACAGACCGGCCGACGCCTTCTCGAGGCCGGCCGGGATCACCACCGGCGAGACCAGCCGGTAGTCGGCGGCGCTCACGCCGGTGCCGGTCACCGACAAGGGCAGCGACGCATTGCGGCTCAGCGGTCCGCCGGGCATGCTCACGGTTACCGTCACCGTGTCGCCCTCGAGCGCGCTCGAGGTGCTCAGGCTGATGTCCACCGTCCTCGACGCCTCGGGCTCGGCCAGGATGATCAGCGGCGAGCCGACCACAGCGCCGGACAGTCTGGCTTCGGCCACCGGCCCGGTCGCCGCTATCTCCCCCACCGACAGCGTCAGGTGCTCGGCGACGGCATCAGCGTCGGCCAGCGCCTCCACCGACACCACAGCCGGCGCGGAGGCCGGCCCGGTGAACAACACCTCAGAATCACTGAGCGAGGCGCCCGCCCCGCTGACCGACAGGTCGAAGTCGGTGCCCTCCGCGCCGCCGGCGAAACTGAGCGGCACCGTCACCGTCTCGCCGGCCACCAGGGCGGTGTGGAGCCTGACGGTGATCTCGGCGTGGTTGGCGGTGCCCTCGACCGCCACCCGGTCGGTCACCCTCGCGGTGGCCTCGACCAGGGCCTGTCCCGAGCCCACCCCCTGCGCCGCCGACCACACCGTCTCGGCGGTGCCGCCGCCGTCGGTGTAGCCCACCTGGAGCCGCACCTGCTTGCCCACGTCGGCGGCGACCGGCCGGTAGGTGCGCTCGTTGTTCGGCGACCCCGCCGCCGCCGACCACGAAACCCCGTCCGCCGAGGTCTGCCACAAAAGCGCCAGCGCCGAACCGCTGGCCGGGTCGCCGTCGGGATCGCCCCTGAGTCTCTTGAGGCTGAGCCGGCCGCCCCGAACCAGCGCCGCCCCCTCCACCGTCACCGCCGCGTCGCCCTCGTCCACGTCGGTGACGGTCACCGACACCGCCTGGCGCACCTCGGTCGGCTCGCCGTCGGCGCCGGTCGACGTCGCCACCACCACCATCGCCACCGTCGGGAACGACTCCCGGTCCAGGCCCGTCCCCTCATAGGAGATCTGCCCGCTCGACGCGTCGATCGCGAACCCCGCCGGCGCAGGCGGCGTGTTGCCCAACGGCCACTCCGGCGACCTCGCCCCCTCCAGCGAATACGCCACCGAATCGCCGTCCGCGTCGGTCGCAGTCACCGGCGACCCCACCGCGATGGCCGTGCCCGCGCCGCTCTCATTCTCGGCGATCGACAGATCTTCGGGCACCGCGCCGAACACCGCGTCGAACCGCTCAGGATCATCGTCGGCCACCGACACCGACACCGACGGCCCCGCCAGCTTGTCGTAGTTCCGATCAGCCGACTCCGCCCGATGCGCCACCACCACCACGCGCTCGTCGCCCGCGTTGTGTACATCGTCGTCCACGCCCCGCACCTGAACCGTCTTCGGCGCCGACCACTCGTCCGGCGCGAACCTCACAACCGCGTAGGCGCCCCACTCGCCCGATGTGCCCGCCCGCACCTCCAACGCCGAGGGGTCCGACGGCGTCACAACCACCACCACATCCCAGAACGGGCGCGCGTCCAGCACCAGCGTGTAGCTGTCGACCCCGCCAGCCTCGGAGACCGCGGTCGAACCCGACGACTCCGCAACCGTCACTCCCCTGGCGCCCACCGTCTCCACGACCAGCACCGGCGACAGCGCGTACATCGGCAGGCTCTGGGTCTTGGTGTGCGTGCTGCTCCCGGCTTGGAGCGGCCCCACCCCCGCCGCCGAGTCGTCCAGCTTGCCGACCGCCACCTGCGTGCCGGGCGACCCGGCCCCTCCCAGCGGCGCCGAGGCGCTGGCAGCGCCGTTCGACTCGGTGCCGGTGAAATAGCCGTTCGAGCTGACCGCCACCTTCGTGCCCGCCTCGGTGCGGGGCACGCCCTCGTTCGACCACGACCCGTCGTAGAAGTCCTCATAATCGCTCGCCACCAGCCGATCCGCGCTCCCAACGCCCAGCCAGTAGATGGGGTCGCCCTTGTCGCCGGCAGTGAACGTGGTCTCGGTGTGGTCCCGGGCGGCCACCGCCGCAGTGCTTCCCAGCGCCTCGAAGAAACCGGCATACGGCACAATGAGCCGGTCGCCGCCCGCCGCCAGCGAGCGCACGAAATCGTCGTACACGCTGATGGACGACGCCGCAGCATCACGCCCCTCAGACGTCGCGAAGATCAGCCGGAACTCGTCGCCGCCGCTGAGGCCCGAGGGCACGAGCAGCGAATCAGCGGGCACCACCACCGGCCCGGTCTCGTCGTCGAGCACACGGAACGTCTCTGCGGCGCCATCCACATCGCCGACCGCGATGCCGCCCGACGCAGACGGCGCCCGGCCGCCCTCGGCGATCGACACCACCACCTGCGGCTGCGTGCGCCGGTCGTTGTCCACGGGCACGAAGCGCAGCGTGGCCACACGAGCGCCGGCCGCGAACCGCACCGCGGGATTCTGCGCCGAATGCGCCCCCGAAGTCACCAAGCTCACGCCGGTCTGCGCAGCCGGGTGCAGCGCCAGGCTGAAATCGTCGCCGACGGCAACGCCGATCACCGTCAGCGGCACTGTGATCGCCTCGTCGCCGGCGAGCGCTCGGGCCAGCGTCACGGTGAGATCCTTGTGCCCGTCCTGCTCGCGGACGTCGCCCGCGCTCGCCTGCGCGAGGCCGATGTCCAGCTTCGGGCGCAGCGCAACCGTCGCCGACTCCCGCGCCAGCGCGTACCGGCCGCGCACCAGCCTCGCCGCCACCGACCCCTGGGCCAGGCTGCTCGTGGCCATCGTCGGCACTCGGTGGGTTCCGATGCCCGAACTCTCCGTTACAGCCACCGGCTTGCTGCCACGATCTCCGTCGGCCACATGGTCGGTCGTGGCGGTCACGTCGACCGTGACGGTCGCGTCGGACGACTGCCGGGGACTCACCGACACCTCGAAAGAGGCCGTCTCGCCGACATCCACCGCGTCGCGCAGCGCCCTGATGGAAAACGTCGGCGTGTTCTCCGAGCCGATGATCTTCACCGCCACCGACGACTGCTCCGACACCGGAACAGCCCCGGCCGCCACGTTGGTGTCGTCGTCGGCGGCGAACGCGGCCGCGTCGCCCAACGACACGATCGCCGTCTCGTCGCCCTCGTCGACACCGTCGTCGACCGCGGTGAACACCACTCTTCCAACTCGGGCCCCGGCGCCCATGAAGACCACCGTCGGCGCCGCGGTGCCGGCATCCTCGAGGGTCACCTCGGTGTCCACCCCTGCGGCCAGGCTGAGCGTGTAGTCGTGCGGGAAAACGCCCTCGCAGTCTTCTTCGCCGTCGACGACGGCGCACTGGCCGGCCACCGTCACCGGGACGTCCACCCGCTCGCCCGCCTTGAGCCGCCGGTGCAACCTGACACTGAACTCCGCGGTGCGATGCACCAGCGCCGCAGTCGCAGCCTCCAGCACCGCCGCCTCGCTCAGATCGTCGTCGAGCCATGTCAAAGACACCCTGACCACCGGGTCGCTCACTATCACTGCCACCGCCGATGCCGCGCCGAAGGTGAAGCCCGGCGGGTCGCCGGCATCCACGGCCAACGTCTCGTCGGGCTCGTTCTCGCCGTCGTCCACCGCGGCGATGGACACCGCGGCCTGCGACGCGCCGTACGGCACCAGTAGCGACGCCGGCAGCGGCTCGAAGTCCGCCGCCGCGGTGCTCGCGTGAAAGTAGGTCAGCGGAACCAGCACCGGCCCGGTTACCCCCGACGGCAGCTTCACCGCCAACACAGCCGAATCCCCCTCGGTCACATTCACCGCGCTAAGCGCCGTGCCCTCAGAGTCCACCCACGACAGCGTCTGGTCGGAGGCCTCGTCATCAGCGATGCGAACCGACGTGGTCGCATCATGGGAAGTGGCCGGGTCGCCGTCGTCGAAAGCAGCCACATCGAGCCCGAGGCTGGCCTGATCAATCAACTGGGCATGGTCCAGCGTGACCACCACCAGCTCGTCGGTGTCGTCGCCGTCGCCGCCCGCCGTTGGGTCGCCGCTCTGGTCGCCCGCGTCGCGCCCAGTCGAGGCGAACCGCAGCACAGCCCGCTGCACCGGCGTGGCTATGTCGCCAGAGCCGGTGAAGGCCACAGTTGGCTGCGCCGTGTCGGCCATCGACAACACCACCCCGTTGCCGCTGGCCGACACCGTGAAGTCGCGCCCGGTCGATCCGGCCAAAACCGTCCCCGTGTCGGTCGACAGCGCCACCGCCAGCGTCACCGACTCCCCGGCCGCCAGCGGGCGGGACAGCTCCACCACCGCATCCACAAAACTGCCCGGCCCAGACGACACGGCGCCCTCGATGCTGCCCCCGCCCAGCATCTTGGCGGTGATCGTCTCGATGGAGTCGGTGTCGATCACGGTGAAGCTGGCGGTTCCCGTGCCGGTGGCGCCGCCGCCCAATCCGGTGGCGGTCATCCTGGTGGTGCCGGTGAGTGACGACGCCGGGATCGACACCGTCGCCGACTCGTCGGTGCTGTCGGAGTCGGCACGCGCCCGCACCAGCAAAGTGGCTGTCTGCCCCGATGTCGGCGTGAAGGTGACCTTCGCCGAGCCGATGTCGTCGAAGATCACCCCGCGCCCGGGAAACAGCGGGTTGAAGCCCGCGCAGGGCAGCCCCCAGCACGCCAAGGTGATGTCATCGCCCGGCGCCGCCCCGGCGAACAGGAGGGGAACCTCCAGGGTCTCTATCCCGTCCAGGGCGCGGTTCATCTCCACCTCGAGGTGCACCGACCGGTCGGAGACACCGCTGTGGTCGCGCGACGGGTCCTCCAACAGGCGGGTGATGGCGTTCACCTGGCTAAGCGTCACCGCGGCGACGCCGTCATTGTCGTACAGCACCACCGAGGCCGATGTGGCGGTCTCGGCTGCGCCGATGGCGCCGTCGCGGTTCGTGTCGCCCGCGTTGGTGAGGGTGCCCGGCAGGTCGGTGCCGAGGCCCACCGCAAGCGTCTCGCTCGGCTCGTCGGCGGTGTCGTCGGCCACGGTGAGCACCAGCGTCGCGGTGCGGGCCCCGTCACCGGCGAAGGTCAGCGTGGGGGCCAACGAGCCCTCAGCGGCGAGCGTCACCCCCGTGTTCACGCCCTGGCCGGCGGCCGCGGCCAACGTGAAGTCGTCTGCCGTCACACCGGCGCCGGAGATCACCAGCGGCACCGTGAAGCTCTCGCCGGCCACAAGGGCCCGGTCCAGCGTCACGGTGATCTCGGCTTGGCGGTCGGCCGCCACCGCGGCCCCCTCGGCGATCGGCCCCGAGTCGGTGCGCCCCACCGTCACCGGTATCGCCGGTTCGTCGTCGGCAACGGTCACGGTCACGACAGGCTCGGTGGTCACGCCGGGGTAGTGCTGCACGATGTGGGTGATCCTGACGGTTTCGTGAAGGGCGTCGCCGTCGTCAACCGGGGTGACGGCAGCGGTCTGGGGAACGTTCCAGGTGCCCGCGGCGCCGCCGGAGAAGGAGAAGGTTGCTCCTCCCGTGGTAACGGCACCGGTGTCCGGCGAAAACGGCGTGACCAGCACCGTGGCGGTCTCACCGGGGTCGGTGGTCAGCACCACGTTGTACGAGCCGGCGGCGCCGCCCTCGGTCAGCTCCACCCTCGCCGGCCAAACAGCAACGGCAGGCCCGAGGGGGGAGATGGTCAGCGTTCCCGACACGGGCGGGCACGCCTCTCCGTCGTCGTTGTCGGGGCCGTCGCAAGGGGAGGGACCGGCCTCGCCTGCGGAGCGAGACAGCAGAGGCCCTCCCACTTGCACTGTCACTTCGGTCGTTGTGGTGATCGGCGCCCCGGCGTGGGAGAGCTCCACTATCAGGTCGGCGCCGGTCACCCCGTTGCCGCCGGCCTCTTCGTCGCGGTGTACCGCCAGGCGGGCCGAGACGATCTCCAAACCATCGGGCGCGCCGGTGAGGGTGATGTGGCTGAGCCCCTCTGCGGTCAGCACTCCGGTGGTGGCCGTCCACAGCACGTCCCCGGCGTTGCGGCCCGAAGTGGTGCCCCGGCCTCCCCCGCCCCCCGCTCCTGCGAACGACACGCCCAGCGGCACCAGATCCACCCGCCGGACCTGCTCGCCAAAGAGCTCGATTGCGGCCAGCTCGTCGGGTATCACCGCGAGACCGCGGGTTGTGGTGTCCTCATCGTCGATAACCACCACGCTCACCGCCGGGCCCTCGACAACAGCGCCGTAGCCGCCCACCTCGTGCGTCACCGTCACCAGCTTGTGGCCCTCATCGTCGTCGTCGACGGGCGTTACCGTCACCTTCTGGTCGGCGGCCCAGGTGCCCGAAGGCCCGCCGGTGAAGGTCAGGCGCATGGGCGACACCGTGACCGCATCCGTGTCACCCGAAACCGGCGAGACGATCACGGTCTCCCCGGCGCCTGGATCGGCGCTCAGCTTCACGTTGTAGGCGCCCGCCGCGCCCCCCTCGCTCAAGCGCATCCGCCGCACCGACACCTCCACTCCGGCAACGGGAGGCTTGTCGTCGTCGACGATGTGGAAGCTCAGCCGGCCCTCGCCCGTCGCGCCGCCGCCCACGTTGGTCGCCGGTGACGCCACCGTGTCGCTGGGCCATGCAGCCGGCAGCGATATCTCCACCAGCTCGTCGGTGGCGTCGACGTCTTGCTCCAGCGTCACCACCAGCGTCGCGGTTGTGGTGGTGTTGCCCGCCGACCCGGTGAACGTGACCGTGGTCCCCGCCAGCGCCACCCCCGCAGGCGTTCCCGGCTTCAATGCCAGCGAGAAGTCCGAGCCCGCCACGGCGCCCTGCACCACCAGGGGCACCTCCAGAACCTCGCCGTCCACCAGTGCTCGGCCCAAAGTGAGATCGATCTCACGGGTTCCCGCAGAGGCACCCTCGTCCCACACCACCTGCGATTTGCCGCCGCTGTCCAGGAAGCGCCCCGCCAATTTCACCAGCGTCGGATCGTCGTCGCTAGAAACAATCCTTATGCCGCCCGCAGACTCTACATTGTAGGCAGCTTCATCGAGGACTTCAAGAATAAAAAGCCCGTCAGGCTCGTCTTTGTCGTCGCCTTCGGAACGGAAGCCTTGCTCGAGCAAGCCCCCCCTAACAATAAGCTCCACCCGGTCATGTCCCCGCCTCATGTCTCTGGGGACACCCGCTCCTTCGAAACTCCACTTTACATAAATCGGCAGATCGCCGGGGGGCTTAGGCGTTATTGAAAAGCTGACTCTTGGCCATGTCCCCTCGACAACACCCCCTGTGCTGGAGGCCTTCACGATGTAGTTGCTGCCGTCGATGATCTTTATCTCCAGAGGGCCTCCGACGATCCTCGTCCCGCCTCCCGAGCCGGTGACCGACATGCGCCGGCCACTCCTGGCGTGGTCAATGAGCACGGTGCTGTCTTCTGTGCCGGCGTTCGGCACCCCAGTGAGCGACAGCGTGGCTGTTTTGGCCCCCTCAGTGAAGCGCAGGGCCGGGCTCTGAGGGCTGTGGGGAGCTTCGCGGTCGATGGTCACCCCTGTGTTGAGGCCCGGGCCAGACTTGAGGTCAAGGGTGAAGCGCTCCCCCTCGGTGGCGCCGGACGTGGTCAGCGGCACCACCACATCCATGCCGCGACCCACTGTCGAGCCCAGCGTCACCGTGACGTCGGCTGAGCCGTTGTTCTCGGACACCGCCGAAGTGGCTGTGGCCAATGTCGCCACGGTGGGGTCGTCGTCGATGAGGTCGTAGTCTGCTGCTGCTGCTACCAACGGGGTCAAGCTGCCCGCCAAGTCATCGACAAAAAACGTAGCCTTTCCGTCGGCCTGGTCGATGTTGTCCGATACCGGCCTCAGAGTGACCTGTCGGGCAGGACCCCTTCTCGCTCCGCTGGGAATCGACAGGTAAAAGGGGTCGACATGCGTGAGCTCCACCGAGCCCGGCCCCGAAATCCTTCTCGGATTCACAAGCACACGCCCGGCACTCTCAAAAACCGCGCTTCCTTGGAGCTGGGCAACAAGGTCGAGAGCCAGCGAGCTGCCCTCGGTGACCGTGGTCGCTAGAAGGGGGGTCGAGATCAAAAAGACGGCGGTTGGCGGGACATCGGTGTCGACCACGGCGACCGACGTAAATGAGGGTTCCGGCGTTACCGAGGCGTACGACCCCGACCCTGCATCGGTGTAGGCCACGCTGTAGTTGACGGCCGTCGCCCTCCCTCCGGCAGCGTTCACCACGCCGTCGTTTTGGGCATGCATTGTGACGGTTTGCGCCGACTTCCACCCGGCCGTGGTGAAGGTCAGCCGCACCGAGTCGCCTGGGGGACCTCCCCCGGTTGAGACTTTCACCGTGCTGGGGTCGAAGGACGCTGCCGTGACCACCACACCCCGGTCGGGCGCTTGGTTCAGCACCACATCTATGGTGTCGGTGGTGGCATCGCCCGTCTCGCTCAACGTGATCGTGTCATCGGACCCGAAAATGGTCACTCCCGGCCTGTCCTTGAGCAGGGTCACCTTGAGCGTTGCCTGCTTGCCCCTCCAGTTGGGGTCGCCGTCCTCGCCGGTCACTGTTGCGGTGTGCCTGATGGGCCAGACGCTGTTCGCTGTGGCGAAGCTGGAGTACGCGCCTTCCACCTCGAACACAAGCGGCTGCTTCCAGGTGGTGGAGGTCCGCCCAAACCTGGTTGTTGTGTGTGCAAGGTTGACCGGCACCCGTTCGCCTTCGACCACCGCGTAGATCTTTAGATTCGAGACCCCGATGGAGAAGTCGATGCCCACCTCGGCGCCGGGAGCGGGGGGCGCCCCGAGCCAGACCTCGTAGCGGTCGGTGTAGCGGCCCGTGCCGGGCCCCTCGCTCACCGCGGTGTAGCCGTCGGTCTCGACAATCCGAAACTCGTAGGCTTCGTCGTCGGTGACGCGCACCTCCACCGCAGACCCCGTGAGGTTTCTGTAGCGCTGGTCGGCAGACGAGGTTGTTCCGTGGAGGATGCGGGTGGTACGAGCGCTTGCGTTGACCAGGTCGTCGTTTTGGCCGGTAACGGTCACCGTCTGGGCCTTGTCCCAGTTGGTGGTTGTGAAGCTGAGATTCCTCAAGATTCCCGGGGTGCCGCCACTCGTGCTCACCCTCGCCACGGTGCCGTCTAGAGATGCGAAGCTAACATTGACGTTGCCGGTCGGCTTCGAAGCCAAGGCCACGGTGTAGGTGTCGGTGCCGCCGTTCTCGGACACCTCGGTGGCGCCGCCGGTCTCAGCGATCACCACGCCCACGTCGGGGTCGTCGTCGTTAACCGTCACGGTCACCGAGTCGACGCTGAACTGGTGGTACGCATTGGCTATGGCGGTGGCTGAGCTGGAGTGGCTGATGACAGCCGTGCGGCTGTTCACGCCCGC
This sequence comes from bacterium, assembly GCA_028819295.1. GTDB lineage: Bacteria > Actinomycetota > Acidimicrobiia > Acidimicrobiales > Bin134 > Poriferisocius. The sequence continues at coordinate 5,765 of JAPPMA010000078.1, read as the reverse complement.
GTTGTCGAGGTCGTCGTTCACCCCGGTCACGGTCACCGTTCTGGCAAAGCGCCATGTGCCCGCCCGACCGCCGGTGAAGGTCATGGTTGCCGTAGCTGCGGGGGTGCCGCGGCCAACGCTCACCCGCGCGGCTGCGGGCGTGGCCGATGTCGCCGTTATGGTCACTGTCACACCGGCGCCGGGGTCGGTGGCCAGCTTCACCGTATAGACGTCGGTGCTGCCGTCGTCGCTCACCTCAGTCGAGCCGCCTGATTGGCTGATCGCGACCCCGGGGGTTTCGTCGTCTACCACCACAACCGACACAGTCGCGGAGAGGCCGACATAGGAGGAGGAGGAGGAGGAGGAGGAGGAGGAGGAGTGGCTGATCGCCACGGTTCGGCTGCCGCCGTTGGCAGCGCTGTCGGCAACGCCGGCAACGGTCACTGTCTGGGCCTCGTCCCAGTTGGCGGAGGTGAACCGCAGCGTGGTGGTGGCGCCTGGCAACCCCGAGGGGCCCTGCACCGTTACCACGTCGGGCGTCTGCGAAGCAACGGCCACGCTCACGTCGGCAATGGGCTGGCTGGTCAGCCGCAGCCGGTAGCTGTCGGTGCTGCCGTCGTCGGTCACCTGCGTGGATCCGGAAGTCTCGATCACCTCGATGCCGGCCACATCGTCGTCAACGATCGTCACCTCCACCGGGACGACGGTGGATGCGTCGTAACGGGGGTCGGTCGATGACACCGAATGGGTGACAGTCGCAGCAAGATCGGCGGCAACGTTGTCGATGCGGTTGTCCACCGCGGTGACGCTCAGCGTCACCGGCCGGTTCCAGGTCGCCGGAGTGATCGTAACCGGCGCCGAGACGGTGATGGCGCTCGAGCTGGACGCGGGGGTGATCACCACATCCGCGCTGGGGCGCGACTCCAGCACAATGGTGTAGGTGTCGGTGCGGCCTGCGCCCGGCACCTCGGTAACCCGGGTGGTGCCGCCCGACTCTGTCAGGGTCACCCCTGCGGCGGTGTCCAACACCCGCACCAATACTTGGGGGGCGGTTGTCACCCCGCTCCAGCCGGCAACGGTGTGGGTGAGCAGCACCGTTTCGGTATCGGCGTTGTCGTCGGCCGCCGCGGTGAGCTGCACCGGCTTGAAAATCGCCCAGTCGCCGCTGCTGCCGCCGGTGAACGAAACCTGGGCCGGGTTGACGGTGATCAACGACGGATCGCTCGGCGTGATCGACACCGTTACAGTGGTGCCGCTTCCCGGATCCTCGCTGAGGCGCAGTGTGTAGCCACCAGCCGGCGAGACCACCATCGAGGTGCCCTCGGACATCTCTACCTCGAGCGCGCTGGGCCACACCCCGGGGTCGTTGTCGGTGATGCGCACCGACGCCGCGTTGTTCTGCCGATGGGGCTCCGCACCGCCGGCCACGTCGGTGCCCTGGCGCGCCGCGAACGCCGCCGGGTCGCCCAACTCCACCGTCACCGTCTCGAATTGGCCCTCGCCGACCATGTCGTCGGCGAACGACAGGATCAGCAGGCCCTCCCGCGGCCTCGGCCTCTCGGCGCCATGCGTGCTCGGGGAGTCGAACTCGGCGGCGTCGAAAACCGCGACGAACTCGAGCTCCTCGATGTCGAAGCTCGCTTCTTGAGCACTCTGGAACGCTCTATCCGATCTAGATTCACCGTACCAATCCCATGTCGACGTGCTGGTTGCCGGAGACCGCAGCCGCCCGTCGTGCAGCCACGTCACTCCGGCGTTGTTCGCTCTTCGATCCGCAAAAAGCTGCAAACCGACTTCAGTCCCAGTGCTTCCACTCCAGATCAGCCGAGCTTTGAGGTCGTCGGGCGTGATGTTGGCGCCCCTGATGCGAATAGGCACCTCGATGCGCTCACCGGGCGCATCCAAGGCCCGGCTCAAGGTGATCTTGAAGCCCGTGCGCTCGCCCCCAAATGCGATGTGCTCGGCCGCGCGGGTGTCGGTCGAGCCGCCCTCGGCCACGGTCATCGGCCCGGTGTAGGTCAGCGACACCACGGTGGGCTGGCTGTCGATAACGGTGGCCGCCACCGTCGGAGCTGTGGCCGAGCTGTACGCCGGGTCTGTGGAGCTCACCGCATGGGTGATGGCGGCGGTGCGGCGGCCGCCGCGGTTGTCGGTACCGTCGTCTTGGCCCAACACATCAAACCGCTGGGGCCGGTTCCAGTTGGAGGCCGTGAACGTGATCGAAGGGGGTGACACCGTCGCGGCCGCGGCGTTCCCGCTGGCAGGCGTGACCACCACCGTGTTCGATCCCGACGGCGCGGCGGAAAGCCTCACCGTGTAAGCCGCGGTGCTGCCTTCGGCCACCGTCACCGTTTCGACGGAGGTCAGCACCGCCCCCGCCGAGGCGTCGTCGTCGATCAGGCGCACCCCCGCACTCGACGCGAGCGGATCGGACGCAAGACCCCCGCTGAGGTCGCCGAGGCTCACTGCCAGCGGCTCGTGGACGGCGTCGGAATCCTGGGCGGCCGACACCACCAGCAGCGTCGCCGAGGGCGCCGTGTCGCTGAACACCACCACAGGCGCCAGCGTGGACCCCCCCTCGATGCTGATACCCGCGACCGAGTCCACGCTCACCACCGCGTCGCCGGCTTCCACCCCGGTTCCCGACAACACCAGCGGCACCCGGAAGCTGTCGCCGGAAGTGGGCTGGCGCGACAGCCTCAGGATGAGTGCGGCGGTGGAGGCGGTGTCGCCCTCGGTCGCAAAGCCGTCGCCGCTGAGCCCCACCACCACAGCAAAGTCGTCGTCGCGCACCGGAACCGACGTCGAGGTTGCACCGTGGCGCTCGACAACCTGGTTGGGTGGTGTTCCGACCGCGGTTGCGGTTACATCTGTTGCGGTCGTCCGCCTGTAGCCGGTGCCGAAAGACAACGTGGCCGTGACCGCGCCGCTCGCCTCATGCACGGCGTCATCGACGGTCGCCACCTCGAAGCTCGCCTCGGTCTGGCCTGCGGTGATTACCACCTTGCGGTCGCCCTCGTCGGCGGCGGCCACGAAGTCGCTCCCGGCCGACTCGCTGATCGACACCGTCACCTCGATGTCGTGATTGACGGCCGGCGTGGCGGTCACGACGAAGCGCGCCGCAGTTCCCTCAGACACCGGCTGCGGCTTCAGGTTGTACCGACCTCTAAAGTCGGCGACGAGCGGCGCGACCTCGCCATCGGCACGGGCCCATAAAACAGCCACCACCGGGTCGTCGTTGGTGTCGGTGATCGTGATGTCGAGATGGTCGGGCGTGCCTTTGGCCACGCCCTGCGGCAGTGTGCCCAACTCCAGGGTGAGCGTCTCGGTGGGCTCATCGGTTTCGTCGGCGGCGGCCGTCATGGTGAGCGTGCCCGTCTTGTCGCCCTCTTTTATGTCGATGCCGCCGCTGTTCGACAGGGCGAAGTCGGCGGCGTTCGCGGTGCCGGCGCCCGATTGCTGCTGTATCGGAATGGTGACGTCGGCGGCGGCGGAGGCGAGCAGCGTGGCGGTTACGGTGAGCGTGTCGCCCTCGGCCAGCGTGGTCTTGTCCGCCGACAGCGACACCGCCTGGGGAACCTTGTCGTCGGTGACGGCGATCGACACCCGGCAGCTTCCCCGTGTGGCGTCGCAGTCGGCGCCGCGGCCCACCGCGCCGCCGCCGAGCACCTCTGCGCCCTCGACCCGCGTGTTGAACTTGAACTCGCCGGCGCCCGCGCTGGTCACGGGGATCTCCGCCACCACGGTGCCATCGGCAGTGTCTGCGTCGCGGTTGGCCGCCGCAGTGACATCGACGACGGTGGCCGTGCCGCCCGCCCGTCCAGTGATGACCACCGTCGAGCCCGAGAGCGACACCCCGGCGGGGGTGCCCACCAGGCTCAGCGTGAACGCCGGATTGGCCCCGCCGATGAACCGCAGCGGCACTTCGAGGTACTCGCCCTCCACCAGCGCCCGGCCAAGGGTGAGCCGCAGCGTGGCGGCGTCGCTGGCGTCCTCCTCGGTGGCGGTGGCGTCGGGCGCGGTCAGGGTCACCGTGGTGGGGTCGTCGTCGATGATCTTCACCGTCATGGTGCGCCGGTCAATGCAGCAGATGCCAACCGGATTCGACAGCTCCAGCGTGAAACTCTTGACGGTGGGCTCGTCTCTGGAGTCGGCGACAGTCGCAAGTAACGGGCGGTACAAGCTGGCTCCGCTGGGCCAGGTCACATCGAACGACCTGCGCCCGCCGCTGCCTGCGAGCGTGCTTGCGCCGGTGTAGACGAAATCGGTGCTGTACTTGGCGCTGTCGTCCACCAGCGTCACGGTCGCGCCCCCGTTGACGCTGGGGTCGCCCACCAAGATGTCGGGCTCGATCGCGCCCGCCGTGGAGTCGCCCTCGGTTGCCGTCACCGACGCATACCGGAAGCGAATCGCCTTGGCAGGGTCGTCGTCGTCTTTGACGGTGAACGTCGAAGTGTCGTCGGCGGCCTGGGCGAGCCACACCAGGGGCGGATCGCTACAGAAATCGGCCGGAGGAGAGGAGGCGATACCTAACCTATGAAACCCGTTGCCATAGGTCTCGTCGGCAACGTCGTCGTCGTGGTTGAAGGTGACCTCGACATTAACCCCCGACTGCGACGGCTTGTTCTCCAGCGGCTCGAACGTGATGGCAATACCCCATACCTCTTCACCACCTACGATGACATTTCTAAGCTCCTCGTAAGTGACCCCTTCAATGCCGCCGCCCGCTATGGGGGCGAGCTTCACGGTGTAGTCGCGCGAGGCGCCGTGATTGGCGCCCACGATGGCGAAGCCGATCGAGTACCTTTCCTTGCGGCAGGGCAGCAGAGGCGTGGACAGCCGCACCTCGATGACTGCCGGGTCGGAGGAGTCGCCTTCCGTCGCGGCGCCGTCGACAACCGTCACGGTTCCGACCAGAGGCCGTCGGTTGCGGCGGTCGAGCGGCACCGAGTAGGCCTCGACCGAGTCGGATGCCACCGACTCCGAGTTGCCGGCGTCATCGGTGTAGTCGACCATCACCCGCAGCAGGTTGCCCTCATCATTGCTGGAGACTGTGTAGGACGAGCCGGTGTTGGCGGAGTGCGGAGCGGCCTCCCAGGTGGCGCCCGAGTCGGTGCTGGTCTGCCACAGATAGGTTGCGGTGCTGAGGTCGGAGACGCCCTCGGGATCGCCTTCCAGCCCCTTCAGGTGCAGCGGCGATCCGGTGCGGCCGATGGCGTCTTCGCGCAGCACGGCCCGGCCGGGGCCCTCGTTCACGTCTTCGACGTCCACCGTCAGATCCTGGGTGACTGCGGTGGCGGTGCCGTCGGCGCCCGTCGAGGTGGCCGCAACGGTGACGGTGATCTTGTGGTTGGTGATGCTCTCGCGGTCGACTCCGGGGCCGGTGTAGGTGATCTGCCCGCCGGAGTCGATGGCGAAGTCGGCCGGGGATTGCACCGAGTAGGTGACTGGGTCGCCGTTGTCGTCGACTGCGGTCACCGGCGAGCCCACCGGGATTGGCGTTTCGGAGCCGTCGCTGTTCTCCAGCAGCGTGAGGTCTTCGGGCACCACCGTGAACCTCGCATCCGCCGGGTCGGGAGGAGGAGTCTGCGCCGCAGCCGGTTCACCGCCCAGCCCCGGAGCGTGCGACGCCAGCGGTACCAGCCCGCTCGCCAACAGCAACGCCGCCAAGCTGCACACCGCCGCGGCCCGGCCCCAGGATGCCCGCCGAAACGCCATCAGCCGCTACACCAAGACACAAATCGGCCAGTTAGCCGGAACCTCGCAGCCATCAGGTTCTGTGCGGG
>JAPPMA010000048.1 GCA_028819295.1 bacterium | reverse complement strand
CGGTTTTTGCGCCAGGCGAAGCCTGGTGATGGAGGATGCCATGTAGACGGATAGACATGACGGAAACCATCTACGCGACCCAGCAGGTGAGAGTCCTGACCGGTCAAGGCTGGCCACCAGCCGGAATCGAGTGTTGCGTGGTCCGGGGGCGACCCCGGCTGCGAAGCGTACACAGAGAGCGTGCAGGCCGCGTGATTGAGCCTCGAAAACACCCACTGCGGAGTCGACGTCGTAAACCGGACGGAAGACCACATCGCCGATCCTGTAGGGGCCTGGGTTCGGCGGTCCGCCGGGGTCCGAGAGCGGGGCATGTACGCAAGGGTCGCCCAGGAACCTGGGATATCTCGTCTTCTCCACCGTGATGAGGCGGCGCGGGCGCCGCGATAGAAGTGGTCCAGGCCCTCGGGGAATCGTCCGACTCCGGGGGAACGAAGAGGGCGAAGCGGTGGTAGTGCTGAGCGAAGGAAACGAAGTGATGCGCGACGGGGGGCGAGAAGTCGGAGTCGGCTGATACTACCGATGAGGTCGGGGAACCCGCCCCAGGGAACCCGGCGGAGGGAAGCGGCCGACCGGATGATGGAGCTTGCGGAGGGACAGATGGCGAGGGCATTGGACCGAGAGGTCATCTCAACGCGACAACGCAAGATAGCGGAACTGGCTCAGAGAGAGCCGAAGCTGACCCTGACGACGCTGGCGCACCACATCGACGCGGTGTGGATGCGCGAAGCCTGGCGGCGAACCCGCAAGGACGCGGCGGCGGGTGTGGACGGGGTGACGGCGGCGTACTACGAGACCAACCTGGAGGCGAACCTGTCGGGGCTGCTCGAACGGTTCAAGTCCGGGCGGTATCGAGCGCCGGCGGTGCGCCGGGTGCACCTGGAGAAGCCGGGCACGAGCAAGACGCGCCCGATTGGCATTCCGACGCTGGAGGACAAGGTTCTCCAGCGGGCGGTGCTGATGGTGTTGGAGCCGGTGTACGAGCAGGACTTCCTCGAATGCTCGTACGGATTCCGGCCGGGGCGTGGTGCGCACCAGGCGCTGGATGCGCTGTGGCACGGGCTGATGGAGCTCGGAGGTGGCTGGGTCATTGACCTGGACATCGAGGACTTCTTCGGGTCGGTGGACTGGGGTCACCTGAGGAGCTTTCTGGACCGACGGGTGCGAGACGGAGTGATACGACGGGCAATAGGGAAGTGGCTGAACGCCGGAGTGATGGAGGCGGGCGAGTTGAGCTATCCGCAGCGGGGCACGCCGCAGGGCGGGGTGATATCCCCGAACTTATCGAACATCTACCTGCACGAGGTGCTCGACGAGTGGTTCGAGCAAGAGGTCAAGCCACGGCTTCGCGGGCGGGCCTTCGAGGTCCGATATGCCGACGATGCCGTGCTGGTCTTCGAGCGGGAAGACGACGCGAGGCGGGTGCTTGGGGTGCTGGCGAAACGGCTGGAGAAGTACGGCCTTGGGCTGCACCCGGAGAAGACGCGGATGGTGGAGTTTTGCCGACCGTCGAAGTCGCCGCGGGGCGACTCGCAGCGCGAGCGCAGCTTCGCGATGTTGGGGTTCACCCACTATTGGGGACGCTCCAGGAAGGGGCGCTGGGTGGTCAAGCGGAAAACGGCCAAGGACCGATTCAGCCGAGCGCTGAGGGGGATTGGCCAATGGTGTCGGCAGCATCGGCACTGGAAACTGCGCGAGCAGCAGGCGGCGCTGAGTCGCAAGCTAAGAGGTCACTACGCGTACTACGGCATCACCGGCAACGGTCCGGCGCTGAGCCGATTCCGATTCCAAGTGGACCGGCTGTGGCGAAAGTGGCTCGGCCGGCGAAGCCGGCGGGGACGCATGACATGGGACCGGTTCGTGCGGCTGCGTAACACCTATCCCCTCCCTACGGCGCGAGTCGTGCACAGTGTGTACCGTTGAGCAGCGAGGCCATCGTTCGAGGAGCCGGGTGCCCGAGTTGGGCATGCCCGGATCTGTGGGAGCCGCGGGTGGGCAACTACCCGCGGCCACCCGGCG
>JAPPMA010000094.1:50692-119806 GCA_028819295.1 bacterium | reverse complement strand
CCCCCCCCCCCCCCCCCCCCCCCCCCCCCCCCCCCCCCCCCCCCCCCCCCAATCAGAGCCGTCAAAACGTGGATGTCGCTTGATCTTGCGCCAGACGCGAAAGGCGGGACGCGTGGGAATCTGGGGGAACGCAGCGGTATTCGACCACCTCGTAAACTCTGAAACCGGAATCAACTCGGGCTTGCCATCAACCAATTCGTGGAAGTGGGAAAGCGAGCTGGCTGGACCCGGATAGATGGCTACCTGCGGCTCGTCGGGGTCGCCCTCAAAGCCACCTCCTTGGTTCAGTTCGGCGGTTGAGTTTGTGCCCAGCGACCAATGCAACTGTGTATCGACCGTCGACACCATCGAATGCCCACTGCTTGGAGTTGAGGCAGGTGACAACCGAGAAGATCGGGTGACCGCCACCAGCGCCACTGTGTATGAGTTGTGTACCCCTTCGAACACCCAACTCTTGTGATTGATGACGGTCGCCACCGATAGGCGAGTCAGGTCGGACCCCCCCCGCAGCGAATTCTCTTCCCCAGTTGGAGCATCGATGACCTCCTTGCGCCAATTAGCCATACCAGCGTCGGACACCGCAGAGCGGGGCAATACGATCCCTAATTTTCCGCCTACTCGGCATAATGCGAAATTTGCCCAGGAAAACGCCTTATAGAGATCAGTTTGACCTAGACCAAGGTTCGGAAAGGTGGCTCGCAGGACCATCTTCAGCGCCTCAGTCCGTTCTCTTTCACTCTCGAACTCGGCAGCCAAATCTGGCCGCCTGGCCTCTAGTGCGTCTATTCGCCCTCGCCGCTTAGCCACAGGGAGCGACCGGACCCCTGGCAAGTGCATTCCCCACCATACTTCACGGTCCACCACTACCTTTTCCCAGGGCGGATTGCCGAGCAAGCAATCAAAGCCACTTCGCTCAGATCGAGCAAACACCTCCGGCCACACTGTCGGATAGTGCACTGGGGTTAGCCGTTGTATCGATTCACGAACAGCTGGCTCATTGGCCAAGAGGGCTACCTTCTCTGGGCTGAAATCGAAGTCGCGGTGGATTTCAATGGCTCCAGCACGAACAGCAGTAGCCACATCGAAGACTGCTTCGGCAGGCGAAACTGCTTCGCGTGTATCGGCATGGGCAGCGCGTGCCTCTTCAATCTCGGATTTGTCAGCATCGTTGAGCCGTCCGAGGCGCGCCAATGGCTCCATGCAGCCTTCCAGCAAGGTCTCTAACTGATGGACAAACAGAGATGTCCCGGCCTTGCTCCCCTTTGGTGCCACTGCAACCGCTGCGTCATCGACAGACGCAACACCAGTCAAACTATCGCCTTCGACGAGGTTGTGATCGAGGAACGAAAGTGGCAACCCGGGAACAAATGTATGAACCCAGATTGCAAGTCGGGCTAGTTCAACGGCGACTCGGTTCTTGTCGACTCCATAGATGCAATGGCGGGCCACTTGGCGACGGAGGAGAGAGCCAGATTCGATCTCGACCCCATCGGACAGATCACCAAGAGCATCAAGAGCGGTGTCGCGTAGGCGATTCAGCTCGGCCGTCACAGCCGCGACGGGATGGAGGGTGAGCCAGGCCGAGAAGCGTGCCTCAATGCGGTCGACCGCGGCCACCAGAAAGTGAGCTGATCCCATTGCGATGTCGGCGCAGCGAAAGTCAAAGAACGCCTCAGACAATGCGGCGTCATCACCGGATTTGCGTAACGCATCCAAGCGAGCAATGTGGTCGTCGAGCGCGGGCTCTAGTGCGCTATTGAGCAAGTGCTCAACGGCGAAGGGCTTGGTGAAATAGGAGCCGGTGGCCTTGCGGACGCCAGAGCGGTTGTGGAAGTACACCCCACCCTCCTCCACTTCAACCACATCATCATCAGACGCAGGGACGAACTGTTCCTTGCCCTTGATGGACTTCACAGCTAGATCGTCTTGCGCCACCGATAGCTTCGACTCCAATAGCCCCTCGTAGATGGTGCCGAACTCCCTCACCGACAGCGATCGGAAGTCCACTGGGCCCACTCCCTCCGGTCCGTGGTCCACCAGCACTGCCGACAGAGCAGGTCCGAATTCTGAATTGGTGAGCTTGATGCCAGCAATTGCAGCTCCTGACGGGCTTATCTCAGGGTCGGAGGAGAACAAACCACCGTTATAGGTAGGGACGCCCCAGTCACCATTGCCGAGATTGACAGCATCCCAAAGCTGGCTGACATCGTCCCATAAGTCGGTTGCACGCTGGTCGTAGTCGTCCCGATTTTGGTGCCGGTCTTCGGCAAGCTGCCGGGCTTTTCGCGACAGAGAGTGATCTGCGTAGCGACCGTTGGTGCGGTAGGGCAATAGATCCTTGTCCTCGGCGTAGGCCACGAACAGCAGCCGGAACAGAATCACCATTACCTGTTCGTAAGCTCCAGCCAGGTCGGCCTCGCTCAGTTCATCGCCATCCTTTTGGTGGGAGAGCCGGGAGGCTACAGCCTTGGCCAGAGTAGGCACGGTCTCGTGGTACACCCGCTCCCTCAATCGCACAGCCAATTCAGCGACAAAATCGGCCGACCTGTTGAGGATCTGTTGAAGGGTGCCATTGTCCGCCAGGGCATCAGCTGAGAACAACAATTGGAGGTAACCCGCCAGTTCGTCGGGGACCAGTGACAGATTCAGCTCCACAAAAGTCTCCGCTCGACCCTTGCGCCCTACTCCGGTATCCGGACGAGCGGCATACAGGCGGATCTCTGAAGACCGGGTGAGGATTACCCAATCGACCCTCTCCTGATCGGCCAGCGCCAGCGCCCGAGACACCGGTGAGGTGTTGTCGAATCGGCTCGAAGGTGCCTCAAACGGCTCGTCCTCGTCGCAGAAGACAGCGACGGCATGCTTACGTCCCTTGATGGTAAGCATGGAGGCGTTGGTTGCCAACACCTCGATTTCGAATCCCAATCCCTCGACCAGTCGACGGCCTCGGCGACCTAGGAGCGTCATGGCCTTCCGACTTGAAGCTTCCCAGTCCGACCGATCGGGAACACCGACCTTGAGTTCCTGGGTGGCTAACAGGCCGACATTGCGGAGCCCAGGAAAAGGAGACTCCAACTCGGGCATAGCTGCCAGCAAGAATCGAGAGGCGGCATGGTGGCTAGGTTCACTCAATGCCACCTCGGCCAAGCGCTCAGCCTGTGAGACATCGATGTCGTGGTGCACTAGCGGTGGATCCCCCACCGGGCCGCACAGCGACGCTCGCTGTCCTTCAGCGGTGGGATAGAACGCCACCAATAGCACTGGGCTAGCCCGTCCGGCCCGTCGCCTTTGCCAACCCTCGCGCAGGTCAGACGCTCTTGGCTTGCGAGATGCTCGGACCAGCGTCACTTCCAGCCCGCTGGGTGCTTCCTGAACGAACACCCCATCTGGTGCTAAAGCCGACGGAAATCCTGCTGGTGCTGCCCATGTAGTGGGGTCCCGGTCCAGGAGGAAGCCATCCACGAATCGGAAACTCTACTCAGATCGTGGACCTCACACGTCAGCAAGCCCTCATCTGCCGTGTCTAATTCCAGATCCGCCGTGGGTCTTCAGCACGAGTTGCTCGAGCCAAATGCCTACGATGCAATCCCATTGCGGCCAGGTATCCTGCTTCAAGTGACGCACCGACCGAAGCGACCCCACAATCTTCCGTCTCAGCATGGAGCGGTTTTGGACGACAACTGGCGCACGGATGCTCGCAATCCGGGGACCTCATCCGACCTATTGTCAAGATTGGCCGACCAATCCCAACCCATAGAGGTTCGCACCCATGCCCTCCGCAACCCGGCATGCCCCCCCGAAGCCCTAGGCAAGTGGGCCGAGAAATCCCAACCCATTCGAATACGTACAGCCATTGCCCAGAACCCGGCATGCCCAGGGCCTTTGCTAGGGCGCCTTGTTGCAGATCCCACGGTACTTGTGCGGATCTCTGTGGCCAGTAACCCATCAGCGCCCCACTGCTGTCTGACCCTGCTAGCCAAAGACCGCAACAAGTTCGTAGCTGCCAAGGCCTCCGACATCCTCCATTAGCCGGCGTAAGCAAAGAGAGTTGCTTCCCGCGACCCTGATATTGAGAGATGCCACGCCTGGCCCTGCCGCCACGTCAGGGTGCGGTTCAACGGCTCAGATTTTGGGGCCGGTAGAATGAGCTGTAGAAGCCACAGGGATTGTTGATCGATCGGGCGGCGTGCCGGGTCGTCCGCCACAAATGGGAGCCTCATCGTGCATATCGGCCGGGTCGCGATTAGCGGCTTTCGCAACTTTCGTGACTTGGAACTCACTGACTTGCCTTCGACTCTCGTTATCGTGGGTGAAAACGGAACGGGCAAGTCGAACTTCCTCCATGCCTTGAGGCTCGTTCTGGATCCTTCTCTGCCCGATGCGGCCCGTCAGTTGGAAGCAGAAGACTTCTGGGATGGGTTCGATGCGGCATTCAATGGCAACACGGTCATGGTCTCAGCCGACCTGATTGGCTTTGAGGGCGACGAGAAGGCCATGGCCCTCCTAAGTGACTGCCTAGTGGCGGCGAGTCCGATGGTTGCACGCTTGACCTACGCCTATCGGCCCCGTCCGCTCGTGGAGACGCCACAGACCGGGGCTGACTATGAGTTCGTGCTCTACGGAGGCGACCGCGAGGACCAGCGAGTTGGCCGGGAGGTACTCCAATTCGTCTCCATTCGAGTTCTTCCCGCCCTCCGCGATGCTGAGAACGATCTTGGTTCGAGGCGTTCTCCGTTACGCAGGCTTCTAGATCAGGTTGACTTAGACCAGACCCAACTCGAATTGGCGCAGGATCAGATCGCCGGGGCTGGTGAAGCACTCCTCGACGACGATGGGGTGGCGGGGATCAACAGAGGGATTACGAATCGCCTGAGCGAGATGGTCGGCGATGAATTTGCTGTGGCAACGACCCTGGGTGTCGCTCCGACCGACGCCCAGCAGCTTGTTCGTTCAATTCGATTGTTCATCGACGAGGGCAAACAGCGTACAGTCGGCCAGGCGAGCCTGGGCACGGCAAATCTGCTCTATCTGGCTCTCTTGCTTGAGCAGATTTCCGCACAGGTATCCGCCGGTGAAGTAGTCACCACTGTCCTAGCAGTCGAGGAACCGGAAGCCCACCTACATCTGCACTTGCAACGTGTCCTTTTTCGCCACTTGTTGGACGACAGCCGGCCTCTAGTCGTCACCACTCACTCGCCGCATCTCGCGAGTGTGGCCCCACTGTCTTCGATCACACTCCTGCGTAACGTCGGCGGCGAGTCCGCGGGGTTCCACACTCGCTCGCTCAACCTTGAACCGGGTGTTGAGGCAGACTTGGAGCGGTACTTGGATGTGACCCGCGCCGAGATGCTGTTCGCCAAGGGCGTCATCCTGGTCGAAGGAGCGGCTGAGGAATTTCTCGTGCCTGCCTTCGCGATCGGGTGCGGGTTTGACTTAGACGCCCATGGCGTCACAGTGTGCTCAGTTCGAGGCATTGACTTCTTTCCCTACCGCCTACTGCTCGGCAAGAAGGGCCTCAATATTCCGCACGTCATCATTACGGATGGCGACCCCGCGGGCGACGGCAGCCCTGCAGGGATTAGGAGGGGCCGCTCTTTGGTGGGCACTAGGACCCGAGCCCGCGTCGATAGAGCCCTTGATGAAGACAGCTACTGCGAAGCAAAGCGGGCACTTCGGGCCAAAAACATCTTTGTTGGCGAGACCACACTCGAACTAGACCTCATCCCCGTTGCACGAGATGCGATGTTTGATGCCTATGCAACTCTCGTGTCCAGCGACAACAAGCAACGCAAGTTCGGCCAAGAAATTGACGCGGTACGATCGGGGGCAAACTTGAGTTCAGAGGCTGTTCTCAATCGAATTGGCAGGATTGGCAAGGGTCGGTACGCACAACGGCTTGCTAGTCACCTCGCTGGCGTTGAGCCACCAGAATACATCAAGGATGCCATTGCCCAGATCCGCTCGATGGTCCGCATTGATGAATGACCTAGCTGGCATGCTTGCCCGCCTTAACCCGGAGCAGCGAGATGCTGTGGAGCATCACAACAGCACCGTTGTCCTAGCGGGACCCGGAAGCGGTAAGACCGACACCATCGTCTTGAAGGTTGCGAACTTACTCCATAGCGAGGTCATGCCTCCTCGCGGGGTGGCTTGCATCACGTACAGCAACGACGCCGTACGTGAATTTTCGATCCGCCTGCGCCAGCTCGGTATACATCAGGGTCGATGCCTCTTTCTTGGGACAGTCCACAGCTTCTGCTTGAACCGCATACTTCGGCCGTTTGCTGGAATCGTTGGTCGCCCGGAGCTGACATACCCCCGCGTGCTCAAACTACCTGAACAGACTCAGGCGATTCAGACCTCCCTAGATGCTGTCGGGGTGGATGAAGACCCGAATCGGTTCGAGTCGACACTGAAATTGGTTCGACGTGCCATGGCTTGCGGGGAGTCGCTGGATCCTTTCGACGAGGATCAACGAGCCGTCGCTGAGCACTTCAACGCACAGCTCGTCGCCACAGAATCCGTTGACTTCGAGGCGATGACCCTAGAGGCACTTAGCATCGTGAAGACATCTCATGAGGTACGTGAGATTCTTGTTGCGAGGTACCCGTGGATTGCAGTCGATGAATACCAAGACCTCGGCGGACCTCTGCACCAGATCGTGAGCGAACTCCGTCGTGCCGGTTCGAAGATCTTTGCCGTAGGTGACCCCGACCAGTGCATCTTGGGCTTCACCGGTGCCGACCCTTCGTACCTATTGGAATTGTCCGAGGACAGAGCATTTCGAAAGATTCAGCTCAGATTCAACTATCGGAGTGGTGCACGATTAATTGCCGCAGCGGAGGCCCCACTTGGGTCGGCTCGCAACTATCAGCCAGCCCCTGGTCGCGATGACGAGGGAGAGATTGAATTCGAAAGAGTGGATGGGGGTCTAGAGGGGCAGGCTAGGCGCATCGTGCACGGCATTGTGCCCCAACTGATTGCTTCTGGAGTAGAGCCGCACGAGATCGCCATTCTGTACAAGGGGAAGGGTGAGATGCTCGATGCACTCCATGCCGAGATTTCACAAGCAGACCAAAGGTACCTTGTGGAGAAAGACGTACGATTTCCATCATCGCCAATCGTGCGATGGGTACAACGATGCGCCACCAGAGCTCTTGGTGGCGAGGACGCAGACTCACTGACTGAACTGGGGACTCATTACAGAGAGCTACAGGCTTCTGCAGGCGTCTTCGAAGATGACCTGGATGTACGAAAGAAGCTCTTCGGAGCCGTAATGGCAGCGGACCCCCAACTCACGTTGTCGGAATGGGCAACAGGATTCGACGACTTGCTCGGCCTAAGGGGCTTGCTTGAGTCCGACGGAACCCGCCCAGATGATCTCCTAGCAATCAACTGGCTGCGCGAGTCGGAGTCTTCTGCCGTGCCACTTTTTGATTTCGCTCGAGGCGTACAAGTGCGCGGCCAAGTGGTCCTGACTACGTGTCATGCCTCCAAGGGTCGTCAATTCGACGTCGTAATTCTCCCTGGGCTCCAAGTTTCGTTATTCCCATTCGCCAGGTGGAGAAATGGTGTTTACAGATCTGAACCTAAACAGCTAATTGAGGATCGCCGGCTGTTCTACGTCGGCCTTACTCGCGCGCGGGACCAGGTCTTCTTGGTGTACTCATCTCAATTCAAAAATAAACGGGAATATACGGTTCGTGGCGAGTCACCCTTTGTCCAGGAAGTAGCTAAACGCCTTGGAGTGGACCCATGAGATCGTGGTCGTAGGGTGCCCGGGGAGAGTCAAGGACTGGCGGAGCTTGGCTCAAGCTAGGGCGATGTCGGGGGGGCGGATGGGGATGCGGGGGAGGGGGAGGCCGGTGGCGTCTCTTACGGCGGCGGCTACGGCGGCGGATGAGGAGATGGTGGGGGGTTCGCCTATTCCTTTGGCGCCGTAGGGGGCGCCGGGTTCGGGTTGTTCCACCCAGGCGGCGATGGTCACGTCGGGCATGTCGAGGGTGGTGGGGATCACGTAGTCGGTGAAGGAGGCGTTTCGTACCAGGCCGTTGTCCAGCACTATTTCTTCCATCAGGGCCAGGCCTACTCCTTGGGCTGTGCCGCCTTCGATCTGGCCCACGGCCTGGGTGGGGTTGAGGATGCGGCCCACGTCTTGGGCGGTGGTGATGTCGCGCACTCGAACCAGGCCCAGATCGGGGTCCACATCGGCGATCACCCGGTGGGCGGCGCAGGCGAAGGACACGTGGGCGTTGCCTTGGCCGTTCTCGTCCAGTTCTTCGGTGGGGGCGTGGTGATACTCCACCTCGGCCTCGTAGCCGGCGCCGGCAGTGACCTGGGCTAGCAGTGCTTCTTGCTGGCCGTCCAGCGACACCACCATGCCGTCGCGTAGCACCAGGCCGTCGGGGGCCACCTCCCACGCCTCGGCTACGTTGGCCAGGATTTGGTCGCGCACTGCCCGGCAGGCGGCCTGCACGGCCCCGCCCGACATCCAGGTTTGGCGGCTGGCCGACGACGATCCGGCTGAGCCGACGGTGGCGGTCTGGGCGGGGGCCAGGATCACCTTGTCCACTCCCAGCTCGGTGCGGGCGATCTGCTGGGCCAGGGTCACGAACCCTTGGCCCACCTCGGCACACGCGCAGGTGACGGTGGCCACCCCGTCGGCCACCCGGCAGGCGGCCGATGAGTAGTCGTCGTAGCCCTCGGAGAACATGAGGTTCTTGAACCCCACGGCGAAGCCCGTTCCCCGCACGGTGTCGGCGGCGTCGGTGGTGCGTCCCGAGCCTCCCGGCAGGTCGCGCCGATCGTCGCTTTGGGGGATATGGGGCTCGGGGGCCCCGGCGCACTGGCGAATTACCTCGGCCACCGGGAAGGTGCCGGTGATGACCTGCCCGGTGATGAGGCGGTCGCCGGAGTCCAGGGCGTTGATGAGCCGCAGCTCCACCGGGTCCATGCCCAGCTCCGCGGCCAGCTTGTCCATCTGCGACTCGTGGCCGAAGCAGGTCTGCACCGCGCCGAAGCCCCGCATGGCCCCGCACGGCGGGTTGTTGGTGCGGGCCGCCAAGCCGACGATGTGGGCGGAGGGCACCTTGTAGGGGCCCGCCGCGAAGCAGGAGGCGTTGGCGATGACCGCCGATGAGGTGGAGGCATAGGCCCCGCCGTCGAGCACGATCCGGGCCTCCACCCTCACCAGCCGCCCGTCGCGATCGGCGTGGTGGCGGTACCACATCTTGGCCGGGTGGCGGTGTACATGGCCGAAGAACGACTCGTCTCGGCTGTAGACCATCTTCACCGGCTTGCCGGTGTGCAGGGCCAACAGGCACAGGTGGATCTGCAACGACAGGTCCTCGCGGGCGCCGAACGCCCCGCCCACCCCGGCCAGAGTGAGGCGCACCTGCTCCTCGTCGATCCCCAGGCACGCCGCGATCTGCTCCCGGTCGACGTGCAGCCACTGGGTGGAAATGAACAGCTCCACCCCGCCGTCGTCATCCGGCAGGGCCAGGCCCGACTCGGGGCCCATGAAGGCCTGATCCTGCATGCCCACCTCGTAGACGCCCTCCACCACCACCTCGCCGGTTGCGTCCTGGTCGCCGTGGCGGATGTTGATCTCCCGAAAGACGTTGCCGTGGGGGTGGATGGGGGCCGCGGTGGGCGCGGCCTCGGCATCGGTCAGCGGCTCGGTGACCTCGTAGTCCACCACGATGGCCTCGGCGGCCCGCCGGGCGATGTCGGGGTGGTCGGCGGCCACCACCGCCACCGGCTCGCCCACATAGCGGACCTGCCCGTCGGCCAGCACCGGCTGGTCGGGGTGCTCGAGCCCGTAGTGGAGCCGACCGGGCACGTCGCCGGCCAACAGCACGGCGTGGACCCCGGCAATGGCCAGCGCCGGGCCGATGTCGATGCTGCGAATGTTGGCCGAGGCGTGGGGCGAGCGCAGGGTGTGGCCCCACAAGAAGTCGTCGGCCCACAGGTCGGAGGAGAAGGCGAACCGGCCCTGCACCTTGGGCACGCCGTCGGGGCGCCCCACATCGGCGCCCACCCCCCGGGTGCCGGCATCGACGATGGTGCCGGCATCGGCAATGGAGCCGGTGGCACCCTCAACCATGGAGTCGGCTGCCCCCGCGGAACCGAACGGCTCGGCGGTCACGGCTGGCTCCGCTTCACCGCCGCCGCCGAGTGGACGGCGGCCAGTATCCGCCCGTAGCCGGTGCAGCGGCACAGGTTGCCCGACAGGGCTTCGCGCACATCGCCGTCGCTGGGATCGGGGTCGGCCTCCAGCAGGTCGTGAACGGCCACGATCAGCCCCGGAGTGCAGAAGCCGCACTGCACCGCGCCCTCGTCCACGAACGCCTCTTGGACCACCGACAGGCCGTCGCGGCCGTCGCCCAGGCCCTCCACGGTGGTGATCTCCTGGCCCGCGGCGGTTGCCGCCAGCACCAGACACGAGCAGGTGAGCACCCCGTCCACCAGCACCGCGCACGAGCTGCACTCGCCCTCGGTGCAGGCGTTCTTGGTGCCGGTGAGCCCGAGGCGCTCCCGCAGCACGAACAGCAGGCTCTCGGTGAGATCGGAATCGGCCACCTCGCAGTCGGCGCCGTTCACCCGCAGGGTGTAGGGATCAGGCATCGTCAGAGCCTCCTTCTGCGAACGCCCGCTTCAGGGCTCGGGTGGCCAGCACCGCCACCGCGTGGCGGCGGTAGGCGGCGGTGGAGCGATGGTCGTCGATGGGCGAGGAGGCCGCGGCCACCAGGGAGCCGAACTCGTCGGCCACGGCGTCGTCCACCCCCGCGCCGTTGTCCCAATGGATGCGCTCGGCCACCCAGGCCTCGGCTTCCCGGGCCCGGGGAATGCCGGCGGCCACCGCGCCCAGGGCGCAGCGCACGGCCCGGGCGTCACGGTCCACCACCAGGGCGAGGCCGGCCATGGAGATCACCATGGCGTTGCGGGGACCGATCTTCAAGAACTCCTGGCCGCCCCGGGGCCGGTCCATCTCGGCCCGCACGATCAGCTCGCCCGGTTGCAGGCACGTCTGCTTCACCCCCACCACGAAGTGGTCCAAGCCCATCCGGCGCTCCCCGTCGGGGCCGGCCAACACAATCTCGGCGTTGAGCGCGGCCAGCACCGGCAGGGTGTCGCCCGCCGGCGAGGCGGTGCCCAAGTTGCCCCCCAGGGTTCCGGCGTTGCGAATGGGCGGGGAGCCCACCGTGCGGGCGGCCTGGGCCAGGGCGGGGGCGGCACCGGCCAAAGCCGTGGTCATCATCTCGGTGTAGGTGACGCCGCTGCCAACCACCACCCGGTCATCCGCGACGCTCCACCGGCGCAATTCTGGCACTTGGGCCACGGCCACCACACGGCTGGGCCGGCGCAGCCCCCGGTTGATCTCCACCATGAGGTCGGTGCCCCCGGCCAAAACAGTGGCGTCGGGGTGGTCGGCCAGCGTACCCAGGGCGTCGTCCAAACTTCGGGCAACTACGACATCGCTCACAGCGGTGCCCTTGCAGCTCGTTCCTCCACGGATTCAAGGCGCAGCCTCAGTCCCAGCGCGCTGGCGAGCTTCAGCAGCGTTGACAGAGTGGGGTTGCCATCTTCAGACAGTGCTTCGTACAGGTTGCCACGGTTTAGCCCGGTGTCGCGGGCGAGGGCGCTCATGTTCTGCGTCTGGGCGATGTGCTTCAAGACGGCACGAATGACTGCCCCGTCTCCCTGGTCCTCTTCCGCGGCCGCCCGGAGAAGTCCTCGCACATCCCCTTCGGGCTTAACGTAGGCCGCCGGGTCGAACCTCTGGTATTCCACAGCCATTGCTCCTCCATTCTGTCGCCATGTTCTTTGCCTGCTCGATATCTCTGCGTTGGCTGTCCTTGTCGCCGCCGCATAGTAGGACGATCAGCTCAGTTCCCCGCGAGAGGAAATAGATACGGTATCCAAGCCCGTGCTGGATCCTCATCTCGGACACGCCTTCACCAGCAGGTCTCACGCCTCCGAGGTGCCCATCCTCGTCTGCCAGCAGCCTGGCAATGATACGGTTCACCGCCCGGCGGTCCCGCAGCCTGCGCAGCCAACGGTCGAAAGTCGCGCTGCGGAGGATCGTGGACATAACTGTATTGTACGATATACCGGACAGGACGTGAAGGGGGAATCGCCCTGGACTTTGTATGGGCAATGGTGATTCTGCAATACACAACGAGCGATAACTCTGGCAGAATATATCTTCTGTGGCTACTGATATCAGCGTTGACGGTCAGGGCCTGAGCGACCGCCTGGCCGCTTTGGCTTCAATTGGCGAGATCGAGGGCACCGACGGCGCCTGTCGTCTGGCGTTGACCGACGAAGACCGCGACGGACGCGACCTGGTGGTGACGTGGATGCGGGATCTGGGCTTGGAGATCAGCATCGACGGCATCGGCAACGTGACCGGCACGCTGGCCGGGGCCGAGCCGGGGCCGCCGGTGATGTGCGGCAGCCACATCGACACCGTGCGCACCGGCGGGCGCTACGACGGCAACCTCGGCGTGCTGGCCGGCTTGCAGGTGATCGAGGCGGTGCAGCGGGCGGGCATCACCACCCGGCGGCCGCTGGCGGTGGGGTTCTTCACCGACGAGGAGGGCTCCCGGTTCCCGCCCGACATGCTGGGAAGCCTGGTGTACACCGGCGAGCTCCCCCTGGAGGAGGCGCTCGACATCACAGGCGCCGACGGTGCGGTGGTGGGTGCCGAGCTCGACCGGATCGGCTATCGGGGCCCGGCCCCGTGCCCGTCGCCCCCGCCCCACGCCTTCATCGAGCTGCACATCGAGCAGGGCCCGATCCTCGATGCCGAGGGCATCGTGATCGGCGCGGTAACCGGGGTGCAGGGCATCAGCTGGACCGAGATCACCGTGGCCGGCCAGTCGAACCACGCCGGCACCACCCCGATGCACATGCGCCACGACGCCGGCTGGGTCGCCACCCGCATCGCGGTGTTCGTCCACGAGCTGGCCGACGAGTTCGGCCCCCCGCAGGTGTGTACCGTGGGACGGGTGGAGCTGCACCCCAACCTCGTCAACGTGGTGGCCTCCGATGCGGTGCTCACCGTGGACATGCGCAACACCGACGACCGCCTGCTCACCGAGGCCGAGAACCGCCTGGCCACCTTCCTGGAGGAGCTGGCCGCCGAGTCGGGAACGGGGATCACCTCCCGGCGCCTCGCCCGATTCGCCCCGGTGGAGTTCGCTCCGGAGATGATCGACCGGGTGGAGCGGGCCGCCGCCGAGCTGGGGTTCAGCCACCGGCGGCTGTGCTCGGGCGCGGGCCACGACGCCCAGATGTTCGCTCCGGTGTGCCCAACCTCTATGATCTTCGTGCCCTCCTGGGAGGGCATCAGCCACAATCCGTTCGAGCACACCGAGCCCGAGCACTTAGAAGCGGGGGCCAACGTGCTGCTGCGGGTCATGCTGGAACTGGCCGAGATCACCGAGAGCGCCGAGGCGGAGGAGAAGGCGGGAGCAACGGCATGAGCGCCAACCACAACAGCACGCTGAGCACACACCTGGAGAGCGAAGCGGTCGACGAGCGGGTGTCGCGCCTCACCAGCAATCTCCGCGAGATCACCGTCGGCGCGGCCCAGCTCGGCCCCATCGCCCGCAGCGAGACCCGGGCCGAGGTGGTGGAGCGGCTGATGGCGCTGCTGCACGAGGGCCACAAGCAGGGCTGCGAGCTGGTGGTGTACCCCGAGATGGCCCTGACCACGTTCTTCCCCCGGTGGTGGATCGACGACATAGACGAGCTCAACAGCTTCTATGAGACAGAGATGCCCTCGCCGGAGGTCAAGCCGCTGTTCGACGAGGCGGCCCGCCTGGGGATCGGCTTCTGCCTGGGCTACGCCGAGCTGACCCCCGACGGCCGCCGCTACAACACCTATCTGCTGGTGGACGGCGACGGCCACGAGGTGGCCAAGTTCCGCAAGGTCCACATCCCCGGCCACGAGACCTATGAGCCCCAGCGCCCGTTCCAGCACCTGGAGCGGGCCTACTTCGAGCCCGCCGCCGAGACGTTCCGCACCTGGACCGCCTTTAGGGGCGAGATCGGCCTGGCCCTGTGCAACGACCGGCGCTGGCCCGAGACCTACCGGGTGATGGGACTGGCCGACGTGGAGATGATCCTGATCGGCTATAACACTCCCATCCACTACTACCCCGACCCGTCCCAGGATTTCCTGGCCGGATTCCACAGCCGCCTGGTCATGCAGGCCGGGGCCTACCAGAACGGCACGTTCGTGGTCGGCGTGGCCAAGGGAGGCGAGGAGGAGGGGGTGGAGAGCCTGGCCGAGAGCTGCATAATCGGCCCCTCCGGCGAGGTGCTGGCCCAAGCCGCCACCGACGGCGACGAGCTGGTGGCGGCCACCTGCAACCTCAACTGGTGCGCGGCCTACAAGAACACGCTGTACGACTTCAGCCGCTACCGCCGCCCGGAGATGTACAAGTCGATCGCCGAGGAGATGCCGATCATCCATCAGAAGCCATATGTCGAGGGGGCGCCGATCATCGGCGGGGCGTCCCCAAACCCAGGGGGGTAAGCCATGACAACTCTGACCATCAACGGTCAAACGGTCACCATTAAGGGGGAACACGAGCACCTGCTGGCCGCGCTGCGCGACGAGCTGGGCATCATGTCGCCCAAAGACGGGTGCTCGCCCAGCGGCCAGTGCGGCTGCTGCGCGGTGCTGGTGGACGGGCGCGCCCGCGTGGCCTGCCAGACGTCGCTGGAGCGCTCAGAAGGCTGCGAGGTGCTGACCCTGGAGGGGGTGCCGGCCGAGGAGCGCAACCGCATGGCGGATGTGTTCGCGGCCTGCGGCGCCCTCCAGTGCGGGTTCTGCACCCCAGGCATCATGATCCGCACCAAATCGCTGGTGGACCGCAAGGGATCGGAGCTGACCCGCGAGGAGGCATCACGGCACTTGGGCGGCCACCTGTGCCGCTGCACCGGCTACACCAAGATCCTCGATGCGGTGGAGGCGCTGGCCCAAGGCGAGACGCCCGAAGCCGAGGTTCCCGAAGGCGTGGGCAGCCGGGGCATCAAGTACGAGGCCCGAGAGCTGGCGCTGGGCGACCGGTGCTACATCGACGACCTGCGCCCCGAGGGCCTGCTGCACGCCGCGCTGCACCTGTCCGAGCACGCCCGGGCCGACATCGTGGCGATCGACACCTCCGCCGCCGAGGCCATGGACGGGGTGGAGGCGGTGTTCACCGCCGCCGATGTGCCCGGCGAGCTGCGGGTGGGGATCATCCACACTGACTGGCCGGTGTTCATCCCCGAGGGGGGCCGCACCTCCTATGTGGGCGACGTGCTGGCCATCGTGGTGGCCGACACCCGGGCCAACGCCCGCCGGGCCGCCGAGGCCGTGGCGGTGACCTATGAGGTACACACCCCGATCACCGACCCGGTGGCGGCGGTGACCAACGGCTGCGAGGATGCGGTGTGGGAGCTCGACGGCAACGTTTTGTCGCGCTCGGTGTACGCCCGGGGCGACGTGGACGCCGCTTTGGCGGCCAGCGCCCACACCATCCACGAGGTGTTCCAAACCCAGCGCATCGAGCACGCCTTCTTGGAGCCGGAGTCCACCCTGGCGGTGCCCAACGGCGACGGCACCATGCACGTTTACTCCGGCGGCCAGGGGGTGTGGGACGACCGCGACCAGATGGCCTCGGTGCTGGGCGTCGACCCTCAGCAGATCACCGTGGAGCTGGTGAGCAACGGCGGGGCGTTCGGCGGCAAGGAGGACATGGCCAACCAGGCCCAGACCGCGCTGGCCGCCTGGCTGCTGGGCCGCCCGGTGCTGTGTACGGTTTCGCGCGAGGAGTCGCTGCGGATGCACCCCAAGCGCCATCCCATCCGCATCGAGATGTGGGCCGGCTGCGACGCCGACGGCAAGCTCACCGCGCTGCGGGCCCGGATGGTGGGCGACTCCGGCCCCTATGCCTCGGTGGGCATGAAGGTGCTGGAGCGGGCCGCGGGCCACGCCAGCGGCCCCTATTCGCTGCCCAACATCGATGTGGAGGCCATCGCGGCCCGCACCAACAACCCGGTGTGCGGCGCCTTCCGGGGCTTCGGGGCCAACCAGGCCCAGTTCGCCATGGAGGGGGTCATGGACCGCCTGGCCGAGGCGGTGGGCATCGACGGCTGGGAGATGAGGTCGCGCAACGCGGTGGCCCCCGGCGCCATCTGGGGGCCGGGCCAGATCATGGACGACGGTTCCCTGGGGGCCCGCGCCTGTCTGGATGCGGTGAAGCCGGCTTGGGACGAGGCTCAAGCCGCCGGCAAAACGGTGGGCCTGGGGCTCGGCCTCAAGAACTCCGGGCTGGGCAACGGCTTCAAGGAGATCGCCAAGGCCGTGGTGCGCTTCGACGACGACTACCACGAGGGCGGCGGCGTGGAGGTGCGCCACTGCTGGACCGAGATGGGCCAGGGGATCCACACCGTGGCCCAGCAGGTGGCGGTGACCGAGCTGGGGGTGAGCGCCGAGCGGGTGCGGGTGGTGGTGGACACCACCTACGAGCTGGGCGCGGGCCAGACCACCGGCAGCCGGGGCACGCTGATGGGCGCCGGGTCGGTGGCCGACGCCTGCCAGGCCGCGCTGGCCGACGGGTGCCAGCCCGGCGTGGACTACTTCGGCGAGTACCGGGTGGACTGGACCAACAAGCTGTCCGACGGGGTGGAGAACCCCATCATCCACTCCACCTTCGGCTACGCCGCCCAGATGGTGGTGCTAAACGACGAGGGCGCGGTGGAGAGGGTGGTGGCCGCCCACGACGTGGGCAAGGCGGTCAACCCGCTGCTGTGCGAGGGCCAGATCGAGGGGGCGGTCCACATGGGGCTGGGCTACGCCCTCACCGAGGACTTCCCCGCCGATGAGAACGGCTGGCCCACCAACATGACCCTCAAGTCGCTGGGAATCCTGCGGCCCAAAGACATGCCCCCGGTGGACGTGATCCTGGTGGAGTCGCCCCAGCCCGGCGCCCCCTACGGCATCAAAGGGGTGGGGGAGATCGGCCTGGTGCCCACCGCCGGGGCGGTGGCCGCCGCGCTGCGGGCCCACAGCGGAACGTGGCACAGCAGCCTTCCCATGGGGGAGTGAGCGACTCCGACTGGGCTGAGCGGCTTATTCTTCACTCCTGATATGGACACAAGCGACGGTTCCAACACCACGCCCGGGCTGGTGTGCGCCCACCATCACCTGTATTCCGCCCTGGCCCGGGGCATGCCCGCCCCGCCCGGAGTTCCCACCGGGTTCGCCGACATCCTCAAGCTGATCTGGTGGCGCCTCGACCGGGCGCTCGACCTCGACACCATCGAGTGGTCGGCCAAGCTGGGCGCGCTGGAGGCCCTGGAGGCGGGCTGCACCGCCATCGTCGACCACCACGAGTCGCCCAACGCCATCGAGGGCTCGCTTGCGGTGATCGCCGAGGCCTGCGCCGAGGTGGGGGTGCGGGTGAGCTGCGCCTACGGGGTGACCGACCGCCACGGCGCCGACGGCGCCCAACGGGGCCTGGCCGAGAACGAGCGGTTCTTGCGGGCCGGGGGCCGGGGCATGGTCGGCGTTCACGCCGCCTTCACCTGCTCCGACGACACGCTGGAAGCGGCCGCCGGCTTGGCCGCCGATCTGGGCACCGGGGTCCACATCCACGTGGCCGAGGGTCCTGTGGACGCCCCGGCCGCTGAGCGGCTGGAGCGCTGGAGCACCGACGAGTGGCTGCTGATCCACGGGGTGCATCTGCCCGACGGCCACCGACTGGCCGGCACCCTGGTCCACAACCCCCGGTCCAACATGAACAACGCGGTGGGCTACGCCCGCCCCACCCGGTTCGCCAACCCGGTGGCGCTGGGCACCGACGGCATCGGCGCCGACATGCTGGAGGAGTTCCGGGTGGCCTACGTCCGCCACCGGGAACACGACGTGACCGCCACCCCCGACTCGGCATGGCAATGGCTGGCCCAGGGCTGGGAACTGTTCCCCGAGGCCCGATCCGATATCGTCCGCTGGTCGTATGACCCGATCGACCCGTGGCGGCTGGCCTTCACCCCCGGCGTGCGGGCCACCGACGTGATGGTCGACGGGGAGACCATGCTGGCCGGCGGGGTGGCCACCCGGGTGGACCCCGATGAGATCCGGGCCAAAGCCGCCGAAGCCGCCAACCGACTGTTCGCAAAATTGGAGGAAACCGACCCATGAGCCCATATCCCGTGGCCCTTTATTTGCAAGACGCCCACTCGGTGGCCGAGGCCATCGAATACGTGCGCTACGCCGAGCAGAAGGGGTTCGACGCCGTCTGGCAGGCCGACTCCCGGCTGGTGCGGGAGGCCACCGTGCCCATGGCCGCGTTCGCGGCCTCCACCGACACCATCAAGGTGGGCAGCGGGGTGCTCGACATGTGGACCCGCAACCCGGCCCGGCTGGCCGCCACGTTCTCCACGCTTGACGACCTGGCGCCGGGCCGCATCCTGTGCGGTTTGGGGGCGTGGTGGGATCCGCTGGCCGGCAAGGTGGGGGTGGACCGCCGCCGCCCGCTGGGGGCCATGCGGGAGGTGGTCACCGTGGTGCGGGCGCTGCTGGCCGACGAGAACGTGACCTTCGACGGCGACTACGTACACCTCGAAGACGTGGAGCTCGACTACGTACACCAGCCCCGCCGCCCCAAGGACGTGCCCATCTACATCGGGGCCACCGGCATGAAGATGATGGCGCTCACCGGCGAGATCGCCGACGGCGTGGTGCTCAACTACCTGGTGTCGCCCGACTACAACCGCCGGGCCATGGACGCCCTGGCCGAGGGCGCGGCCCGGGCCAACCGAACGGTGGACGACCTCGACCGCCCGCAGCTTGTGGTGTGCTCGCTGGCCGAGGACCGGGCCGAGGCGCTGGACGCCGCCCGATTGCTGGTGACCCAGTATCTGGGCCAGCAGCCCCACATCATGGCCGCCTCCGGGGTGCCCGACTCGCTGCTGGATCAGGTCAACGCCGTGCTCACCTGGCCCGCCACCATGGAGCAGGTGGAGGCGGCCTCCAAGCTGGTTCCCGACGACATCGTGCAGATGCTGTGCGCGGCCGGCACCGCCGAGGAGTGCCGGGCCAAGGTGGACGAGTACGTGGCCAACGGGGCCACCTGCCCCATCCTCTACCCCCTGGGCCCCGACGTGCGGGCCATGATCGACGCCTTCGGCCCAACATGATCCTGCCCTGCAAGCACGATCGCCGATGCGGCGGCCAGAGTTGAAGGCACCGGCTCAACATGAGCAACCGCGAGGAGTGGAAGCCGTGGCTGGAGGAGCTGGACCAGCGGCGCACTGAGGGCGCCGCCATGGGCGGCCCCGAGCGGGTGGAGAAGTACATGCACTCCCGGGGCAAGCTGGACGTGCGCCAGCGCATCCACCGGCTGTTCGACCCCGGCACCTTTCGAGAGATCGGCTCGCTGGTGGGCACTCTGGAAGACATACCCTCCGACGGGTTTGTGTGCGGCTACGGCCGGGTCGACGGCCGCACGGTGCTGGCCGGTGCCGAGGACTTCACCGTGATGGGCGGGTCGATCGGCGCGGGCAACACCGCCAAGCGCTACCGGGTGGCCGAGCTGGCTGCCCAGGAGGGCCTCCCGCTGGTCACCATGCTGGAGGGGGCCGGCCACCGGCTCACCGACACCGGGGGCAGCCGCTCGCCCGGCGATCTCCAGGTCTACGCCGATCTGAACGGCCAAGTGCCCATGGTGTGCTTGGTGATGGGGGCCTCAGCCGGCCACGGCGCGCTGGCCGCCCCCCTCAGCGACTTCGTGATCATGACCTCGTATGCCTCCATGTTCACCGGGGGCCCGCCGCTGGTGAGGGCAGCCACCGGCGAGGACGTGACCAAAGAGGAGCTCGGCGGCGCCGATGTCTGCACCCGCATCGCGGGGTCGGCGCACAACGAGGCGCCCGACGATGAATCGGCCATCGACATGGCCCGGCGCTATCTGTCGTACTTCCCGTCGCGGGCCGGTGAGCCGTCGCCCCGAAGCAGCGGGCCCGACACCGAGCCCCGGACGGTGGAGGAGCTGCTCGACGTGATCCCCCCCAACGACCGCCGGCCCTACAGCATGCACCAGGTGATCGATCACATCGTGGACGACGGCAGCTTCTTCGAGGTCCAGCCCGCCTACGGCCCGGCCATCGTCGTCGGACTGGCCCGCTTCGGGGGCCGCCCCAGCGCCATCGTGGCCAACAACCCCGCGTACCTGGCCGGCTCGGTGGACGCCGCCGCCGCCATCAAGGCCACCGACTTCTTGGAGGTGATCGGCAACTACGACCACCCGGTGGTCTTTTTGGCCGACAACCCCGGGGTGATGGCCGGCACCAAGGCCGAGCGGGAGGGCATCTTGAAGTGGGGCGGCAAGATGTACAAGGCCGAGCGCCGCCTCACCAACCCCAAGATCGAGATCACCATGCGCAAGGCGTTCGGCTTCGGCTCGGTGGTGATGGCCCAGAACCCGTTCGACAACCAGACCCAGTCGTTCGCCCTGCCCAGCGTGAACATGGCGGCCATGCCCGCCGAGTCGGGCGGGCGCTCAGCCAAGCTCGACCCCGAGACCCAGGCCCAAGTGGAGCGCGACCAGCGCTCCGGCCCCTACCGCCTCGCCGGTCGCCTTGGCAGCGACGATGTGATCGACCCCCGAGACATGCGCAACGCCATCCTCGGCGCCCTGACCCTGGCCGAGAACCGCTGAGACGCTCGGCATTCTGGCTGCACCCACCGGCACGGCAGAAGAAGTAGAGCGCGCCGAAGAGGCATTGGCCGCGCTTGTTGGCTAGTTTTGCTGTCCGACGTTTGAGGATTCTCCGCACGGGGAATTGAAAAGGAGCAGGAGATGAGAATTTCCAGGGGTCTGCATTTTGGCGTACGGAAGAAGACCGGGTTTGTGGTGTTCTGCGCCCTAGCGGTGCTGGCCTCTGGGCTGGTTGGGGGAGGGGCGCCCTTGGCAGCCCAAACCGCCGAAGATGTCGCTGACCGAGACAGTCGGATAGCCGAGCAGGAGAACCAGTTGAACACCTTCAGGTGCCAGTTCGGCGTGGACACCGGCGCCGTGCCCGGCGGCTGCTCCGACCCTGAGCACATCGAACCCGGCCCTGCTCCCGACCAGCCGACCGCCGCCGACATTGCTGAGCGCGACCAGCTTCTAGCGGAACAGGAGAGGTTGCTGAACGCCTATGGCATGATGGAAGCGCCCGAGGCCGACAGCGGCGATTCAGGCGATTCGGAAGATTCGATGCCCGAGGATGAGTCCGAAGCGCAGGCCGGCGAGGGGTCAAACGGCGGGTTCGATCTGGTCACCGGCAACGCCGTAGACGGGATCGTGGGGCCGCGCCTCGCTCCTTTCCTGATCCAAGAAGTATCCCCGGCGCTCAACGACGCTTCCATGGTGTTCCGCTACTCGGTGCTGCTTTACAGCGCGTCATTCGATGCGGTAGCGCCCTACCACGACACCGCCGTGGGCATCTACACCCGGATTGGGCGCCGCCCCGCCTCGGAGTCGGAAAACAACCTGCTGCCCAACACCGCGATCTTGCACACCGCATATCGCTTGATGCTGGAGTTCGCCCCCCACCGGACCGACGAATGGCGGGCGATGCTAACCGACTACGGACTCGACCCCGATGACGAGACAGGATTGGACTGGCCCTGCGACAGCAGCGACCGTACCGATGCCAGCGCAGCGGCTATCGGCAACTTGGCGGCCCGCTGCACCCTGGACGCCCGTCGAAACGACGGGTTCAACCAATTCGGCGATGTCAACGGTGCGCCATTGCGGGACACCACCGGGTATGTGCCGTTCAACTCGCCCTATGAGCTGAGCGACGCGTCGCGCTGGCAGCCCCTTGTCGTGCCCCACACCAATGGCGTGTTCCGGTCGCAGGTTTTCGTGACCCCCCAGTGGGCCAACGTCCAACCCTTCTCCGGCTTCAACCCCAGGGACTACCGGGTTGACCCTCCCACAGAGAGCGACCACACCAACGCTGAGTCGTATCGGGCTCAGGCAGAGGAAGTCATAGAAGAGGTTGCCAACCTTGATGATTACAAGAAGACGATTGTCGTGTTCTTCGACAACAAGCTTCGGGGGGCACAGTTCCTGCCCCAGGTCAAGATCGACAATCTGGATGACGTCGTGAAGTTCGTGCAGGGCAACTTCCTGGTGGAGATGGCATCTCACGATGTGGGAGTGGTTGTGTGGCAGGAGAAGCAGCGCTTCGATGCTGTGCGTCCGGTCACCGCTATCCACCATCTCTTCGGCGACGAGACGATTTCCGGCTGGGGTGGACCTGGCAAGGGCACGGTGAGTATGCCTGCCAGCCAGTGGCGATCATTTGCCAGCACTGCCGATCATCCCGAGTATCCGTCGGCCACAACTTCGTTCTGCGGGGCTTATGCACAGGCTCTGCGCCGGTATGCGGGCGTGGAGGATGAGACAGGTGGATACCGCGGCGTCCGGCCTGCGGGCTCGAACTCCATCGAACCCGGGGCAACCCCCGCAACCGACATCGAACTGAGCTTTGAAACCTGGAGCGAGTACGAGGATCTGTGCGCCAAGAGCAGGGTTTGGGGTGGCGTACACTTCTGGCCCTCAGTCGAGGTAGCTGTGCCGTTGGGCCAACAGATCGGCGACCTTGCCTACGAGTATTGGGCGACCCTCATGGACGGCACCGCGGCCATGGTCGAGTCGGTCGAGCCTCTGCCTCGCGACAGCAGGCTGGACGAGCCTTACTGGACTGGCCGGTAGGCGGTCGCTTCGGTGGAGCTTTCGATATGCGGCATGGACCTGAGTAAGAACGGAGGGTGCCCAGACTCTTTGGATACCATCCGCATGCATATACAGCGTGCCCATAGCCAGGGTTTCAGCGGCTATTGGCTCCCCCAAGTGAACAGCATGGACTCCTTGACGATTCTGGCCGCGGTCGGATCGGGGGTTGACATGCCCATGGGTGTGGCTGTCGTGCCGGTTTACACCCGCCATCCGGTCGTCATGGCCCAGCAGGCTCTGACGGCCAACAAGGCGCTCAACGGGAACCTGACCCTCGGTGTGGGTGCTTCCCATCGGGCGTTCGTAGAGCGGATATGGGGGCAGAGCTTCGACCGCCCGGCGGAATACATGGCCGAGTATCTGGAGATCTTGCTGCTCCTGTTGAACGAGCGACGGGCTTATATGCGGGGCAAGCGAGTTGTCATGAGGGGCGAATTGGACATTGAGGGGCCCGCCTGCCGGGTAGTCCTCGCTGCACACGGACCCCGCATGGTGGAGTTGGCGGGCAGGGTTGCCGCCGGCGCCATCACCTGGATGACGGGGCCGAAGACGATCCGCGATTTCACTGTTCCGACTATCAGGGAGGCCGCGGAGGCTGCGGGGCGCAGCGCTCCAGACGTGTTCGTGTCGCTGCCGGTGTGCGTGACCGATGACATCGAGGGGGCCAGGTTGCGGGCCACCGAGTTGCTGGCCAAATCGGAGCAGGCCCCCGCCCACAAGAAAATGCTCGACCGTGAGGGCCTCTCGAATGCCGGGGAGATCTGTGTCATCGGCCGCGAGGATCAGGTGTCGGAGAAGCTGGCTGAGTTCTTCGCGGCCGGTGCCGCGAATATTGTGGTCGTTCCCACCGGCACCGACGACGAAATCGAACGGACCTGGGAAGCGATGGCAGCGCTTGTCGGCTAGTAGTGCTGACCAGCCGATAGGGTTTACCCTCTGCCGCGGAGTATGATGCCGGGCGAATCCTGCTGGGCTGGCTAGCAGGAAAATGCGAAGGAGCAACTTATGGAAGGGCTATCTGGGAAGGTCTACGATATCGTCGCAGATTCGCTTGACATTGAGCAGGATGAGGTGAGCGATGACGCTCTCCTGATCAACGATCTTGATGCCGATTCTCTGGACATTTTGGACATCAACTACCGGGTTCGCAAAGAGTTTGGCGTTGAGCTTGCCCTGGCCAATGTCCAACGGCACTTTGATGAGTCAGGGATCCGCTGGCTTGATGAAGATGGTGGAGTGACCGCAGAGGGTTTGGCTTGCCTGAACGATTTCATGCCCGAGGTAGACGACGGGAGGATTGCGGCGGGAGACAGGGTAGAGAACGTCTTCGTAATGTTGAAGGTTGCCGACCTAACCGGCATGCTGCAAAGGGCTTTGGCCGAGAATGCCTAGACTGGTCGTTACCGGCATCGGTGCTGTGTGCTCAGTGGGTTGGGGCATCGATGACTGCTGGGAGGCTGCGGTCCAAGGGCGTTCGGGTACCGCCAGGCTGGAGATGGTAGAAGTCGGAGACGATGACTGCCAGGTGGCTGCCCAAGTGCCAGCCCGAGACGGCGGCGGCTATGAGTCATCTGCATTGCGGCTGGTGGACTTCTACCGGTTCGCCGAAGCCGAGGCCTTGGAGCGTGCCGGTTTAGAACGCGAGGCCCTTATCAGCAATCAGCGGGCTAGGGTGGTTGTGGCCAGCCATGGTTTTTGCTGGAAGACCGATGAGTTCACTGCGACCTCCCGCGGCGAGAAAGTTGACGGCTGCGATTTATCCGCCTACTACATGCAGCCAGTTCAGAGTGCCCACCAGCTAATCGGCGCCGATTTCGGCGACCGTTACTCTGGGGTGGGCACGGCCTGTTCGGCAGGTCTCGTGGCGCTGTTGGAAGCGGGGGAGATGGTGCGTTCGGGCCTTGCCGACATTGTGATCGCAGGTGGCGTTGAGGCCCCTATCAGCGAGACCATGTACACCATGTACTCTCGGCTGGGAGCGTTGACGACGCTTAACGCCATGCCCGAGACCGCCTCAAGGCCGTTCGACGTAACCCGAGCAGGATTCGTGGGCGGCGAGGGGGCAGCCCTGTTGGTGATCGAGTCGGAGCAGAGTGCTGAGGCCAGGGGGGCGATGCCCCTAGCGGAGCTGGCTGGCTATGGCACGGCGATCTCCACGGCCCACATCACCGCGGGGTCGGTCGGTGGTGAGATACAGGCGCTGGCGATGGAGCGCTCCCTCGAGAACGCAGGTGCCGGTATTGCCGATGTGGACTACATCAACATGCACGGAACATCTACCCCAGACAACGATGTGTCGGAGAGCGAGGGGGTTCGGCGGGTTTTCGGAGATGATGCTCCTCCCGTCAGCTCAACGAAGGGGGTGACAGGGCATCTCCTCGGTGCAGCGGGTGCCCTAGAGGCTGCGTTTTCGGCGATGGCCATTCACACTTCCACCTTGCCCCCCACCGCGAACTTGCGAGAAGTAGACCCCCTCTGCAAGCTCGGTGACTACATCCCTGGAAGCGCCCGCCATGTCTCATGCAATGGTGTGCTCTCGAACTCGTTTGGTTTGGCAGGCTCCAATGCTTCTTTGTTCTTGAGGCAGCCATGAGGGCGCTAGTCGAGGCTTCGGCCAAGATCGGTTTCGGTATGCCGTATGAGTTGAACCGCCGTGAGTTGGTGCCGTTCCGCCACGACCGTCGTTGCATTGGGGACTTCGAGTTCTTGACCCTGGCGTGTTTCAAGGAGCTGCTGGGTGCCGAAGGCGAGATGGAAGGACGCCGCTGCGGGCTCTACTTCGCCGGGACGAAGGGCGCCAAGGAAGTCAAGGAAGTTATCGGGGAACTTGCCGAGCATCTCGCCGACAAGCAGGACAGGGTGGCAGCACTCACAGAGTTCTCTCAAGAGCTCAACCCTCTGATTGCGCTCCACACGCTTACCAACGTCGGGCTTTACCTCGCAGTCAAGGAGGGAATCGAGTGCTGGCGGCACTGCCAGTACATCAACCACTCCCATTCCGATCACAGCGCAGTGGCCGCGGCGGTGCGAGATGTTTCTCTCGGTGAGGTAGACGTTGGTTTCGCAGTGGCCGCTTATGTTGGCGGTGGCGTTGAGTTGGCGCCTGAGCAGGTTGGCGCCGTTGGCGTGCGCATCGTCGCCGAGGGGCCTGAGGATGGCGATGTATTCGAGTTGTCGTCGCGTCCTCATCCTGAGTTCCTCTTGGAGATGGAAAGCGCCCACTCGGCCTTGGAGCGGGGTTCTGCTTTGCCCGTTGATCTGCCGGTATACGAGTCTGCGGGGTCATGACCGCCGATGAGGCCAGACCCTCATGCGTCGTGGTCGGGGCGACAGGCGCAATTGGAGCGGGGGTTTGCCAGGCGCTTGTCCCAGACTGGAACGTGCTTGGCGTCGGAAGAAGCGAATTGCCAGAGGAGTTGTCGGCTGCTGGCGTCGCCAGCCTTAGAGCAGACATAACCTCTCCCGATGTTGGGGAGGTAATCGAAAGCTGGCTGCATGAAGCGGGTTGGGATTGCGATGGTCTGGTAATCGCGTCGGGCATTCACCAGGTGGCGCTGCTGGCCGAATTGACGATCGAGGCGGTCGAACAGATGCTCGCCGTCAACTTCCTGGGGCCTTTGGCGGTCACAAAGGCTCTCGTGCCCTCAATGCTGTCTCAGAGGAGGGGTTCGATCGTCTGGGTTAGTTCACTACGAGGAGAACGCGGCGATCCGGGACAGGTGGCCTACGCCGCTACCAAGGGGGCGATGAACGCGGCTCTCTATTCGCTGGCCCGAGAAGTGGGTCGCCGCAATGTCCGCATTAATGTTGTGGCCCCGGGGATGGTCGTTTCGCCCATGGGCGACATGCTGGCCCAGACGAGGCAGGCTCTAGTAGACCGCAGCCCGCTAGGTCGGATGGCCGACCTCGACGAGGTGTCTGCGGCCATCGCCTGGCTTGTCGGGCCGCACAGTTCCTATGTGACCGGCACGATTCTCAACGTAGACTGCGGAGAGTCGGCAGCCGTACACCAGGAGCCGGTGTAAGTATGAGAACCCGTCCGGCTGCGCAAGTGCCGGCAGCTGTTGCCTGGGGAACGAGCGGTATCGGCATCGAAGTCGTACGCTCGCTGGCCACCGCAGGACACCCGGTGTCATTCGGGTACCCTCCCGGTGTTTCCTCCCACAGCGACCTGGTAGCAGAACTTACTGATTCTGGTTGCAAGGTGGCGGATTACGAGCTTGATGGGCTGGATCCGGGTTCTTTGAGAACCTTCAAGGAGATGAGCACCGCACGATTCGGTTTACCTCTGTACATTGTCGCTGTCCCTCCTTTAGCGGAGTCGGGCCCCTCGCAAGACTTGTCCCCACAGCAGTGGCAGAGCACCGTCGACGCAAGCCTCTCAGGGGCGTTCTGGCTGGCACAGGAGTTCCTTCCTGAGTTAAGCGAACAGAGCTATGGAAGAGTGGTGTTTGTGGGTTCGGCGGCGTCGGTGGCGGGCTACCCCGGGCATGCGGCCTTATGCGCATCTTCAGCGGCGCTAGAGGGCTTGGTGCGGTCATTGGCTGTCGAGTTCGCGCCTCATGATGTGCTGGTGAACGCGGTGGCGCCTGGACATATAGAAGACGGTGGCGATGCGCTTTCCGATGAAGCGGATCGCAAGCAATTGCGGACCCGTACTGCGCTGCGCCGTGCGGGCACTCCGAGTGAGGTTGCCGAGGCGGTCCGCTTCTTGTGCGGCCCCGGTGCCAGTGCCATAACAGGATGTGTGCTGCGAGTTGACGGTGGCCTGACCGCTTAGAGTTGGCGTGATCTGGGGAAAGGAGAGCAGTTGTGGGTGAGTTGGTCAGGATAGAAACCGGTGCGGCCGAGGGTGTGGCAACGCTGCGGTTGGACAACCCAAAGAGAAACTCGCTCAGCGCGAAGCTGTTGACAGATTTTCATGAGGCGGTGGACGAGTTGTCGGAGCGAACCGACATACGGGCCGTAGTCGTCTGGGGTGGTCCGAGGGTGTTCTCCTTAGGCGCAGACATTGACCTGCTGAACGGTTTGGATGTGCGCGGGGCCCGCGACCTTTCAAGGAGATTCAACACGCTGTTCAGTGCCTTCGAGGGTTTGCCTCAGATCACCATTAGCGCCGTGAACGGTTACGCTTTGGGGGGGGGATGCGAGTTGGCCATGGCCTCAGAGTTCCGGTTGGTCGGTCAGGGAGCTGTGTTGGGCTTTCCAGAGGTCAAATTGGGGATCATCCCCGGCGCGGGTGGAACCCAGAGGCTGAGCCGTCTGGTGGGCATCACAAAGGCCAAAGAACTGATCTACAGCGGGCGCAATGTGTGGCCTGAGGAGGCGGTGGCCATAGGGCTGGCCTCGGCGGCATTCCCCGACGACGAGGTATACGACGAGGCGCTCAAACTGGCGGCCGGATACGCCCAGGGGCCGGCGGCCATGTCCATCGCCAAACGGGCTATTTTGGATGGCTACTCCCTGCCCTTGGACGATGCTCTGGAAGTGGAGATCGAGGCTTTCGCCTCATGTTTTGCCACCGAAGACGCTCGTGTCGGTGTGGCGAGCTATTTCGAGAAAGGTCCTGGCAAGGCGAAGTTCACCGGCAGGTGACCCTAGCCGCCGGTGCCTGGGCAGCCAGCAGGCTTCTCATGTGGCTTTGACGATTCGCTTGCGTGAGATCCCCGCGAAGACACACCACTAGTTCATCCTGTCGAGTTGATTCCATTCGGTGGAGACCATCAACCGGTTCTGCAAAAGGGATGAGCACTAGATTACGGAATGCCCAGATGGAGCCACTTATGAGCGACGCCATTCGATACGAGCCTGATGAGCACTGCCCTCTTGGCATCACTGCCGTAGCCGGGCTTCAGGGGGTGGTGCTGGCGCTGGCGCCGATCGTGTCGTTTGTGGTCATCACTGTCCGAGCCGGAGGCCAAGATGCCGATTACTTATCGTGGGCGCTGTTCGCGGCCCTGATCATCGCCGGGGCGTTGACCGCATTGCAGGCCACTCGGTTCCGGCGATTCGGCGCCGGGCACATCTTGCTCATGGGCCCTACTTCGAACTTCATTGCCATCTCAGTGCTGGCGCTGGCCGAAGGGGGGCCGGAGATGCTGGCAAGCCTCACCGTGGCGGCCTCGCTGTTCTATCTCGTGCTGGCATTTTGGCTGCCGTTCTTGCGCCGGGTGATCACACCGGTGGTCACAGGCACGGTGTTGATGCTGATCGCGGCCGCAATCTTGCCGGTGGGGCTCGACCGACTGGGCGACGTCCCCTCCGGCGCGCCCGCGGCCGCGGGGCCAACCATCGCCCTGGCGACTCTGGTGGTGTCCACC
The DNA here is from genome assembly GCA_028819295.1 of bacterium. Classification (GTDB taxonomy): domain Bacteria; phylum Actinomycetota; class Acidimicrobiia; order Acidimicrobiales; family Bin134; genus Poriferisocius. The sequence goes on along the minus strand of JAPPMA010000094.1, from coordinate 90,696 downwards.
CTGCTCTTCTTGCGGGCGTACGGGGTGTGGCGGTTATGGTCGCCGCTCATCGGGTTCGTCGCCGGCAGCGCGGCCGCTGCGCTGTTCGGCGCCTATGAGATCAGCCTGGTGGCCGAGGCTGCATGGGTCGGCATACCAGATGTAAGCGGGTTCCCCGGATTCGACTTCACCCCGGGGGCGAGCTTTTGGTCGCTTCTGCCCGCGTTCGTGGTGGTTACGCTGGCCGGCGGGGTCAAGAACGTCAGCGACAGCGTGGCCATTCAGCAGGTCTCGTGGCGCACGCCCCGGGTGCCCGACTTCCGGTTGGTTCAGGGCTCGCTCAACACCAACGGACTCGGCATCGTCGCCGCCGGGATGTTCGGAACCCCTCCAAACTCTGTCTACTCCGGCAGCAGCTTGTCGTTTATCGGCTTCACCGGCGTGGCGGCCCGCCGAATCGGGTACGTCATCGGCGGCACGCTGCTGGCGCTGGCCTTCCTGCCCAAGCTGACCGCCTTACTGCTCACCCTGCCCAGCCCGGTCTTGGTCGCCTACATCATTACGGCTGTCGCGCTGCTCTTCGTCAGCGGGGTTCGCACCGTCGTGCAGGACGGGCTCGATGCCCAAAAGGCGCTGGTGGTGGGGCTGTCGTTCTCGCTGGGCATAGGAATAGACAACCGGACCATCTTCGCCGATCTGCTTGGCCACAAGTGGGGATTGCTGCTCGACAACGGCATGCTTGTCGGGGCGCTGGCGGCGGTGTTGATGACCGTGTTCTTGGACCTGAGCAGCCCGCAGCGTCGCAGCCGCTTGGAGGTGGAGTTCAGCATGTCGGCGCTGTCCCAAGTCGATCTATTTCTTCAGGGGCTGGCCGCTCAGATTGGCTGGAACGAGGCTTCAACTCAGCGACTTCGCTCCGCCGGCGAGGAGGCGCTGTTGAGCCTGGTGCAGTCTGGTCAACCTCCTGAAGATGAGCCTCGGCTGATCATCCTGGCTCGTCTTGAGGCTGCGAGAGTGGAGTTGGAGTTTCTGGCGGTGGTCGACATGGAGAATCTCGAAGATCGGCTGGCGTGTCTGAGCGAAGAGGCCGATGGCGCGGAGCAGGGCGAGGTGTCGTTTCGTCTCCTGCGGCACCACGCCTCTTCCGTCCATCATCACAAGTACCATGGCCTGGATATCGTTGCGGTCAATGTCAATGGTTCGGCGTAGGCCCGAGGCGACCTATGATCTGACCATGGCATCAGGTGAGCCGATAGCAGTTGTAGGAATGGCCTGCCGATTCCCCGGTGCCGGTGACCTGTTGTCGTTCTGGCGCATGCTGGAGGCGGGCGAGAATGCCGTAACCGAGGGCGTTCCCGGCTCTGGTGTGGGGCGGATCGGAGAGCTGTTTCAAGGGGCAGAAGTTCGCAGCGATGCCTGCCGCTTCGCCGGATTCATCGACGACATCGACCAGTTCGACGCCTCGTTCTTCCGGATTTCACCGGTCGAAGCCCAGCTTTTGGATCCTCAGCAGCGGTTGATGCTGGAATTGGCCTGGCAGGCATTGGAAGACGCGGGAATCGACCCAGATCAACTCCGCGGCAGCCGCACCGGGGTGTATGCCGGGATCAGCAACAACGACTACCTCGCGCTGATTTCGACCGACAGCGCCACCGCCGAGGCCGCAGAGAGCCTGTACTCGGTGAGCGGCACCTCCTACAACACCGCCATTGGGCGGGTGGCCTATGCCCTAGGGCTGCAAGGCCCCGCCATGTCGCTGGACACCGCCTGCTCGTCGTCGCTGACCGCAGTACACCAAGCGGTGTCCGGGCTCCAGCGGGGGGAGGCCGATCTGGCTCTGGCTGGCGGAGTACACGCCATCTTGTCTAGCCGGCTGTTCGAAATGCGAGCCAACGCCGGGATGCTGGCCCCCGACGGGAAGTGCAAGACATTCGATGTCGCGGCCAACGGTCATGTGCGGGGTGAGGGCTGCGGAATCTTGGTGTTGAAGAGGTTGAACGAGGCCGAGGCCGACGGCGACCGGATCTGGGGCATCATCCGGGGGTCGGCGCTGAACCAGGATGGTGCCACCCCCGGATTGACAGTGCCCAACGGCGATGCCCAGGTGCGGGTGATCGAGGAGGCGTTGGCACGAGCCGGTGTTCAGCCCTCGCAGGTGGATTATGTGGAGGCCCACGGGACGGGAACTCCTGTGGGCGACCCCATCGAACTGGGCGCTTTAGCCGCGGCCTATTGCCAAGAGCGCGGTGCCGATCAGCCGCTGCTTATCGGATCGGTGAAGACCAACATGGGCCATCTGGAGCCAGCCGCCGGGGTGGCCGGACTGGTCAAAGTGATGTTGTCCATGAAGCAGGGGTTGATTCCCAAGCACCTGCACTTTGAGAACCCCTCACCGGAGATCGATTGGGATCAGCTTCCGATTCGAGTGACATCGGCGCTCACCCCTTGGCCGCGCCGCGCCGACCGCATGCCCATTGCCGGGGTTAGCGGATTCGGCTGGTCGGGCACCAATGCCCACGTCATTGTGGAGGCCTACGGGACGCTGGAAGGCGAACCGGCTCAGCCTGATGAACAACGGTGGCCGATCGGTTCACCTCGGCCCGTTGCGACCACTTCGGACCACGAAGCAGTGGCTGCGTTGGATGACGGGGCCGCCTTGGTGCGCCCGGCCAGGCTTCTGCCCCTGTCGGCCAAATCGGACAAAGCGCTGCGAGAGCTGGCGGGAGGCTATCTGGAATGGCTTGAGGAACACTCAGAAGCTCTAGATTCCCCAGGTGGCGCAGCCGACGAGCTGCTTTCAGACATGGCCTGGACGGCTGGGGTGGGTCGCAGCCACTTCTCCCATCGAACCGGGGTGGTGTTCACTGATGCCGATTCGCTGCGCGAAAAGCTCAGTGCGTTCGTGGATTCCGGCGAGGAGGCGCCGGGGTCTCGTGCTGCTCCCAAGTTGGCGTTCGCCTACACCGGCCAGGGCAGCCAGTGGGTTGGGATGGGCGAGACGCTCTATCAGAGCGAGCCTGTGGTGCGAGCCGTTTTAGATCGATGCGAGGAGGTCTTCCGACAAGAGCGCGGCACCTCGCTGTTGGCAGTGATGTTTGGCAGGCCCGACGCCGAGGGAGACTTGGACAACCCGGCCTGGACGCAGCCCGCCATTTATGCGTTGGAGTGCGCGCTGACAGCGCTGTGGGCGAGCCTGGGGCTGCGACCCAGTGTGGTGGTCGGGCACAGCCTGGGTGAGATCGCGGCATCCCACACCGCGGGCGTGCTCAGCTTGGCAGACGGCCTTCGGTTCGCCGCTGGCCGGGGCAAGTTCATGTCGGAGTTGTCGGAGCCCGGTGCGATGGCCGCGGTGTTCGCCACGGCATCTGAAGTGGCGGCCGCGGTGGCGGAGCAATGCGCCGCTTCGGGCGATCCGCGTCTGGCCATTGCCGCCGACAACGGCGCCCACCTGATGGTGAGCGGTCCGACTTGCGATGTCGAGGCATTGCTTGGGCGATTCGAGGCTGCCGAGGTGCGGGTTCGGCGGTTGGAAAAGAGCGCCGGCTACCACAGCGCAATGATGGATCCGCTGTTGGACAGTGTAGAGGCGCTCATCTCCGAACTCGCGCCCTGTGCGCCGTCGATTCCGCTGGTGAGCAGCATGACCGGCCGACTGCTCGAAGACGGCCGAGCAATGGACGGGGCGTATTGGCGCCGCCAGACCCGCCAGCAGGTCGAATATCGGCGAAGTGTGGAAGCGCTGGCCGATTTGGGGGTGGAAGCTGTAATCGAAGTAGGCCCCGGGGCAGTGCTCGGCCCCATGACGGTTCTGTCGTGGCCAGAGGAATCCGGCACCGCCGAGCCGATTGTGGTGTCGAGCATGAAGCGGCCCTCCGTGCGAACCCCGGCCCCGGAAGACGGCTGCGGATTCCTCGATGCGGTGGCCGGGGCGTATAAGGCCGGTCTCGACATCTCGTTCGAAGCCCAATTCGGGGGAGAGACCCGATGCCGCATCTCGATCCCGGGCTACCCGTTCCAGCGTCAGCGCTACTGGCCGGAAGCCCTGAAGCGCCGCCGCGCCAGCGCCGGGCACCCGGTGCTCGGTGTCCGCCATGAATCTCCTCGCGGAGAGCTCCAGTTTGAGACAGAGATGGATTCCTCCCAGCCGGCGTGGCTGAAGGACCACCGGGTGTATGGCCAGGTGATCACGCCCGGGGCGTTGTACGGCGCCATGGCGGTGTCGGCGCTGGCTGCCAATACCAGTGGCCGGCCACCGATGCCGATGGGTCGCAGCGGAGGAACCCTCATGGTCGAGGATCTCCAACTGCACAGCCCCATGGTCTTCTCTGAGCCGGGCGCCGACGATGGGGAGGGGTCCGAAGGGCGCCAAGTGAAGTTCATCTTGGACGAAGCCGATCCCAAGGCGCCGGTTCGATTTGAGATCTACAGCCGGGGCACCGGCGACAACGGGTGGACGCTGCATGCGGAGGGCCTTGCTCACACCGAGGCCGCGGGGCCTGAAGCGGCCGACCGAGTGAACTTGGACGGGCTTAAGGCCGGATTGGAACCCAAGGACATCTCGCAGTTCTACCGCACGCGGGCCAGCATGGGGGTTGAGCTCGGTACACCATTTCGCACCCTGCGGGGGCTGTGGGCTGCCAAAGGCGAGGCAGTGGGCGAATTGTCACTTCCAGAGTCCATCGACCGAAGTGGCAACGAAGTCCACCCGTTGCTCCTCGACGGCTGCTTCCAGGTCATGGCCGAGGCTCGCAGCGTGACGAGCCTTGAGGAAGGGGTGGCCTATCTGCCTTTCGGCTGGGAGCGCTTGTGGCTCACCGGTCCATTGCCCGACCAGCTGGTCTGCCGTGCCCGCTTGCGAGAAGCGGAGGAAGAAGTAGTCGGGATCCCTGAGGTGTTGACCGGAGATCTGGAGTTTTATGACCGGCGTGGCGCCGTACTCGGGGGACTAAGCGGCTACACGGTGAAGCGGGCTACACGAGCGGCGTTGTTATCGACCGCGGGGGGTTTGGACGATCTTCTCTATGAGATTGTCTGGCGAGACCGCCCTCTCGCTCCCGGGATCCAGTCGGCGGAGTTCCTGCCCCGCCCGACCGCCGTTGCGGTGGGCTCGGAGCAGTTTTCCCAGTACCTGGCGGCAGAAGGTGTCGGGGCCGAAAGTCGGGCCGCGCTGTTGTCCGGCCTCGAACGGCTGGCGTGGTCTTATGCCTGCTTGGCACTGGACCGGCTGGGGTGGGTGCGCGCCGCAGGCCAAGCGGTAGTCCCCGATGATCTGCGCCAGCAGTTGAGGGTCGCTCCAGAGCACGGGCGACTGTTCCGCCGGATGCTCGAGATGATGGCCAAGGCAGGTGTTCTCGAAGCGACCGGCGACGGGTTCACCGTGATGGCGGGCTCAGACGACCCCTTGCCTGATGTGCTGTCAATCGATCCCTCGGGGCTAGCCGACGCCATGGAGGGCCAATACCCGCATGGGGTCACCGAGATCGGGCTGTTCCGGCGAAGCGCCGGGGCCTTGGCCGATGTGCTGGTGGGCGACGCCGATCCGCTGACGCTGCTGTTAAGCAGCGGCGAGCCCAGCGCCGCCGACCTCTATCTGAAGGCGCCTGTAGCCAAAGGTGCCAACAGGATGCTGGGCGACTCGGTGGCCGCACTGCTGGCCGACTTGCCCGAAAGCAGACGGCTGCGGGTGCTGGAGGTGGGGGCAGGCACTGGTTCGGCAACGGCGTCGGTGCTGCCAGAGCTTCCCTCCGAGCGCTGCGACTACACCTACACCGATATCTCCGCCGGGTTCTTCGCTGAGGCAGAGGCCCGCTTTGGCGGCGCGGAGGCGTCAATCGACTACCGGGTGCTGGATATCGAAGCAGATCCCATGGAACAGGGCTTCGACAACCACAGGTACGACCTGATAATCGCCTCCAATGTTCTGCACGCCACCCGCTACCTGAACGAGACGCTGGACCATTGCCGACGGCTGTTGGCGCCGTCGGGCCATCTGGTGGCGTTGGAGAACCTGCGGGGCCAAGGCTGGCTGGACCTGACGTTCGGGCAACTAGACGGCTGGTGGCGGTTTGCCGACGACTATCGTCCGCACCATGCCTTGGCCGGCCCGGCCGTGTGGAAGCAGGCCCTCAGCGATGCTGGTTTCGTTGAGTCTGAAGTGGTGGGAGTGGACTATTCCGACTCAGCCCAGGCGCCTGACCGCGGGGTGATCGTGGCCCAGGGACCGGCCAAAGTTAGCGAGCGGGCGGGCGTATGGGTTCTGGCCGCGGACTCCTTTGGCACAGCCGAGCATCTGGGGTTGGAGCTGGCCGCGCACAACCAAACTGTGGTGCTGGTCGGCGAGGGCACCGCCACCGACTTTGGGCCTCTGCCGCAGGAAGCCGGCGTGGTCCGGGCATCCCTGCCGATGAACCGGCGGGAGTCGTGGAAGCTGCTGTTCGAAAGCCTCTCGGCTGATGGGGCGCTCAGCGGCGTCGTCCACCTCGTTTCGCTGGATGCCCAAGGGGCGCATGTCACCACCGAGCAATTGGCCGAGGATGCGGCCCAGGCCGGAATGAGCGGCTTGGCAGTGGTGCAGGGACTGGGAGACGCCGACGTCACTCCCACCAATGGGGTTTGGCTGGTGACCCGGGGGGCTGTGGTGCTGGAACACGAATCCGCTGAGGGCATTGCCGGCTCGCTGCTGTGGGGGTTCGGAAAGGTAGTGGACCGCGAAGCCCCTCACCTGAAATCGAGAATGATCGATTTGGATCCCAGCAGACCGGCGCCGCTGTCGGATCTCGCCAGCGAGTTGCTGCATCCCGATGGAGAGAACCACATCGCCTATCGCACCGGCTTGCGACAAGCGGCTCGGCTGGCTCGCTCTGATGATGTATCGGGCCGACCCCGCCTGCCCGTCCCGGCGGGGGAGGCGAAATGGCTGTTGGCCCCCGCCTCCGACGGAGACCTCGACGGAATCCGTCCAGAACCCCATCCGGATGCGTCGTTGGGGCCCCGAGAGGTGCGGGTGGCAGTCGAGGCCGCCGGACTCAACTTCTGGGACATGTTCCGCGCGCTGGGTGTCGTCGACGAGGGCCTGCTGGGCGGGGAGTTCTGCGCCCGAGTCACCGATGTCGGCGCAGATGTCTCGTCGGTCGCTGTCGGTGAGCGGGTGGCCGGCCTAGCGGTCGGGACGTTCGGGGCTGAGGCGGTCACCCGAGAAGAGATGGTGGTGCAGGTGCCAGAAGGGATCCCCGCCGCGTCACTGGCCACGATCCCCACCGCCTTCGTGTCGGCAGAGCTCTCCTTCTCAATGGCCAACCTGAAGGCCGGTGAGCGTGTGCTGATCCACTCCGCGACCGGCGGCGTTGGGATGGCCGCCGTCCAGTTGGCCCAGGCCATTGGTGCCGAGGTCTTCGCCACCACCAGTGCTCCCAAGCAGGCCTATCTGAAGTCGCTGGGCGTCAAGCATGTTTTCGACAGCCGCCAGACCAAGTTCGGCGAGGAGATCCTCGAGGCCACGAGGGGCGAGGGGGTTCACATGGTGCTGAACAGCTCGACCGGTCTTGGCTTCATCGATGCCAGCCTGTCGTGTTTGTCCCATGGCGGGCGGTTCGTGGAGATGGCCCGGGTGGACATCCTCAGCGAAGAGGAGATGGCGGCGGCTCGCCCCGACGTGGCCTACTGGATATTGCGGCTAGACGTACTCAAGGAGAGCTATCCGACCCAGGCAGGAGACTCCCTCAGGCGGGTCATGGACCAGGTGGCGGCGGGTGATCTGAACCCGCTGGTGCATACCCGTTGGTCGATGGCCGAGGCGGGCTCGGCGATGAAGTACATGCAAGCCGCCCGGCACATCGGCAAGATAGTCTTGGCCAATTCGCCGCTGGAGACAGGACGGCTGCGCGGCGACCGGACGTATCTGGTGACCGGCGGCTTGGGCGGGATAGGCATTGCCGTGGCCGGATGGCTGGCCGATCGGGGTGCCGGGACCATCGTGTTGAACGGGCGCCGGGCCCCCGACCCCGAAGCGGTCGAGGCGATCAGCCAGCTCCGTAAGCAGGGCGCGGTGGTGCAAGTGGAGCTGGCCGACATGACCGACAAAGAGGCCATCGACCAGATGTTGGGCCGGATCGACGCCAGCCTCCCGCCGCTCGGGGGCGTGATCCACAGCGTGGGCGTGCTGTCGGACGGTGCGCTCACCAACCAGACATGGGAAAAGTTCGAGGAGGTGCTGTGGCCGAAGATGCTGGGGGCCTGGCATCTGCATCGGGCCACTGAAGACCTCGATCTGGATATGTTCGTCTTGTTCTCGAGTGTCGCCGGCGTCCGGGGAAATGCGGGGCAGTCGAATCATGCCGCCGCCAATGCCTTCTTGGATCAGCTTGCCGCCCACCGGCGCTCACTGGGGCTCGCTGGGCAGTCAATCGCCTGGGGAGCATGGTCGGGACTTGGTGAGGCCGAAGAGCAGCGGGAGCGGATCGGGGACCATCTCGAGGCCGGGGGCAGGGGGTGGATCTCCCCGGAACTGGGCTTGAAAGCGCTCGACCACCTGGTGCGCCAAGACGCGACCATGAGCATGGTGGCGGTGATCGACTGGCAGGTGGCGTCTGGCAGCAGCTACGCCCGTTCGCCATTGTTCGCAGAACTGCTTACGGCCGGTGGCGGCGATGCGACAGAGTCCGATGAATCGGCGGACGGTGTGCTGGAGCAGCTCCGAGGTGCGAAGCTCGCTGAGCGGGAGGAGATTCTGGTCTCGTTCTTGCAGCGGGAGCTTCAGGCCGTGATGCGGTTGCCGGAGCTGCCGGAAGCGTCGGCGGCGTTAGCCGATCTGGGCATGGACTCGCTCATGGTTGTGGAGCTGCGCAACCGCCTGAACCGGGCATTCGCCGGCGAATACACCGTGTCCAACACGGCGATATTCAACTATCCCAACACCACCGGTCTGGCCCGCCACCTGTCCAAGGAGTTCGGGCAGGCCAGTGAGGTGGCCGCACCCACCGAAACAGTCGAGGTATTCCTGCCCCGGCTTGATCAGTCGGAGGAAGATCAGATCGCCATCGTCGGAATGGCCTGCCGATTCCCTGGAGCGGAGGACCTGTCGGCCTATTGGCGCCTGCTGGAGGCGGGGGAGAACACGGTCACCGACGGCCGCCAAGACGGCGGCTCTTGGCAGGGATTCCACGGCGACCCGGCCGCTGGCGATCCCACCTATCGAATGGGCTCGTTCGTCGATGGCTTGGACTTCTTCGATCCCCAGTTCTTCTGGGTGTCGCCGAAGGATGCGTGGACCATCGACCCTCTGCAACGGCTGTTGCTTGAGACCAGTTGGCAGGCCGTCGAGGATGCCGCCATCGACCCCGACCGCCTGAAGGGAAGCCGAGGGGGCGTATACGGGGGGTTCGGAGTCAGCGAGTACCGGCGCGTCATCAACAGGATCGGTCGAACCGGGGCCCATCTCAACACCTCCGGCCCCGTGACGGTTGGCCAGGTTGCGTTCTCGCTGGGCTTGGAGGGGCCGGCGATGCCGTTGGATTTGGCCTGCGCCTCTTCGCTGGTCGCTGTTCACCAAGCAATGGAGAGCCTCCGGCGCGGGGAGACTGACGTGGCCTTGGCCGGAGGCGCCAACGTCGCGCTCTCGACCGGGGTCACCAGCGCCCTTGCCGATGCGGGAATGCTGTCTTCGCAAGGGCAGTGCAGGCCGTTCGACGCCTCGGCCGACGGCTATGTGCGAGGCGAGGGTTGCGGCGTTGTGGTGCTGAAGCGGCTGAGGGATGCCGAGGCCGACCAAGACCGGATCTGGGCCGTCGTCCGAGGCTCGGCCGTGAGCCAAACCGGGACGGGCTTGGCGGTCACCGTCCCCAGCATGCGGGCTCAGGAGCGGGTCATGGCCGAGGCGTTGGCCCGGGCCGGCATCGACCCCGGCGAAGTCGGCTACGTCGAGGCCCACGGAGCTGCCACAGCCGTGGGCGATGCGGTGGAGGCGGGTGCCATCGCCGCGGTCTATGGCCGAGGCCGCCAGGATGACCGACCTGTGTGGATGGGTTCGGTCAAGACCAACATCGGCCACTTGGAAGGCGCGTCGGCGATAGCCGGCCTCATCAAGGTGGTGCTGGGAATGAGGAATGGAACGGTTCCGAGACACCTGCACTTCCGCGATCCGAGCCCCGAGATCGATTGGGAGAGGGTGCCGCTGAGGGTGGCCACCGACGCGATCGACTGGCCGCGGGGTGAGGGTCTCCGGTCGTTGGCCGCGGTGAACGCCTTCGGAATCTCCGGCACCAATGCCCACATTGTGATCGAAGGCCGCGACGCAGCCGGTGACAACGCTGACGGACGCAACCCATCGTGGCGGCCGGTTGGATCACCCAAGCTGGTGGCAGCAGATGATGCAGATGATCTGGAGGCTGGAGGCCCGCCGGGCTCATCGGGCGAGAGGCTGCTGCCGCTGTCGGCCAAGACGCCGGGGGCGTTGAAGCAACTCGCACAAAGGTATCTCGACTGGATCGACGAGCATGGCGATGAGCTTGCCGGCACCGACGCGGCCACCGACCCGCTGCTCTCGGACATGGCGTGGACAGCGAGCACGGGCCGAGGCCACTTCTCGCAAAGGGCCGCTGTGGTGTTCCGCGATGCCGAGTCGCTTCGCCAACAGCTTCGGGCCGTGCTCGAGGCGGGCGGGGAGGGAGTTCCCGAGCATCGTGGCGGCGGGGTAATGCCCCAAGATGGCGATGGTCTAGTCGAAGTCCTTGCCGCGCAGTACGCGGAGGGGCGCACCGTGTCCTTCGAGCGCCTGTACAGCGGCGAGGCCCGTCGGCGGATCTCACTGCCCGACTATCCCTTCCAGCGGAATCGCTACTGGGCAGATGAGAACCGGTAGACCGAGCCGGGTTGAAGGCGATTGACCTGCACTCGCCCATTGGTACACTTTCCCCGCCATCAGGCTTTCGCAAAGGAGCTAGTAGATGTCATCCACCGAGGAACGGATCAGGGCCATTGTCGACCAGACGGTTGAAATCGAGGGCCGGGAGGCCGGTCAGCCCTTGGATCTGACTCGCAACATTGCCGAGATGGGCGTCTCGTCTTCCGATCTTGTGGCGTTCTGGAAAATGGTCAACCAGGAGTTCGGCACCGATATCCCGGCGGAGGAGTTTGCCGAGCTCCTGATGCCTAAAGACCTCATCGACCACCTCGAGTCCGTTGGTTGATCAGCCACGCAGCACGCTGGTGGGAACCGCTCAAGAGCCTGGAAAACCACAGTATTCCGACTTTCGTCAGCGGCCATGATGCCTTACTTGAGGAGATTGTCGAGCAATTCGGCCAGAAACCGCAGGTTGGCGTTTTCCACTCGGTATCGTCGCTCGTTCCCCTCCTGTTTCGCCTCATGTTTTGCCACCGAAGACGCTCGTGTCGGTGTGGCGAGCTATTTCGAGAAAGGTCCTGGCAAGGCGAAGTTCACCGGCAGGTGACCCTAGCCGCCGGTGCCTGGGCAGCCGGCAGGCTTCTCATGTGGCTTTGACGATTCGCTTGCGTGAGATCCCTGAGTAGCGGATCATGTTGAAGATGCCCGCGTTGGGCAGGGATTCCACGAAGATGGTGTCCTCGTCGAAGGACTGAATGGCGGCCATCAAGTCGAAGGGCTTCTCAATGTTCATCGCTAACCGGTCCCAGAGGTTGGTGAGGCTCACAGGGCCGGGATCACCGATGAAGCAGTCGTAAAAGTCGACTGCGCGCGAGTCGGCGCTGTCGAAGATTTCAAGGTCGCTCATGGCCTTTTTGAGTTCGTCGGCCACCCCGGCCATAAGCGGGCAGTGGCTGGCGAAGTCTATGGGCAGCCTGATGACGTTGGCCTCGATTTCGGCGGACAGGATTCTCTCCACGTCTTCCCGGGCTTCCAAGCGGCATCCCAGCGTCACCGAGCTGCGAGTCATCACGCCTGAAACCCAGCAACCGTCGATGCCCTCCACCGCGGCCGCGGTCTCGTCCGGGGACGGTCCCACCACCGACAGCATTCGACCCTCCCCGTGGCGGGCGCTGGCCTCAGCTATGAGGTCGCCGCGGATCATCAGCATTTTGCAGGCATCTTCGATCCGGATGGCGCCCATGAGCGCCGCGGCGGCCCAAACCCCGCTTGACTGGCCGATCACCGCCATGGGCTGGGTGTCGCCATAGCGCTGGCGGGTGCATGCGTAGGTAAGGGCGGCCACGCTGGTCTGATACGGGCCGGGTTCTGATCCCACCTCGCCATTCGCCAGTTTGGAGACGAAGTCGATGTCCAAGTAATCGCTCACGCGCCTCAATTCGCCGGTGTGGAGCAAGGGCGTCTCCCGCATGTTGTTCATGTCGATCCCGCCGCCAGGGAACATCACAGCTTCTCGCGGGCTGGCCTCAGCCGGAGGCGGTTCGTCTGGATGAGTGCCCACGCTCACACCTCCTTCAAGATCAGCGTATACAGACGCGATATCGACATGGGCTGCTCCTCGCCATAGACCTAGCCAGAGCATGATAGGCGATTCCCCGGGGCGTTTTCGACGGGGGTGGCGTTGGCGGTGTGAGCGAGGAGCGTGATGAAGGACAAAGTGGCGGGGGGTACAATGTCGCAATGGCTCAGTGGAGAGTGCCGGAGCCAGCTGGGATCGTGGATGCGGTCATGGCCGACGGAACCGCCATCACCGTGCGGAGGCACGGCAACCCCGACGGGCCTCGGCTGGTGCTGAGCCACGGATGCGGGCTGGCCGCCGACCTCTACTACCCGTACTGGTCGCGGCTGGCCGACCGTTTCGACATCTGTGTTTTCGACCTGCGGAACCACGGTTGGAACACCGTCAACCCCATCGACAACTTCAACGTCCCGACCCTGGCCGAAGACAACCAGACTGTGTGCGAAACCATCTCTTCTAGCTGGGGGTCGAAGCCGTGCCTCGGCGTGTTCCACTCGATAACTACCGTCATCGCTATGTCGCACCAGCTCCAGAAGCCTGACTTTGCCAGCTTGGTGCTGTTCGACCCGGCGTTCGAGCTGGCCGGTGGAGGCGGCAGACAGCTGGACGAGCAGTGCCAGCGCCAGGCTAAGCGGGCCCGGCGCCGACAGAGCCATTTCGAGTCGCCCCACGAGCTGGCCGAGATGCTCGGATCGGCGCCGGCCTACTCCGGCATACCGGCGAAGACGCTTTTGCTGCTGGCCGAGACCACGCTTCGGCCTGCGCAAGGCGGTGGCTACGAGCTTCGCTGCCCGCCCGAGCAAGAGGCCCAGTTATACGAGTGGTATTTCGGCTTTGCCATGCGGGCGATCCACGTTCTGGACAGCTTCGACATCCCCTTGAAGGCCATAGGCGCCGATCCCGTGGCCCAGTACTCGTACGTGCCTAGTTTGGACCTGAGCCACTTGGTCAAGCTCGACTATGACTTCGTGCCCGAGACATCTCACTTTCTCCAGCTAGAGGTCCCCGAGCAGTGCGCCGACCTGACGGTGCAGTTCCTCGAGAGCCACGGCCTGGCCTGAGTCTCAGACCGGCTCGACAGACCGGGCTATGACAAAGCAGCCGGAGCGCGCGCCGAATACGGTTGGCTGGCACCACAAGAGAGGAGCACGATCGTGGGCGAATTTGTCAGAGTTGAGACCGGTGAGGTTCCAGGAGTGGCAACTCTGCGACTGGACCGCCCGAAGGCCAATGCGATGAACGCGCAGGTCTTGGCCGAGTTGCATCAGGCGGCAAACGAGCTGTCGGTGATGGCCGAGGTGCGGGCCGTGGTGATCTGGGGCGGGCCGCGGGTGTTCGCCGCCGGCGCCGACATCGGCGAGTTCACCGGCATGGGCGTTGACGAAGGGCGAGACCTGGCCCAGAGGTTCAAAGCGGCGTTTCGGGCGGTGGAGCTGCTTCCCCAGATCACGATTTGCGCGGTCAACGGCTATGCGTTGGGCGGGGGGTGCGAGTTGGCCATGGCGGCCGAGTTCCGCCTGATCGGCGAGGGGGCGGTTCTGGGCCAGCCCGAGATCAAACTGGGGATCATCCCCGGCGGGGGCGGCACCCAGAGGCTCAGCCGCTTGGTGGGCATCACGAGAGCCAAAGAGCTGATCTACAGCGGGCGCAACGTGGAGGCTGACGAGGCGGTGTCCATCGGGCTGGCGTCGGCCGCCCACCCCGACGACGAGGTGTACGACGAGGCGGTCAAGCTTGCCGCCCGGTACTGCTCCGCGCCGGCGGCGATCGCCATGGCCAAGCGGGCGATCCTCGAAGGGTTCGCCCTGCCTCTGGACGAGGCTTTGGACGTGGAGGTCGAGGCGTTCGCCGCTTGTTTCGGGACCGACGACGCCCGCATCGGCGTGGCCAGTTTCTTGGAGAGCGGCCCCGGCAAGGCGAAGTTCACCGGAAAGTAGTATGTAGGCATGGCTGGAACACGCAAGTCAGCAAAAATCGACCCCGAACCCCCACCCTCGCCTCGGCCGACGCCGCGCATCGCTCGGAGCGTGTTCAGGTTCGGCAAAGGCTCCCCCCAAGACGGGTATCTGGGCCAGTTCTTCGGCGCTCACTTCTCTGAGCTGTGGCTGATCTTCCGCGTGGGCTTCGCCATAATGACTGTGATGCACGGCATCCAGAAGGTCTTCCTGTTTTGGAACTTTCCCGCCGAGCAGGATCTGGACCCCTTTGTGGACATCGCCGGCTATGTCGAGTTGATCGCCGCCGTTTTGATCGGCGTGGGCCTGTATACCCGGATGGCGGCCGGGGCCATTATGGTTGTGACCGCATTGGCCTTCTTCATGATTCACCTGGATCGGGGGCTTTGGCCCCATTACTGGGATCCGGTTCATGGCTTCGACACCCTCCACCACGGCGGAGAGGTGGCGATAATGCACTTCTTGTGTGCGTGGGCCATTGGGATCCTCGGCAGCGGAAAGCGGGGGTTGGAGCGGCGCTGGACCGGAAAAGAGCTGTTTTGAACAGCTCCAGCCCGCTCAGCAGTTGAAGCCAGGCGCTATTTCTGCGACACACCACTAGTCCCAGAGGCGGCGGGCCCGTTTGGCGAGTTCGGCGTGGGCGGCGGTGAGGTCGCAGCCCAGAAGGTGGCCGTCTTGCACGACGGGGCGACCGGCGACGTAGAGGTGGCGGACTCGGCGGTCGGGGCCGAGGACGAGGCCGGCCAGCGGGTCGACCACGTCGGCGATGTCGTCGCCGGGCCACACGGCCAGGTCGGCGACCGTGCCGGGTTCGATCCGGCCCAGGCGGTCGGCCACTCCCAAACAGCCCGCCCCGCCCGAGGTGCCCAGGCGGATGGCGTCGTGGGGCATGAAGGCGTCGGCGGCCATGGCCCGCAGCCGGGCGGCATACAGCGACTGGCGCAGTTCGGGGAACAGGCCGCCCACCTCGTTGGATGCCACCCCGTCCACCCCGAGTCCCACCGGCACGCCGGCGGCCTCCAAGTTGGTCACCCGGCAGACCCCGGCGGCCAGCCGGGCGTTGGACGACGGGCAGTGGGCCACCCCCACTCCGGCCGCGCCCAGCCGGGTGATCTCCTCGTCGTTGATCCAGATGCCGTGGGCCAGCCACACGTCGTCGCCCACCCATCCCCAGTCGTCGAGCTGCTCCACCGGTCGGCGTCCGAACCGCTCCAGGCAGTGCTCCTGCTCGTCGATGGTCTCGCACAGGTGGGTGTGGAGTCGCAGGCCGTGCTTCCGGGCCAGAGCGGCCGACGCCTCCATCAGCTCAGAGCTGACCGAGAACGGGCTGCACGGGGCCACCACCACATGGACCATGTCGCCGTTGTGGTATTGGGCAATCACCCGCTCGGTTGAGGCCATGATGGAGTCCAGGTCTTCCACCACATGGTCGGGGGGCAAGCCGCCTTTCGACTCGCCCAAATCCATAGACCCACGGCTCAGGTGCAGGCGGATGCCCACTGCGGCGGCCGCTTCGACGATGGCATCGAACACCGCGTCGTCGCCGTGGGGCACCAGGTAGTGGTGGTCGGACGCGGAGGTACACCCGGTGGCGGCCAGCTCGCCCAGCCCGACCAGCGCGGCGGCGGCCACGTCGTCCACCGACAGCCGTCCCCACACCGGGTACAGCTCCACCAGCCAGCCGAACAGGTCGCAGCCCACCGCCCGACCCCGGGTCATCCACTGATAGAGATGGTGGTGGGTGTTGGCCAGACCGGCGGTGATGATGTCGCCGCCGACATCGACCACCACATCGCCGGGCTGGGGCTCAACGGTGCCCGTCTCGGCGATGACACCGTCGGCGATGGCGATGTCGCCGGGCCAGCGGGCCCCCCGGAACACCGTGCGGGAGCTCATCGCTGCGCCCCGGTGAACAGCACCGCCGGATTGGTTCCCGCAGGCGGATCGTCGCACAGCAGGCCGGCCAAGCCGGCTGAGCCGGTGGGGCTCACGTTGATGCCCGTGGCCGACCGGCCCGCCTCGCAGGCCTCGGCCACCACCGGCTCAGGCACAACCACCGGGTGCCCGCCGGTGGCCACCATGGCCTCGGTCACCGCGGCCCAGTCGTAGGTCTCGTCATCGAGGATGCCGGTGGCCGCCGAGAACGGGGTCGGCGTCCACGGCCACATGACGGCGCTCCGCTGTCGGCGGGCCTCGTCCAACCCGCCCAGCTCGGCGGTGAGTTCCCACGCCCGGGCCAGGGGTGCGCACCCCTCGGTCTGCACCGCGATCAGGGCGGCCGGCGATCCACCGATGGCCAGTCCCTGGGCCACCGAAGCGGCCAGTGCGCCCCCGCCCACCTGCACGTACACCCGGTCGATGCGGGGGGCCTGCTCGGCCAGCTCATAGCCGAGGGTGCGGCCACCGTCGATGGTGTAGCCGTTGTCGGGCCCCTGGCAGCCGAAAGGAACGGCCCCGGCGCCAACCGCCTCCTGAAAGCGATGATAGGAGGGGTCGCCCTCCTCGCCTTCGACTCGCGGGCAGAACTGCACTGTCGCGCCCAACTCTTGAAGTCGAACGACCACAGCGGGCTCAGCGTCTTCGGGCACGTAAACGGTGATCGGCCAGCGCTCAGCGGCGGCCACCACCGCGGCGGCCACCGCCGCGTTGCCGCAAGAGGCGATGGCCAGCGGAGGCCGGTCGGTGGCAGCACCGGCCCGACGCTCCCGCACCAGCAAATGCAACATCAGCCCGAAGGTGTGGCGCGCCTTGTGCGACCCCGACACGTTGTCGGTCTCGTCCTTCACGGTGACACGCCGCCTCACGGCGGACCGACTCGGCAGCTCAGCGCAATCCGACAATGAGCCGATCAAGGCCTCCGAACAGGGAGTGACCTCAAAGCCATGCCCGTCCACTTTCGCCACGGCTTCGTCGAGCCGCCCCGCCCGATCCACGAACCACCCGTCGTCGTCGGCCTCCGCCCACGACCGCAGCATCCGGCGGTAGCGCACAAACGGATGCCGGCTCGTGTCGTCCACCGACCACTCCGGCATCGGCAACGCCAGTACGTGGTCGAGGCCGTCACTGCCTCTCTTCGCGCACGCCCACGCGTCGCCCGGTGCGACCGCCCCGCACGAACAGGTCAGCATTACTGGGCGGCTCGGGCGTTGAAGTCGGCGATCAGCTCGTCCCACACCGGCACTAAATCCCGTAGGGCCAGCCAGAACGACTGATCGCGGCGGGCGTCGAAGTGGGCTAGATCCACCCCCTGCTGCTCCACCCAGGTGAAGTAGCCAAGGTTGAAAACCCGGTCGCGGTCGCGCTCGCTGAGCATCAACAGGTGGTCGGTGTCCACGCCATTGAGCCACCGGTCGGCCACGGCGGCGGCCTCGGAGGCCCCGAATTCGCCCCCGAAGGCTGTCGCGGTGGTCTTGGCCCGCTCTGAGCCGTACAGAGCCGCCCCGTCGGTGGCCACGGTCACGATCACGTCGTCGGGGCCGCAGTCCAGCGCGGCGGCCATCTTGGCCGAGGCCAGCATGTTGCAGATGGACGACAGCCCCAGGTTGTCCAGATGGGCGATCACGTCGTCGCCCACCCCCCGCTGGGCCAGCAGCGCCCGCCCCTCAGACGAGGAGAAAAGCACTCCCAGCTCGTCGGTGGCCTGATCGGACACCGCCACCACCACATCGGTGTTGGCCACGTTGTGGATCAGCGGGACGTGCTTGTCGCCGATGCCCTGGATGTTGTGCTCGCCGTAGCCGTTGTACAGCAGCGTGGGGCACTCCAGCGCCTCCACCACCGCGGTGGCCGACCCATGCCGCTCCTTGAGGGGGTCGCCCGCCCCCAGCGTCCCGGCCGAGCCCGAGGCGGCTGCGAACCCGGCCAGCCGGGCCGAGGAGTGCCCGGCGCGGTAGTGCTCGAACACCCGCTCCACCGCGGCGGCGGTGGCGGTCACATGGCCGAGGTGGTTGCCGTACTCGCAGAACTGGTTGAGGATCACGTTGGCCTCGTCTTCGGCCAAGGCCGCGCAGGCGTCGTAGATCTCTTTCACGTTGCTCTCCGAGCCGGGGGTGCGGATCACGTCGGAGGGATCGGAAGTCCACCGGTCCAGCCACTCGAACCGCTCGGCCGACATGCCCTCGGGCAGCACGGCCACCCCCCGACAGCCCATGATCTTGGAGATGGCGATGCCCCCCCGGGCGTAGTTGCCGGTTGAGGGCCACACCGCCCGGTTCTGCGTGGGGTCGAACTGGCCGGTCACCAGGCGGGGGGCCAGACAGCAGTACGCGGCCAGCACCTTGTGGGCGCCGATCATGGGGAACCGGTTGCCCAGCAGCATGATGATGGGCGACTCCACCCCCGACAGCGCCGGCGGGATCACCACATGCTCAGGCACCGCAGCCCGGCCGGCCCGGGTCGCGTCGTTGAACCAGTGGACCCGCCACAGGTTGGCGGCGTCGGCGGCATCGGGGCCGACCTCCGCCAGCGCGGAATCGGCCGTCGGCGGATCGGCCAGCTCGGCGAATGTGGGCAGTCTGATGCCCACTTGGCGGCACCGTTCGACGGCCCGGTCGCGGGCGACGGTGTTGACGACCTCGGACTCGAGGCCAAATCCCTCGGGGATGCTTGCAAGTGCAGTCACGGCATAACCTGTCGAATCGAAAATAAATTGGAGCGGAGGCCTCGATCATGGCACCCGCGTCGGTGTTACAGGCTACTATCCGGGGGTTGGCTTGTAGAGCCGTTCCAAGGAGGGAAACATGGCGAGGAAGTTCTTGCTGAAACTATTGGTGGCTGTGACGGCGTTGACGCTGATCGCGGTGGGATGCGGAAACGACGACG
This sequence comes from bacterium, assembly GCA_028819295.1. GTDB lineage: Bacteria > Actinomycetota > Acidimicrobiia > Acidimicrobiales > Bin134 > Poriferisocius. Next base: position 71,525 of record JAPPMA010000094.1, on the reverse strand, counting down.
ACGCCGCTCCGGAGCCGGAGCCGGCTCCGGCAACCGAGGCGCCTGCCCCAGCACCCACGGAGGCGCCGTAACCGGCGCCCACGGAGCCGCCGATGGATGACGGGGTAGTGGCCGCGTTCGTCTTTGTGGGGCCCGTTGGCGATGCGGGCTGGACGTGGGCCCATGATCAGGGTCGCCGCCACGCCGAGGACGCCACAGGTGCCACCACCCTGTTTGTGGAGAACGTGCCAGAGGTGGCCGAAGACTTCAGGGCGGTCGTTGTGGACTTCATCGAGAACGAGGGGGCCGACGTGATCTTCGGCACATCCTTCGGCTACATGGATCCGATGGAGGAACTGGCCGGCGAGTATCCAAACGTGGTGTTCGAGCACGCCAGCGGGTTCAAGATGAACGACACCAACTTCGGCAACTTCTTCGGCCGCATGTACCAGCCTCGCTATTTGTCGGGCATGGCCGCCGGCGCCATGACTGAGGCCGACCAGATCGGTTATGTGGCCGCCTTCCCGATTCCCGAGGTGCTGCGGGGGATCAACGCCTTCACGCTGGGGGCGCAGCGGGTGAACCCCGATGTGGAAGTCCACGTCACCTGGACCTTCACCTGGTTCGATCCGGCCATTGAGGGCGACAGCGCCGCGGCCCTGATCGAAGCCGGCGCCGACGTGATCGCCATGCACCAAGACTCCACAGCACCTGGTCTGGCCGCTCAAGAGGCCGGGGCTCGCTGGGTGTCGTACAACTCCGACATGAGCGCCTTCGCCCCTGATGCGTTCATCACCGCACCGGTCTGGAACTGGGGCCCGTACTACGCCCGGATCATCGAAGCGGTGGGTGCCGGCACCTATTCGCCGGGCGCCTACTGGGGTGGCATGGACGACGAGATCGTCGCCTTGGCGCCGCTGGCCGCCGATGTTCCCGCCGATGTGTCCGCCGAGATCGACGAGGTGGCTGCACAGCTCATCGACGGCTCTTGGGACGTGTTCACCGGCGAGATCCGGGATCAGGACGGCAATGTGGTGGTGGCCGACGGCGAGACCATGGAGGACGGCGCCATGCTGGGCATGACGTTCTTCGTTGAAGGTGTCGTCGGAAGCGCCACTCCGTGATCTAGTCCGGGCCCATCCCGGCTGCTGAGGTGAATGCCGACTATGCGGTCTGGCTCCGGGGAATTGAGAAGCAGTTCCCCGGAGTGATCGCTTGTGCCGGGGCCGACCTGCGGGTCCGCCCCGGCACCATTCACGCCTTGCTGGGCGAGAACGGCGCGGGCAAGACCACCATGGTCAACGTGCTGGCCGGGGTGTACCGGCCCGATGGCGGCGAGGTATGGGTGGACGGGCAGCGGCGCTTCTTTCAATCGCCTGCTGATGCCATCGCCGCCGGGGTGGGCATGGTCTACCAGGAGTTCCGGCTGGTGCCCACCCTGACGGTGGCCGAGAACATCGTGCTGGGGTCGGCGCCCCGGCTGCTCCGCAGCGCGGAGATCGAGCAGCGGGTGGCCGAGCTGTCGGCGGCCTACGGCATGGCTGCCGATCCCAACCGCCCGGTGTGGCAGCTCTCCATGGGCGAGCGCCAGCGGGTGGAGATACTCAAGGCCCTGTGGCGGAACGCCTCGGTGCTGGTGATGGACGAGCCCACTGCGGTGCTCACCCCCGGCGAAGCCGCCGAGTTGGGAGTCGCCCTGAGGGCCATGGCCGAGGAGGGCCGCTCGGTCATCTACATCAGCCACAAGCTCGATCAGGTGGTTGCCTTCTGCGACGAGGCCACCGTATTGCGCCACGGCAAGACCGTGGCCACGATCGACGACTTGGAAGACGTGGATTTGACCTCCTTGGCCGAGATGATGGTGGGGGCGGCCGGGGGCGGTTACGGGCAGCGCCCGCCGGCTTTGGAGCCTGGTCCCGAAGTGCTGTCTCTCCGGGGAGTCAGCGCACTCAACGATCGCGGGCTGCCCGCGCTGTCCGACATCGACATGACCGTGTGCTCCAGTGAGATCGTGGGCATCGTGGGGGTGTCGGGCAATGGCCAGAAGGAGCTGGCCGAGGTCGTCAACGGCCTGCGCCGGCCTACTCAGGGCCGGGTGATGGTCAAGGGGCAGGACGTCACCGACGCCCCCCCGGGCGACCGCTACCGCCTCGGCCTGGCCTATGTTCCCGAGGACCGTCTTGGGGTCGGCTTGGCGCCCAAGATGTCGGTGGTGGACAACGCGGTGGTGCGGTCGTACCGGTCGCAGCGCCGCGGGCTCATGTTGGTGATGGACAAGTGCATCAAGTTCTGCCAAGACTTGGTGGAGCGTTTCGGAGTGCGGGCGGGCCGGCTGCACGACCCGGTGGCCGGCTTGTCGGGCGGCAACCTCCAGCGGCTGCTCCTGGGCCGGGAGCTGGCTGAGCGGCCTGCCGTGCTGGTGGCCGCCCAGCCCACTCGCGGCTTGGACGTGCAGGGGGTGGCCGCCATTCATGGCCATCTGGTGGCCCAGCGGAATGATGGGGTTGGCATAGTGTTGATCTCCGAGGATCTGGACGAGCTTCTGGCGCTGTCCGACCGCCTCCTCGTGATGTATGAGGGCCGGGTGGTGGTGGAATACACTCCCGACGTCACTCCGCGGACTGTGATCGGCGAGGCCATGGCCGGGCAGGTGCGGGCGTGATCCGAATTGTTTGGCGGCCGTTCCAGGCGTTGGCCGGCAACCGGCCAGTGTTGGCCCGACGGGAGAATGTGGTTCCGGCCACCCAGGCGGTGGCCTTTCTGCTGGGCATCGTCGTGGCGCTGATTCTGGGGGTGATTCTGCTGTGGACTTCGGGTCACAGCCCGGCCGAGGTGTACGAGCGGATGTTCGATTCTGCCTTTATGGGCACCGATTCGCTGTCGCGCACGCTGGAGCGGGCCACGCCGTTGGCGCTGACCGGTCTGTCGGTGGCGGTGGCCGGGTCGATGGGGCTGTGGAATATCGGCGCCGAGGGCCAGATGATGGCCGGGGCCATCGTCGCCACCGGCGTTGCGATGATGGCCGACGGGCTCTCCGGTCCGCTGCTCATAGCCTTGATGATGGTGTCGGGCATCGTCGGCGGCATGGTGCTGATGCTCGGCCCCGCGCTGGCCCGGTCTCATCTGAGGGTGAGCGAGATCATCACCACCCTCATGCTGGTTTATGTGGCCATCCGGGTGGTGGAGTGGTTGGAGACCGGCCCGTGGAAGGATCCCGAGTCTTTCGGCTTCGCGGTGATCGAGCCGGTGCCCGAGCAGGCCGCGCTGCCGGGGCTGTTCGGCCGGGCCAACATCGGGGTGCTGATTGCACTGGGACTGCTTCTCGTGTTCTGGCTGGCCGTGTCGCGAACCGCGTGGGGCTATGAGCTGCGCCTGGCCGGCTCATCGCCCGACACGGCCCGCTACGCCGGCGTCTCGCTGCGCCGCAAGGTGCTGACCGCGCTGCTGCTGTCGGGCGGCATCGCCGGATTGGCCGGGGCGGTGCAGCTCACCGGTTCGGCCGTCCGCCTGGAATCGGGCCTGTCCAACGGTTACGGCTTCGCCGGGATCATCGTGGCCGCCCTGGCCCTCATGCGCCCCTCGGGGGTGGCGGTGGTGGCCTTTGTGTTCGGCGCGGTTCAGGTGGGCGGGCAGAGCATCCAGACGCTGGGAGTCAGCTCGGCCATCTCCGACATTTTGCAGGCCATGATCCTGTTCGGCGCCCTGGTGGCCGTGGTGTTCTTCAACTACCGGGTCCGCTGGACCGGGCCGGGAGGAGGATCGTCGTCTGCCGACCCCGCAGAGCCCGATCCGGTTGAGCCCGATCCGGTTGAGCCTGGTCCGGTTGAGCCCGACCCGGTTGAGCCCGATCCGGTTGAGGGAGCGGCCTGATGTCTGAAGAAGCCCTCATCGGTTTGTTCGTTGCCACGGTGCAGTTCGGCACGCTGGTGTTTTTGGCTGCGCTGGGCGAGCTCATCGCCGAGCGGGCCGGTGTGCTCAACCTCGGCGTGGAGGGGATGATGGCTATGGGCGCGGTGAGCGGGTTCATGGTGGGGCTGGAAACCGGCAGCCCGTGGGCCGCCTTCTTCGCCGCCGCGGCGGTCGGTGCCCTGGTGGGCGGACTCCATGCTCTGGTGAGCGTGGTGCTGGGCGCAGATCAAGTGGTGTCGGGCTTGGCGCTCACCATCGGCGGTCTGGGATTGGCCGCCTATGTGGGCCGAAACGTGGTGGGGGAGCGTCCCGAGACGCTGTTCACCGATCTGGGCATCGCCGGGCTGGCCGACATTCCCTGGATCGGCGAGATCTTCTTCGACCAGCCGCCGGTGGTGTACCTCACCGTGCTGCTCGGGATTGCGGGGTGGTTCGTGCTGGCCCGCACCCGGCTGGGCCTGGCCATACGGGCGGCGGGCGAATCGGCCCCCACCACCGACACCGCCGGCCATTCGGTGATGGCGCTGCGGTCGGGGGCGGTCATGGTCGGCGGCGCATGCGCCGGGGCGGCGGGATCGTTCCTGTCGCTGTACATGGCCCCCGGCTGGGTGGAGGGCATGGTGGCCGGTCGGGGGTGGATCGCGGTGGCCCTGGTTATCTTTGGGGCCTGGCGCCCGGGGCGTCTGGCGTTGGGCGCGCTGCTGTTCGGCTTCACGCTGGCCCTGCAACCCCGCTTGCAGTCCTTCGACATCGAGTTGCTGGGAGTGGAGGTCAACCGCATCTCGCCGGCGCTGCTCGGCATCCTCCCCTTCGTGCTCACCGTGGTGGTGCTGGTGATCATAAGCTGGCGCTACCGCCACCGCCCCTCCCCGGCGCCTGCTGCCCTGGGCCTGCCCTATCGCCGGGAAGAGCGCTGAGTCAATCGTCCTCGGCGGGGAGTAGGGTTCCCCGATGGCAGTGAGCACCCCCCTGGGTTCGGCGCGCCAGTTCCTTCCCTATTTCGCAGTCACCGGCTCGCTGTCTCTGGGCTATGGCTCGGTGTTCACCCTGTTGGCCGAGATCGAAGAGGAGTACGGGGTAAGCGGATTCGAAATTGGGCTGATCGCGGGTGCAGGCCTCTATGCCGGGGTCATCGCCCAGTTTGGTTTGGCCCGCTTTGCCGACAAAGGCCATATCCGATTGCTGGTTCATATGGGGATCATCGTGGCCATGATCTCCATGGTGGGGATGGCGACGGCCAGCAATGCCTGGCAATTCATCGTTGCTCGCTTCTTCCTCGGTGCGGGCGTCGGGATGGTGGCCCCGGCCGTTCGTCGCATTCTCATTACCCGTGATCCGTCCAACATGGGCAGCAACTTGGGGGCTATGGGGGCATTCGACATCAGCGGTTTCGTGCTCGGGCCACTAGTTGCCGCGGTGTTTGCCCACTTCGTCAACCTGCATGCTCCGTTCTGGTTCTTGGCCGCGCTCTATGCCCTGGTGTATGTCTGGGTGCTGAAGCTGGACACTTCGGCTGGCGGCACGACTCACACGAGAGTTCCCGTACTCCGACTGTTGGAAATCAGGCCGATGATGGCCGGGATTCTGGCCGGCATCGCCTTCTTCACCACCATCGGCGTGTTCGAGGCCTCATGGGCGCTGCTGCTCGACGACTTGGGGGCCAGCACGCTGATCATCGGCCTGTCTATCAGCCTTTTTGCCTTGCCGATGATCCCATTGGCGCCCTTCGGCGGAAAATACGCTCAGCGCAGAGGTCCGATTCGGGTCATGGCGGTAACCATCATGGGAGCGGTGGCCTGCATGTTCGTGTACGGCTTTGTGGAGTACCTATGGGTGCTCATCGCAGTCTCAGCGCTTCACGCCATGTTCGATGCGTTCACCATGCCAGCCGGGCAGTTGGCGGTGGCCATATCGGCGCCCACCGAGCAGGCTGCCGCGGCCCAAGGGATTTATGGTGCGATGGGTTTGGCGGTCGCGGGGAGCGCCGCGGTGGCAACTGGGCCGGTCTATGAAGCCTGGGGCGCCGAAGTGCTCTTCACCGGCTCGTCGATAATCATGGTGGTGGCATTGGCTGGGGCGATCGCGCTGGGGGAGGAGCTCATGGGACCTGATGGCCGCAGCCGGCGCGAGGCGGAACCCGCTGGTTCCTAATCGGACACATCCCCGAGCACTGTCATGTCGGCTCGAGTGAGTCGGTTGTCTCGGATTCAATGGGCATAAACCAGCCCTGGGCCGGACAGTCCAGCAACTTGTCCACCAGGCCTTGGTTTCTTGGCGGATCAGGTAAGAGACTGTCTTACCTCCGGGCTGGCAAGAGATCACGCCGGGCTGAGCCGCACCGGCAGGCCCGACTGCCAGACCATGCCGGTGAGGGGGTCGACGTCGACTTCGGCGGTGGTGAGGGCGCAGACGTTGGGGTCGGCCCAGCCGTGGGGGATGGACACTGCTCCCGGAGCGATCTCGTCGCTGGTGCGGGCTGTGCCCACCAGTTCGCCGTGGGCGCTTTGCACCCTTACCGGCTGGCCGTCGGCGATGCCGTGGTCGGGATGGATCAGCACTTCGGGGCCCACGTTGCCCAAGTCGCGGAGCTGCCCGTTCATGGTCCGCATCTGGCGGCGGGGCAGCAGCACCACCGGGGCCGGTTCGTCGAGGTCGGCCAACTGCGCCACCAGCGGCTCGGGGGCCAATCGCCAGCGGCTGTTGGGCAGCACCCGGTCGAGTACCCAGCCGTGAACCGGGCGGGATTCGCCGACCAAGCCCCGCCGGGCGGCCAGCACGGTGGCTGCGTCGCTGCGGCCCCTCTCGGCGATCAGAGCCAGCAGATCCTCATCGGTGGCGGTGTCGGGATCGATCCCCCGGGGCAGCACGCCCACTCCCAGACGGCGCCCCAGCTCGGCGAAGACCTGCCACATGAGCCGGCGGTCGGCGCCGGGTGGCACCACCGCCGGGGTGTAGTGGGTGGCGATGGCGGGCTGGTAGGCATCCAGCATCCAGGGCAGGTCGGCCCGCTCCATCTGTCCGGCGACGGGCAGCAGGTGGGTGGCCAGCGCGGTGGTGTCGGTTTCCACCACATCGGCCACCGCCAACACCTCCAGGGCGGCGAGCGCCGCCTGGGTCCGGCAGTGGTCGGGAAAGGCGATCAGCGGGTTGCCGCCCACCACTATCAGTGCCCGCACATTGCCGGCCTCGATCTCGTCCACCAGGGCGGCACACGGGTATTCCCCGAACCGGCGGGGAAGCTCGGGGCGGCTGGCCGGTCCCGGTTCGGGATGGCCGTCGGTGGGCTGCCAGCTCCGGGTGTCGAACTGGAGCAGGTAGCCGGGGTTGAACCACATCCCGCCGGGCTGGTCGTAGGAGCCGGTCACCACCGCCAATGCCCACAGCAGCCACTCGGTCACGTTGGCGTGGCGGCCCATGGACACGCCGGTGCCCGACAGCACCGACAGCCGGCCCGCCGACCGCACTGCCTGCAAAAGGTCGAGCAGGTCGGTCGGGTCCAATCCGGTTCCGGTTGCGGCGCGGTCCAGAGTGAATGGGGCCACCGCAGCGGCTAGGTCGTCGATCCCGTCTGCATGGTTGCGCAGGTAATCCCAGTCAGCGCCGTCGGCCAGCAGCTCTCGAACCAGCCAGCCCAGGATGAGGTGGTCGGTGCTGGGCCAGGGCGCCAGATGGCGGTCGGCCAGCCGGGCGGTCTCGGTGCGGCGCGGGTCGATCACCCACACCGGGCCCCGCTCCTGCTGGGCCCGCAGCCGTCTAATGGGGTCGGCCAAGCCGTTGCTGTGGCCGTGGGATACCACTGGGTTTATCCCTGCCAGAAGGAGCATTCGCGCCGACTCCTGGTCCCACATGGGGGTGAGCCCCGACCACCCGCCCATGAGCTCGGCCACCAGCGGGCGCATGGGGGTGTCGATGGTGGTGGCGGTGTATTTCTGGCGGGAGCCGATGGCGGTGAGAAACCGGTCTGCGGCCCGGCGACCGTTGGCGTCGTAGGCCGAGCCGCTGGCCAGATACATGGCCACCGCGTCGGGTCCGCTCTCGTCGATGATGTCGGCCAGTCGTTTTCCCAGGTCATCGAGGCAGCGGTCCCACCCCACGGCCTGGCCGTTGATGAAGGGTTGGTCCAACCGGTTGGGATGGTGGTGCCATTCGGGCAGCGCCCGGCCCTTCGGGCAGGTGTAGCCCTTGGAGATGGGGTGGGCGTCGTCGCCGCGAACTTTGAGTACCCGGCCGCCCTCCACGGTGACGGTGATGCCGCACATGGCGATGCAGATGCGACAGAAGGAGTGGACCTCCCGAACCCCAGACAACGCTCCGGGCTTGGCCGATGCTCCGTCGGCCCGCCGAAGGAGCGTTGGAGTAGAAGCGGTCTGACTCACGGCGACATCTTATGGACCTGCTCCAAAAGAGTCTCAGGCCACGGTGCCGCGGGCCCGCAACGCTGCGATCTGCTCGGGGGTGCGTCCGAGCTCGGCCAGCACCTCGTCGGTGTGCTCGCCCAGGCCGGGGGCTAGGGCGCGCGGCGCCCACGGGGTGCCGTGGAAGTCCACCGGGGTGGCCAGCATCGTGGTGCCGGTGGCCCCGTCGGGCACCTCCACCAGCGCTCCCGACGGGCCGGTCTGGGGGTCGGCCAGCACGTCGTCGAGGGTGTTCACCGGGGCCCAGAACATGTCGGGCTCGGCGGCGAAGATCTCGGCCCACTCCTCCAGCGGTCGCTCGGCGAACGCCTCATCCAGCGCCGCGATCAGCTCCACCGCGTTGACGGCTCGGTCGCGGGCGGTGGCAAACCGCTCGTCGTCGATCCACTCGGGATGGCCCACCGCCCGAGCCAGCGGGGGCCAGTGGCGGTCGCCCTCTAAGCCCACCACCCAGAAGCGGCGGCCATCGCCCGCGGTGTAGTTGTTGATGGCCGGGTTGCCCATGGCCTCCCGGGTGCCCACCGCCATGTTCAGACCCCACATCAGCAAGATGTTGAGGTCGAAGCCGATGGTGTACATGCCCTCCCGGAACAGCGAGGTGGACACCATCTGGCCCTGGCCGGTTCGCTCCCGGTGGTACAGCGCCGCGCTGATGGCCGCTGCGCCGGCAAGGCCCACGTTGTGGTCGCCCATGCCGCCCCGCTGGAAGGGCAGCGCGCCGCCCGGCGGGGTGAGCTGGGCGGCGATGCCCGAGCGGGCCCAGAAGGCGGCGATGTCGTAGGCCGGGCGGTCGGCGTCGGGGCCTTCGAGCCCGTAGCCGGTGATGGCGCAGTACACCAGCGCTGGGTTGCGGGCGGCCAGGGACTCATAGTCCAGCCCCAGCCGATCGAGTGCACTCAGCCGCAGGTTAGTAAGGAACACGTCGGCCTCATCGATGATCTCTGCCGCGATGGCTCGGCCCTCGTCGCTGGCCAGATCGACCACCACCGACCGCTTCGACCGGTTGTCCAACTCGAACACCGGATTGGAGGGCATGTCGCCGCTCAGCATCCGCTGGAATGTGCGGGACGGGTCGCCGGCGGGGGGTTCGATCTTGACCACGTCGGCCCCCCAGTCGCTCAAGATCCCGCCCGTCGCGGGGCCGGCCACCCACACCCCCAGCTCGACCACCTTCACGCCATCCATCGGACCTGCCATGGGTTGAGCTTAGAAAGCCGTTGATTGCCCAGCCAGGTTTATCACATCTCCCACAATCGCACTATTATTGCACCACTCGCTCCAAGTAGTTGATATAAGATGTTCTGATGACGAATAGTGCGTTTTCTCGCATTTCTTGGTTTGGCCGCGAGCTGCCGACTCGTCTGACTCCTGAGGAGTTCACAGAAGCGTTTCCCGGCGAGGGGCAGCACGTCGAGTGGAAGGCTGGAACGGGGCGGCGTCCCATCCAAGAGGCAATCGTCGCTTTCTCAAACGCCGACGGAGGCATCCTCATCCTCGGTGTGGACGATCGGGGTCGCATAGTCGGCTGTCCGCTCAATGAGGGGTTGGAAAAGAACCTCTGGGAAATGGTCGGCCAGATCGAATCGCCCGGACTGGTCCAGATATCCGGTATGGAAGTGGGTCGGGACAGGGTCACCGTGGTCGCTGTGGGCCGGCGACATGACGGCATTGCCCAGACTTCGAACGGGCGTGCATTGGTTCGCCGGGGCAAGCAGAATCTGCCCCTGTTGGGCCGAGAGCTGCGGCAGCTGCTCAACGAGCGACTCCCCGGGGCCTTTGAGGCCAGCCCGTCACCCTGGTCGGTTGACGATGCTGCCCCGGAGTTGTTGGGCCAACTCTGCCTAGCCCTGGGAATCGATCCCAGCCATTCACCAGCCGTGTTGGCTTCGGCCCTGTCCCAGCGGGGCCTCGCCGTTGCGGGAGATCAAACTGGCATACTCACTTTTGCCGGTGCTCTCTATCTTGTGGAAGAGGCGCAGGCGGCATTGGGCAAGTTCTGCATTGAGGTTTTCCGCTACGGCGAGGGCAGCCGCGAATATGACCGGCGCGAAGTATTCACAGGCACACCCCGTCAGCAGGTGGGCGACGCGGTGGGGTGGATCATCGACGAGATCGGTTTCGACCTCATGGTGGTTCGGACTATTCGCCACGAGCTGCCTCGCCTTCCCGTTGATGCGCTGCGCGAGGTGCTGGCCAATGCCGTGGCCCATCGCGACTATCAGCTTTCCGGCGCCGCCATCGAGGTGCATCTGATGCCGCGGGAGTTGGTAGTGGTCTCGCCGGGAGGATTTGCGGGCGGCGTGACCAGCGACAACATCGGCGAGGCGCATTTCGCCCGCAACCGGGCGGTGATCAATGTTTTGAGAGCGTTCGAGCTTGCCGAAGACGCAGGACGGGGAATCGACCTCGTTCGACACGAAATGGCCGCCGCGCTGCGCTTCGAGCCGAGGTTCGAGGAAGCACCCGAGGGTTGGGTGAGGGTGGTGCTGCCGACGGTCGGGCCGGTGACGCCTGAGGAACTGGCCTGGACTTATGAGGTTGGGGGCGAGTTCGAGCTGCATCCCGGCGACCGCCGTGTGCTTGCTGAGGCGCTGAGGGGTGTCGGGCTCACCAACACGGCAGTTCGGTCCATGCTCGATGTCGGGGTGTCCCCGGCCCGCAACACCCTTCAGCGCCTATGCGAGATGGGGTTGCTGGAGCAGAGAGGCGAGGGTGCTGGCACCCGCTACCGCTTGGCGTCGGCGGTTCCCGCGCCGCGCGGCCGCCCGTTGAGCCGCGAAGAAATGCAGGCGATTGTCTTGGGTTGGGGAATCGATGGGCCGGTCGCCAACTCGCGAGTGCAGGAGGGATTCGGCGTGTCGCGTTCTGTGGCCTTGGGGCTTTTGCGCAACCTTGTCGAGCAGGGTCGGTTGGTGAAGTCGGGCGCCGGGCGCGGCGCAAAATACACCCTCGCTGAGCCGTAGACTGCCGCCATCAGGGTTCTGTTCGTCTGCACTGGGAATATCTGCCGCTCTCCCATGGCCGAGGCGCTGTTCGCCCACATGGCGTCCGAGGTCGAAGTGGGTTCGGCCGGCACTATGGACTGGAGCGGGCGGCCGGCCCACGAGCACGCCGTTGCCGCCATGGCCGAGCGGGGGCTCGACTTGTCGGCCCATCGCAGCCGCCGCCTTTCGGAGTACCTGGTGGACGAGTCCGACCTGATAGTGGCCATGACCCGCAACCACGGCTGGGCGGTGGCAGCCCGCAGCGAATCCAAGGCGGCGGCCACGTTCCTGCCTGCCGAGCTGAGTCGCCTTGCCGACCAGATCGGCAACCTCAACGGGGCTGATGCCCAAGGTTGGGTGGGTCGGCTGCACGCACGGCGCGACACCCAGGCCAACGCCCGGCTCTTCGGCCGGGCAGCCGACGAGATTCCCGACCCCATCGGCGAGTCTCTGCATTATTTTCGGCAAATTGCCGACCGTCTGGAGCGGGAGCTTGCCCCCGCCGCCGCTCGGTTGCAGTCATAGACCAGGCGACATTTTGCACGAGTTCCCAATGGATACCTAGAGTCTGAGAACTTGCAGCCCGACAATACCCGGTTGCCCACAGACAAACCCGAGGGGGTCATGCTCATGAAATCGCGTTGGTTGAGGTTCTTTGCCGTCATGTTGGCACTGGCAGTGTTCGCTGTCGCCTGCGGCAACGATGATGACGAAGACGCCGGTGTAACCGCGGGAACCGCAGCACCCGCCCCTGCCGAAGAGGCCCCCGCTGAAGAGGCTCCCTCCGAGCAGGCCCCTGCCGAGGTGGCCCCCGCCGAAGAGCCCGAAGAAGCGGTGGTGGTCATCGAGGACTCCGAAGAGGTGGAGGAAGTAGAGGGAGGGGTGCCCACCGGCAACACCGGGTATATCTCTGGTGAGATCCTCTCGACAGACTGCTCCGACGGGCGGCCCACGGGTGGAGCGCTGACCATCGGCATGTTCGGTGAGATCACCGGCTGGGATCCCACTTTGATCCAAGGCGGGGCCTCGCTGGGCGGAACTCAGATGATCTCCATCTACGGGGCGCTGTTCTACGAGGACATTGCCACCGGCCAACTGGTGCCCGGACTCGCCGAGAGCATCTCTTCTGAGGACAACGAGGTGTTCACGCTGAAGCTGCGCGAGGGCGTCAACTTCACCGACGGCACCCCGCTGGATGTCGATGCGTTCATCTGGAATGTCGAGCACCACCAGAATCCAGACATTGGATCGCAGTCCCGGGCCCAGGCCGATCTGATCGCCTCATGGGAGAAGATCGACGACTACACCATTGAGCTCACTGCCACCAGCAAGAACGCGGTGTTCCCGCAGATCTTCGCCGCCCGCATGGCGTGGATGATGTCGCCCACCACCTACCAGGCTGGACAGGACCCGGAAACCGGCCTCAACTCAGATGTCAACATCAATCCGGTCGGCGTGGGCGCCGGCCCGTTCATGCTTGAGTCGTGGGTCCAAGACGACCAAGCCGTTGTGGTGCGCAATCCTGACTACTTCCGGGAGGGCTGCCCGTACCTGGACAGCGTGATCTTCAAGCCCATCATCGACCCGCCGCAGCGCTACAACGCCTTCAACGCCGGCGACCTCGACATCGCCTACGACCGCCATCCCCAGAATTTGCAGGACGCCATCGCCGAGGGTGTCAACACCACCTCTCGTATCGACAGCCACGGCGGATACTGGATGCTCAACAACGTGAAAGAGCCGTTCAACATCCGGGAGTGCCGGGTGGCTGCGGCCCACGCCATCGACTACGAAACCATCAACGAGATTGTGTACGACGGCCTCAACAACATGATCCGCAGTTTGATGAGGCCCGGTTCTCCGTGGACCGATCCCGAAGCAGTGCTGCCGGGCTTTGACGAGGACGCGTCGGCTGCCGCGCTCGAAGAGTGTGAAGCGCAACTGGGCGGTCCGCTGGAGTTCCAGACCTACTGCACAACCTCTCCGGAGAACGTGCTCCTCACTGAGAGCTTGATTGCCATGTGGGCTGAGGTGGGCATCTCTGCCACCGCCAATTGCGTGGAGGTCGGCGAGATGGTCGGCGCGGTGTTCGGCGGCGAATCGGTGGCCAACCCGTGGGCCATTCCCGTTGGTGACCCCGACTACATGTACGACGTGTACTTCGGCGACTCCACCGAGGACGGCGTGTGCGGTCCCAACGTCTCGTCCCGCAACTGGGCCAAGGCGTGCTATCCGGAGTTCGACGCCTCCCTCAAGCAGGGTCGAGAGGGCGTCACCTTCGAGGAGCGCTACGAGGGCTACAGCCGCTTCCAGCGCGAGTTCGCCTACCAGGTGCCGGTGATCGTCACCAGCAAGGGCGAGGTCGGCTACTACTGGACTGATGAGGTGTCCGGCGTGTTCCAGACTGATGCCGGCATCATCCTCTTGGAATTCACCGCCAAGGGATAGCTGAGAAACTCATCTGAGAACGAGGGGGTGGGCACGATCAGTGCCCACCCCCTGCTCTATCGGGCATTATCTTTGGGCCTCGCTGAAGCGCAGGGGGAGGTGACAGCAAGTTGAGAACCATCGGGCGCACCATCATCCGGATCATTCCGGTGCTGATTCTTGTGAGCTTCTTCTCCTCCTTCTATGTGGAGCTGCTGCCCGGTGATCCCACCATCCGTCTGCTGGGCCAAGAGCGGGCCCAGGAGCCCGCCGCCCGGGAGTTGGTCAACCGGGAGCTTCGACTCGACGAGAACGTGATGGTCCGCTACGGAAAGTGGCTGGGCGACGTGGTCACCGGCGACCTCGGCGAGTCGGTGAAGACCCATGGCCTGAAGGTGTCGGACACCATCCGACAGCGGCTGCCCATCACATTGGAGCTGACCCTGGTGGCTCAGGCTCTGGCTTTGATTCTGGCTATTCCGCTGGGGGTGTATGCCGCCTATCGGGCGGGCCGAAGAATCGATCGAGCGTTGAATGCGGCCTCGTTTGCCGCTATTTCCCTGCCTTCTTTCCTGGTCGGCATCCTGCTGATATTCATTTTGTTCAACCAGCTTGATCTTCTGCCGCCCCAGGGTTGGACCCGTCTCACCGAGTGGGACTGGTGGGACCACACGCGCCGCTTGATCATGCCGGTGATTGCCTTGGCCCTGACCGAGATCGCCGTGTTCCAGCGGCTGTTGCGGGCCGACATGATGGCCACCCTTCAAAACGACTTTGTGCTGACGGCCCGAGCCAAGGGCATGTCGCCCGCGCACGTTTTGTTCCGCCATGCCCTGCGGCCGTCCTCTTTCTCCCTTATCACCTTGGCCGGGGTGAGCACTGGCCGCCTTATCGGCGGCACCGTGATCATCGAGGTGTTGTTCCAGCTTCCGGGGATAGGGCTCAAGATGGTTGACTCCATCAACGGCAATGACTTGGTGGTTCTTCAGGGGTTGGTGCTGGTGGTGGCGGTGGCCTACATCCTGTTGAACATGTTGGTGGAGATCGCCTACGCCCTGCTTGACCCGAGGATCAGACGTGGCTGACGTAGCTGGGATTGTCGCTAGGTCTGAGGAGCCAGTTGTCGTTGACCCCGAACGAGGGCGTCGCGTTCGGCTCGCTTGGGAGGGAAGCATCCGATTGGTTGCAGGAGTTGCCCTGCTGCTGGTGCAGCTTTTGGTGGCCTACGACGCCGTCGCCTGGCTTCAGGTGATCCTCGCTCTGGGAGGGATATACGGCATCCTTACCGGGGTGGGGCAGCTTATCCGAGCAGCATTCGGATCTCGGGTGGACCCCACTACATGGATTTCCATGGTCTGGCTGTTTGTACTGGTGCTCTTCGTGTTCTTGCAACTGGGCGGGCTGTTCGACAGCTTGGAGGCCAATTTCCAGGATCGGGAACGGCCCCCGTCGTTCACCACCGACGAGCCGATGGGCACCGATCGTTTGGGCAAGAGCGTTATGAACCAGAGCATCCGGGGGGCGAGAATCTCCCTCATTGTGGGCCTGGGCGCCGTGGGCATCGGCTTGGCGGTGGGGTCGGTTATCGGTCTGGCTGCCGGCTTCTTTCGGGGGGCAACCGAAGGAACCTTCAACATCATTACCGACGCCGTTTTGGCCTTCCCTGCCCTCATTCTGCTTTTTTCTATTGTGGCTATCTTCGGGGGCAGCGTGCTGGTCATCACGCTCGCGCTGTCGGTATTGAGCATCCCCACCATGGGACGACTGTCGCGGGCCAACACACTGACGTTCGCGGCTCGGGAGTTCGTTACCGCAGCCAAGGCCATGGGTGCGTCCAACAGCCGCATTCTGTTTCGGGAGATCATGCCCAACGTGGCCCTGCCGCTGGCCTCCTATGCCTTCATTGTCGTGGCGGTGTTGATCGTGGCTGAGACCTCGTTGGCCTTCTTGGGGGTGGGCATCGATCCCATCAGCACGCCCACGTGGGGCAACATGATCCAGGAGGGCCGCGATCCGAATCTGCTGGAAAAGGCCCCCCACATCGTGTTCGTACCCGGAGTGATGATGTTCCTCACCGTGCTGTCGCTGAACCGCATCGGGGAATCGCTCCGAGCCCTCTGGGACCCCCGCGAAGCCAAGCTCTAAGCGGCCAGCAGCGACCGCTCCCGAGCTTCGCGCTCTTCAGATCGCATCTATGCAGTCGAGGGGGCCGTTCCAGGCCAGAATCTCCTGATCGGCGGTGACAAGTACCGCATTGCGAGTCAACGCGGTGGCCATGATGAATCGGTCGGCAGCATCGTTGGGGCCGGCTTGGTCTCGCAGCTCTACGGCCCTCAGCGCGATCTCTGTGTCAATGGGAAGTTCAAGGAGGCCACTATCCCGAAGCCGCGATCGCCAAGTTCTCAAGCCCCCGGCCAGTTCGACCCTGCCCTTGCGCAAGAGCTCCCCAAGCTCCCAATAGGTGGCGGTAGACACAGCAAGCTCGGAGGAGGCGAGGGCGTCTTGAATTGCCGTGCTGACCGCGGGTGGAACATTTCCCATGTCGCTCAATTCCCAGAGCAGAACATGGGTGTCAGCGATCAGCATCAGGCTGAGTCGTCTGCACGAGAGTGGTGCACGGCATCCCAGTTGGCCAGCATCTCCTCCACCGGTTCATCGCCGAAGGTCGGTTCGGTCAGGTCACCGTGGATGGCGATCTGGTCGCGTCCCATGCCCCGTAGAGTGGGCACTTCTCGCTTCGGCTCGCATGGCACGAGCCGGGCCACAGGATGGCCGTACTTGGTGATCACAAACTCCACTCCTTCGTCTCGCACCCTGTCCATTAGGGCCAAACACTTGGACTTGAAGTCCCCCGCAGCGATGGTTTGCTCTGCTGATGGGCTAGACATGGTTCCTCCAAGGGTTATGGCTAAGATTTGACCATAGTCTAGCCATAGTCACTATTGGAAGCAGCACCTATGGGCGACGCCATTCGATACGAGCCTGATGAGCACTGCCCTCCGGGTATTGCGGCTGTCGCCGGGCTTCTGGGGTGTGGTGCTGGCGCTGGCGGCGGATTGGATATCGTTACCGTGCAGGTCAGAGGCTCTGCCTAGCAGGACACGCGCGAATAAACCCAAGACACACCACTAGACGAGGCCTTGCTCGCCGAGGAACTCGAGCATCGTGCTGACAGATATCTCAGGCTGCTCAAGCTGAAGCAGGTGAGTTGCACCCGGGAGGAAGTCATAGGCAACGCCGACCATTCCAGACAGGTCGTAGGTCGGAAGGTATGAGTACGGGAGTGTCGGATCTGCGCCGATTACCTTGGTCGGGCATCCATAGCCGGGCAGGTCCACCACGGCGGCGAAGAGTCGACCGTATTCCATGAGCTGAGACTCGTAAGCGGGCGGACAGCACAGTTCGTAGCCTGCCCCCGATGGGCTCGGCCTGAGCGTCGTCTCGGCCAGCAGTTCGATCACGCCGGGCACCGTATGTCGAAAATTCGGGGAGAACATGGCACCGTCGATGAACTCCTGCAAGTCGGCGTAATGCGCAGAACGGCGCCGGGCCATAGCGGCATTGCGCAGCGAGGCCTCGTCCAGTTCTTCTATCGTGAATCCCGGCTTGCGAAGCGGAGGGTCGAACAAGACGGCCGCCGCCAGTTCGCAGCCGTTGCTAGGTGCAAGCAATGTCGCCAGGGCAGAGACAGAGTGGAAGACCCCGACTGTGGGTTTCTTGCCGCAGCGGGCGTCGATGGCCGCAAGGACGGTGTCCTGATCCCTGGCGAAAACGGGGATGTTGTGGTCCGCAAGCGGCCCCAGCGCATTGCGCCCGTGATTGCGCAAGTCGTACACGAACAGGTCGAAGTCCTCGATCAGCAACGACCAGAACGGGTAATACAGGTCGATGGCAAGTCCGTTGCCGTGGCTCAAGACCAGTCTGGGGCCGTCGGGGTTCCCGTAGCGCCGCAGAGCGATCTGCGTCTGTTGGCCTACGCTAGTGTTGAAGGTCTCGTGAGGTGGCGGGATTTCCCATATGGCCGACATCTTGGCTGGCGGGGCCGTCGAAATTCGTTCGCTTCAGAGCGGCACCCACGGCACGGGTTCGTCGAGGGTGGGTGGCCGCAGTCGCTCTTCGGTCGTGGCCACTGTGCATGCTCCTTCGCTGTCGGGCTCCGTTGCTGTTGGGAAATAAGCCCCAAGTCAAAAAACACAAGTTAATATCTCCGGGTCGAGCTTTCAAGTAGGGGTATCATCACGTATTCGTGCTCTTTTTCAGCCGTGAAATGTTTGGCTAGTGTGCCGATTTGCTGCCGCAGCCGATTCATGGGGAGCGAGAGTATGTCCATCGCCATTCTCCACGTTGACTTGAGACCCAATGCCGCCCATGAGGCCGAAGCTCTTGCCTCGCTCGACGGGGAAGAGCGCTTGCGGTGGCAGCGCTTCCAGTCTCCAGTTGCTCGGCGACGCTATGTGCTGTGCCGCGCTGCGCTCCGTGCCGTCTTGTGTCGCGAGGTCGGCTGTTCCAACGAGTCGTTGGCATTCGTGGCCGCCGAACACGGCAAGCCCGTTGCCTTGGTTGACGGCCAGCCCGCATCCATCAGCTTTAACGTGAGCCACAGCGGCAACCACGGATTGATTGCCGTGGCCCCCAGTGGCCGCTTAGGAGTAGACGTTGAGGAGCGGGCCCCGCGCCGAAATCTCGACATCCTCATCGAAGGCGTGTTCAGCCCGCGAGAAAAGGCCGAGCTGGAGTCGCTTGAGGGTTGTCAGCAGATGCATGCGTTCTTCCGATTCTGGACGATCAAAGAGGCGCTGGTGAAAGCCCACGGCAAGGGCCTGTCGCTGAAGGTCGCAGAATTGGAGATCCCCGAAGAAATGCGCCGCGGGGCGACCAGGTGCATTGGCCAGTTCCCTCAAATACCCGAGACGTCCTGGTGTTTGGAAGATATCGGAACCAAGGATTTTGCCGCCGCCGTCGCCCATGAGGTGAGCCCGCCATCTTGACGGAGCGAGAAGCCGTCTGGAGCGTTCCCGACCCTCTGTCTGCTCACCAAGTCTAGGTGGATTCCGAGTCGTCGATTCTGCTGCGTCGCCGTGGCAACCCCGATGGGATTCGATTGATCCTCAGCCGTGGCAATGGCCTGGCTCTTCTGTTGCCCAATTTGGTTGGGCCTCCTAGAGTGTCGGCACCAACTTCCACGAGGGGGAAAAAAATATGCGTTCATGGCTATTGAAACTGTTGGCGTTGTTGATGGTCTTCGGCCTGGTGGCCGCGGCCTGCGGCAACGACGATGATGACGGGGTCGCAACCGCCCCCGAGGAGCCGGCGCCGGCCGAGCCGGCCGACGACGGGGACGACGCGCCCGCTCCGGCACCGGCCGACGACGGGGACGATGCGCCCGCTCCTGAGCCGGCCGATGACGGGGACGATGCGCCCGATCCGGCACCGGCCGACGACGGGGACGACGGTGAGGCTCCCCCGGAGGAAGAGCCGATGATGGATGCCTGCGAAGCCACCGTGCCCGGCACCCAGATCGACATGGGCGTCTTTTCTGAGACTCGCGGCCTCGACCCGATTGTCACATCCGGCAGCGGTGTGACCGGCATGACCGAGCTGTCAACGCTCTACGACCAGCTCATGGTCTACGACCACGATCTGGGCGACTACAGGCCTCATTTGGCGGAGTCGTTGACGTCGAACGACGACCTTACCGAGTGGACTCTCACGCTGCGCCCGGGGATCACGTTCCCCGACGGCACGCCGCTGGACACGGCGGCGGTTCAGTACAGCCTCAACCGATTCGTGACTGAGGATGCCCTCAACGGAAGCAGCGCGTTCATCGCCTGGATCGAGGAGATGGAAATCATCGATAACCTCACCATGGTGCTGCATCTCGATCGGCCGTGGGGCACCTTCCCCTATGCCCTGGCCGATGAGCCGGGCATGGTGGTCAACCCCACCGTGGTTGAAGCCATGGGCACGGAAGAGTTCAACCTGAACCCGGTAGACGGCGGTGTCGGTCCCTACAACATCGAGCGCTATGCCCCCGGCGAGGAGATCGTGGTGACCGCCAAGGATGACTACTGGGGAGGCCCGGTTTGCGTCGAGACCATCCGCTTCATCCGGATACCCGGCGCGCCCGCCACCTATGAGGCATTCCAGAATGATGAGATCAACGTTGCCTTCCTCCGGGAGGCGAGGACGATCGCCGACGCGGTGGATAGTGGCGACGACGAGAACGCCTTTTCATCCCTCCAAAATGGCGGCAGCTCGATCTTTATGAACAACGGCGTGCGGGGTTCGACGCCGCCGACCACCGATCTGCGCCTGCGGGAGGCGATTGCCCTCGCCGTGGATGTCGACGTGTTGAACCAGCGGTCGAATGAGGGATTGGGCAAGGCGAACACCGCGTTGATGCATCCCGACTCGGTCTACTACGACGCAGCTCTGTTCCCCGAGGTTCAGCAAGACCTGGACCGGGCCCGAGTTCTGGTCCAAGAGGTGAAGGACGAAACTGGCTGGGACGGCTCAATCCGTTTGGCCTGCCACAACGCACCCAGCCGAATTGACTGGGCCATTGCTGTCGTCGCCCTGCTGGAGGCCGCGGGATTCGAGGTCGAACTGGACAACGACGGCACCATTTTGGACCTCATCACCATCGTGCTGCGAAACGCGGACTTCGATCTGGCGTGCTGGGGCTTCAACATCGCCGACGAGACGCCGTTCTTCCCGATGATCCAGTTCCGGTCTGACGCTAGGAACAATAGAATCGGCTATGCCGATCCCAACATGGATGCGGCCATCGACCAGCTCCAGGTGGCCACGAACACCGAACAGATCCAGGCCGCACTAGCCGAGATCTGGAGGGTTTGGCAGCAGTCCTGGCCGAGCGCCATTACTGAATCCGTCCAAGAGCTGATCATCTTGAAGCCCGAGGTCAAGGGCGTCATCGCCACCCAGGTGAGCGCACTGCTCTTCCACGACGCCTACATCGACGAAGGCTGATTGACTCGTTGGGCCCCCCGGCGGGGCCCCCGGGCCCCCCCCCCCCAATACCGCCCCCCCCCAAGGGGGGGATACGGCGGGGAGCCGGCCCAAAGGAAGAAAAAGGTACCGCGGGTGGGCCGGTTGGTT
>JAPPMA010000094.1:0-50682 GCA_028819295.1 bacterium | reverse complement strand
GTGAACCCCCCCCCCCGGTCCCCCCCCCTCCCCCCCCCCCCCCAAAACACCCCCATGTTTTTTTCCCGGGGGGCCCCGGGGGGGGGGGCGGGGGGCCCCAACGACTCTCTTTCAGGCACCAGACAAGGGGGCTGATCCGGCGTGCTGCGGACCATCGGACTGAAACTGGTCCGGCTGGTGCCCGTGTTGTTCATCGTCAGCGCGGCCACCTCCCTGCTCATCGAACTGGTCCCCGGCGATCCGATCCTGGTCATCATCGGGGCGGAAGGCGACATCGAGGACTACGAGCGCATTGAGGCAGAGCTGGGCCTGAACCGGAATGTGGCCTCCAGATACATCGATTGGCTGGGGGACATATTCACCGGTGACTTCGGTGAGCAGATCACCCGGCCAGGGGTGAAGGTGGCGGACCGGCTGAAGCAGACCTTCCCGGTGACCATCCAGATATCCCTCATGGGAATGGCCATGGCCTTGCTCATCTCGGTGCCCATGGGGTCTTGGGCCGCCTATCGGGCTGGGTCGCGTTTCGACCGTTACAGCAGCGGGGCAGCATTCGGGATCATTTCCATTCCCAGCTTCTTAGCCGGGCTGCTGCTTATCTTCATGTTCGTCTTCCACTCCACCGTTCCCCGCTACGCGGTGTTGATTTTGGGCTTGGCCTGGTCGCTCTGGTTGCTGTGGAGCGCAGCCCGGGCCCGGCGCGAGGGGGCGGGGGGAATGCTGCTCAGGTTGGCGGCCACCATAGTGGTTGCCGGGCTGACGGTGTGGTTGGCCAACAAATGGCCGTCGTTCCCCCGCCAGGGTTTTGTTCGCTGGACCTCCGAAGAGGGGAGACTGGAGAATCTCCGCAGCTCGCTTTTGCCCGCCATCACCGTTGGCCTCACCGAGATTGCCGTGTTCATGCGTCTGTTGCGGGGCGACATGCAGTCCACTCTCCAAGAGGACTTCATCTTGTCGGCCCGGGCCAAGGGCATGCCGCCCGTGCGCATTTTGGCCCGCGACGCTCTGCGGCCTTCGTCGTTCTCGCTCATCACCTTGGCCGGCGTGGCCTTCGGCCGTTTGATCGGGGGCACGGTGATCGTGG
Source organism: bacterium (assembly GCA_028819295.1). Classification (GTDB taxonomy): domain Bacteria; phylum Actinomycetota; class Acidimicrobiia; order Acidimicrobiales; family Bin134; genus Poriferisocius. The sequence goes on along the minus strand of JAPPMA010000094.1, from coordinate 49,598 downwards.
AGACCATCTTCCGACTGCCAGGCATGGGCAGCCTCATCGTGAACGACGGAGTGAATGTGGGTGATTTTCCGGTTGTGCAGGGCGGGGTGCTGATCCTGGCCACCTTCTATGTGGTGCTGAACGGCGCCATCGACATCTCCTACAGCTATCTGGACCCGAGGTTGCGCCGTGGCCGCTGACACCGTGCTCGTGCCCGACACCGACTATGTGGCCGGGACGGTCGTCGATCCCTTGAGCCACGCCCAGCGTCTGATGCGGGTGACCGTTGGGCTGATCGGCGGGGTGGCGGCCATCGTCATCGGTCTGATGGTGCTCACCGATGTGAACGCCGGCTATCGGGTGGTGCTAACCGTCGGCGGGCTGGTGCTTCTGTTCTTGGCCCTCGACAGCGCCGGAAAGCTCGTCTGGGGACCGCTGTTCGAGACCGGGCTGTGGATGTCGGTTGTCTGGGTGGCCATTGTCGGACTGTCCGCCGCGTTCGCCGACTTCCTGCCCATCTCTGAGGCCAAAGACGCCTCGGCCACCATTTTCGACGGCACCCCGACCTTGAAGCGACCGGACCTGCTTTCAGCTCACCCGCTGGGCACCGACCGCCAGGCGCTGGACGTGTTGGGAGGCATCGTCTACGGGGCCCGAGTGTCGTTGCAGGTCAGCGTGCTGGCGGTGGCCATCGGCATCTTGGTGGGCGGAACCATCGGCGTGATGGCCGGGTTCTTCAAGGGTCGTCTGGACACGGGAATCGGGGTGGTCACCGACTCGCTGCTGGCCTTCCCGCCGCTGATTCTGCTGTTGGCGCTGGCCAGTGTCATGGATCGCAGCCCCCGCAACATGGCCATCGCTCTGGCCATCCTGGGGATTCCCACCTATATCCGTTTGGCCCGGGTCAACACCATGGTCTTCGCCGAGCGGGAGTTCGTGCTGGCATCCCGAGCGATGGGCGCCAGCCGCCGCCGGATCATGTTCAAAGAACTGGTGCCCAACGTCGCCCTTCCCATCTTCAGCTACGCCTTCATCATCATCGCCGTGTTGATTGTGGCCGAGGCCTCCTTGAGCTTCCTCGGTCTGGGCATCCAGCGGCCCGACCCTACGTGGGGCAACATGATCGCCGCGGGCCAGGACGATTTCGACCGCCACCCCCATCTGGTGTTCGCTCCCGGCGTTGCCATGTTCCTCACCGTGTTCGCGCTGAACCGAGTGGGGGAAAAGGCACGCGAACTCTGGGATCCCCGCCAAGCGAAGCTCTAACTCTCGGCCTTCCTCGGCTGAGCCCCCGTCTGAGGGCTCAGAGCCCCATTCACCACAGCAGGGCAAGGCCCTCAATGGCGGCGGCCGTGGAGAGCTGTCTATCGAAGCATCCGAAGGAACAGTTGTCGACGGTGTATCGAACTTCGAGAGCAGAGGCTAGCTGCACTGCGTCATAGGCGCGCAGCGGATGGCGTGCTACAAGGTCGGCTGCTGCATTCAATATGTCGGTGCTTACCTTGATGACGTGTGCAGGCTGGCGCGACAAAGGGCCAATGTCGATTATGAACCTCTGGCATAGAGCTTGGGCATGACGGGCAGAGAACTCACCGATTCGGTGCTTTCGCCACAGCGCAGATGGCAGCTCGACCTTCACCAGCTCGCTGACAACGACAACGGCATCCAGATCCCTAACTACATCGCTGTTCGGCTCATTTGCATAACGCTTTAGAAGGGCGGAGGTGTCGAGGAACACGGTCACCTGTTGGCGCGGACCAATTCAGAAAGCGGGGTGCCTTGGCCGGCGCGCTCCATTGCCTCTTCAACGAGTGCCTCGTCTGGGGGAGGGAAGTTGGGGTACTCAGGCTCTACTAGGAGTCCTGCCAGTTTCAGACGTGCCCGAACCTCTTCCATCGTGCTCGACGACCGGGAAGGATCGGTTGCCGTTTGAAGAATCTGAGTGAGGTACGCGTTCATTGACATGTCCAGATGTTGGGCGGAGAGCTTTACTCGAGCCACTAGTTTTTCGTCTGCCCTCCAAGTAACTTGCTTCATGAATGCATGATAGCAGTCATGACAGCAAACTCAGGTGATGTGTGCGGGCCTTCCAGATCAAGAACCTCAGGCCAGGTCGGCCAGACGGGTGCGGAACGCAGCGATGTTGGCCAGCTTGATGTCTTCGTAGCCGCGGACGAGGTCGGCGGCCTCGGCTATGGCTTGGGCTGTCTGCAAGTCTTCGGGGGCGGCGGCGCCCTCGACTGCCCGGCGCAGCGCCATCAGGTACTCGGCGGGCAGGCGGCGCTCCTCGCGGCGGACCTTGGCCCGGCCGAAGGGGTCGAAGCGGGTTCCCCGCAGGCGCTTGCCCTTGGCCAACAAAACGATCAGCGGACGCCAGCGTGCTGTGGAAAGGGCGATCTTGCTCTTGCGGCCCATCGCCCGCAGGGTGGGCGGGTGCAGGAGCCAGGCCAGCCGGTCGCCGGGTTGCGCGACGGCCACCGCGGGCGCGTGGCCGTCGGGATCCAGCATGAGCCGGGCCACCTCGTACTCGTCTTTGTAGGCGGTGAGCTTGAACAGACCGGCGGCCACCGCCGCGGTCAGCGCAGCGGAACCGGGGTGTACCTGTCGTTCCACGGCGGCGAACTCGGCTACTGCGTCGATGTAGCGGGCCGCCAGGGCCCGGTTTTGGAAGCGCACCACCTCGGCGGCGAACAGCTCCAGGGCGGCGGCCAACACGGAGTCGCCGTCGGCCAGCTCCTCGATGCGGCTGCCCAGCTTCCGGCCCAGCACGTCGGCATGGTCGTGCTCTGGCATCCGGGCGTCGTCGGGTGCCGGCGCGGCGCGGCCCGCAGCGGCGGTCTCCACCATGGCCTGCTCGGCCACCCACCAGCGGCCCCAGCGGAACGCGGCGGTGTTCATCTCCACGGCCACCCCGTTGAGCTCGATGGCGGTCTCCAGAGCCTCCGGCGTCACCGGCAGCAGCCCGGTCTGCACCGCCATGCCCACCACAAGCACATTGGCCGCCACGGCATCGCCCACCAGCGCTTGGGCCAGGTCGGATGCACCCGCCCAATACTGGGCGTCGGCCCGGGTCTCGGCCCGCACCCGTTCCAAGAGCTCCTCGGCGGTGGGCATGCCGATCTCGGGGTGGGCGGTCTTGGCGCCCGGCGGCACCACGTCTCGCGATCCCACCACCGCGGTGCGGGCTGTGTCGGCTGCATCCAGGCCGGTGGCCGACGCCGCCACCAGCAGGTCGAAGGCCAGCAGCAGGTCGGCTTGGCGGTCGCCCAGCCGGTTGCTGCCCGAGCGTCCGCTTCGGGTTATGCGCAGATCGCTGACCACCGGGCCGGCCTTCTGCGACAGGCCGATCTGATCCAGCCCCTGCACGCTGGACCCGTCGAGCATGGCCGCGGTGCCGATGAGCTGGCCGGTGGTCACCACCCCGGTGCCGCCGATGCCGGTGATGTGGATGTTCACGTCGATGCCGGCCGGCTCCGGCGGAGTTGGAATGGGGGTGGGCGGCACCGCCAGCGCGTCGCGGTCGGAGCTCTGTCGGCGCCGCGCTCGCTTGGGCCGGGTGATGGTGATGAACGCGGGGCAGTCGCCCTCCAAACACGACAGGTCCACGTTGCAGCTGTCCTGGTCGATGGTGGTCTTGCGGCCGAACGGGGTGTCGAAGGGCTGCACTGACAGGCAGTTGGAGATCTCGGCGCAGTGGCCGCACCCCTCGCACACCCGGTGGTTGATGGCCACCCGGGTGCGGGGAGGGCTGATCTTGTCCCGCTTGCGGTCGCGGCGCAGCTCGGCGGCGCAGCGCTGGTCGTGGATGAGCACGGTCACCCCGCCCACCCCGGCCAGCTCCCGCTGCACCTCGGCCAGCTCGGTGCGGTTCCTTACGTCCACCTCGGAGGGAAGCCCGAGTCGGCGAGTGCGGCCCGGATCGTCGGAGGTGATGATGATGCGGGCCACGCCTTGGGCCAGAAGCGACCGGCACACCCGGTCGAGGGGGATGCCGCCGGTGGGGTTCTGCCCTCCGGTCATGGCCACCGCCCCGTTCCACAGCAGCTTGTAGGTGATGTGTACGCCGGCCGCGATGGCCGCGGTCATGGCTAGCTGCCCGGAGTGGAAGAAGGTGCCGTCGCCCATGTTCTGGATCAGATGGGGGGTTTCCACGAACGGGGCCATGCCGATCCACTGGGTGCCCTCGCTGCCCATGCAGGTGAGCCCGGCGATGTCGCCGTAGCGCTCCTCGTCCCCCAGCAGGATCATGGTGTGGCAGCCGATGCCCGCGCCCACCGCGGTGCCGGGGTCGGTGACCGTGCTGCGGTTGTGGGGGCACCCCGAGCAGAAGTACGGGGTGCGGTTCACCGCCAGGGGGATGCGCTCTCGCGCCGGGGGCTCGGGGGCCAGCCGATCGCCCAAGCGGGCCAGCCGGCTGCGCAGCGGCCCGGCCAGGTCGTCGGCGTGCAGGGCGCCGTGGCTCTTGATGAGGCGGCGGTCGTGCTCGTCGTACTCGCCCACGATTCGAGGCCGGTGCGAGGTGTTGTACAGGGCGTCTTTCACCCGCGACTCCACGTTGGGAGTCTTCTCCTCGATCACGAAGATCTCCTCCAAACCGGCGGCGAAGTCCCTGATGGTGGAGGTGTTGAACGGAATGGGCAGGCCCATGCGCAGCATCCGGATGCCGGCGCTGGAGACCGCCTCGTCGCTGTCCAGCCCGATCACCGCCAGCGCCTCGCGTACCTCCCAGTAGGTGATCCCCGAGGAAATGATGCCGATCCAGGCGTCGGGGGAGTCCACCACCACCCGGTTGAGGTGGTTCAGCTCGGCGTATTCCAAGGCCAGGTTGGTGCGCACCTCCACGATCTCGCGTTCGAAGTCCAGCGTGTAGGGGGTGAGGAGCCGGGGGTCGGGACGGTGCTGGTAGGGCGCGCCCCCGTGCAGGGGGACGACCGGCTTGACCCGGTCGGGGTCGAGGCTCACGTTGGCCGAGCCGTCGGCCACGTTGGCCACGATCTTCAGCCCCACCCACAAGCCGGTGGCCCGGCTCATGGCGATGGCGTGGCGGCCCAGCTCCAGCACATCGGCGGGATCGCCGGGGTAGAGCACCGGGATGTGCAGGTCGGCCAGCACCCCGGCCGAGGTGGACGGCAGGGTGGACGACTTGGCGTTGGGATCGTCGCCGGCCAGCAGCACCACGCCGCCTTTGGGGTCGGCGCCGGCGAACATGGCGTGGCGGATGGCGTCGGATGCCCGGTCTACTCCGGGGGCCTTGCCGTACCAGATGCCGATGACGCCGTCGTAGCGGGCGTCGGGCCTCGAGCCGGCGAGCTGGCTGCCCATCACCGCGGTGGCCGCATACTCCTCGTTGACCGACGGCCGCAGCACGATGTCGGCCTCCCCTGATTCCCTCACGGCCCGCTCTAGTGCCGAGTCGAGCCCGCCCAGCGGGGAGCCGGGGTATCCGGCGGCGAACGCGGCGGTGTTCAGACCTGCGGCCCGATCGGCTCGAAGCTGCTCCAGCGGGAGCCGGGCCATGGCCTGAATGCCGGTGAGGAAGACTGTTCCGTGCTCGTTGGTGAAGCGATCGGAGAGCCGGTAGCTGCGATTCGACTCGGTGGCCGTCATGTGCAGGTCAGTCTAGGGGGGCTGTCTGCGAAATGGTGCCGGGCCAGGGTCGCCCAACCATGAGATTTTGAAATTATCGGACTACCGTCATGGCCGATGGGCGACAAGGAAACAGGCTCAGTGGACCAACCTCGGATCGAGGCGGCGGTGCGGGAGATCCTGGTCGCCATTGGCGAGGATCCGAACCGGGACGGCCTGTTGGACACACCGGGGCGGGTGGCCCGCATGTACGCCAAGATCTGCGAGGGGCTGCACGAAGACCCGACATCCCATCTGACCCGCCAGTTCGAGGCCGATCACGACGAGATGATCCTGGTGCGGGACATCCCCCTGTACTCGCTGTGCGAGCATCATCTGATTCCGTTTCTGGGCAAGGCCCATGTGGGCTACATCCCCAACAAAGACGGCTGCATCACCGGGCTGTCGAAGCTGGCCCGGGTGGTGGAGGGATATGCCCGGATGCCCCAGGTGCAAGAGCGGCTCACCACCCAGATCGCCGACGCGATCGAGAACGCCCTCAACCCGAGGGGTGTTCTGGTGGTGGTGGAGGCCGAGCACCTGTGCATGTCGATGCGGGGCATCCGCAAGCCGGGGGCCAACACCGTCACCTCCGCGGTGCGAGGCCTCTTCCGGACCGACATTGCCACCCGAGCCGAGGCGATGCGGTTCATCGATCGCTAATTCCCGTTCAGAAGCGCTATTCGCATAGGGCAGCCCCAAAATGCAGGGGTACTCTGAGGCAGTGGAGTCACAGGCAATGGTAATGGGCATCCTGAATGTGACTCCCGACTCGTTTTCCGACAGCACACGGTTCCTGGCGCCGGAGGAAGCAGTGGCCCGAGGTTGCCAGTTGTTCGATGAGGGAGCTGCGGTGGTCGATGTGGGCGGTGAGTCCACCCGTCCCGGCGCCGAGCCGGTGTCTGTCGGCCAAGAGCTGGCTCGGGTGGTGGATGCGGTGGCCGGTTTGGCTCCGCACGGCCGGGTGTCCATCGACACCGCCAAGCCCGAGGTGGCCCGGGCCGCGGTGGCCGCGGGGGCCGAGATCCTCAACGACGTCTCGGCCTCGCTGCACGAGGTTGCCGCTGAGCTGAAAGTGGTCTGGATCGCCGTCCACCGCCAGGGCACCCCGGCCACCATGCAAGTCAACCCTCAGTACGCCGACGTGGTTGCCGAGGTGCGCGACTTCTTGGCCGAGGCCGTTGAGCGGGGACGAGCCGCCGGTGTTCCCGAGGTGTGGGTGGATCCGGGGATCGGCTTCGGCAAGACCACCGACCACAACTTGGAGCTGCTGGCCAACCTGCGGCATTTCACCGCGCTGGGTGTACCCGTGGTGCTCGGCGCCAGCCGCAAGCGCTTCATCGGCGAGCTCCATGCCCGCAGCGACGGCTGCATCGGCCAAGAGGTGCCCACCGACGACCGGCTTGAGGGGTCGCTGGCCGCCGCAGCTTGGGCGTTCGCCCAGGGGGTGTCGGTGGTTCGGGTCCACGATGTGGCCCCCACGGTCGATGCCCTGAAGGTGGTGGCGGCGTGAAGGGCAAGTGGGCGGCGGGCATCTGCCCCCGCAACTTCTACTGGATCATGAAGGACCGCCTCGCCATTTGCGAGCGCCCGGGCGGTCGGGGGGAGAGCCACCGCCGGGTTCGACGCACCGAGGAGATCAACTGGATACGCCAGCAGGGTTTCACCCGAGTGGTTTCGCTCATCCCGTCTACTCACAACCTCCACAACTACAGCGAGCAGAACATCGCTTGGAGCCACTGGCCCATCGCCGACAAGGAGGACTACCGGTTGCGGCTCGAGGCGCTCTTTACCGAACTGCACTCTCTGTTGGCCAACGGGGAGAAGCTGCTGGTACACCGCCGGGGGCTGAGCGACGAGGTGTGCGGTTTCATGGCCGGATACCTGCTGTGGGCGGGGATGGTTCCCAGCGAATCGCAAGCCGTGGTGGTGGTTGAGAAGATGACCGAACGACCGGTGGGAACGGTGGGCCGCCGCATCGTCAGCGCCGCCGCTGCCCTCCCCAAGCCGAGGGCGCGCCTTTCGGTGGTAGTCGAAAACGAGCAGGAGCCCAGCGGAGATGACTGAGGACTGCCTGCGATTGAAGGGTTTGGCGGGTTGTTCCACCAGAGCGGGCAGGCCGGGATGACTGAGGATTGCCTGCGTATTGCTGGCTTGCGGGTGATGGCCCTGTGCGGAGCGCTTCCCGAGGAGAGGGTCCGGGCTCAGCCGTTCGAGTTGGATGTGGACATAGGCGCCGATCTGGCCCTGGCTGGACGGTCGGACGACTTGGCCGACACCATCGACTACGGGGAGGTGTGCGCGGCGGTCTGCACGGCGGCCGAAGGCGGGCAATTCACGCTCATGGAGGCTTTGGCCCAGAGGGTGGCCGAGGTTTGCCTGCATTTTGATGAGCGGGCCCGGTGGGTGGTGGTGGAGGTCCGCAAGCTGCGCCCGCCGGTCCCCCAGCAGCTTTCCACCAGCGGCGTTCGCATCACCCGCCACCAGCAATGACACGGGCTTTTCTCGGCTTGGGATCCAACTTGGGCGATCGCATGGGCTATCTCAAGGGCGCAGTGGCGGCCATCGACGACTGCGTCGCGGTTTCCGGGGTGTACGAGACCGACCCGGTGGGAGGCCCCGAGCAGGGCCCATACCTGAATGTGGTGGCCGAACTGGACACCAGCCGGTCGGCCCGAAGCCTGTTGGGGCTCTGCGGGGCGCTGGAGGCATCGGCCGACCGGGTGAGGGAGGTCCGCTGGGGCCCCCGCACGCTGGATGTCGATGTCTTGTGGGTGGACGGCGAGACGGTGGACGAGCCCGATTTGGCGGTGCCCCATCCCCGGATGCGGGAGCGGGCCTTTGTGATGGTGCCCATGGGCGAGCTGGCCCCCGATCTGGTGGCCGGGTGGAGCGATCCCGGCGCCGGCGGCTGTCGCCGCTTGGGGGATTGGGACGAGTTGGCCTCGCAGTCAGGAGGGGCTGTTTCGTGAACGCAGTTCCCGTTGTCGGGCGGGTAGCTGAGCTGCGTGAGGCGGCGGACGCCGCACGCGCCCGAGGAGGTTCGGTCGGTCTGGTGCCGACCATGGGCTACCTCCACGAGGGCCACCAGTCTTTGGTGGCCCGATCGGCGGCCGAGAACGACCTGACCGTGGTGAGCATCTTCGTGAACCCGCTTCAATTCGCTGAGGGCGAGGACTACGGAACCTATCCCCGAGACCTCGACCGGGATCTGGAGATGTGTGCTGATGCGGGTGCCGGGCTGGTGTTTGCCCCCGGGGCCGAGGAGATGTACCCGCAGGTCCCGCTCACCTCGGTGGCGGTCGAGGGGCTCAACGCGGTGCTGGAGGGGTGGTCCCGCCCCGCCCACTTCGACGGGGTCGCGACCGTGGTGGCCAAGCTGTTCGCCATGCTGGGGCCGGGCCGGGCCTATTTCGGAGAGAAGGACTACCAGCAGTTGGCCGTCATCCGGCGGATGGCCGCCGACTTGTCTATGCCGGTGGAGGTGGTGGGCTGCCCCACGTTCCGCGAGCCCGACGGCCTGGCCATGTCGAGCCGCAACGTGTACCTCGCCGCGGATGAGCGGCCTGCGGCCACCGTGCTGTGGCGTTCGCTGCAAGCCGGGCGGGATGCGGTGGTGCAGGGCAGCCGCGATCCCGGCGAGGTGGAGGCGGCCATGGCCTCGGTGCTGGCCGCCGAGCCCCTGGCTTGTCCCGACTATGCCGCCGTGGTAAACGCCGCCACGCTGGAACGCCCCGATGTGCTGGACGGCGAGCTGCGCCTGCTGGTGGCCGCCCGCGTCGGAAGAGCCCGCCTCATCGACAACCTGGGGCTGGACGTTGGCCGGCTTTGATGCTCTCTGTTGGTTCGCTGCTGGGGGTTCTGGGCCGTGAGCGGCTTTGACCCGCCGGGCGACGTGGTCCGGGCCGCGGTGAAGCTGGCCCTGGCCGAGGATGTGGGGCCACAGGGCGACCTCACGTCGTGTCTTGTCCCCCCTGGAGACGTCGCCGCGGCGATCACCGCTCGAGACGCCGGCCGCTTGGCCGGTCGGGCCTGTGCTGCCGAGGTGTTCCGACAGGTGGATCCCTCGGTGACGGTGCGGTGGCACGACGCCGACGGCGACCCGGTGGCCCCTGGTCAGACGCTGGCCGCGGTCGATGGGCCCCGGGCATCAGTGCTCACCGCGGAGCGGACCGCGCTGAACTTCTTGGGCCACCTGTCGGGCATCGCCACCGAGGTGGCCCGGTATGCGTCGGCGGCGGCTGGCTCGGGTGGGGCCCGCATCCGGGACACCCGCAAGACCACGCCCGGTTTGCGGGCGCTGGAGAAGGCCGCGGTTCGGGCCGGCGGCGGCGACAACCACCGGTCGGGGCTGTCGGAGTGGGTCATGTTCAAAGACAACCACTTGGCTGGGATCTCCATCGCCGAGGGTGTGATGGCCGCCCGCCGGCGCTGGCCCGGCCGCGCCGTCTACGTGGAGTGCGACCGGATCGATCAGGTGGATGAGGCCCTGGTCGCCGGCGCCGACGCCCTGCTGTTGGACAACATGGCCCCCGAAGAGGTGCGGGCCTGCGTGGCCCGGGCCGCGGGGCACGATTGCCTGCTGGAGGCGAGCGGCGGCATCACCCTGGACACGGTGGCCGAGTACGCGGCAACCGGTGTGGACTTCATCTCGGTAGGCCGAGTCACCAACTCGGCCCCAGCCTTGGACATCGCCCTCGACATCGTTTGAGCTGTCCACTGCTTGCGCAGACATATTTCAGAACGCGCTACAGAAAACCTTCAGAACGCGCTACAAAACACTTTCAGAACGCGCTACAAAACACTTTCAGAACGCGCTACAAAACACTTTCAGAACGCGCTATGGTTGCCACCGAGAGATCTCTTAGCTCTATTCCACGAAGGTGCAGCCGCAAAGGGGGCTCTAGCTGTGAGTGATCCACGGAACACGCTCACCATGCCCGATTATCTGTCGCGCGTTGCGGGGCGCGATGTTGAGAGCGCTCTGCGAAGGCGGGGGGCTGTGCTGATCGAGGGTGCGCGGGGATGCGGCAAGACCTGGCTGGCCCGGCATTTCGCCCGCAGTGAGGCCCGCCTTGACGATGAAGCGGTGGTGCTGCTGGCTGCGTCTGACCCTGCTGAAGTGCTCAAAGGCCCCGCGCCCCGGCTGCTCGACGAGTGGCAGAACGCCCCGCAGCTTTGGAACCGAGTGCGCCGAGAGTGCGACGACCGCCCAGAGCGGGGCCAATTCATACTTACCGGTTCGGCCGTCCCCCAAGATGATGTGACCCGGCACACTGGAACTGGGCGCATCAGCCGGGTGTTGCTGCGCCCGATGTCGTTGTTCGAGGCGGGGCGGTCTACCGGCGGTGTGTCGCTGAGGGGGGTGTTTGAGGGCGACGCCGTGTCGTCCATGCCCAACGAGGGGGTGGGGCTGCGCGAGATCGCCAGTGCAGTCTGCGCCGGTGGGTGGCCGCAGAATTTGGGCGAGAGCGATGGCGATGCGCTTCAGTCGGTTCGCGACTATGTGGGAGAGGTGGTCAGGGTGGACATACCCGCGGGGAGCGGGGTTCGCCATGATCCCGACATGGTGCGGCGGCTCATGCTGGCCCTGTCCCACAGCGTCTCCACCGAGGTGAAGACGACCAAGCTGGCCTCGGACATGAGCATCGGCCATCCCCCGGGCCGGAACACCGTTGCCGCCTATTTGGATGCGTTGCGCCGAGTCTTCATTGTGGAAGACCAGCCGGCTTGGCCCGTCAGCCTGCGCTCCAAAGCCGTGCTGAGGAAGGAGGCCAAGCGCCACTTCGTCGATCCGTCGTTGGCTGCGGCGCTTGTCGGGGCCACTCCTGAGCGATTGCTGGCCGACCACACCATGTTCGGCCTGTTGTTCGAGTCGCTGGCAGTACGCGATCTGCGCGTCTACTCGCAGTCCGACCTTGGCGGTGTCTTCCATTTTCGAGACAACACCGGGCTTGAGGCCGATGCAATAGTCGAGCGTGTAGACGGCTCATGGATTGCAGCAGAGATCAAGCTGAACGCTGATCCAAATGTGATCGACAAGGCCGCCAAAACGCTGATCCGCCTCAAAGACAAGGTGACCCGCCAGCGCTCCGGCAACCTGGCCGCACTGGTGGTGATAACCCCCACCGGCCCCGCCTACCGCCGCCCCGACGGCGTGCAGGTCATCCCCTTGACCCTCCTCGGCCCCTGAGGCGCTGCTGAAGCCCGCCCCAGGATGTCCGGCTGAGGAACGAGGAGCTGGCAGCGGGCTAGCGTGGCGGGCTGTGAGCAGGCAAAGGGCGGATGACCAGGGTTATCGGAGGAAGCTGGTTGAGGTGGCTTTGCCGTTGGATGCGGTGAATGCGGCGTCGGCTCGGGAGAAGTCGATCCGACATGGGCATCCGTCGACTTTGCATCTGTGGTGGGCGCGGCGGCCGTTGGCGGCTTGTCGGGCGGTGTTGTTCGCGTCTTTGGTGGATGATCCGTCGGCGCGGCCTGATCTGTTTCCCACCGAGGAGGCCCAGAATGATGAGCGGGAGCGGCTGTTCGGGCTGATCGAGGAGTTGGTGCTGTGGGAGAACAGCAACGACGCCGAGGTGCTGGGCCGGGCGAGGGCCGAGATCGCGAGATCGTGCGACGGCGGTCTGCCCGCTGTGCTGGATCCGTTCGCCGGTGGGGGGAGCATTCCGTTGGAGGCGCAGCGGCTGGGTTTGGAGGCCCACGCGTCGGATTTGAACCCGGTGGCGGTGTTGATCAACAAGGCGCTGATTGAGATCCCGCCCCGGTTCGCCGGGCGGGCGCCGGTGAATCCCGAGGCTCAGGCGGCGGCCGGTCTGGGATCGTGGTCCGGGGCGCAGGGCCTCGCCGCCGACGTGAGGCATTACGGCGGCTGGATGCGCGACCGGGCCGAGGCCCGCATCGGCCATCTCTACCCGCAGGTGGATCTGCCCGCCGAGCACGGCGGCGGCACGGCGACGGTGATCGCCTGGATCTGGACCCGCACCGCGGTCTGCCCCAACCCGGTGTGCGGCGCAGAGGCGCCTTTGGCGTCGAGTTGGTGGCTGTCGAAGAAGAAAGGCCGGGAGGCGTGGGTACACCCGATCGTCGATCCCGCGGCCCGCACCATCCGCTTTGAGATCGGAACCGGCGCGGGCGGACCGCCGACGCCTCCCAAGCAGGGCCGCGCCCAGTTCCGCTGCATCTTCTGCTCTGCCGCCATCCCCACAGCCCACGTCAAAGCCCAAGCCCAGGCCGAAGGGCTCGGAGCGCGGCTCATGGCCGTCGTAGCCCAAGGCGACCGCCAGCGCCTCTACCTGCCCCCGACCCCCCAACACGAACAGCTTGCCCTCAACACCCCGCCACCCCACGACCCGCCTATGGGACGGCTGCCAGGCGAAGCGCTGGGGTTCCGGGTCCAGCGGTACGGCATGTCGGAGTGGGCCGACCTGTTCACCCCCCGCCAGCTCACCGCGCTCACCACCTTCAGCGGCCTTGTGGACGAAGCCCGCCAGCAAGCCCACGCCGACGCGCTTGCCGCCGGCATGGCCGACGACCCCACCCCGCTGCGCCACGGCGGCACCGGCGCAACCGCCTACGCCGAAGCAGTGTCGGTGTACCTAGCGTTCGCGGTGTCCAAGGTGGCCGACCGCGGTTCCGCCATGTGTACCTGGGACATCACCCGAGGATTGCGGAGCACCTTCGCGCGGCAGGCGATCCCGATGAACTGGGACTTCGCTGAGGTGAACCCGTTCTCGGATTCGACGGGGAACTGGTCGGCCATGGTTGATTTCGTTTACAAGGCCTTAAGGGAGGCACCTTCATCTGGTTCAGGTACAGTTCGGCAGCGCGATGCTGTTGCTCCAGGGCCTTCGCCGGTGGTGGTGTCCACCGATCCGCCGTATTACGACAACATCGGCTATGCCGACTTGTCGGACTTCTTCTATATGTGGCTGCGCCGCAGTGTGGGGCCGGTGTTCCCGGATGTGTGCTCGACGCTTTTGGCGCCCAAGGCCGATGAGCTGATCGCGGCGCCGTACCGCCACGGCGGTGACAAGAAGCGGGCCGAGTCGTTTTTCGAGGGCGGTTTGGGGGTTGTGTTCGCCCGGTTGCGCGAGATCCAAGACCCCCGTTTCCCGCTGAGCGTGTACTACGCCTTCAAGCAGGCCGAGACGTCCGCCGATGGCGGCACCGTCTCCACCGGTTGGGAGACCATGCTGGAGGGGCTGGTCGGGGCGGGGTTCCAGATCACCGGCACCTGGCCCATGCGCACCGAGTTGGCCAACCGGATGCGCTCTCAGGCCAGCAACGCGCTGGCGTCGTCGATCGTTCTGGTGTGCCGCCCCCGCCCCGACGTTGCGCCGCTGGCGTCGCGGCGGGAGTTCTTGGACCGCCTCGCTGTTGAGCTGCCCGATGCTCTCGCCCACCTGAGGGGCGTCAACATCGCGCCGGTTGATCTGGCCCAGGCCGCCATCGGCCCGGGCATGGCCATCTACTCCCGGTTCTCCAAGGTGATCGAGGCCGACGGAACCCCCATGGGCGTGCGCGACGCGCTGGCCGCCATCAACGCCGTGCTCGACGAGACCCTCGAGAGCGCCGAGGCCGACCTCGACGCCGACACCCGCTGGGCGCTCACCTGGCACGCCCAACACGGCTTCGCCCCCGGCGACTACGGGCAGGCCGAGCAGCTCTCCAAATCCCGCAACACTTCTGTGGAAGGGCTCGTCGCCGCCGGCATCGCCTCCTCCAAAGCAGGCAAAGTCCGCCTGCTCGCCCGCGATGAGCTAGACGAGCATTGGGACCCAGCCGCCGACCACCGCCCAACCGCATGGGAAGCCGTCAACCACCTCGCCCACGCCCTCGAAACCGGCGGCGAGCAGCCCGCCGCCGCCCTCCTGCGACAACTCGACGCCGTCGCCGAGGCCGCCCGCGACCTCGCCTACCGCCTCCACCACACCTCAGAGCGCAACAACGACCCCGCCGACGCCCTCGCCTACAACAGCCTCATCCAAGCCTGGCCCGAACTCACCCGCCTCGCCCACAACCCCCCCGAAGGCCAAACCAACCTCGGGCTTGCATGAGGGGAAGCACACAGGCTCAGACGGAACCTCGGGGGACTACCCATTGGGCGGGTTGGCCGGTGGCCTCAGAGATGGTGTCGAAGTCCTTGTCATAGTGGAGGATGGTGAGGCTGTTGACCTCAGCCACGGCAGCAAGGAGCAGGTCGGAGATTGGCAAGCGGTGTTGGCCCGCCCGGGCCAGCAGTCCTTGAACCTCGGTGGCGCGGTCGGTAACTCCTTGGTCGATGGGAAACGAGGGGATCGATTTCAGTTCTTTTCGCAGGTCTGTGTGTTCGGTGTGGTTGCGGACGCTGAAGAGAAGTTCTAGGTCGATGATCGGGCATGTCGCTACCAGCGCGGCGGGGTACAGGGGCGCGAGGCGCTGGGCTACCGATTGATGATGGCTGCGGGCCAGTGCGCTCTTGTCGGCCAGGAAGAGGGGGCCTGGCTGATTGGGTGTCACCCGTGGGCCTGTTCTCGCCGCGTTCGCTTCATGATGGCGGGGTTGCCCAGATCTTCAGCAGCCAGCTGTTGGATGTGGGCGAATAGGCGGATTCGGGCATCGCGGTCGGAGAGTTCCCGTAGCGCAGTGTTCACTGTATCCTTGATGGTGGCTCCTCCCAGCAGCTCTAGGGCCTGATCCAGCACCGCGTCGTCTATATCAACAAGCCGTTTTGTCATGGGCATAGTATATACACACTTGCTCGTCTTGTATATCCAAACAAGACCTGAACTCGACCGTCTCACTCACAGATCACCCGAGCACTCGACTGCCAAAGCGACCGTGGACACCCACTCCAGGTGGCGAGGCAAGCCTCCTTTATTCCAATCGACGCCAATCCCGTGGGTGTGGGCATGTATGAAGATATCAGTAGTTTTCCCGCTGATAACATATTTGACAATTTAATTTCATAATTTTCTACCATTTCAAGGGGATATTGTCACTAGGGATGGTAGACTGCATGCATGGAGTTTTCGCCTGTTCTCGCTGGTCAAGCCAGGGTCGGGGCTGCGGCCGGTGGCGGTTGCGGGGCTGCGGTCGTCTCCATCGAGGGCCCATCATGATGTGAGGTCGGCTGAGCGGCTGGCCGGGCTGGCTGCGACTTCCGAGGCTTTGGCGTCGGGGGAGGTGCCGGCGGATCATGCCCGGCTGATCGCCCGGGCGTCGTCTGAAGGACCCATTGACGAGCGAGAGCTCGTGGAGGCCGCCAAGGTCCAGACCTACGATGAGTTGGCCCGCACCGTCAAGCGCCAGCAGCACGAGTTGTCGGGCGACGACGGGCAGTCGATCCACGATCGGCGCCGCCAGAGGCGCTGCGCCCGCCTGTTCCAGAGCGGCGACACGGGCATGTATGTGCTCAACGCCGAGCTCGACCCGGTCACCGGCAGCCACATCGCCGGGGCGCTCGCGGCCAAGGAGCGGGAGCTGTGGCGCGCCGAGGATCCGAAGCAGCGCCGCACCCACGCCCAGCGCTGCGCGGACGCTTTGGCCGAGCTGGTCTTGCATCCGGAGAAGGGCAAGGCGGCGGGCATCGCGCTGGTGCTGGTCGCCGACTACGACGCGGCCCGCAAGGCGCTGGTCGACGCCCGACTGTGCGACGGCACCCCGCTTCCCGCCGAAGAACTGGTGAAGCTGGCCTGCGACGCCGACATCTTCCCGGCCGTGTTCAACGCCAGAACCCAAGACCTGTGGCTCGGACGCCGCCGGCGCTGCGCCTCAGACGCCCAGAGGATCGCGCTGATGGTGCGCGACAAAGCCTGCGTGGGCTGCGGGGCCGACGCCAACCGCAGCTTCGCCCACCACATCCACCACTGGCGCAACGGCGGACGCACCGACTACCCCAACCTGGTCACCGTGTGCAACGACTGCCACCACGACATCCACGAAAAACACCACCAAATCGAACACGACCAGCAAACCGGCAAACACCGCGTCGTCGCGCCCCCCGAGGCGTTCTCCGACACCGGAACCACCACCTGGCAGCCTGAACACCTCAACCCCATACTCCGAAACTGAGAAACCGCCCATGCCCCCAGACCCTCAGACTCGCGGTGATCCACCTCGTCACCCCAAAAAACAGGTTGCCGAGGCAGTGGACAACGCCCTACGTCATGGTTGGCGCTTCAAGAAAGGCAGACCTCGAGGCCATGTTTGGGGATTTCTGCTATGCCCACAGACCGATCGCAGCGGATGTCGCGTCAGTGTCTTCTCGACACCGCGGAATCCCGACAATCACGCAAATGTAATTCGATCCGACGTAGAAAGTTGCCCACACTGCCCGACCGCAAAAGGCGAGAGTTAGAATGCCCGCGATGATCGAGTTCCGCTTCACTCTGGAGGTTGTCGGGCCAAGCGTCCAAGACGAAGACTTCGCCGAGTGGGTCGCCGCCCAAACTGGGGCAACAGGCCATGTCAGTCGAGCCGGGCGGCATTACGTTCACTTCACCCATTCTGCGGTTTCTCTGGATGATGCGCTCAGAAGCGCTGTGGACGCATTGAGCAGCTGGGACGGTTTGGACATCCTCTCCTTCCAATCTGCCTGCTCGAACACAGGAATTCTCGCCCGCACCTAAGAATGTGGGCGAGTGGGCGAATCCGAGTGTCGCGGTCGGAGAGTTCCCGCAAAGCGGTGTGTGCTGTGTCCTTGATGGTGGCACCTCCCAGCAGTTCTCGAGCCTGCTCCAGCACTGTGTCGTCTATATCAACAAGCCGCTCTGCCATGAGCGGAGTATGTACAAACTTGCTCATCTTGTATATCTAAACAGGCATTGACCTGCTCACTTGCTGATCCCGTGGGTGTGAGCCTGTGTGGAGTTTTCGCCTGTCCCGTACTCCCAAACTGACAAACAGCCCATGCCCATGGACACACTCAGATTTAATATTATGCTTCTGAGTAAATTTACTCATTAGCATAATAAATATAGCTAAACTGGCTGTATGGCCGAGTTTCGCCGGGCTCAAGTAGGCACCCTCATCACGAGGTTGTCGGAGCGGCCCGAGTTCATCATTGCGATTTTCGGCCCCCGTCAGACGGGCAAGACTACGGCGGTGCTTCAAGCGCTTTCTGCTGTCGAGCAGGAATCCAGATATGAGGCGATGGAGCCCTCGTATAGCAGAGCAGAGCTGAGGCCCCTTACGTTGGACGGCAAGCCCCTAACCTTGGACGGCAAGCCCATTGTGCTGGATTCGAGCGTTGGTGCCGCTGCGGGGTCCCAGCCTGATGTCCGCCACCTGACCGAGGTCTGGCAACACTGCCGCCATCAGGCCATGCGCTCGCCCAGAGGCTTCGTTCTTGTTCTCGACGAGATTCAGCGCATTGCTGGATGGTCGGAGGTGGTGAAGGGGCTCTGGGATGCCGACCGCAGAGACGGTTGCCCTCTGCATGTGGTGATCCTCGGGTCGGCGCCGCTGCTGATGCAGGAGGGTTTGAACGAGAGCCTGGCTGGGCGGTTCGAGCCCGTCCGTTTTCCGCACTGGTCGTTTGCCGAGATGTCAGAGGCGTTCGGCCTCAGCCTCGAAGAGTACGTCTACTTCGGCGGCTACCCCGGTGCGGCCGCCAGGATCGACGATCCCGGCCGCTGGGGCGATTACGTGCGCAGCGCTCTCATCGGCCCTGCCGTGGAGCGCGACGTGCTGTCGATGGTCAGAGTGGACAAGCCCGAGTTGCTCAAGCGGCTGTTCGATCTCGGAGCGCGCTACTCCGGTCAACAGGTCTCGTACAACAAACTGCTGGGCCATCTCCAGGAGGCGGGCAACACGACCACCCTCACCCGGTACTTGGAGCTCCTCGCCCGGGTGGGCATGATCGCCGGGTTGCCCAAGTTCACTAATCGCCCGGCGACGGCCAAGGCGCCCACCCCGAAGTTGAACGTGCTCAACACCGCCCTCATGTCAGCGGTCGGCGGTTACAGCTTCGATGAGGCCCGAGCCGACCGATCCCACTGGGGCCGCCTGGTGGAGAGCTGCGTGGGCGCTCACCTGCTGAACGCCGCATCGTCTAGGACCGAGGTCAAATACTGGCGCGACAAGGGCCACGAGGTGGACTTCGTGCTCCAGCGAGGGCCGCACCTCGTCGGCGTCGAGGTCAAGAGCGGACAAGCCCCCGTTGCCACAAGGGGGCTGGAAGAGTTCGAAGGCCGTTTTCAGCCAGTCAACACCGTTGTGGTTGGAGATACCGGTGTGCCTCTCCACGAGTTCCTGACCCTGCCCCCCGACCACTGGTTCGATTCCCCATGAGCCTCTACGTGCCCCGCACTTGTACTGAAGTCGGCCCCGGTGGTGCTGCCAGCGCCTCGGAACCGCTCAGCCGCTTTCGAGATCGGTCTGCCTATGTGCTGCTCGGCGATCCCGGCTCGGGGAAGACGACCGAGTTCATGCGGGAGCAAGCGGCACTGGGCGATACAGGCGATAAAGCCATATTCATGAGCGCCCGGGACTTCATCACCCTCTCGGTGGACTCCCACCCTGAGTGGCGAGGCAAGACCCTCTTCATCGACGGGCTCGACGAGGTGCGGGCCGGTGCCACTGATATGCGATCTTCCCTGGATGAGGTCCGCAGCCGGCTCGACCAGCTTGGGTGCCCCAGTTTCCGTATTTCGTGCCGAGAGGCCGATTGGCTTGGCGACAACGACCTGCGCAGCTTGGGGGCTGTTTCTCCCGACTCTCGGGTAGCCGTTCTGCGACTCGATCCCCTCAGCAGCGACGACGTTGCCGAACTGCTGGGCAAGCGGCCGGTTTCCATCGACATCCAGGAGTTCAAGGACGAGGCTGATCGGCGAGGCCTCAGCGGTCTGCTCGGCAACCCGCAGACGCTGCTGCTGCTCGTGGATGCAGTAGCTCATAGCCGCGAGTGGCCGGAAAGCCGCCTGGAGACCTTCGATATGGCCTGTCGGCAGATGGCCGCAGAGCAAAACGATGAGCATCGCGTGGGCGCTGGAGCTTTACCCGAAGAAGCTGTCTTGGACGCCGCCGGCTACCTGTGCGCCCTGAACTTGATCGCTGACGATGCGGGATTCTCGGTTTCCCCCAACCCCGACCGCCGCTCGTTGGTGCCGATTCACTCGCTCCAAGAGATGCCTGCCCTGCCGTCCAGGGAGAGCTTGGGGCGGGCGCTGAAGACAAGGCTGTTCACCGCTGATGGCGAACACGGCCACCGCCCAGTCCACCGCCACTTGGCGGAGTTCCTGGCCGGTCGCTACCTCGCCAATCTGATCAACAATGGGCTGCTGCCCTCAAGGGTGATGGCGCTGCTGACCAGGCCGGCTGATGATCGGGTTGTCACCACGCTGCGGGGACTGTCTGCTTGGCTTGCGGCTTATTCCCCCAAGGCGCGGGGTCTTCTGATTGATGCCGATCCCGTGGGTGTGGGCCTGTACGGGGACATCGGCAGTTTCTCCACCGATGAGAAGAAGCGCCTGCTGGAATCCCTGGGCAGTTTCGCCGCCCTTGGGCCTTTGCTCGGCCAAGAGCAGCGCGACGGACGGAGCGAAGGCTTCCGAGACACCACCGCCTGGGCCTTCCGGTCGCTCATATCGGCAGACACGGCGGCTGCCATAAGGGACTTGTTGGCCGACCCTGATCCGGCGGACGACAAGCACCGGGTCGTGGAGTTCGTTTTGACCGTGCTCGCTGCTGCCGAAAGCTCCAGCTTGCACTTGTTGGACGATCTCGAGACAGACATCAAGGCGATTGTGCGCAACCCCAAGCAGCCCCCCTTCACAAGGCAGTTGGCGCTAGACGTGTACCTTCGCCTGGTCGCAAGCAGCGACCCCGAAGCCCGCTCTGCGCTCCGGCTTCTCGGCGACATCCGCCTGCGGGCGATATCCGACCCCGACGATGACCTGCGCGGAACCCTGCTACGACACCTGTATCCGGCCCAATTGCCGCCGTCGCAGATTTGGGATTATGTGCTGCCCCGGAACCGGCGCACCCGCTTAGGCCGTTTCGCCATGTTCTGGCGTTCCCACCTTCTCAGGCATTCCGACGCCCACCATGTGGCGGAACTGCTGGACTCCCTGTGTGAAGAAGCGCCGCAAATCAATGCAGATCTGGAGCAGGCCGGTTTCGACGATCTGCCCCTCCAATTGCTGCACCGGGGGCTGGAGGCGTGGGGAGACGAGCTTGAGCCGTTCCGCCTGTTCGACTGGCTGAGCTCGCCGAGCCGCTCGCTGACTGTCCGACCGCCTCGAGCATGGTCGTCTCCGGTCGGGGAGGTGGCGGGCCGGATCAAGGATTGGCTGGAAGCCCGGCCCGAGGTCCAGAAATCCGTTTTCTTGACTTGGGTCAGACGAAACGAAGCCAACCAGCGGTATGAGCTGTTCCAGTACTGGCGCTGCAACGCCTTGCATCGGAGCAAGCCTCCCGCCGATTTCGGTCTTTGGTGCCTCGACGCGGCGCTTGAATTGGCAGATTCCGAGCCGTTCGTCTCCAAAGAGCTGCTCACGCAGGCATACCACTCGCTGGATGCCCCCGCCATCAGTGAAGGCCTCACCCTTGGCGACTTGGAACATCGGACGCAGGGCGACGACAGGCTGGCTGCCGCGTTTGAGGAATTGCGCACACCTCCACCTCCCAAGAAAGAGCATCTGGAGTGGGAACAAGAGCAGCAAGAACGCATGGCCGAATACGAGAAAGGCAGGCGCCAACAGCAGTCCGAATGGGCGAAGTTGGTGCATGAGCGTGAAGCCGAGCTGAAAGAAAACCGTGCCGTTCCGCAATTGCTGGACGCTCTGGCCGGGGTGTACTTCGCCCTGTTCATTGAAGTCGACCAGCACGCGTCCCCGCGAGACCGCATCCGCGAGTTCCTCGGAGGCGATGCCGAGTTAGCCGATGTGGTTATTGATGCCCTGAGCGAGACAGCGTTCAGAGACGACCTGCCCGAGGCCGACCAGACGATCTCGCTTCGCTCCGAGTCCCGTCGCCACTATCTGGCCTATCCCGTGCTGGCCAGCCTGGATTTGCTCCAAGCCAAGTCGCCATCGCGCTTCGATGATCTCAGCGACGACCAAAGGCGCAAGATCCTCGCCATCCGCTATTGCGCCGCCGACACCCCTCGCCATGAGGCGACCGCCCCGTGCCACGACTGCTGGCTGCGACAGGACCCCGATCTGGTGTTCGACATGCTCTACCGCTGCGCCGTCGCCGCGCTCAAAGCCGGAGACGAGTACCCGCCAGGGTTCTACGATCTCGACCGAGTAAAGAGCCAAGCCAACCGGGTAAGCGACACCAGCGACGGGCTTGCCGATCGGATAAACCACACCAGGGTCCGGCTTCTGCGGTCGTTTCCCGTTCGGGCTCCTAGCAAGCAGATGCCCGTGCTCGACCAACTGCTGGGCCCAGCCCTGCGGTTTCCCGACCGGGCCGCGCTGGAAGCTGTTGTCGAGAAGAAGCTCAGGGCTAAGAGCGCCACCGACGCCCAAAAGGTGCGCTGGCTGACCGCCGGCGCACTGCTCTCCCCCTCGCAGCATCGAGATGCGCTTCGGGATTTCATCGGCAGCAACGATGAGAGAGTCAGGCACTTGGCCGAGTTCCTGCGAGGGTGCTCTGAAAACGACTCTTGGGGGCCTTCGGTCATGGACCAGTGCTCGGCGCCTGCCTTACTGCGCGATGTCGTTCAGATGCTGGGCCGTCTCTATGGGCCGCAAATGCCCCACGGTCTCGTGACCCTGGAAGTGGATGCCTCCGACCGAATCGCCAGCATTATTGCGCTACTTGGCGCCATCCCAAGCCAAGCTGCCTGCGAGGCATTGACCAGCCTGGCCGACGATCCACAGCTCGCCGCCTGGCACAAGTACATCCAACGCGCAATGGAAAGCCAGAGGATTCTTTTCGGAGACGCCTCGTATGACCGCCTCGATGTGGAGCAGGTCCAAAGCACTCTCAGCAACACCCTGCCCGCCAACGCGGCCGACCTCGCTGCCCTCATTGGGGACCGGCTGCGCGAGATATCCCTGCGCTTGCGTGGCGACAGCAGCAATCTGTGGCGCCAGTTCTGGAACGAAGACCGACATGGTTGCCCCACAGATCCAAAACCCGAAGAATCCTGTCGAGATGCACTCCTCGCGCTGCTTCAGAATGCGCTTCCCACTGGAGTTGATGCCGTGCCGGAAGGCCATTACGCAGCAAGCACTCGGACCGACATCCGGGTGAGCTACGGCGGTCACAACATCCCCATTGAGCTCAAGAAGGACAATCACCGCGATCTGTGGACTGCGCCGAGCGATCAGCTCGTTGCCAAGTACGCCACCGACCCCGCCACCGGGGGATACGGCATCTACGTGCCGCTCTGGTTCGGACGCGGAGACCGCAAGCCCACATCTCCGCCACACGGCCACCGGCCCACCACCGCCGAAGAGCTACAGCAGCGCCTTGAGCAAGACCTCACCCCAGAGGAGGCCCGCAAAATATCCGTCATAGTCCTCGACGTCGCCAAGCCCGGCGCATAGCAGGGCGGTAGAATTGGCATTGGGATGCAACGGGTACCTGAGAGATTCTGGAAGTCGTTTTGGAACCATCCCGACCCGAGCCTCCTTCGGCTACCCGACGACAAAGAGTATGTGGCCAATCGCATGTTCAACGGCCCTTGGCCGGATGCGGCGGTGTGGGCTTCGGTGCACCTTCCCACTGAGGCGCTCGAATACTGCCTGACGCTGCGTTCCACCAAGTCCGTTACTCGGGATCTGATCGTCAACGCCCTAGATGCCCGCGCCTGACGGCATCGTCCGGGCACTGGGCTCTTTTGCCGACGTTGCCGACGACCCCTGGCTCTCCGACAGCCTCGGACGACCCGACCTGCCAAACGAGATCGTCGAATACTGGCAAGTGCGCCAACCGCAGATCGCCCAATCGATGTTCGGGCAAACCGAATTTCCGTAGATCGCTGAGCAGCGCTTCGGGTACAACTACCTCAGCGGGGCTGAATGAGGCCCTGGGCAACAATATTCCGGCCGAAGCCCGCACGGATGCCGCCGAATTGGGGATCGGCCCACAAGATGGTGAGTCTCGAGTCGTTATATATTCACAATCGTTGCTATAAATGCTTCAGTTAGTATATGTGTCAATTATTTCTCAATATTTTTTGACTATTCAGGGGGATGTTGTCACTGGCCTTGGTAGACTACACCCATGGAGTTTTCGCCTGTTCTCGCTGGTCAGACCGGGGCTGGGATCGATGGCAGTTGCGGGGCGGCGGTTTGCGTCGATCGCTTGGATGTGGCCGGGTTGTCGGATGCGGGGTTGCGCCGGCGGTTGGGGGTGTTGGGCGAGGCCGAGTCGCGGTTGGAGGGGTTGAAGGCCCAGACGATGGCCGAGGTTGCTCGTCGCCATGACACTGCCGGGGCCAAGAAGATGGCCCGTGAGGTGCTTCGGTCGTCTCCTGCCAAGGCTCATCACGATGTGAAGGCGGCCGAGCGGTTGGCCGGGCTGGCTGCGACTTCCGAGGCTTTGGCGTCGGGGGAGGTGCCGGCGGATCATGCCCGGCTGATCGCCCGGGCGTCGTCTGAAGGACCCATTGACGAGCGAGAGCTCGTGGAGGCCGCCAAGGTCCAGACCTACGATGAGTTGGCCCGCACCGTCAAGCGCCAGCAGCACGAGTTGTCGGGCGACGACGGGCAGTCGATCCACGATCGGCGCCGCCAGAGGCGCTGCGCCCGCCTGTTCCAGAGCGGCGACACGGGCATGTATGTGCTCAACGCCGAGCTCGACCCGGTCACCGGCAGCCACATCGCCGGGGCGCTCGCGGCCAAGGAGCGGGAGCTGTGGCGCGCCGAGGATCCGAAGCAGCGCCGCACCCACGCCCAGCGCTGCGCGGACGCTTTGGCCGAGCTGGTCTTGCATCCGGAGAAGGGCAAGGCGGCGGGCATCGCGCTGGTGCTGGTCGCCGACTACGACGCGGCCCGCAAGGCGCTGGTCGACGCCCGACTGTGCGACGGCACCCCGCTTCCCGCCGAAGAACTGGTGAAGCTGGCCTGCGACGCCGACATCTTCCCGGCCGTGTTCAACGCCAGAACCCAAGACCTGTGGCTCGGACGCCGCCGGCGCTGCGCCTCAGACGCCCAGAGGATCGCGCTGATGGTGCGCGACAAAGCCTGCGTGGGCTGCGGGGCCGACGCCAACCGCAGCTTCGCCCACCACATCCACCACTGGCGCAACGGCGGACGCACCGACTACCCCAACCTGGTCACCGTGTGCAACGACTGCCACCACGACATCCACGAACGACACCACCAAATCGAACACGACCAGCAAACCGGCAAACACCGCGTCGTCCCGCCCCCCGAAGCCTTTCCCGACACCGGAACCACCACCTGGCAGCCCAAACACCTCAACCCCGTACTCCGAAACTGAGAAACCGCCCAAAACCCGGCCTACCCGCAACCGCTGTGTACGGCCGATGCTTCGACCTTCGTTGGGGGAGAGTAGAAAATAGGCTGAGCGCACCCGATAGTCGGGCGGGTGCCAAGACAAGGAGGAAACAGGAGTCCCATGCTGTTGGCCCTCGACATCGGCAACACCCAGACGGTGGTCGGCCTGTATGAGGCTGAGCGGGCTGAGGACTGCCGGGCCGAAGACGGCCTGATCGAGCACTGGCGCCTATCAACGGTGCATGAGCGCACCCCTGACGAGATGGCCGTGCTGCTGCGCAGCCTGCTGGACAGCGTGGATGTACACATGGAAGGCGACCTGACCGGGGTGGCAGTGTGCTCCGGGGTGCCCCAAATCCGCGAGAGCGTGCGGCTGATGGTGCAGCGCTACTTCGAGTTCGATCCCGTGGTGATCGAGCCCGGCACCCGCAGCGGCATCCCCATCCTGTACGACAACCCCCGCGAGGTGGGTGCCGATCGCATCGCCAACGCGGTGGCCGCCCACCAGCTCTATGGCGGTCCCGCGGTGATCGTGGACTTCGGCACCACCAACAACTTCGATGTGATCTCCGAAGCCGGCGAGTTTCTGGGCGGGGCCATCGGGCCGGGTATCGAGGTCAGCTTGGATGCCATGGTGGGCCGGGCGGCCGCTTTGGGGCCGGTAGCGCTCACAGAGCCCCGCAGCGTGATCGGCAAGACAACCATGGAGTCGATCCAATCCGGCGTCATCTACGGGTTCGTGTCCCAGATCGACGGCATGGTGGCCCGGTTCTCCGCGGCCTTGGACGGCGATGCGATCGTGATCGCCACCGGCGGCCTGGCCCATCTGATTGCGCCGCTGTCGGAGACCATCCAGCACGTCGAGCCCTATCTCACCCTTCACGGGCTGTGCCTGGTACACAGGCGCAACCAATAGGCAACAGGCAAGAGGCAGCCGATGAGCCCCCCGTACCGGTTCGAGACCACGGCCACCGCCGCGGGGTGCCACGAGCGCCACGGCGAAATCGAGCCCGGTGCCGAGACCGGGCAGACGGTGTCGGTGGCGGGCCGCGTAATGCTCCGCAGAGTGCAGGGGCGGCTGGCATTCGCCACCCTTCAAGACGCCACCGGGCGCATCCAGCTCTTCGCCCCCGCCAAAGTCACCCCCGACTACGACGGGTTCTGCGCCTTGTCGCTGGGGGACTGGGTGGGGGTGAGCGGCGAGGTGATGAAGACCCGCACCGGGGAGCTGTCGGTGAAGGTGGAGCGGTGGGAGCTGCTGGCCGAAGCCCGGCGGAGTTTCCCCGACAAATGGCACGGACTCTCCGATCCCGACATCCGGTTCCGCCAGCGCTATGTCGACCTGTGGGTGACCGAGGAGGCCCGAAAGACCTTCCGAATGCGATCTGAGATGATGTCGCTCACCCGCCGATGGCTGGAGAATCGGGGGTTCGTCGAAGTGGAGACGCCGGTGTTCCACCCGGTGCCCGGCGGGGCGCTGGCCCGGCCGTTCAGCACCCACCACAACGCGCTCGACATGGACCTGTTCTTGAGGATCGCCCCCGAGCTGTACCTGAAGCGGCTGGTGGTCGGCGGGCTGGAAAGGGTGTTCGAGATCGCCCGGGTGTTCCGCAACGAGGGCATCTCCACCCGCCACAATCCCGAGTTCACCATGCTCGAGCTGTACTGGGCCTACGCCGACTACGGCGACATCATGGAGCTGGTGGAGGAGTTGGTGGCCCATCTGGCGCTGGAGCTGAGCGGATCAACCGAGATCAGCTACGGCGGAAGGGAGCTGGACCTGACCCCGCCGTGGCCCCGAGCCCGGTTTGTCGACCTGCTGGCCGCCCACAGCGGCCTGGACGTGGACCTCGACACTCCGCTGGAAGAGCTGCGGGCGCACTGCGCCGACCGGGAGATCCCGGTGGAAAACCGCTGGGGGCCGGGCAAGCTCCTCTTGGAGCTGTACGAGAAGACCACCGAGGCCGAGCTGTGGGGCCCGGTGTTCGTGTGCGACTACCCCAAGGAGGTGTCGCCGCTGGCCCGGGACCACCGCGACCACCCCGGCTGGGTGGAGCGCTTTGAGGCCATCGTGGCCGGACGGGAGCTGGCCAACGCCTTCAGCGAGCTCACCGACCCCGACGAGCAGCGGGCCCGCTTCGAGCACCAGGCCGCCGACCGGGATGCCGGTGACGCCGAGGCCATGGCCGTGGACGGCGACTACCTGCGTGCCCTGGAGTTCGGCCTGCCCCCCACCGGCGGCCTCGGGGTGGGCATGGACCGCCTGGCCATGCTGCTGGCCGACGCGCCCAGCATCCGCGACGTGATCCTGTTCCCCACCCTGCGCCCCGAGCCCCCCGAGCGCCAAATTGGCCAAATCGATTGAGCCCCGAGCCCCCCGAGCGCCAAATTGGCCAAATCGATTGAGCCCCGAACCCCTCGAGCGCTCCGGGTGCCCGGGCGATTGGGCTAGTTATCTCCCAGGGGGATGCGGGCCCGGTCGATCAGATGGGCGGTGGCCACACCGAGGGCCTCGGTTGCCGTGGTGGGGGGCAGTGACTCGAGGCTGGCCGAGGCCTGCCGGGCGTAGTGGCGGGCCATGTCCAGGGCTTCTTGAACCCCGCCGCTGGCCTGCACCAGTTGCAGGGCCGAGCGGATGTTGGCGTCCGACACCGTCCCGCCCAGCAGATCCCTGAGCTGGGGGCCGCAGTCAGAGTCAAGCGCCCGGATCACCGGCAGGGTGTAGATCCCCTCGTGCAGATCGTTGCCCGAGGGCTTGCCCAGGTGCTCGTCGGTGGCCACGATGTCCAAGATGTCGTCCACCACCTGGAAGGCCAAGCCGTAGTAGCGGCCGAACTCGGTGAGGGTGTCCACCGTCGGACGGTCCAGCCCCGCCACCAGCCCGCCTATGCGACAGGAGGTGGCCAGCAAGGAGGCGGTCTTGCCCTCGATGGAGTCGGTGTAAGAAGTCTCGGTGCGGTCGGGATTGCCGGTGTCCTGCAACTCTCGCACCTGGCCTTCGCACAGCCGCCCGATGGTGGCGGCCAGCAGACCGGCCACCTCGGTTCCCAGCGAGGCGGCCAGCTCCGAGGCCCGGGCCAGCAGGAAATCCCCGGCCAGGATGGCCCGCAGGTTGCCCCACTTGGCGTTCACGCTGGCCACGTTGCGCCGCACCTGGGCTTCGTCCATCACATCGTCGTGGTACAGCGACCCCAGATGAACCAGCTCCACCGCCACACCGCCGGTGAGCACATCTTCTTCGACGGGCGCCGGCCGGGTCTGGGCGATGGACGCCGATGCGATCACGAACCCCGGCCGAACCCTCTTGCCCCCGGCTCGAATGAGATGACCGGCCACCTCGGCGAGGAACGGGTGCTCGGTGCAGACCGACTCTTCCAGCCGCAACTCCAGCCGTTCCAGGTCGCGCCCCATGGTGGGAATCAGATCGAGGGGGCTGCGAACCACGAATCCATCGTAGTGGTCCAACCCCGATTCTCTCCCATTCAGCCCGATTGGCGGCCTGTCGGGGGGCGAGGGGTCGGGATGCGGTTGGGGCTTCGGGAACGAAAAGGGGTGATGGCGGGGTTACACTTCGGGACAAGCCCCTATCGGGAGACTGCCGTGTTCGAGAGATTTACAGATCGGGCCCGCCGGGTCGTCGTCTTGGCCCAGGAGGAAGCGCGCCTGCTCCACCACAACTACATCGGCACCGAGCACATCCTGCTCGGCCTGATACACGAGGGCGAGGGGGTGGCCGCCAAGTCGCTGGAGTCGCTGGGCATCTCCCTGGAAGCAGTGCGCAACCAGGTTGAGGAGATCATCGGCCAGGGCGGGTCGTCGCCGTCGGGCCACATCCCGTTCACCCCCCGGGCCAAGAAGGTGCTGGAGCTGTCGCTGCGGGAGGCCCTCCAGTTGGGCCACAACTACATCGGCACCGAGCACATTCTGCTCGGCCTGATCCGAGAGGGCGAGGGCGTGGCGGCCCAGGTGCTGGTGAAGCTGGGCGCCGACTTGTCGAGGGTCCGCCAGCAGGTCATCCAGCTCCTTTCGGGCTACGGCGGCCCCCAGGGCTCGGGGTCGCCGGAGAAGGCCACCACCTCGCCCGGCGGCAGCGGTGACGGCGGGGCCTCGGGATCGCTGGTGCTCGACCAGTTCGGCCGCAACCTCACCAAGCTGGCCCGAGACAGCGGGCTCGATCCGGTGATCGGCCGGCAGCGGGAGACCGAGCGGGTCATGCAGGTTCTGTCTCGTCGCACCAAGAACAACCCGGTTCTGGTGGGCGAGCCCGGTGTGGGCAAGACCGCCATCGTGGAGGGCCTGGCCCAGAAGATCGCCTCCGACGACGTTCCCGAGACCATTCGCAACAAGCAGCTCTACACCCTGGATCTGGGGGCGCTGGTGGCCGGATCCCGCTACCGGGGCGATTTCGAGGAGCGCCTCAAGAAGGTGCTCAAGGAGATCAAGACCCGGGGCGACATCATCTTGTTCATCGACGAGCTGCACACCCTGGTGGGCGCGGGTGCCGCCGAGGGCGCCATCGACGCCGCCTCCATCCTCAAGCCCATGCTGGCCCGGGGCGAGCTCCAGACCATCGGGGCCACCACCCTCGACGAGTACCGCAAGCACTTGGAGAAAGACTCTGCCCTGGAGCGCCGGTTCCAGCCGGTGAAGGTGGACGAGCCCACCATTGCCCACACCATCGAGATCCTCAAGGGGCTGCGAGACCGCTACGAGGCCCACCACCGGGTCACCATCACCGACCAGGCTCTGGTGGCGTCGGCCAACCTGGCCGATCGCTACATCTCCGACCGCCACCTGCCCGACAAGGCCATCGACCTCATCGACGAGGCCGGCTCCCGCCTGCGCATCAAGCGGATGGACACCCCGAAGGACTACAAGGACTTCGAGAGCCAGCTCTCCCAGGTTGTGGCCCAGAAGAAGAACGCGGTGGAGCAGCAGGACTTCGAGGAGGCCGGAAGGCTGCGAGACCAGGAGAAGGAGCTGCTGGCCGGCAAAGAGCAGATGGAAGAGGAGATCCGGGCCAAGGGCGTGGACCTGTTCGACGAGGTGGACGAGGAGGCGGTGGCCGAGGTTCTGTCCATTTGGACCGGCATCCCCGTCTACAAGCTCACCGAGGAGGAGACGGCCAAGCTCCTGCGGATGGAAGACGAGCTGCACAAGCGGGTCGTCGGCCAGGAGGACTCAATCAAGGCCGTCTCGCAGGCCATCCGCCGCACCCGGGCCGGCCTCAAGGACCCCAAGCGGCCCAGCGGATCGTTCATCTTCCTGGGCCCGTCGGGGGTGGGCAAGACCGAGCTGGCCAAGACGCTGGCCGAGTTCCTGTTCGGCGATGATCAGGCCCTCATCGCCCTGGACATGTCGGAATACATGGAAAAGCACACCGTCAGCCGGTTGGTGGGCTCGCCGCCGGGCTACGTCGGCTACGAGGAGGGCGGCCAGCTCACCGAGGCGGTGCGCCGCAAGCCGTTCTCGGTGGTGCTGTTCGACGAGATCGAAAAGGCCCATCCCGACGTGTTCAACACCCTCCTGCAAATCTTGGAGGAGGGCCGCCTGACCGACAGCCAGGGCCGCTCGGTGGACTTCCGCAACACCGTTTTGATCATGACCTCCAACCTGGGCACCCAGAACCTGCGCAAAGCCAACCTGGGGTTCACCAAGGCCGACGAGGCCATCACCTACGAGCGGATGAAGGAGAAGGTAACCGACGCGCTCAAAGACCATTTCCGCCCCGAGTTCTTGAACCGCATCGACGAGGTGATCGTGTTCCACGAGCTGACCCGGGCCGAGGTGACCCGGATCGTGGACTTGATGATCAAGCGGCTTCAGAACCAACTCGAGGCCCAGGGCATCGGCTTGGAGCTCACCGAGGAGGCCAAAGTGCTGCTGGCCCAGCGGGGCTACGACCCGACGCTGGGCGCCCGCCCGCTGCGCCGGGCCATCCAGCGCCTGGTGGAGGATCCGCTGTCGGAGCGGCTGTTGTGGAAGGAGTTCCGGGCGGGCGAGACCATTCTGGTGGATGCTGAAGACGACCCCGACGAGCCCGGCTCGGAGCGGATCGGCTTTCGGGCGATCGAGGGCTTCGAACCGCCGCCGGTGGAAGAGTTGGCCGGCGCCTAGTCGAATGCCAGCAGTGGTTCGCAGGGGGGCCGCGAGGCGACGGGCTGGCGTGTTTGCAGCAGCCCGAAGGGGCGCGCTCCTCGTTGTGCTGCTCGTGGGGCTGGCCGCGTGCCAGGTGGATATCGAGGTAGGCATCGGCTTCAATGAGGACGGCTCTGGGTTGGTCAAGGTAGACGTGGCGCTCGACCAGGAGGCAGTAGCGCTGGCCCCCGACATCACTTCTGTGCTGTTGGTGGACGACATCGAGGATCCCGCCTCGGGCTGGTCGTACAACGACCCCCGGATCGACGGCCAGGGCCGCACCAGATTCTCGGCATCCAAGCCATTCGGGTCGCCTGAGCAGCTCGAGTCGGTGCTGGCCGAGATCTTCGGCTCAGGCGAAGTGTTCAGGGATTTCACGTTCGAGCGCGCCACCTCTTTCGCGCAAACCGACTATCGGGTGACCGGAGTGGTCGATTTGTCCAACGGTCTGGATCTGTTCACCGATCCCCAGCTCACCGAGCGCCTCGGCGGCGAGCCCCTTGGACAGCCGATTCCAAACTTGGAGGACGCGCTGGCGGGAGTAGCCGTGCGGCTGGTTCTGGATCTGCCGGTGGGCGCCGAGCAGGAGGAGACCCTGGAACTGGGGCAGGGGGCAGTGAGCATTGAGATGACCGCCCAAGAGGAGAGCGGCACCGCGGTGACCCTCCGATGGGTGGCCTGGGCCGCGTTCGCGCTGTTGGGCCTGTCGGTGCTGATCGCCGTAGCCGGCTTTCTGCTCGACCGCCGGAACCGGAGCCGCAGCATCGATCCCACTGTTCCACAGGAGCCCCTGGTTCGATCAACCAGTACCGCCGCGGCTCAGCCGCCGGCCCGTCGGCTGCGCCTGGTGGTGTTGAACCCGCTCGGGGTGCTGTTCGAGCCGCCCGACGAGCCCTCCCAACTCCTGGCTGATTTTGCCTCCGAACGCGGCTCGGAGGTGGATGCCGAGACCGTGGAGCAGATCTACCACCAGGCAGTGCTCGGTCGCATCACCCCCGCCGAGCTGTGGGCCGGGCTCGGATTGGAGGACGACCCGGCCGAGCTCACCGAGCAGTACTTGGACCAGTACACCGTGCGGTCGGGGGCCCGCGACTTCGTGGCCGAGATGACCCGCCGGGAGCTGCCGGTGGCCTGTCTTACCAACGACATCGCCTCGTGGTCGTCGGCACTGCGGGATCGGCTCCAGATCACCGGTGTGGACACCTGGATTGTGAGCAGCGAAGTGGGGGTGTGCATGCCCGCTCCCGGCATCTACGAGGCTCTGCGCCGGACGACGGCGGTTCCCTATGAGAACACGCTGCTGGTGGATGTGAGGGCTGGGCACCTCGACGCCGCCAATGCGCTGGGGATGTCCACTGCGCTGCTGGCCGAATCCCAGCCTCCGGACGGGGATGCCCCTGGCCACGCGGTGGTGACCAGCTTTTCCGACTTCTTCCGGCGCCGCTCCCGAAGCTGACCCTGAAGCCGATCCCGATTTAGCGCAGGGGCTAAGCCAGCAACTCGGCGGCCTGCACCGCGAAGTACGTCAAGATCACGTCTGCGCCGGCCCTGCGGATGCCGCAGAGGGTCTCGGCGACGATGGCCTGCTCATCCAGCCAGCCCGATGTCGCGGCCGCCTTGATCATGAGGTACTCGCCGCTCACCTGGTAGGCGGCCACCGGCACCACCGAGGCCTCGGCGAAGCGTCGCACCACGTCCAGGTACGGACCGGCGGGCTTGACCATCACCATGTCGGCGCCCTCGGCGATGTCCAGTTCCATCTCCCGCAGGGCCTCGCGGCTGTTGGCCGGGTCCATCTGGTAGGTCTTCTTGTCGCCGGAGCGGGGGGCCGAGTCCAGTGCTCCCCGGAACGGCCCGAAGAACGCCGAGGCGTATTTGGCGGTGTAGGCGCAGATTCCAACTTCGGTGTGGCCGTGGTGGTCGAGCGTCTCTCGGATGGCCCCCACCCGCCCGTCCATCATGTCGCTGGGGGCCACGATGTCGGCCCCGGCGTCGGCGTGGGCCAGGGCTTGGCGGCACAGCACCTCGACGGTCTCGTCGTTGATGATGGTGCCGTCGGGCGCCACGATCCCGTCGTGGCCGTCGCTGTTGTAGGGGTCGAGGGCCACATCGGTCATCACCACCGTGTCGGGGTGGGCGGACTTGATGGCCGCGATGGTTTGGGGGATGAGCCCGTCGGGGTTCCAGGCCTCATCGCCGGTGGGGGTCTTCAACTCGTCGGGAGCGGCCTCGAACAGCACCACCGCCCGCACGCCGAGATCGGCGGCCCGGCCCACCTCGCCCATGAGCCCGTCCGCACTCCAGCGGTTGACGCCGGGCATGGAGTCGATGGGCTCGTCGGGGCCTCGGTGAACAAACAGGGGCAGCACCAAATGGGCCGGGCTGAGCTCGGTTTCGCGCACCATTGCTCGGATCGCCGGGGTGCGCCGGTTGCGCCGAGGCCGGGCGGTGAGCCCCAAATGCGGATGAGCCATGCCCACATGCTCCCATCTCAGCCATAGCCGCGCACTGCTGATGGACTCAACAAGTTGATCGTCGGCTGGAATGTCGCACTCTGATCGGGGGCAGCCATAGCCGCGCACTGCTGATGGGCTCAACAAGTTGATCGTCGGCTGGAATGTCGCACTCTGATCGGGGGCAGCCATAGCCGCGCACTGCTGATGGGCTAAACAAGGGCCATGCGCATCGAGTTGTCGACGGGAACGCCGGCTGAGCTGGTTCGGGTTGAGGATGCCGACCGAGGGTTGGTGCTGATACCCGATCTGATGGGCCTGCGGCCTCTGTTCGACGATCATGTGGCCCGGCTTGCCGCCGAACAGGGATGGACGGTGTGCGCTCCCCAGGTGTTCGTCGGCCAAGAGGAGCTGACCGCCGGCGAGCGGATGGAGGTGGTCTGCGACTTGGACGACGAGGCGGTGCTGGCCGATGTGCTGGCGGCGGCCGACGCCACCGGCTGTGAGACGGTGGTGCTAACCGGTTTCTGCATGGGCGGCATGTACACCATCAAGGCGGCGGCCACGGGGCGGTTCCACCGGGCGGCCGCCTTCTACGGGATGATCCGCCTTCCCGAGCATTGGCGTGGCCCGGGCCAAGGCGAGCCCCTGGAGTTGTGGGCCGCGGGCGATCCGTGTCCGCTGCTGGCCGTCATCGGCGCCGAAGACCCATTCACCCCGCCCGACGACGTGGCCGCCCTGGAGGCCGCCGGTGCGGTGACCGCGGTCTATGAGGGCGCCGATCACGGTTTCGTCCACGACCCCGACCGCCCGGCCCACCGCGCCGACTACGCGGCCGACGCCTGGCGCCGCGTTGTCGAGTTTCTGAGCCAGTAGCGGCGATGGCGACTGGCCCCTCGGTTTGGACGGTGGTTGTGGCCGCGGGCTCGGGCAACCGATTCGGTGGCGCCAAGCAGTATTTGGAACTTGCCGGTGCCCGGGTGGTCGACCGGAGCGTGGCTGTCGCCGCCGCGGTGAGCGACGGCGTGGTGGTGGTGGTGCCGCCCGCCGATGTGGAGGCCGAGTCGGCCCGCCTGGGCGACGCCGCAGTGGTGGCCGGCGGAGCGAGCCGGGCCGCCTCGGTGCGCAACGGGCTTGAGGCGGTGCCACATGACGCGGCCATCATCTGCGTCCACGACGCTGCCCGTCCGCTGGCCGGTGCCGACATTTACGAGCGGGTGGTCCACGAGGTGCGCTCAGGGGCGGCTGGCGCGGTGCCGGTGGTGCCGGTAACCGATACCATTCGCAGGGTGGACGGGGGAGTGGTGGACCGCAGCACTCTGCAAGCGGTGCAGACCCCGCAGGCTTTTCGGGCCGAGCTGTTGCGGGCGGCCCACGCCGGGGCCGACGACGCCACCGACGACGCCAGCCTGGTGGAGGCCGCCGGCCATGCTGTGGTTGCCGTGGAGGGAAATCCCCGCAACATCAAGATCACCCAACCCGACGACCTGGCCGCTGCCGAGGCCTGGTTGGCGACATGACCGGCGCAATGCGGGTGGGCCACGGGTTCGACACCCACCGGTTTAGCGGCGACCCCGACCGGCCCTTGATCCTGGGCGGCGTCAGATTCGAGGGCGCGCCCGGCCTGGTGGGCCACAGCGACGGCGATGCCGTGGCTCATGCGGTGACCGACGCTTTGTTGAGCGCCGCCGGGTTGGGCGACATCGGCGTGCTGTTCCCCGACACCGATGACAAATGGGCCGGTGCCGACAGCCTTGGGCTGCTGGTCGACGCCGCGGCCCGATTGACAGCCGCCGGCTGGCAGGTGGTGAACGCCGACTGCACGGTGGTGGCCGAGCAACCCCGCATCGCGCCCCGCCGCCCCGAGATGCAAGCCCGCCTCAGCGCGGCGGTCGGCGCCCCGGTGTCGGTCAAGGGCAAGCGGGCCGAGGCCCTGGGAGCGCTGGGCCGGGGCGAGGGCCTGGCCTGTTGGGCGGTGGCCCTCATCGAGCGCCAGTGAACGCGCAAGGCCCGAGAGGCGGCAACCGGCGAAGCCGCAGTGGTGGCCCCAACAGGGACGCGAACAGGGGTGCCAGCAAGGGCGAAAAGACAGGTGCCGGCAAGGGCCACAGCAGGGGTGCCAGCAAGGGCGAGAAAACAGGTGCCGGCAAGGGCCACCGCAAGGCCCGACAACCTGGCGACCAGCAGCGCAACAGCCGCCAACGGGCCGGTTTGGGCGGCGACCGGGTGGAAGGCCGCCAAGCGGTGCGAGAGTTGTTGTTGGCCGGCACTCGCCCGGTCCGAGAAGTGGTGGTCGCCACGGGACAGAGACAAACCGGGGTGCTGGCCCAAGTGATGGAGCTGGCTGCCGAGCTGCGGGTGCCCGTCAAAGAAGTGGCCCGCTCCAAGTTCGAGTCCATGGCGGCCACCGAGGCCCCCCAAGGGGTGATCGCCCGGGCCGCCCCCTTGGCCGAGCACGATCTGGAAGATTTGGCCCGTCCCTCTGATGGCCGCCCCCCGTTTCTGCTGGTGCTCGATGGCATCACCGATCCCGGCAACGTCGGAGCGGCGCTGCGAACCGCCGAATGTGCCGGTGTCACCGGTGCCGTGCTGGGCAAGCACCGCTCAGCCCACATCACCCCCGCGGCCGCCAAAGCAGCCGCCGGTGCGGTTGAGCACGTGCCCATGGCCCTAGTGCCCGGCATCCCCAACGCGCTGGCCCGCCTCGGGGAGCTAGGAGTGTGGACCGTGGGCCTCGACGTAACCGCCCCCACCACTGTCTATGAGATGAACGTGGCCTCTGAGGCAGTCGCCCTGGTGGTGGGCAGCGAGGGCCGGGGCCTGTCCCGCCTAGCCCGCCAACGCTGCGACGTAGTAGCCAACATCCCCCTATCAGGCACCCTCAGCTCCCTAAACGCCGCCGCCGCCACCGCCATAGGCTGCTTCGAAATCGCCCGCCACCGCCAAGACGCCAAATCTGCCTACTAGGGCCCGCACGATCCCCTGGGCTGCCCGATAAGCGGTTGTCCATGCCTGGGGTTGTCGTTAAGGTGGTGGTGCAGTCGGAGTTGGCTTCATAGGGCTCCCTTCCAGATTTTGACTTCTAGGTCTTGAGTAAGTGAAGGGGCATTGGAATGACGATGAGCGAAGTCGATCACTCGGGATTGGACCGGGAAAAGGCGATGGCGAGGCTTGCCGAGATTCAGCAGGCGATTCTCGTTCTTCCCGAAGCCGAGCACGCCCAGCTGAGGGAATGGTTCAGCGAATTGGACTGGGAGAAGTGGGACAAGCAGATCGAAGCCGATGTTGACGAAGGGGCGTTGGATTTCTTGATTTCTGAGGCCCTCGAGGCCAAGGAGGACGGCACGCTTCAGGAACTCTAGGTGCATCGAACAACGCCTCGGTTCTGGAGCTACTTTGAGCAGCTTCCCGAAACTGCCCAGGGGGCTGCCAAAAGGAAATTCCGTCTCCTGACTGAGAATCCGCGGCACCCATCATTGCGCTTCAAGAAAGTGGGCAAGTTCTGGTCAGTACGTGTGGGAGTGGACTATCGAGCGCTTGCTGTTGACGATGCTGGAGACTTCATCTGGGTGTGGATTGGCACTCACGACGAATATGACCGTCAGATCAGGTCCTAGCAGCCCCACGTCAAGCCGGTTGTGGACCGGCTCCTATCGGAGCACAAAGTGGAAAAGGTGCGAACCGGCCTGTCCTATGCAGATCGCGTGTATCGCTTGGCGGCGGGGCAGCTGTTCTGATGTGTCCTGCGTAGTTACGACAATAAGCTGTAAGTAGTACAATTTCAGTGATTGACAATCTGGCGGGTGCAGGGGTAGCGTGCCGGTATGGGGATGCTTGTTGTGAAAATCCAGGTCTCGGCGATGGACGGCGGGGAGGCCAGGGAGGTCGAGGCGATAGTGGACACCGGATCGGCCTACACCATGCTGCCCGGCAGTTGGCTTCGCGAACTGGGAGTGGCGCCCATCGGCACACGCCCACTTGATCTGGCCGACGGGCGGCGGGTGCTCATGAACTACGGACGGGCTTGGGTGACGGTGGGAGGCGAGAGCGAGGTGACCCTGGTGGTATTCGGTGAGGACGACGGTCCGGCGCTGTTGGGGGCCTACACCCTGGAGGGCTTG
Organism: bacterium; assembly: GCA_028819295.1. GTDB lineage: Bacteria > Actinomycetota > Acidimicrobiia > Acidimicrobiales > Bin134 > Poriferisocius. Next base: position 11,882 of record JAPPMA010000094.1, on the reverse strand, counting down.
GCCCTGGCCGTCGATCCGGTCAAACAGCGCCTGGTTCCCACCGCGCTCATCATGTACCGGTTGGCCGGCTGACCGCTAGGTCTGGGGTGGGGCGATGGTATCGGCTATCAGGGCTTGGACGACGGCGTTGAGGGCCTCTTCGTCGGTGGCGCCTTCTTCTAGAGCCTCGCGGTACACGGCCAGTTGGCGGTCGGCGGAGGTGCCGCGTCGGCAGATGGCGCGGGCGTGCTCAACCTGCGCCACGCAGTCGAGGGCCTCGGCGTCGGGCCGGACAAGCTCGATCATCTCCTCCACCAGTTCGGGCAGCGGCACCAGCTCGCCTTTGCCGAAGTCAATCAGTCGGTCGCCGATCCCGTAGCGCTCGGCCCGCCACAGGTTCTCCGCCACCAAGAAGTTGGCGTAGCTGCGCCACCGGCGATTCTCCAGCTTGAGCCGCCACAGCATCCGCAGCAGGCACACGTACAGGGCGGCGACGCAAACCGTGTCATCCATCTTGGTGGGCAAGTCGGTGACCCGCATCTCCAGGGTGGGGTAGCGCTCCGAGGGGCGGATGTCCCACCACACCTTGGTGGAATCCTCGATGACTCCGGCCTGCACCAGAATGTCCACATGGCGCCGGTACTCGGCCCACGAGTCGAACTTCTCCGGCAGGCCGGTGCGGGGCAGCGAGCGGAACATCGCCATGCGGTAGCTCTTGAGGCCGGTGTCGCGTCCCTCCCAGAACGGCGACGAAGTGGACAGGGCCAGCAGGTGGGGCAGGAAGTAGGCCACCTGGTTCATCAGGTCCACCCGGAGGTCGGGATCCTCGATGCCGACGTGTACGTGAAGCCCGGATATGACCAGCCCCCGGGACACGCCCTGGAGATCGTCAGCCAGAGCCCGATAGCGCTCTCCTTCGGTCACCTGTTGTCGGTGCGGGTGGGCGAACGGGTGGGATGAGGCCGCGATGGGGGCCAGCCCGTACTCGGCGGCGGCTTCGGTGACCGCAAGGCGTAAAAGCCCGATGTCGGCCCGCAGATACCTGAAGTCGGTGCAGATGCCGGTGCCGATCTCGAGCTGCGAGCTGAACAGCTCCCGGGCGACGATGCCATGGTGCAGGTCGGCCACCCTCTTCAGGATGCCGGGCGGCTGCTCGGTGATCAGCTCCCCGCTCGCGGGCTCCACGAGGAGGTACTCCTCCTCGATCCCGATAGTCCAGGCTGGCTCCTCGGCCACGGCGGCTCCCTTCCAAGCGGCGGCTCAGCACATCTGAGATCAGAGCCCGAGACAGGAATCGAACCTGCGACCGGCTGTTTACAAGACAGCTGCTCTGCCGACTGAGCTACTCGGGCGTTGGATTGGACGAGAGCTTGGGAAGCTGCTCGGACCTCCTAATGGAAAAGAGCATAAAGGGTGTGGTTTGGGAGGGTGCTTGAATAAGGCCTTGGCGTCGGCAACGCTTGTTGAAATGGCCCTCACAAAGCGAGATCGGGCGATCTTGGATTTTGAGCGCACCTGGTGGAAGGAGACCGGGTCGAAGGAGGCAGCCATCCGGGCGCGCTTCGAGCTTTCCACCACCCGGTATTATCAGCTGCTGAACGAACTATTGGAAGAAGCGGATGCCTTGGAGTACGACCCGATGGTTGTACGGCGCCTGCGGCGGCTCCGCGATCGCCGCAGACGATCCAAATTCGGTCAGACTTCGGTCAGCCGGCAGCCGTCGCGGTAACACCCCGGAGCCAGAGGCAATATGGAGTCGAACCGAGCCCCCAACAACCAGATGGCCCTCAAGGGGGTGGTGCTGGTTCTCGCCCTGGTCGCAGCCGGAGCCTTCGTGCTGGCCCGCGGCCTCGACGATGATGGCGACTCCGCTCCGGCTGCCTCCCAGCCGACGGCCGAGGCAACGGCGGCGGCGGAGGAGACTCCCGAACCAGCCGAAACCCCGTCGGGAGACGGCGACGCGGCCCCCACCCCCGCCCCCTCTGCTGAGGAGCCCCAGGCAGCGGCGCCCGACCCCGAGGAGACACAGGCCTCGGCGCTCGACACCGCTGAGGAGCCGCTCGAGTGCCGCGATCCGTCCACCATCGGCGTGCTGGTGGCCAACGGCACCGATGTCACCGGGGCGGCCGGACGGCTCTCGGGCGAGTTGAACGCCGCCAACTATGTGACGCTGCCGCCGGTGAATGCCAGCGCCCAGACCAGTTCGGCCTTCTACTACCGGGCCGGCTATGACGTGGACGCCCAGTGCATCGCCAACCTGCTGGGCGCGGGCACCGGGCCGTTCTTCCCCATTTCCGATCCCCCTCCTGGCGGCATCACCCTCGACACGCTGGGCAACGCCTATGTCCTGATTCTGATCGGACCCGACAGCCTGGCCCAGCGCCCCGGCTAGTTGTCCATATGCATTAGTAGTCCGCATGCATATCGTTGCCGCCCCCGACAAGTTCCGGGGGACGGCCACTGCCGCCCAAGTGGCCCGGGCGATTGTCATGGCCGCCGAACAGGCCGGGGCCACTGCCGATGCCGTGCCCATGGCCGACGGGGGGGAGGGCACGCTGGAGGTGTTGGGCGGGGCCAACCGGTCCACCGTCGTGACCGGTCCCCTGGGCGACCCGGTAGAGGCCCCGTGGCGCTTTCACCGCCAGACCGCGGTCATCGAGATGGCCCGGGCCTCCGGCCTGGCCCTGGTGGGCGGGGCTGAGGCCAACGACCCGGTGGGGGCCACCACCTACGGGACCGGGGAGCTGATCGAGGCTGCCGTGGGGCGCGGGGCCCGGCGGGTGCTGGTGGGAGTGGGAGGCTCGGCCACCACCGACGGGGGCTTGGGCGCGCTGAGGGCGATGTATCCCACCCAGCGTCTCAAGGGGGTGGAGCTGGCGGTGGCCTGCGATGTGAGGATCCGCTTCAGCGACGCCGCTGCGGTTTTCGGGCCCCAAAAGGGGGCCGGCGCCGCCGAGGTGGAGCTGCTGCGCCGGCGCCTGGAGCGGCTCAGCCAGGTGTACGCCGAAACCTATGGGGTGGCGGTGGACGACATCGAGGGGTCGGGTGCGGCCGGCGGCCTGGCCGGCGGCCTGGCGTGCGTGGGCGCCGAGCTGTGCAACGGCTTCGAGCTGCTGGCCGACGAAGTGGACCTGTACGGTCGCATCGAGGGCGCCGATCTGGTGGTGACCGGGGAGGGGGCCCTCGACGCCACATCGCTCCAGGGAAAGGTGGTGGGCGGCGTGGGCGAGATGGCCGCGGCTGCCGGTGTGCCGGTGCTGACCGTGGTGGGACGGGTGGACGGTGGCTCTGCTCCTGGGTGCGGGGAGATGATCAGCCTGAGCGATCGCTTCGGCGCAGAGGCGGCCATGGCCGACGCCGTCGGACTGGTGCGCCAAGCAGTTCTGGGCTATCTGGGCTCGTAGAGAGCTGGGCGCTCAGAGCGCCTGGCGGAAGTACCCGGGCACCTCTATCAGGGGAGGGCGCTCCTGCATGGTGATCTCGGTATCGCCGAATCCGGGGCGGTGCAGCGTGATGGCGGTGTTCACCAGGGTGCGGTCGGCCCGGTGCAGGGCCACCTGCATGACCTCCGTTGCCTGGGATGACAGCTCGTGCAGCGGTCGATTGCGGTGGACGCGGGTGCCGAGGTCAACCTGGGCGATGGCGCTGTAGCCCGCCAGCCGGCACACGTCGATGAGCAGTCCCATCTCCACCCCGTACCCCTGGACGAACGGCACCCGCTCCAGCACTTCGCGCCGCCCGGCGTACTCCCCGGCCAGGGGCTGGACGATGCCGCCCAGTTCGGGGAACAACAGGGCGATGAGCGGCCGGGCCACCAGCTCAGTGGTCCGGCCCCCGCCCCGCTGGTCGGCCCCAACCGGGCGGTGGTAGTAGCCCTTGCAGTATCCGATGGACTCGTCAACCAGCAGCGGGCCCAGCAAGCCGAAGATGAAGTGGGGACCGAAGTTGGCGACATCGCTGTCGCACCACACGACGAGATCGCCGGTGGAGGCGAACAGCGACTTCCACAGCGTCTCCCCCTTGCCGGGCTGGTTGCCCAGATGGGCCAGCACATCGGAGCAGGCCACCACCGTGGCGCCGGCGGCCTCGGCCACCTCGGCGGTGCGGTCGGTGGAGTGGTCGTCCATCACAATCAGCTCGTCCACCAGGGCCAGGTCGTCCATGAGCTGGGTGCGGACCACCTCGGCGATGGCACCCACGGTGGCCTCCTCGTTGCGGGCGGGAAGGCACACCGACACCCTCTTCGACCCCTTGCGGTCGACGAGGTCGGCGGCCGCGAACTCCCCGGCGGCAAATCTCCGCCGCCCCGTCACGCTGCCCCCCGGCCCACAAGTCGTTTCTCGCGGTTCATCGGTGGCCCACAAGTCGTCTCCCGCGGTTCATCGGTGGCCCACAAGTCGTCTTCCGCGGTTCATCCGAATAGCATCATGGCTCATGAGCGTGACCGTTCGGATACCAACCACCCTTCGCCCCTTGGCCGGAGGGGCCAGCGAAGTCACCGTCGAGGGCGGAACCGTCCGAGATGTGATCACCTCGCTGGACGCCGCCCATCCCGGCTTCCTTGCCCGCCTCGTCGACGAGTCGGGGGGCCTGCATCGGTACGTGAACGTGTTCGTGGACGACGACGACGTGCGGTTTGCCGACGGCCTGGCCACATCGGTTCCCGACGGGCAGACGGTGTCCATCGTGCCCGCGGTGGCCGGCGGCTGATTTCACCCTCTGAGTTTGGCGTTCTGCCCGCTCCCCGGTAACCTTTAGCAGTCTCATAGCGAGAGTGCTAAAGGTCGGCCACGGGCCGAGCATGCAAAAGGGAGATTCGAGGATGTCCAAGATCATCGCCTTTGATGAGAAGGCCCGGAGGGCCCTTGAGGCGGGAATGAACCAGCTGGCCGACGCCGTTCGGGTCACGCTGGGTCCCAAGGGCCGCAATGTGGTGCTGGAGAAGAAGTGGGGCGCTCCCACCATCACCAACGACGGTGTCTCCATCGCCAAGGAGATCGAGTTGGAAGACCCCTATGAGAAGATCGGGGCCGAGCTGGTCAAAGAGGTGGCCAAGAAGACCGATGACGTGGCTGGCGACGGCACCACCACCGCCACCGTGCTGGCGTGGTCGATGGTGCGCGAGGGGTTGCGCAATGTGGCCGCCGGCGCGAACCCGATGTCGATCAAAAAGGGCATCGAGGCCGGGGTGGACGCCGCGGTGGGGGCCATCCAATCCCAGTCGGTGGACGTGTCTTCCGACAAGGCCCAGATCTCCAATGTGGCCGCCATCTCCGCGGCCGACCCCGAGATCGGCAAGCTGATCTCCGATGCCATCGACAAGGTGGGCAAAGACGGCGTGGTCACCGTGGAGGAGTCGCAGACCTTCGGCCTGGAGTTGGACTTCACCGAGGGCATGCGCTTCGACAAGGGCTACATCTCCCCCTACTTCGTGACCGATGCCGAGCGGATGGAAGCGGTGCTCGACGAGCCCTACATCTTGTTCGTGGGATCGAAGGTGACCGCGGTGCGAGACATCGTGCCCGTGCTGGAGAAGGTGATGCAGGCGGGCAAGCCGCTTTTGATCATCGCCGAGGACGTTGAGGGCGAGGCCCTGGCCACCCTGGTGGTGAACAAGATCCGGGGCACCTTCAACTCCACCGCAGTGAAGGCGCCCGGTTTCGGCGACCGCCGCAAGGCCATGCTCCAGGACATGGCCATCTTGACCGCCGGCCAGGTCATCAGCGAAGAGGTGGGCCTCAAGCTGGAGAACACCACGCTGGATCTTCTGGGCCGGGCCCGCAAGATCGTCATCACCAAAGACGAGACCACGATCGTGGAGGGCGCCGGCGACCGCAACGACGTCGAGGGCCGGATCTCTCAGATCAAGGGCGAGATCGAAAACACCGACTCCGACTACGACCGGGAGAAGCTGCAAGAGCGCCTGGCCAAGCTGTCGGGCGGTGTGGCTGTGCTCAAAGTGGGAGCGGCCACCGAGGTGGAGCTCAAAGAGAAGAAGCACCGCATCGAGGATGCGGTCAGCACCACCAAGGCCGCTATCGAAGAAGGCGTGGTCGCCGGCGGCGGCGTCACCCTGCTTCGGGCTCAAGAAGCGGTGAGAGACGCCGCGGATAGTCTGGCGGCGGCCGACGAGGCTACCGGGGCCCGCATCGTGGCCAAGGCCCTTGAGGGCCCCCTGGCGCAGATCGCGGTCAACGCCGGACTCGAGGGCGGCGTGGTCGTGGAGCGGGTTCGCAACCTGGAGGGCAACTCCGGGCTGAACGCAGCCTCCGGCGACTACGAAGATCTGATGTCTGCGGGCATCATCGATGCCGCCAAGGTCACCCGTTCGGCTCTCCAGAACGCCGGTTCCATCGCCGGTCTGTTCTTGACCACCGAGGCCGTGGTTGCCGACAAGCCCGAGGAGAACGGCAGCGGCATGCCCGGCGGCATGCCCGACATGGACTTCTAGCCCGGCAATACCTCCAATCCGGCCGGCGGCGGTAACGTCGTTGCATGGCGGAGCTTCATCAGGCATGCGCCCCCCTGGCTTTCCTGCTGGGAACGTGGCAGGGCACAGGTACGGGGGTGTATCCCACCATCGAGGATTTCTCCTATGTCGAGGAGGTCTCCTTCACCCATGCGGGCAAGCCGTTCGTGGCCTATGTGCAGAAGACCAAAGACCCTGGCTCAGCGATGCCCCTCCATGCTGAGGCCGGGTATCTGCGCCCCCAAGGCGGCGGGCGGATTGAGTTGGTTCTGGTGCAGCCGTCGGGCATCGTCGAGTTATTGGAGGGAACAATCGAGGGCTCCGACATCCGGCTGGAGTCGGCCGCTGTTCTGGGCACCGCCTCGGCCAAGCCGGTGACCGTCACCGAGCGGCGCTTCTGGGCAGACGGCGAGGTGTTGCACTCATCGGTGGCCATGGCGGCCATGGGCCTGGAACTCCAACCCCATGTTGTCTCCGAGTTGCGCCGGCTTCCATGACTCGGGGGCGGTCCCAGCGGGTGCTGGTGCGCCATTGGGATGGGCGCCAGGAGAAACGGCGCCCTGATGATCTGGTGGTGGAGGAGCCCCTCACCATTCGCCTCGACGACGTGACCGTCACCACCACCATGAGGACCCCGGGCCACGATTTCGAGTTGGCGGCCGGGTTCTGCTTCACCGAGGGCCTCCTGGCCGATGCGTCGGTCACCTCCATCCGCTACTGCGCCACCGAGCCCGCCGCCGACACCGAGTTCAACCTGGTGACCGTGGAAACCGACGGCGCCCCACCGCCCACGCCGCGCCTGGGGCTCACCACCTCGTCGTGCGGGCTGTGCGGGGCGGAGAGCATCGAGGCGCTGCGGGAGCGGCTGAGCCCGCTGCCGACAACGAGAGCCCCCCTGCCGGCCGACGTGCTGGCCGCGGTGCCCGAGCGGGTGGTGGCCCGCCAAGACCTCTTCGGCGCCACGGGCGGCGTCCACGCCGCGGCCGTGTTCGCTGCCGACGGCGAGCCCATACTGGTCAGGGAGGACATCGGCCGCCACAACGCGGTTGACAAGGTGGTGGGCCGCCTGCTGTTGGACGGTGCGCTGCCCGCCCACGGGATGGGCCTGTTTGTGAGCGGTCGGGCATCTTTCGAGATGGTGCAGAAGGCATGGGCGGCGGGATTCGCCGAGTTGGCGGCGGTGAGCGCTCCCTCTGCGCTGGCGGTGGAGACGGCGGCGGCCGCGGGCTTGCGTCTGGCCGGCTTCGTGCGGGGCGGCAAGCTCAACTTCTACACACCCTCGGCGTAAGATTCCCGGCTATGCCCCCCCTGCCCAAGCTCACCCCCGAAAACGAGTTCTTCTGGACATCAGGCGCCGAGGGGGTGCTGCGCTTCCAGTACTGCGAGGGGTGCGACCGCTACCTGCACCCGCCGGGAGAGGTCTGCCCTCGCTGCTGGGAGAGCCCCGAGGTGAGGGAGGTGTCGGGCCGGGCGACGGTGGTGGGCGTTACCGTGAACTACCAGCCGTGGCTGCCCGACATGGAGATTCCCTACGTGATCGGGCTGGTGGCCATCGAAGAAGACCCGCTGGTGCGGCTCACCACTCTCATCGTGGACGCCGAGCCCGAAGACGTGGTTATCGGCATGAGGGTCTCGGTGCGCTTCGAGCAGCACGAAGACGTGTGGCTGCCCTTTTTCGCCCCCACCGGTGAGCCGGCGTCGGCGCAGGCCGAATATCCCGAGCCCATCGTCGCCCCGGTGAGGCCCATGCCCACGGCCGACAAGTTCGAGTCGAAGGTGGCCATTACCGGGATCGGCATGTCGCAGGTGGGCCGGAGGCTGGGCCGGACGCCCATGAGCCTCGCCATCGATGCCTGCCGGGAGGCGGTGGCCGACGCCGGGCTGGCGATGGACGACATCGACGGCCTGTCCACCTATCCCGGCGGCGCCGGCAAAGACGGAGGCCTCTCCGAGGGTGGCGTCTATGCGATGGGCGACGCCCTGGGCATCGCCCCGACCTGGTTCTGCGGCACCCCGGAGACGCCCGGCCAGAGCGGAGCGGTGGTGAACGCCATGCTGGCAGTGGCGGCGGGCCTGTGCCGCCACGTTCTCTGCTTCCGCACCGTTTGGGAGACAACGGCCATCGCCTGGGGGTATCGCCAGAACACCGGGGTGGAGGCGGGATCCCGGGTCTCGGGGGAGATGGAGTGGCGGCTGCCCTTCGGCGCCATGTCGGCGGGCAACTGGATCGCGCTGATGGCCAGCCACTACTTCCACCGCTTCGGCGCCACCCGGGAGCAGCTTGGCTGGATCCCTGTGACCGCCCGAGCCGGGGCGGCCCACAACCCGGTGGCCGTGTACCAGGCGCCGATGACCATCGACGACTACCTGAGCGCCCGCATGATCACCACTCCGTTCGGGCTGTTCGACTGCGACGTGCCCTGCGACGGATCCACGGCCCTCGTGGTGTCGGCGCGCGACGCCGCCTACCACGGGCCCAACCGCCCGGTGCTGGTGGAGGCGGTGGGCACCCAGATGAGGGAGCGGATGTCGTGGGACCAGGGCACGCTCTTGCACGAGCCCATGGTGGACGGCCCGTCGAAGCAGCTCTGGAGCCGCACCGACCTCAAGCCGGCGGATGTGGATGTGGCATTGGTGTACGACGGGTTCAGCTTCAACGCGCTGTCGTGGTTGGAGGGCCTGGGGTTCTGCGGCATGGGCGAGGGGGCTGCGTTCGTGGAGGGGGGCACCCGCATCGCCGTCGACGGGGAGATTCCGCTCAATCCCCACGGGGGCCAGCTCTCGGCCGGACGGCTGCACGGCTACGGGCAGCTTCACGAGGCGGTGGTGCAGCTCCGGGGCCTCGGCGGCGGGCGACAGGTGGCCGACGCCGAGGTGGCCGCGGTGAGCACCGGCGGCGGCCATCCGGGAGGCACGTTCCTCTTCGTTCGGGGCTGATCGGGTCTGCTAGAAGATGGCAATGGCTGCTTACATCATCGTCAACTATCAGGTGGACAACTCCGAGCTCTACGACGAGTACACACGCGAGGCGAGCGCTCTCGACTATGAGGAGGGGGGCGAGCTGGTTGTGTTCGACACCGAGTCGGAGGTGCTCGAGGGCGACACCGCCGGCCATCAGACGGTGGTGATCAAGTTCGACTCCAAGGAGAAGGCCCTCCAGATGTGGGAGTCCGAGGGGTACCGGGCTGTGGTGGGAAAGCGCCACGATGCCACCAGCCGTCATTTCGCGGTGCTGGTCGATGGTTTCGGCGACTGACTATGGGTGACGATGGGCCTTGATGCGACGCCTGCCGAGAGGCCCCATCGCCCTGCTTGTCGGCGCCTCGCTGTTGGGCGCAGCCTGCGGCAGCAGCCCGGACGCCGACCTCGGAACCGCTGATCCGGCGCAGACTGAAAGTCCGACGCCCCCCGCTGCATCGCAGTTTCTGGCCGACGCCGACGAGCTGGTGATCGGCGTGGTGCTGCCGGAGACCGGCTTGTTCAGCTACATGTACCCGTCCATGTCCACCGGCGTGCGTTTGGCGGTGGCCGACATCGAGGCCGCGGGAGGCAGGGTGCGGATCATCGAGGGCGACTCCGGCACCGACCCCGACCTCGCTCCCGAGACGGTGGGCCGGCTGCTGGGCGAGGGCGCCCACGTCATCTTGGGGGCGGCGGCGTCGGGGGTGTCCCAGTCGTTCATCCAAACCCTGTACGAGACCGAGGTGGCCCAGTGCTCGGGGTCGAACACCTCGCCGTCGTACAGCACCCAGGCCAACGCCGAGTACTTCTTCCGCACGGTCACCACCGCCGCGGCCGACGCCCCGATCATGGCCGGCGCCATCGCCCGGGGCGGGGGCACCAACGTGGCCATCCTGGCCCGCGCCGACGACTGGGGGCAGTCGCTGGCCGCTCTCTTGCGCGATCGGCTGGCCGAGCTGAACGTGGTCTCCGAGGTGGTGGCCTTCTCCCAAGATGCTGCGAACTTCGAGGATCTCGTGTTGTCGGTGGAGCAGATGGGGGCCGACACCGTGGTGGTGTTGGCGTTCGCCGAGGGTATCCAGCTTCTTCGCCGCCTCTTGGAAGCAGGCATACCGCCCAGCGTGATCCACGCCGGCCCCGGCCTCTACGACGTGGAACTTCCCTCCAAGGTGAGCCCCGGCAATCCCACCAGGCTCGACGGGTTCACGGTGTACGGCCACTCGGGCGGCGACCGCTTCAACCAGCGGCTGGCGCAGACCGTTGGGGGCAACATCGTGTTCGGAGGCCAGTACTACGACTGTGTGGTGGTGCTGGCTTTGGCCGCGCTGGCCGCGGGAACCCACAGCGGCCCCGAACTGGCCTCAGCAGCGCCCGGCATCACCCGCGACGGCCGCAAATGCACCTCGTTCGAGCAGTGCGCGGCGCTGCTGGCCCAAGGGATCGACATCGACTACGACGGCGCTTCGGGACCGTTGGAGCTTGACGACGTCGGCGACACCACAGAGGGGCGCTACGCCATTGCGGAGGTTCGCGGCGGTGCTCTCGAGGTGGTCAGAATCGAAGACGTGGTGATAGGCCCGTAGAATCAGCGGCGATGAGCGATCTTGAGGGCGCGTCAGTGGGGCCGGTTGAGCCGTCGGTTGGGATCGGGGTGGTCCACCTCTTCGGCAGGCTCGGGCCCGAGAGCGACCCCGAGGCGATCGCCGCGGCGGCGAGAGAGGCCGAGGCCGGCGGCGTCCAAGTGGTTGCGGTCGCCGTTCTCGGGCACAAAGCCGACGTCGCGGTGATGGCCCTGCACCGGGATCTGTGGCGGCTGAGGGACTTGCAGACCGGGCTGGGCCAGGGCGGGCTCCACATCGTGGACTCCTACGTGTCGCTCACAGAGCTGTCGGAGTACGCCGCCGGGCTTCCTGAGGAGACCAGGCAGGCCCGGCTGTATCCCCGGCTTCCTCCCGAGGGCAAGCCGGCGTGGTGCTTCTATCCGATGTCCAAGCGCCGCAACCCCGAGCAGAACTGGTACGAGCTGCCCTTCGACCGCCGCCGAGAGCTGATGTACGAGCACGGGGCCACCGGCCGCACCTTCGCCGGGCGGGTTGTGCAGCTCATCACCGGGTCCACCGGGATCGACGACTACGAGTGGGGGGTGACCCTGTTCTGCGAGCACCCCGACGATCTCAAAGAGGTGGTGTACACCATGCGCTACGACGAGGCGTCGGCCCGCTACGCCGAGTTCGGCCCCTTCTATGCCGGCATGGTGGCGCCCGTCGAAACGGTGCTTGACCGACTTTCGTGATCGATTGTGGCTAGCTTTTTGTCATGTTGAAAGTGCGCCTGTTTTGGGCTCTGCTGCTGATAGCGCTGATCGCCGCGGGGTGCGGCAACGACGACGATGGCGAGGCTGCCCCACCGGCGGCAGCGGTTGAGCCTCCTGCGACAGTTGAGCCTCCTGCGACAGTTGAGCCTCCTGCGACAG
>JAPPMA010000053.1 GCA_028819295.1 bacterium | reverse complement strand
TCTGTCGGAGGCTCCCTTGTCAAGCGGCGAGTTTGAGGGGTTGTTTTCGGGTGTTTTCGTCGCGCCACATTTGGCGGATGACTCGGTCGGCGAGTTGGCGTTTGTGGGCTCGGCGGGCTTGTCGTCGGGTCTTGCCCTCTGCGGTTTTGCGGGCGAGGTAAGCGGCGGCTTCGGGCTGCTGTCGGGTTTGGGTGACCGAGGCGATGTGGAGCACTGAGTTGATGCCCCGGTTGCCCCTGAAGTCGAGCCGGTGTTTGACGGGGTCGCCCGTGCCCTCGCCTGAGGACAGGGCGACTGCGCCGGTGCCGCACCAGCGGGCGAACGTGGACTCGCGGTCGAAGCGGTGGGGGTCGCCGACTTCGCACAACAGGGTGGCTGCTGAGATGGTTCCGATGCCGGGTTCGTCGCGCAGGGTGGTGCCGTGGCGGTCTAGCAGCTCGTCGATGAGGCGCTCGAAGCGGCGGATCTCGCGTCGTGCTGCGCGGTCTTGGTCGATGAACGCCTGGAGCCAGCAGAGGCGGTGCCTGCTGGCGGGGGCGGTAGCGGTCTGCGGGTCGATGTGTTCGAGGCGGCGCAGCCGGCTCTCGATCTTGCCGCACGCAACAAGCTGGTCGCGTATCTCGGTGGGCAGTTTGGAGATCTGGTCCGCGACGTGGTGCAAACCCAGTGTTCTGGCTGCTACCAGGGCTCGTCGGTGCTCGAGCACCGCTTCGATCTCAGCGACGAGGGGGGTCGTAGACCTCCAGCGCCTGGACGGGCCCGAGCATCGGCTCGGCCAGCAGAGCCCGGGCTGTGGCGACCGCGTCGACGGCGTCGGTCGTGTCCAGGCGCCGCGAGCGGCGCTGGGCCGCGGACCGCGATGCCGGGACTTCGCGGGTGTCGAACCCGGCCGCCGACAAGGCGATCGCAACGTGGGCTCCCCACTTGGCCGACCCCTCCACGCCGACACGCTCGACGCCGTGGGCGGCGAGCAGATCGATCGTCGCTCCATAGCCGGCCACGGTGTTCGAGAAGGCCTCGTGGCAGGTCTCGACACCGCGCTCGTCGACGATGCCGACGGTGAATGTGTCCTGGTGGGGGTCGATTCCCCCGACTAGTGGTGACATGATGTCCTCCTGCTGGAAATGAAGCTCCGGTGGGTCCGGGATCGGCAGGGGCGCTTCGTCACAACCGAGTCGAGAAAATCAGGCTCCCTTCAAGACAGGAGCGCTCCTGCCGGCCCCACACTCGACGCGACACGTCTGACAACAGGCACACAGCCAATATTTTGTGGAGTCATCGCCGAGCGCAGGACCGGACCGTAACCCCCAGGCCGAGGGCCCCGGCAACCACAACAATGACACTCGGTTTTTCTGTGTAACCGGCCGTGATGGTTTTTATTTGATGTGGTCGGCGATCCTGTCGCCGTAGTGGACGGTCAGGGTTGGCGTGGGTCCACACCAGTACGGTGTCGCCGGTGCGGAGCGTCTCTCCGGTGACGACGGCGCCGGTGGGGGTGGGGAGCGGCTGGAGGTGGGTTCGGGTTGTTCTTGGCGTGGGATTTCCCTTCTTGGTTTGTCGGTCAGAGGCCGATGCCGGCTGGTCGGGCCGGTGCGGCGATCTCGGTGGGCGCGGGAATGGCGGTGTCGATGAGGTGCTGGAGGTCCATGTCGGCGGCGACGGTGATCTCGTGGGCGGCGAGCACGGCGGCGATGGGGTCGCCGGCGCTGTTCTGCACAGCGGCGCGGGCGGTTTTGGCGAGCCGCGAGTACGACTTGTCGCGGTCGAGCCCGATGATCTCCACCAATGCGGACCAGGGATGTGGCAGGGTTTGTCGGACGGCGTGTCGCAGTTGTCGGGGGTCGAGGTCGGCTGGGTCTGTGCCTGCGGGGAGTTCCACGGTGCGGGTGTGGCGGCTGTGTTGGTTGGCGAGGTGGGCGATGCTTCGGGCTGCTTTGGTGCCGGCGCTGTCGCCGTCGAGGACGAGGGTGAGCAGGCCGGGCGCGCCGCATTCTGTGTCGAGGGTGTCGATGTGGCCGGGGCCGAAGGCGGTGCCGCACGCGGCGACGGCGTTTTGGATGCCTGCTGTGTGGGCTGCGATGGCGTCGGTGTAGCCCTCGGCGATGACGGCCTCTCCGCTTCGGGCGATGGCGTCGGCGGCGTGTTCGATGCCGTATAGGGCTTCTGATTTGTTGTAGAGGCGGGTGTTGGGGGTGTTGAGGTACTTGGGGCCCTCGCCCAGTGTTCGCCCTGCCAGCGCGACGGGCGTTCCGTCGGCGCCGCGGATGGGGAACACCACCCGGCCCCGCAGGAAGTCCCAGACGCGCCCGTTGGTCTCGCCGAGCACCCCGGCGTCGATCCCGGCCCGGGCGCCGATGCCACGTCGGTTGAGGTGGCCGGCGAGGCCCTGCCACTGGTGGGGCGCCCAGTCGTCGATGGCGGCCTGCCAGCGCTCGGCGTCGGCTTCGAGCAGGTGCGCCATGTCGGCGGCGCAGGCGTGGGCGACTCTGGCGGCTCGTTGGGCGGTGAGGTCGTCGAGGACGCTGCGGTGGCGGGCTTTGCGCCGGGCGACGATGGCTGCGCGGACCTGGTCGGCCCAAGCGGCGATCTGGCCCGTCGGGGGTTGGCAGCCGGCGAGTGCTTCGATGCGCCGGCGGGCGGGAGCATCTGAGATCGCGGCGATGACGGGGGCTAGCTGGTCGCGCCCGTGGGCGTCGGCCCGCTGGTACAGCGCCCAGAGCTCGATGAGCCATGGGTTGTCGGGCGGGCCGGTCGCGGCGGTGTGCTGGTTGCTCTGTTTGATTTGTTCGAGGGCTTGTCGGTCAATGTAGCGGAAGTCGTTGTCCAGCAGCCCCCGCGCCCTGCGGATCGCCCCCAGCGTGGGCCGGCGCTCGCCTTCGGCGGGTTCTTGCGGCTCGGCTGTCGGGGGGAGTCTGGCGGGGTCGGCGCGGTCGATGTGTTCGAGCAGGCGGGCCTCGGCCTCGAGCATCTGCTGGTCTTCGAGGGCGGCGCTGTGGGCGTCGGTTTCGTGGAGGCCGGCGAGCCAGTCGTCGATCTCGTCGGCGACGTGTTGGTCGATGCTATCGGCTCGGGCGCGCTGGGCAGCGAGGTCGCGTCGGGCAACCAACGCAACTGCGTCGAGGCCGGCGGCGCGGGGAAGCGACCGGTTCGGTCTGGCGGCGACTCTTGCGAGGTGGGCTTTGGCGTCGTCGAGGGCCATGGCCGGGGCGGTGACGTCGGTAGCAGTGGCCCAGCCGCGGCGCCGCGCGAACACGGCTTCGATGACTTTGTCAGGGGTGGTGTGGTCGGGGGCGGTCTCGGGGTCGGTGGCGGGGGTGTCGGTGATGATGTGCAGCCAGTTCCCGGCGCGGCCCCGCGACAGGCCGACATAGAGCTGGTCGCGTCCCGTAGAACCAACTATGACGGTCAAAGACGCGTCGACGGTGGTGCTCTGGGCTCTGGTCTGGGTGATCGCATAGCCCAGATCGACGTGTTTGGCGGCGTACGCGGCGGACACGGTAGCCTCGGCTTGTCTGTCCAGGTGGAACAGGACCAGATCGCCTCGGTCGGTAGCGGCGGTGACGGTCCAGCGGTCGCCGTTGCGCACCGCCAGCCCGTCGTTGGCGCGGCGGTGACGGTCGTTACGCCGTGTGGTCACGATGTCGCCGACGCGGATGGTGCGGTCGCCCGTCCCGGCCACCTTCTCGCCGGTCTCCCCGTCGTTGGCGCGGCGCTCGGCGATCTCGGCGTTGATCTGGTGGGCCAGTTCAAGGGTGGGGGCGCTGATGAGTGCGGTGCGGCTGGTTGACTTGGGCCGCGACCTGCCGGCGATCTTCGGCGCAGCCGGGACCGGCGACGTCGGACTGGCGCAATGGACCCGCAGCGACCTCAGCGCCGACGCGTTGGACCGGTCGCTCGTGGAGTTGACGCCGAATCTGTCGCTTCTGCCCAAGGGCTCGTTGCCGCTCAGCGGGCGGCGGGGCGACGAGCTGGTCGAGTGGCTCAAGCAAGACGGCACCACAGTCGTCGACGTCGGCACGCTGGGCTTCGGACACGAAGACGAATGGCAGGACAGCCTCCCCCACAAGATCGTCGCCGAGTCCGACCAGTCGATCCTGGTGACCCGGGCCTGCTATCTGTCGCTGCGCCGCACGGTGGGCTCGCCGCTGCGGCCCACCGGGGTGGTGCTGGTGTCCGAGGCGGGGCGGGCGCTGACTCGCAGCGACTGCGAGCGGGCCATCGGAACGCCGATAGTGGCCACCTTGGCCGTCGACCCCGAGACCGCCCGGGCGGTGGACGCGGGAATGCTGCGCACCAGGGTCCCCAAACAGGCCACCCGCTCCCTCAGGGCCCTGGTGGACAACGACATGTCCCGTGCCCGCGACAGCGCACCGGGCATCGGCCTGGACTGATGCGGCCAAAGATTACAGACCCAACGGGGCTGCGACCGGCCGCGGTAGCGGTTCCGACCGGCTGCGACCGGTCCACTGAGAAAGGGTGAGAGCCATGACGAGCGCAACTGCTGACCACAATCGACCGGCGGCTCGGCGCCGCGGATCCCACTTGAACCTGGTGCGGCCACCGGACATGGTTGCCGGCACCGATCCCCCAATCTATCCCCCACTTTCTGGGGGATAGCTCGAAAACTGCTGACAACAGCATACCATCACCAATCGACAAAAACAGTCGATAAGCTGGGGAAATACGGAACAAATGGGGTCAACTGGCAACAGCCGAAAACACCCAGAAGCACCCCGTACGGGATTCGAACCCGTGTTACCAGATTGAGAATCTGGCGTCCTAGGCCTCTAGACGAACGGGGCGGGAACGCTGAAGTGTACCGGCTGGCCCCGCGATCCGGCGACCCGAATAGCGGGCAGCCCCAGCAATGCCCGCTACCGGAGATCGCGCCACGCCCAGCTGGCATTCGGCAACAGCAGTTCAGGGTCGCCGGTCCACAGGGTCGCCCCGTGACTGACGGCGGTGGCGGCGGCAAACGCATCGGCATAGGCCATGGGATAGTCAGCCTTGATGCGGGCCGCCTCCATGATCCGATCTGAGTTGGGTAGGTCCGCAAGCACAACGTCTTCGATGTCGCGAATGGCAGACAAAGCGTCTTTTTCTCCGGTTCGCCGGCGAACGATGTAGAAGACCTCACCGAAGTTGATCCAACTGACTACCGGTTTCTGCTCCTCAAGCAGCCCAGCAACTGCTGACGCGGCCGGCTCCTGGCCCTCGAGGAATCTTAAAATGGCCCAGGAATCCAGAGCAACTCTCAAGAGCGGGCCTCACGCTGCCGCTCAGCGCGGCGCTCTTCTTCCAGATCTTCGCTCAGCCCTAAACCGCGAAATCGGCCCTTTAGCGTCTCCGGATCGCGAACAACCCGCAATCCAACATGGTCCTCGCAATCCCAGAAACTCACCTCGTCACCAGGCTTGATGTCGAACTGGTCGCGCAGCTCTTTGGGAATGACGACCTGTCCCTTCGCTCCAACGGTGTGAGTCATACCAGTAAGTATAACTTGCTAGTGCCCCAAGACTTCCAGTGGTTTTCCGACTACGGGCGGGCTTGGTAGATGATGTTGGCGTTGGTCTCGGTGACCCGCTCGAAGCTGGAGTAGCCAGCCGCGGTGAACACCTCCCGCATGGCCTCTTCGCCAGCTTGAGCGCCCATCCCCAACCCGACGGGTTGGGCCAGCGAGCAAGGTATTCAAAACACCGCTGAGGCACCGTACGACGTGGCTGCCATCGGGTTCTCAGTCAGGTTGCGGACGTGGCCGTCTAGCGCGAACGGCTCCACCATCAGCACCGAGCCGCCTTCGGCCAGTTGGCTGCGGGCGTGGGCGGCGATGCCCACCGGATCGCCCATGTCGTGGAGGCAGTCCAGGAAGAAGATCACGTCGTAGGAGCCCTGGTAGCCCTGGGAGTCGGCCACCTCGAAGGAGGCGTTGTCCACACCGGCCTCGGCCGCCAGCTCCCTGGCTTGGTCGATGGATGGGCCGTGGAAGTCGATCCCGGTGAAGTGGGATTCGGGATAGGCCGAGGCCAGGATCTGCACCGAGTCGCCGCAGCCGCAGCCCACATCGGCCGCGGTGGCCCCGGCCTTGAGCAGCTCATCAATTCCGTCGGCCGCCGGGATCCACTCGTTGGCCAGATACATCTCGTACTGGGGCCGGAAGAAGCGGGCGGTGGAGGTGAACAGGCTGGGGTGGTGATCGCCCCAGGCCAGGGCGCCGTCACCCCGGAAGGCGTCGAGGACGTCGTCCATATCTGAAAACATGGCCCGGAACATGCCGATGCCCCCGGCCAAGAATGCGGGACTCACCTCCCAGGCCAGCACCGCGGCGGCCTCATCGGTCAGCTCGAACGTGACTTCTTCGTCGCCCTGGCCATCGATCTCCACCAGCTCGACCGCGGCCTGTTGGCGCAGCCACTCGGTGACCAGGCGGGGATGGCAGCCGACGGCGTCGGCCAAGGCATCGGCAGTCATCGGCCCCGCCCCGGCCATGGCCTGATAGAGGCCCAGCTCGTCGCCGATGTACACCATGGCCATGGTGGTAGCCCCGGCCATGTGCGCGGCCACCTCTCCGGCCAGCTCGGTTACCCGATCGACGTCGATATCCATGTCAGTTCCTTCGCGGTGATGCACCGGCTGGAACCCTAGTGGTGTCTACGTGGCCTAGCAGCCAGTGGTGCGGCGCTTCCACCCGGCGGCGGCCAGGTTGCCGCCATCGATGTGAATGGTGGTGCCGGTTACGAATCGGGACAGGTCACCGGCCAGATACACCACGGCGGCGGCGCAGTCGTGTACCGATCCGCCCTCCAGCCACGGCTGGGGGGCCAGGCCGGAGCGGTCGTCGGTGCTCTCGTCGCCGAGCATCCTCTCGCCCTCGGTGGGAATCACGTCGGGGGCGATGCAGTTGACCCGGATACCGGCCGACGCCAGCTCCAGCGACAGGCTCTTGGCCAGATTGGCCTGGGCCGCCTTCATCGCCGAATAGATCGAGAAGCCGGGACCGGCCCGATGAGCCTCTATGGAGGTCACGTTGATGATCGACCCCCCTTCGCCCATCAGCGCAAGGCACCCCCGGATGAAGCCGGTGACCTGGGTGAAGTTCTCGGCAATGAGCGCGGCCTCGCCCTTGAGGCTGATGTCGGCAAACGGGGAATTGAACGTGCCGCCGGCGTTGTTCACCAGCACGTCCACCCGCCCAAAAGCCTCGCCCACCTCGGCCAGCCAGGCGTCTCGGGGTTCGGGATGGCGGACGTCGAACAGCCCGGTCAGGCAGCGTCGGCCCTGTGCCTCCACCGCTGCGGCAGTGCGGGCCATGTCGTCGGCTTCCCGGTCGCAGATGGCCAGATCGGCCCCGAACCGGGCCAGGGTCACCGCGGTGGCCGCTCCGATTCCCCGAGCGCCGCCGGTGACGATGGCCACCTTGTCGGTGAGCAGCACACTGGACGGGTCGAGGATGTTGGCATCGGTCCAAATGGGGTCCTTTTCGCTCACGAGGCCGCCCAACGTCCACTCCCAATCGGTCATACCCCTACTCCTACGGCCGAGCCGATTCCGAATGTGATGGCGGCGGCTGCCGCGGCAATCACAAGTTGACGCAGCGAACCCCGCGCTATCGACCGGCTGGTGGCCAGCGCCAGCGCGCCACCCACCAGTACTGCGCCCACAACTCCGAGCAATATCGACCCCACGATGGCGCCATTGCCGCCGGTGAAGAACCAGGGCAGAAGCGGCAGCACTGCACCGAAGGCGAAGGAGAAGAACGAAGTGGTCGCCGCGAACACGGGATTGCCCAGCTCGTTGGGGTCGATGCCCATCTCCTCTCGGGCGTGAACCTCTAAGGCCTTCTCAGGGTCGTCCATGATGTTGGCGGCCATCTCCCGGGCCGTGTCCGGGTCCATGCCCCTCGACTCGTAGATCTCGGCCAGCTCCTCCACCTCGTGCTCGGGGTTGCGGAGGTGCTCCCGGCGCTCCATCTCCAACTCCCGCTCCAGCAGCTCCCGCTGGGCCTGCATGGAGATGTACTCGCCGGCGGCCATCGATACCGCCCCGGCGATAAGGCCGGCGATTCCGGCAATCCGCACCAGCTCCTGTCCTGAATTGGCTCCGGCCACACCCAAGATAATGGCCACATTGGAGACCAAGCCGTCGCTCACCCCGAACACCGCCGCCCGGTATCCGCCTCGGGTCACATTGCGGTGGTGCCCCTCGCCGAGGTGCCCAGAGCCGCTGCTCTTCCTTGCGAACACCGTCTCAACCTACCGTTTGAACGGGACCGTTGGCGGTGTATGGTAGAAAAATAATTTCAGTTCTACCATAAGATAATTTCAATGAGTCTCAATATCAAGAATGACGAGACCTGCCGACTGGCCAGCGAGTTGGCCAGCCTCACGGGCGAGACGATGACCGGGGCAATCACCGTCGCCCTGCAAGAACGCCTCGAACGGGAACAGCGCAGCCGCAGTATTGAAGCCCGCATGGAAGCGATTGAGGCCATTGCCCAACGCTGCTCCAAACTTCTTCGTCCGGGGCCATCAGCAGTGGAACACGGCGACTTCTTGTACGACGAGCACGGGGCTCCGAAGTGATCGTGGACACCTCGGCCGTGCTGGCCATCCTCCTCAGAGAGCCCGATTACGAGCACTACAAGAGAGCGATTGCGGAAGCCGAGCGCTGCCTTATGTCTGTCGCCAACTTTTTTGAATCCACCATTGTTCTTGAAAGCCGTGTCGGTTCTGGTGGCGGCCATGAACTCGACCTCCTCATCGAAGAATCTCCCATCCAGCTCGTTGAGGTCACCGGCAAGCATGCCCAAGTCGCTCGCCGGGCCTGGCGGCAGTTCGGCAAGGGCAACCACCCCGCGGCGCTGAACTTTGGGGACTGCTTCGCCTACGCCTTGGCCAAGGAGACTGGGGAACCTCTCTTGTTCAAGGGCAACGACTTCGCACTCACCGATATAGAAGCTGCGTAGCCCGACCGGCAGCCAAGCTCAGACACCACTGCGGGGAGGCAGAACCACCTGCTCGTCATCGTCGGCTCTCACCACCCAATGGTCGCCGCGGCGGAAGATCTCAGCACCGGGCGCGCTCAGATCGTCGCCTGCTCGGACCCAGCTCACTGCCTGGACCATGGCCACATCCACCAAGCCGGCACGACCAGCGGCTATGGCCTCGGCCGCAGCACGACACGCGACGAGCCCGGCAATTGGGTCGGCAGCAGCATCGGCTACGAACCACGGCAGTCCTCCATCCGGATCAGACAACCAAAGGCCCCCGCTCACCGCGGCGTCGTCGCCGAGTCCGGCCCGCCCGTCGCCGTGGCCGGTGATCGAAACCCACACCAAGCCGCAACTCTGGGCCACCTCCAGCCGGTCGATACCCCAGTTGGCCCACACCCGGGGTCGCAGGCCGTCCACGACGACTGCCGATTCCCCACACAGTTCCAGAAATCGACGGCGACCGTCCTCGGACCCCAGGTCGATGATCGTGCCCCGCTTGCCCTGATTCAACCGCTCGTAGAACGCAGGCGAGCCATACCGGGCCCCATCGGGACGGCCTGGTGCCTCCACCTTCAACACCTCGAACCCGAATCCCCCCAGCAGCGACGCGCACAGCGGGCCAGCCCACAAAGAGCTCACGTCCAGCACCAGCTTGCGGTCTGGTCCCGCCGGTCCGGTGTCGGTTGCCGAACAGGGCTCGGCAGGTGGCAACGGACGGACGGCCTGGCCCACTGCCAAGCCCAGCCATTCGGCCCGTTCAAGCAGGTCGGCCACCGGTTTGTCCCGAACCCCTGCGGCTACTTCAGCCCACAAGCCGTTCCCGGTCAGATGTCCGATCTCCAGCCAGGCCGGAACCGCATCGGCGTCGGCGGTGCGGGCCAGCGACACCGCCAACACCCCGTCGGCCGCCGCCACCATGCGGCAGGCGCCCCCCACCGACACGGCACCTCTTCGACCACGGCCCACAAGTGCCGCCCGCTCCCCCAGAAAACCGGCGGCATCGGCCCTCAGCCGCTGCCCGCACAGCTCGGAGATGTCGTTCGCCACGCCGTCGAGCCGCTCCACCCAGCGCCCGGAGGCCAACGCCGGCGCCCCTTGCTCGGGCCCGCTCAAGCCCATGAGCCCCGACTCGGCCCAAACCAGTGCCGGATGGCGGCTCCTTTTCGAGGTCTGCGTCACAAGTGCAGTTTGTACCTGTTGAGGCTGAAGGGAAAAGATTGGGAGATATCTCCCAGGAGGTGGGAATGGACTTGAAACCGGGTAGCCGCCTCAAGAGCTCGGTGTGCGACACCGAGTTGATCGTGGTGAAGGCGCCAGACGGCGACGTGGACATAACCTGCGGCGGTTCGCCAATGGCCGATCCGGCCAATGCCGAACGCAGTGGCGAGGTTGCCGCTGGTGCTGCCGATGGCACCGCGCTGGGCAAGCGCTACGTGAACGAAGACGAATCCCTCGAGGTTCTGTGTACCAAGCCCGGCGACGGCTCGCTGGCAATGGCCGGCACGCCGCTCAGCCTGAAAGAGGCCAAGCCCCTCCCGGCCTCCGACTGATCGGAAACCAGGCCGCTGCGAGACGCCCCGCACGAGATGAGCCAATGAACCTGATGATGCTGCTGGAGATGGCGTCCAGCGGTTTCGGCGAGCGCACCGCCATCGGATCCAAGGGACGGGGTCTCACCTATGAGCAGTTGTTCCAGCGGGCCGGCGGCGCCGCCACGCGCTTCCGGGAGGCGGGCATCGAGCGGGTGTCCATGGTTGACGTCAGCAGCGAAGCCCTGCCCATCGCCCTGTTCGGCTCGGCCTGGGCCGGTGTGCCGTTCGTGCCCCTGAACTATCGGCTGACGGTGCCCGAGTTGCGTCACCTGGCCGCCGAGGTTGCTCCCTCGGTCACGGTGTGCAGCCAAGACGCGCTGGCCGCCATCGGCGACCTCGACGGCGTGCGGGCGGTTGTCCGCCCCGATTTCTTGGGCCAGTGCGCCGAGGGCGGCGCTCCCGACAGCGACTGGAATGTCGACCCCGAGGAAATCGCCATCCTCCTCTACACCAGCGGCACCACCGGGGCCCCCAAAGCCGCGGTTCTGCGCCACCGGCACCTGGTGTCGTACATCATCGGCTCGGTGGAGTTCATGGGCGCCACCGAGGACGAGGCCACCCTGGTGTCGGTGCCCCCCTACCACGTGGCCGGCATGGCCGCGATCTTGAGCTCGGTGTACGCCGGTCGCCGCATCGTGCAGCTCCCCAACTTCGACGCCGCCGACTGGGTACACCTGGTCCGCGCTGAGGGTGTCACCCACGCCATGGTCGTGCCCACCATGCTGGCCCGCATCGTCGACCACTTGGACGACATCGGGGGCGGCCTCCCCTCGCTGCGGGCCCTCTCCTACGGCGGCGGCAAGATGCCCACCCCGGTCATCGCCCGAGCGCTGGAGCTGCTGCCCGAGGCCAACTTCGTGAACGCCTACGGCCTCACCGAGACCAGCTCCACCGTGGCCGTGCTCGGACCCGAGGAGCACCGCGAAGCCCACCGCTCCGATGATCCGTCCGTGAAGGCCCGGCTGGGCTCGGCGGGCCGGCCGCTGCCCGCTGTCGAGGTGGACATCCGCGACGAGGAGGGCGAGCCGGTTCCCACCGGCATTTCCGGCGAGATCTGGGTACGGGGCGAGCAGGTATCGGGCGAATATCTGGGGCGGAACTCCCGGGTGACCCCCGACGGCTGGTTCCCCACCAACGACGGGGGCTCGCTCGACTCCGACGGCTATCTGTTCGTGGAGGGCCGCATCGACGACATCATCGTGCGGGGAGGCGAGAACATCTCCCCCGGCGAGATCGAGGACGTGCTGTTGAGCCACCAGTCGGTGGCCGACGCCGCCGCCGTCGGCGTGCCCGACGAGCAGTGGGGCGAGGCGGTGGCCGCGGTGGTGGTGGCCGCCAAGGGTCAGACGGTGGATATCGCCGAGCTCCAAGAGTTCGTGAAAGCCCGAATGCGGTCGTCGCGCACCCCCGACCGCATCGAGGTGCGAGACGAGCTGCCCTACAACGAGACCGGCAAGCTTCTGCGCCGGATCCTGAGAGATGAGCTCGCCAGTTCAAGTCACGGGTCTGGCTGAGGCCAGAGCACTCCTGTCGCTCCCCTACGCCGGGGAGGACTACGGACTGGCCGACTGCCCGGTGATTCTCGTCGAGCTGAGCTCGGCCGACCTCTCGCAATGGCCGTCGCCCGAGACAACCGACCTGGTGAAGAGCACCCCCGCGGTGATGGTGGCCTCGGTACCCGATGACCGCGACCCCGCCGATGCCCCAAAGCTGGCCGAGGTCTGCGCCCCCTTCGACATCGTGCTCGCCTCTGGCGGCCTCCCAGCAGCACTGGGGGTGCCCCCCGACGAGATCAGCCAGATCGCCGCTGCCGCCACGGCATCGCCGGCCGCGGCGGTGGCCCTGGTTCAGCTCCTGCGCCTGAGCGAGGGCCGCTCCACCGCGGATGGGCTGGTGGCCGAGTCTCTGGCCTACTCCACCCTTCAGTCCGGGCCCCAGTTCCAAGGCTGGCTGGCCACCCAGCCCAGCCGCCTGGTTCCCGACAACCCCGAGCCCGCCGTGCTGGCCCAGCGCACCGGCTCCACCCTGCGGCTCACCCTCAACCGGCCCGAGCGCCACAACGCCTTCAGCGCCGAGATGCGCGACGGGCTGGTGGAGCAGCTTCGGGCCGCGTGGGCCGATCCCAGCCTCGACGGCATCGTGATCAACGGCGCCGGTCCCACGTTCTGCTCCGGGGGCGATCTGGCCGAGTTCGGCACCACCCCCGACCCGGGCACCGCCCATCGAGTCCGCTCGGTGCGCAGCGCGGCCTTCTGGATCGACCGGCTGGCGGCCAAGACCCGGGCTATGGTCCACGGCACCTGCGTGGGGGCCGGCGTGGAGCTGCCCGCCTACGCCCACGACGTGGCCGCCCACCCCGACACCACCTTCCGCTTGCCCGAGGTGGCCATGGGCCTGGTGCCTGGCGCGGGCGGCACCGTCAGCATCGCCCGCCGCATCGGCCGCCAGCGCCTCTGCTGCTTCGCCCTCACCAACACCGAGATCGATGCCGCCACCGCCCTCGCATGGGGCCTCATCGACCGCATCAGCACCAGTTGAGGCGTGCCCGCTAGCTCCGTTTCGGTCCATCCCAGCGTCTGCGGGCAAACAAATGGCGCTTTGCTAGCTAATCGCTGGCTAAGTTGTGTGGAGGTCTGTCATACTGCACAGGTGATCGTGAACATGCTCGAAGCGAAGACACGTCTGTCCCAGCTTGTCGCCCTCGCAGAAGACGGTGAGCCGGTCGTGATCGCCAGGGCCGGCAGGCCAGCGGCGATGCTCGTCAAATACGACCCCCAGCCCCGGCAACTGGGGCTGCTCAAGGGGCAGTTCAACATGAAGGCGTCGTTCCACGAGGACACCCTGGAGGCAGAGTTCTACGGCACCGAAGATGCGTCGCCTCCTGCTTGACACCCAAGTGGTGGTCTGGACCCTGGAGGACAGCGAGAGACTAGGGCGCGGACTCCGACACCTGATTGCGGATGCAGAGAACCAGGCCTGGGTAAGCACGGCAGCCATCTGGGAGTTGGCAATCAAGGCCGGGAAGGACCACATCGACCTCCCGGACCGCCTGCTGGAGAGCATTGCCCAAACCGGATTCCAAACGCTCGACATCAAGCCCGATCACGCTCTTGGGGTGCTTGAGCTGCCGCCCATCCACAACGACCCCTTCGATCGCCTCATGGTCGCCCAAGCCCGAGTCGAGCGATTGGAGCTAGTTAGCAGCGACACCCAAATCTGGCAATACGACGTCGATATCATCCAGGCCTAGGGCCGCCACGGCATGAGATGATCGAGAAACTCACTCGCGTGATCACACCGGGACAACCCTCGCATCGAGGTTGTACTGCTTGGCGCGGATTCGTTGGATGCCATCAAGGTGACCCACTCCAACTACTTCGACGAGACTGCCAACGCCTTCGACGACCTGCTGGTGAGCCTCGGGTTCGACCCAATCCTAGACCCCAGGACCTAACCGCGCCTCGAGTCTCCCGCCGACTTCGCGATGCTCAGCAGATCGACAATGCGGCCGCTGTGCCCGGCATAGGCCGCGATGAACCTCGCCAGCCCGCGGCGCATGCCGGCCGAATCCCTCCGCGTCTGGTGTCGGACGATATCGGCTTCGATCACATCCCGGGAGACGCGGAGCAGGGCACGGTGGGTCTCCTGCATGTCGAGGCCAGCATGTCCTGGATAGCCGGAGCGGAGGGCGGTCTCCATGTAACTCCCGTGGTCCATGCGCTCTGGTTCTCCCCACTCTCCGGCACCGGCGAAAAGGGCGTCGGCAAGGGGCGCAGGAGTCACACCGAGCCGCTCGGCCTGCGACATGGGCCGCAACTGGAGGATGTCGCAGCGCCCGGTCAAGGGGAATTGATTGAAGCCGTGCGCCTCTGAGTATCCCGCCGAGCCAGCGATGATGAACCCCGACGCGTTGTATTTGTACCAGCAAATGCACAGTGTTTGTACCAGCGAATGAACTATATCTGTACCAGCGAATGCTCCACGGCAGCCTCATCCATGAAATCGTGCAGCTGTGGCAGCAACTAGGCCGACTCTGGAACGTCGAGAAATTGTCGCAAGGCTTCCCGGTGGACACTGCTGACCGTCATGCCATCCTTCTCCGCTCTTGCAGAAATGGCAGCCCGGAGCTCAGCTTCGATCCGTACCGTCACAACCTCCAAGGGCTCAGAACCCATAGGAGGGCGCCCCCGTCGGCGAGCGCGAAGCACCTCAACGTCGTATTCGGTTTTCTCGATATCGACGGCAATGCGCTCTACCTCATCATCGGTGAGCACCCGCCCGGTCTGCGTTTGGTATGTCTTCCTATTGGTCATTGCTGTTCTTCCCCCTTTGCAAGCTCCAAGAGTGTGAAGTACGCCGGTCGGAGGGTCATGGCGTGGATTACAAGCCGCTGCCCGTCGCTCAACTCAAGCCAAATCACCTCCAGCATGTTGCCGGAGGGATCCGGTCCGATTGCCAGGACCTGGGAGGGTCTCCCTCAGGGTCCAAGTCAAAGACGGCCATGGCATTGTCAAGAGCATGAAGAATCTCTCGATCGTTGCATCCATGCTTCCGCGCTAACCTGTGGATCTCCACACTCGATTATTGTATTACGAAAAAACTGGATTTCAACCGCGGTCATGACCCGCTGGTGCCAGGTCCACATCTACCAAGAATGAGATTCACGGCTATTTCCTCATCCAGCCGACTGGTCATGGGGAGATTGGCGTGACCCCTTGAGGTTGGTCCGCCTGATCTGTCCCCATAGCCGTTCAGGAGCGAGCACCGTCGCATTGGAACTCAGCGAAGCAACCGTACGGTCGCCCAGCGTCAGAACAGACTGGGGTTTCCGCGTTCGGTGCCGCCGGTGATGTAGGCGGCTTTGGGGGAGGCCAGAAGGACGATGGCGTCGGCCGTGTCTTCAGGCTCGCCAATGCGGCCCAGCGGGTAGCGGCGGCCGAAGTCAGCCTTATCCTCGGGAGTCATGAGGGCGATTAGGTGCGTGGTGTCAATTTGAAGCGACGAGTCTGGCTGATCCCGAGCAAAATGTGGCTATACTTCTATGGCAGTTCTTGACGAAGTGGCGGTGCTATGCCAGCAGAATCCTCCAAGCCACCCACCATTCCTGCGGGACGGTTCCGGGACAACTGCCTGCGAATCATGGACGAGGTAGACCGCACCGGAGAGGCGGTCATCGTCACCAAGCACGGTAAGCCAGTGGTCAAAATCGTGCCAGCACCTCGTGAACAGGGTCGATTCATCGGGTCTAGCCCCGAGCTTGAGATCCTTGGCGACATCATGGCACCCTCAGCCTCATCTGATGACTGGGAGTCGATAAGCAACCCTGAACGTGTGGTAGATCCAACTTTGCCGGCAGACCGGTGATCCTCCTCGACACCCATGTCTTCCTCTGGGGGCTGAAAGACGGGCACCGAATCGGGCCTCGCACAAGACTGCTGCTCGACGATTCCCTCGCCGAAGGAAACCTCGGAGTATCAGCGGTCACATTCACTGAGGTGGCGAGACTGCACCGCAAAGGCGTCATCAATCTGGGCACCGCCCCAGATCTTTGGCACGATGCGCAGCTAGCAAAAGGTCTGCGCGAGCTTCCTGTTACCGGGAAGATAGCGATTCGCGGTGTATCGCTGATGGACTCAGGCTTTCACGGCGACCCTGACGATCAGACCATCGTGGCGACCGCCATTTTGGGCCGCCATGAACTGGTCACCGCCGACCGTGCGATTCAGGAATGGTGTGCGCGCACTCGCGAGGTTCAGATAATCGACCCATCGAAGTGAGTGCCCCAGGAGAGCCGCTCGATGATGGTGACGTTGGCCTGGCCGCCGCCCTCGCACATGGTTTGCAGGCCGTAGCGGCCGCCGGTGCGCTCCAGCTCGTTCAACAGGGTGGTCATCAGCCGGGCCCCGGTGGCCCCCAGGGGGTGGCCCAGGGCGATGGCCCCGCCGTTCACGTTAACCTTCTCGTGGGGCACGTCGTGCTCGCCCATCCAGGCCAGCACCACCGGGGCGAAGGCCTCGTTGCACTCAAACAGGTCGATGTCGTCGATGGCCATGCCGGTTCGGGCCAGCGCGTGCTCGGTGGCCGGAATGGGGCCGGTGAGCATGTAGATGGGGTCGGCACCCCGCACCGACATGTGGTGGAAGCGGGCCCGGGGCCTGAGCCCGTGGTCGGCCACCGCCTGCTCCCCGGCGATCAGCATGGCGCAGGCCGCGTCGGAGATCTGGCTGGACACCGCGGCGGTCAGCCGCCCGCCCTCAGCCAGGGGCGCCAAATCGGCCATCTTCTCCAGCGTGGTGCCCCGGCGGATGCCCTCGTCAAACTCCAGGCCGGCCAGGGGCAGTATCTCGTTGTCGAAGCGACCCTCGTCGGTGGCGGTGGCCGCCCGCTCGTGGCTGGCCAGCGCGAACTCCTCCATCTGCTCCCGGCTGATGCCCCAGCGCTCCGCGATCATCTCCGCGCCCCGGAACTGCGACACCTCCTGGGTGCCGTAGCGGTCGACCCAGCCGTCGGAGCCGGTGAAGGGGTCGGGATCGGTCACCCCCACATGCTCGGCCACGGTCATGGCCGCTCCGATGGGGATCATGCTCATGTTCTGCACCCCGCCGGCCACCACCATGTCGTTCACCCCGGCCATCACCGCCTGGGCGGCAAAGTGGACGGCCTGCTGGGCCGATCCGCATTGGCGGTCGATGGTGGTTCCGGGAACGTGCTCGGGCAGCCCGGCGACCAGCCAGGCCGTGCGGGCGATGTCGCCCGCTTGGGGGCCGAGGGCGTCCACGCAGCCGTACATCACGTCGTCTACCGCGGCCGGGTCGACACCGGTCCGCTCAAGCAGTCCGGTGATGGGATGGGCCCCCAGGTCAGCCGGGTGGATCTGCGACAGGCTGCCGCCCCGCCGTCCCACCGGCGTGCGGACTGCGTCGATGATGTATGCCTCAGCCATGGCTGCTCCTCTTCGGTGTACCTGCAATCATCGCGGCTCGCGGGGCAATCCCAACAATTCGGTTTGCCGATTACCGCGGCTCCCTCGGCAGGCCGAGAACCCGCTCACCGATGATGTTTCGCTGAATCTCGTTCGACCCGGCATAGATGGTGGCGGCTCGGCTGTACAAGAAGGTGCGCTGCCAGGAGTCCAACGAATACCCCTCGCCCACGTCGGCGGCCACTGCCATGGCGTCGGCCCCCCGCACTGCCACCATCAGCTCGCCCAGCGAACGGTGCCAGTTCGACCACAGCAGCTTGCCGATGGACATCTCCGGCCCGGGCACCCCGCCGGCGTCCACCACCGTGAGCATCCGCAGGTTGTTGTACCGCATGATCTCCAATGTGGCGTAGGCCTGGGCCAGCTCCTGGCGGACCACCGGATCGTCAGCGGTGCCGTTGGCCTGGGCCTGGGCCAACAAGGCGTCCAGCTCCTGGCGGAAGTAGGTCTGCTGGCCCAGCGTGGACGTCCCCCGCTCGAAGGCCAGCGTGCCCATAGCCACCTCCCAGCCCCGGCCCACTTGCCCCACCACCAGATCGGCATCGGTCAACGCGTCGTCGAAGAACACCTCGTTGAACTCGGTGCCACCGGTGATCTGCACGATGGGGCGAATCTCGATGCCGGGCTGGTCCATCGGCACCAGCAGGTAGGAGAGCCCGGCATGGCGGGCCGAGTCGGGGTCGGTGCGGCAAACCACGAAGCACCAGTCGGAGTACTGGGCCAGCGAGGTCCATATCTTCTGGCCGTTGACCACCCACCGATCGCCGGCGAGCACCGCTTTGGTGCCCACATTGGCCAAGTCCGAGCCGGCGTTGGGCTCGGAATAGCCCTGGCACCAGAACTCGCCGCCCGACAGGATCGGGGGCACGAACCGCTGCTGCTGCTCAGGGGTGCCGTAGGCCACCAGGGTCGGTCCCAGCAGCGTGACCCCCATGTTGGGCAGCCGCCCCGGCGCCCGGGCCTCCACGTAGGTCTGGTGGAACAGCACCTGCTCCGACAGGCTGCACTCCCGGCCGCCCAAATGAGCGGGAAAGTCAATGCCCAGCCAGCCGCCGCCGGCCAGCTCTCGCTCCCAGGCGATCTGCTGTTCGGCGGGGATGTCCTCCTGGCCCATCCCGCCCCGGCCCCGCAACCCGGCGAACTCCCCCACCAGGTGCTCCTCCAGCCACGTACGCACCTCCTCGCGGAAGTCCCGCTCAGCAGCGGTGAGGTCGAAATCCATCGCTGCGGACTGTACCGGCAGGCAAGTCAACGCCCGCGATCCAAGAGGGGAATCAGGCGTCGTCGGCTCTCACCTGGATGGTGTGCCAGCCGGTGGCGCCGTCGGGGGCGGGGTTGCTGATCTGTGAGGTTTGGGTGGTTCCGGTACCGTCGGTGGCCCGCACCCGCACCAGGTGCTCGCCGGGGGTGGCGTTCCAGGTCACCATCCACTGGCGCCAGGAGTTGACGGTGGTCTCCCGGCTGAGCTCGGCCTCCACCCAATCCTCGCCATCCACCTGCACCTCCACCCGCTCGATAGCCCGGCTGGGGGCCCAGGCCACCCCGGCAATCGCGGTGGGGCCGGGGTCGATGACGGAGTTCCTGCGGGGCACGTCAATGCGGGATTGGGTCTTGATCGGTCCCTCTTTGGACCAGCCGCGGGGTATCCAGTAGCCGTCGAAGGCCTCCCAGGTGGTGAGCTCGATGTCCGACAGCCACTTGGTGGCCGACACGTAGCCGTACAGCCCGGCCACCACCAGCCGGGCGGGGAAGCCGTGGGAGATGGGCAGCGGCTCACCGTTCATCTGCACCGCCACCAGGGCCACCCTTCCATCCAGTGCCACCTCGGTGGGAAAGCCCGCGGTCCACCGGTCCACCGAGCGGCCCACAATCTGGGTGGCGCCGGGCTGCACCCCGGCCTGATCCAGCACGGTGGCCAGCGGCACCCCCACCCACTCGGCATTTCCCACCAGATTGCCGCCCACCCGGTTCGACACGCACGACAGGGTCACCTGCTCTTGAACCAAGCCCAAGTCCAGCAGCTCCTCGAAGCCGATCTCCACCTCCCGGTCCACCATGCCGTGGATCCGCAGCGACCAGTCCTGGGGGTCAATCTGGGGGTACGACAGTGCGGTGTCGATCAGGTAGAAGTCCTCGTTGGGGGTGATGAGGGGTGCGATCCCGGCGATGTGGTCGAAGTTGGGCACCCTCACCGGCTCAGCAGTAACCACGGGAGTGGGCTCAGCAGCGGATTCGGCGGTGGGATCGGGGGCGGCGCCATCCGCGCCCGGCGCGGCGGTGGCCTCGGGAGTCGCCCCTGGGGTTGGATCGATCGCAACGGGTTCCTCCGCAGCCAGCGCGGTGGGCATCGGCGTAGCCCGCGCCGTCGGGGTGGCGATGGTGCGGCTTTGGAGGGCCTCGGTGGCAAACCCCTCTCTGGCCCCCTCCACCGTGTCTCGCCGCCGCAACCACCGGCCGAGCAATCCGCCGGCCAGCGACGCCCCAGCCATCACACCCACGGCGCCGACAAACCGCCGCCGGTCGTTGAACCGGCCTCGGCCGACCATCGGAACCCGACCTCCCTCTCGGGCCTCTTCCGGCTCGCCGGCTTCAGCCGGGGGCATATCGGACATGGCCAGCACATACAGGCTCAAGAACACCGCTATGCCGAATGCCCCCGACAACAGGCCCGACATCCATCCCAGCCCATCGCTGGACAGGGGGTTGCGGGCCGCAGCCCATCCGCCGACCACGCCGAATATCACCAGCCCGGCGGGCAGCACCCACCAGCGCTTGCGGGACGGCCAGCCCAGCACCGCGCCGAGCAGCACCGACACCACCACGATGCCCCACACCAGCGCCGGCTTCTGGTTGTCCCCCAGATTCTCGATCGACCAGCGGGCAATGTCCCCGGGGGTCTCATCGACGATCACGTCGGCCACCGAGACCACCAGCGAGGGGATCCTGCGGCTCAGGCCCGACAGGATCTCGCTCAAGCCCAGCGCCGCCCCCGCCGCCGCCACGCCCGCGGCCATGGCACCGACTGGCGAGACAACCACCCGACGTTCTGCTGATCCGGTCGATTCGGATTCGCTCATGTCTGCATTCCGATCAGCTAGGCCGCTTGTTTTTCAACCGGCACTGCGGGACCAAGACTATTGTGATTTTCACCAGAAGGGGCAACAGATCCACGACTTGGAGCCAGCTCATGAAACTCGTTTGGAATTGATGACGCCGTTGGCCCACCAATGGGCGCTCGAACTCGGACACCTCCCGGCTCATGGAACCCGTGTGGAATAGATGACGCCGTTGGAGGCCCTGGGCGCCGAACAGCGGTGGCGGGAGTTGGCCCGAGGCCACGTCGGGACACTGGGCCGGGTGGTGCAGGTGGACCGGGGGGAGTGCGAGGTGACCACCGACGAGGGCCAGATCCGGGTCTCGTCTGATTCCCAGCGGGCTCAAGACCTGGTGGCACCGGTTACCGGCGACTGGGTAACCGTTATCGGCGACCTCAACGGAAATCCACTCCTAGAGCAAGTTCTGGAACGGCAGACGCTGGTTGTGCGGCGGGATCCGGCCGAACACGCCCAGCCCCAGGCGCTGGTGGCCAACGCCGATGTGGTGGGGGTGGTTCACGGCCTCGACCGGCGCATCAACCCCGCTCAACTCGAGCGATTCTGCGTGGTGGCCTGGCAATCCGGCGCCGAGGTTGCGGTGATCTTGGCCAAAGCCGATCTCCGGCGCCGACCCGAGCGAGATGCCGAAAAGGCTGCGGCTCTGGCCCCGGGAGCAAAGGTGATTGTGACCGCAGCCCTTCAGGGCCGCGGTCTGCATCATGTGGTCGCCCTGCTGGAGGGCAACCGCACCCTGGCACTGCTGGGACCATCGGGGGTGGGCAAATCGACGCTGATCAACGCTTTGGCGGGCACCGAGGTCCAGGCCACCCAGGAAGTGCGGGCCGGCGACGCCAAAGGCCGCCACACCACCATCGCCCGTCGGCTCATCCCGCTTCCCGACGGGGGATCAATAGTGGACACGCCCGGCATCCGGGCCGTGGGACCGTGGGATGCGTGGGAGGGACTAGCCGCGGCCTACGCCGAGATCGACGCCCTCGACCACCGGTGCCGGTTCGCAGAAGACTGCTGGCACCAGGGCCAGCCCGGCTGTGCGGTGGCGGGCAACGTGGATGAGGGCCGGCTGCGGCGCTACCTGGAACTCGCCGAAGAGCTGGCCGACCAAGATCTAGACCTCGCCCGCCGACGCAAGTAGGTTCCCCATCCGCTCCGCAGCGGGGAACACCGTCCTTCAATCCGGCGGGGGCCAATGGGATGCGCTAGAAAGCCCGGATGCCGAGCGCAACGCCATTAGCCAACAAGATTGCGGCCGTCACCGGTGGAGGCGGGGGCATCGGGGGCGGCATCTCCCGGCTGTTCGCCGAGGCCGGGGCCGCGGTGGTGGTCAACGACATCGTTCCCGACCTGGCTGCCGCCGCGGTGGGTGACATCACCGACGCCGGGGGGCGGGCCATAGCCGTAGTGGGTGACATCACCGATGCCGCGGTGGTGGCCGAGTTCCACCGGGCCGCGGTGGAGTTCGGCGACGGCCGGGTGGACGTGCTGGTGAACAACGTGGGCGACTACCGGCCGGGTGCCGGCAAGTTCATCCGCACCACCGAGGCCGACTGGGACGCCCAGATCAACATCACCTTCCGCCATGTTCTGCGCTGCACGCATGCCTTTCTGCCCACCATGGTGGAGGGAGGCGGCGGCACCATCGTGAACGTGTCCACGGTGGAGGCGATGCGGGCCATGCCCCGAATCGCGGTGTATTCGGCGTCCAACGCCGCCATCATCGCCTTCACCCGATCCATCGCCCTGGAGATGGCCGACCAGAACATCCGGGTCAACGCCATCGCTCCCGACATGGCCGTCACCCTGCAAACCCCGCTGGACCAGATGCTGCGGGAGCGTCCCCTCGAGCAGGTGACCCGGAACATCCCCCTGCGCCGCTTCGGCCACCCCGACGACTTCGCCGAGGTGGCCCTGTTCTTGGCTTCCGACCAGTCGCGCTTCATGACCGGCCAGACCATCCCGGTAGACGGCGGCACCATGACCGCCCAAGGCTGGTACCGCCGAGCCGACGGCCGAGGCTTCACCAACCTCCCCGACGCCCCCTGAGGGTTCAGTCCAGGCCGTATTGGGGGAGACGGCCGTTGGCGATCAGTCCAAGCCGTATTGGAGGAGACGGCCGTTGGCGATCAATCCAAGCCGTATTGGGGGAGACGGCCGTTGGCGATCATGGTGAGGCTGCCGGTGCCGGTCTCGTCGGGGTCGTCGGTGGTGACGGTGACCGGGGCGATGCGGTGCATCGGGATGAACACCTCGCCGGAGGCCCTCACCACGTCGGCGGGATGGCTCACGTCCCAGATCTCGTGCTCCAGGTAGGACTCGCCCCGGTACACGCCGAGGCCGAGCTCGTCGTTCCACCCACCGCTGTAGCCCAGTCCGGCCATGTCCACTGCGGATCCCAGCGGGGCCGAGCCCAGCCGCAAAGAGCGACCATCGTTGAGGCTTACCGCCATATCGGCCGATGAGAACCGCCGGGTGCCGGCGAAGAACCCCAACGACAGTTCGGCCTCGGTCACGTGGCGGTCCACATCGGGGGCATCCCGGTCTCGGATGAGCCCGGTGAGGTATACCCGCTCCGATCCCCGCTCCATGATCTGCACGTGGCCGGCCCGCCGATTGGTAGAGAAGAACAGGAAGTAGAACAGCGTGCCGGCCTCACTGTGCTGTCGGGGCGGGCCGGTTACCGGCTCGGGGATGCCCATGGCCGGGCGCACTCCCCAAGAGTGATCCCGACCGCCCCACCAGTTGGCCACTTCGAGGCGCTCATCGCCCACCTTGATCCAGCCGTCTACCACGCCGACTTGATTGAACCGCTGGTAGTCCTGGGCCACCCGGCCCCGCTCCCGCTCCACGTGGGGCTTTTCGATCTCGGGAGCCAGCTCGGCCCGCCACACCAGATCGCAGGCGACGGAGTGGTCGCCGGGGGCCAGGATCATCCGGAGCTCCTCCAGCGGAACCGTCGGCTCTACCCGCATCGGCCCCACCTCGGGTTCGAGGCGGGGACGCAGGGCCCGCGACGCCCGCAGATTGTGCTGGGTGCCGTCCCGCACCATCACCACCCCGCCGTCGATCACGTTCATGTTGTTGTACGACCCCATGGTGAACTGCACCGCGGCCTGCCCCGCCGGGTCGTAGATGGCGAACCAGTAGCGGTCGAAGAATCGGGGGTCAGATGTGCCGACGTGTTCGAACGGCTCGGCAATCTGGTGCCACAGGGTGTCATCAAGAGGTCCAAGCATGGCTACTTCAGCCTTTCTATGGAGTCGGACAGGTAGGCCCGCACCGCCGGGGACGACTCAGACCCGCCCATGATCTCATCGGTCAGCCGGGCTCGGAGCCCTCGGTGATACTCCTCGGCGGCGGCCAGGTCGGGAACCCCGGGAACCGCTTCGTGCAACTCCGCGGGTTCGATTCCCAAGACCTCTTCCAGGGCCCGAATGTCGGCCACGAGGTCGGGCAATATATGGGGCCATCGAGCCGCGGCGTTCTCAAGCGCGGCAGCCGCGTAGGTCACCTGCTCCTGGGCATAGGGTTCGGACACTTCGGGAGCCACCAATTCCACCAACACCACACGGGCACCCTCGATCTGTTCGCTCAACGTTGGTCTCATGGCAATTCCCGCCCAATCAAGGCCAGCGGCGAAAGTCTCATCGCTACTCCTCCTCGGTCTGGGCTAGGAGAACCTTGCCCAGTAGTCCGGTGCCCGACCACACCCGCTGGGTGCGGCCATCACAAAAGCTACGCACTCCGGTCATGGCGATGGCCGCCAGCTTGTAGTTGGCCAGCACTTGCCAGAACCGCAACGCAGCCCGAGGCACGGTCCGCCCGGTGCGGGCCTCATAGGCCGACACCAGGTCTTCCACCTCCCACCGCCCCGGAATCTGGTGCTCGCGCCGGCGAATCGGGTTGGTCACCCAGCCCACATCTTCGGCCGGATCGCCAAGGTGGACGGTCTCCCAGTCCAACAGCACCTGTACCCGGTCGCCGTCGAACAGCACATTGCCCGGTTTGATGTCGCCGTGGACCACGGTTACCTCACCGGGCTCAGGCCGGTTGCGGCGCAGCCACTGCTCAATTTCGGCCAGCACTGGCTGGGGCTCAAGAGACTGGCGCTCAACAACCGCAGCCCACTCGTCGATGGCCGCCGTGGCCGGGTCGTCCGGCACAGCCATCACCTCGTTCAGCCCGGCACCCCGCCAATCCAAGGCATGGATCTCGATCATCAGGTCCACCATCTGCGAGGCGATGCCCACTCGGGCGTCTTCGTCGGGCCGACCGAC
Organism: bacterium; assembly: GCA_028819295.1. Lineage (GTDB taxonomy): Bacteria > Actinomycetota > Acidimicrobiia > Acidimicrobiales > Bin134 > Poriferisocius. Next base: position 95,032 of record JAPPMA010000053.1, on the reverse strand, counting down.
GCCTCCTTGCAGAATGAAGTGGTCGTTGTGCCCGTCATAGCGGGTCATCACCATCGCCGGGCGACCCAGTTCCGACCCGTCGGCGTCCAGCCACACCACTTCGGGAGCTCGCACCGGCTGGTCGTGCAACCGCCGCAGCACCTCAAACTCCACCCTGCGGTCGGTTTCCAACACGCTGCCCACCGGATCGCGTCGCAAGAACAGCTGTCGATGGTGCGACTGTCCGCCGTCTTGCCAATGCAGGTCGAACGGCCAGTTTTCCCGTGACTGCCCTCCGATGGCCCGGGCCTCGCCCTCCACCCGCAGCCCGCTCACATCCCCCAGGCGCCGCCGCACAAAGCCCTCCATCGCGGCATCTAATTCACCGACCATGGGCAAGAAGCTACCGGCAGGTCGATGAGTGGAGCTGAGCGGACTCGAACCGCCGGCCTCCTCGTTGCGAACGAGGCGCTCTAGCCAACTGAGCTACAGCCCCAGATGTCCCATTCAGACTAACGGGAACCAAACAACAGCAGCGACTGGATTCGACTCGGAATCGGCAAGTGTGACAGGTCAGCGCTGGGCGCCCGATGCAGCGTCCCGCATTCGGGATTGGGGCGGTTCCGCGTCGATCGGGCTGAGCCGCTCCTCGCGGGTCCGCTGGTGCTGCACCAGCAGCATGGCGTAGGCCAAGAGCATGGCATCGATGAGCAAATGCACAACCAGGGCGAAGCCGCCCAAGTAGGTGGCAGCCACAAAGGAGGCCAGAGCACCGACGACGAGCGATACCAGAATGCGCCGCCGCCGACGGCGGGCATCGATCGAGGTGCGGGGTATGCCCCGCGCCGCCGGGGAAGCCATTTGAGAAGCGTAGCCTTGGGGGGGGAGTGCGATATTGGGCCGAAGGGCGAACACCGGCGCCGCTATGGCCCCCCGCTCAGCCAAGCGAGGATGCACCGAGCGGATGGGAGCGCCAGGGCTCCACCGCGATGAACGGCGGCGAAACCTGAACTGGCCGTTGCGCGCTCGCCGGATCAGGGGCGGAAGCAAAAAGGCGGCCCAGGCGGCCGTCAAGACCATGAGCACCACTGATGTCACCAATCTCGGGGTTCCCTTGCAGAATCAATGGTATGCCGCGGCGGTTCGCTCAATGGTGCATGGTCGCGAATTTTCTCCCCACCAGGGGGATTGGCTCGCCCTGCGAGCTTCTGTCGGCATACCTTGCGGCGAGTTAACACTTGTTACGGTTCTACTACAAAAAGTCCACCTGCGCCATCCACTTATGCCGTGAAGTGATTTCGCAGCGTGATCAGTGCTCGTACCGGGCAGCCGCTTCGTCCGAGCGGCGGTAGGGGCCCGATCGTCCGCCCGATTTCTCCCACAGGGCAACCTCGCTGATCACCATGTCCTTGTCTCGAGCCTTGCACATGTCGTAAACGGTCAAGGCAGCCACCGAGCAGGCGGTGAGCGCCTCCATCTCCACCCCGGTTCTGTCCACCGTTTCAACCTCGGCCTCGATCTCGATGTGGGTGTCCTCGATCCGGAAATTGACCAGCACCGCCCCAACCAAGAGCGGGTGGCACAGCGGGATCAACTCGGGGGTGCGCTTGGCCGCTTGGATGCCCGCCACTCGGGCCACGGCCAGCACATCCCCCTTTCCGATGGCCCCCCGTGCCACGGCGGCGGCGGTATCGGCGCTCATATGGACCTTGGCCCGGGCGATAGCACGGCGGTGCGATGGCTCCTTGGGGGTTACGTCCACCATTCGAGCCCGCCCGAGGGGGTCGAGGTGGGTAAATCCGACATCGGACACATCAGCCCCCGATCTGCGACATCGAGCGGCCGGGGCGGATGAAGTGGACCTGGTTGATGGCGTGTCCGGCCCACTTGTCGGCCACCGCTCCCGAGATAGCCCCGGCGATCTCGTCGTTGCTCGCCCCCGAGCGCAGCAAGCTCCGCAGATCGTGCTCTTCCACCGCGAACAGGCAGTTGCGGAACATGCCCTCGGCAGTGAGCCGCACCCGATCGCAGCTTCCGCAAAAGGCATCGGTCACGCTGGCGATCACCCCGAAAGAGCCCTGGCCGTCGGCGTAGTGCCACACCGCCGCCGGCGAGTGCGACCGCTCGACCGGAGCCAGCGGAAACTCCTCGGCCACCGTGGACACGATCTCGTCGAGGGTCACCACCTTGTCGTTGCTCCACGAGAGATCGGCATCCAGAGGCATGAACTCGATGAACCGGACCTCCACGCCCTTCTCCCGCCCGAACCGGGCGAAGTCCACGATCTCGTCGTCGTTGACGCCCCGCATCATCACCGCGTTGACCTTCACCGGATTGAGCCCCGCAGCCACCGCGGCATCGATTCCGTCCAGAACCCGGTACAGGTCGTCGCGGCGGGTGAGTTGCTCGAACCGGTCGGGCTGAAGGGAGTCGAGCGAGATGTTGATCCGCCGCAGCCCGGCGGCCACCAGCTTGTCGGCCAACAGGCCCAGCGTGGCCCCGTTGGTGGTCAGGGCCAGATCCACGTTGAGCGCGGCGAGCTTTTGCACCAGCACCGGCAGATTGGCCCGCACCGTGGGCTCCCCGCCGGTGAGCCGGATGCTGTCGATGCCGAACCGATCCACCATCAACGCGGAAATGCGCTCGATCTCCTCGAAGGTGAGCAGATCCTCGCGCGACAGCCAGTCGAGCCCGTCGGCGGGCATGCAGTACGTGCAACGGAAGTTGCAGCGGTCGGTCACCGAAATGCGCAGATCCCGGTGGACCCTTCCGAAGCCGTCGATCAGCGGCACGCTCACTTCTGCATTATCTCAGTATCAGCAGCGAAACCGCATCCCCGACGCCCAAACCCTCGCCGTCGGGCAGCACAGCCAGGGCGTCGGCTGCGGCCATCGCCGAAAGCTGGTGTGATCCCTGCCCCCCGGCCGATCGGGCCGAGAACTCGCCATCGTCGTACTCGACTCGCACTCGGGCGAAGTGGGTCTTGCCGTCGGGTCGGCGCCGCAGCCGCTCCGCCACGCGCCCCATCACCGGCTGGCGGTGCCAGGTACTTGGGGAATGGCCCATCATCTTGCGCAGACCGGGCCGGGCGAACAGCTCGAACGACACCATGGACGACACCGGGTTGCCGGGAAGACCGAACACGGGGATGCCCTCGACCACGCCGAAGGCCAGGGGCTTGGCCGGTTTGATGGCCACCTGCATCCAGGACATGTCGCCGACCTCGTCGAGAACCTTCTTCACGTAGTCGTAGTCGCCCATGCTCACCCCGCCCGAGGTTAAAAGGGCATCGCACTTCTCTGTCCCGGCTCGGATGCCGGCGGCGATCTCCGCTTCGTCGTCTGGGGTGCGACCAAGGTCCACCGGCTCACAGCCGGCTTCGGCCAACAGGGCCAGCAGAGTGTGCCGGTTGGAGTCGCGAATCTGGCCGGCCACCAACGGCGCCGGGCCGTCCACCAGCTCATCGCCGGTGCTCATCACCCCCACCCGGGCTCGGGGATGCACCCTCACCTCGCAGATGCCCAGGCTGGCCAGCACCCCCAGATGGCCCGGAGTGAGCACCTCGCCCGGGCCGAACACCACCTGGCCCACGCTGAGATCTTCTCCAGCCCGCCGAATGTGGTTGCCTTCTGGCACCGACCGGACCACGGTCACCTCGGTGCCGTCAGCGCTGGTCTCGGTGAGCTCCACCATCACCACGGAGTCAGCACCGGGAGGAATAACTGCCCCGGTCATGATGCGCACCGCCTGGCCGGCACCCACGGCGATAGCGGGCGCCGACCCGGCGCCCATGGTCCCCGCGATGGCCAGGGCCACTGGGGCGTCGGCCACGTCGGCCGACCGCACCGCAAAGCCGTCCATCGCCGTGTTGTCGAATGGAGGCACCAACTCCCGGGCCACCACGGTCTCTGTGGTCACCAAGCCCCGGGCCTGCCCGATGCCCACGACCGCTTCGCCGAGCACGTCGCAGCCCGCCAACACCCGCTCCTGGGCCTCAGAAAGGGGGATCATCACCAAAGAGCCGGTTCTTCTCTACGCCACATACGGCGAATGTTCTCATGGTGGCGGGCGAGAACCACCACCGCCACCCCGACAATCACGACGACGTCGGGCGCTGGCCACCCCTGAATCGCCACCGCCGCCGGCGCGGCCGCCGTCGCCGCCAGCGAAGCCGCGCCGGCCCGCTTGGTGGCGGCCAAGGCCACCGCCCACACGCCGATGAGGATCACCCCCACCACCGGAGTGAGCGCCAGCAGCAGCCCCCCGAACGTGGCCACCCCCTTGCCGCCCTGGCGATAGCGGCCCAGCGGCACGATGTGGCCCACCACCGCTGCCGCCCCGCACGCGGCCCCAATGAGCTGGCCGCCCAAGATCAGGCCGAGTCCTGCGGCGATGAGCCCCTTTCCCACATCGCTGAGAAGCACCCACGCGGCTGGCCACCGCCCCGCCACCCGGTACACATTGCTGGCCCCCGGATTGTTCGACCCCTCCCGAGTGGGATCGTGCCCCGTATACCGACCCACCAGCAGCGCGCCGGGGAACGTCCCCCACAAATATCCAACCAAGACCAAAACCCATTCCCAGTCCACACGCCAACAATACTGAACTGCACCCCGCCAGTCCGCCGGACGCTGGCGGCACCCTCAGATAGCCAGCAATCTCACAGCGCCTCTATCCTTGTCGATCGTGCCCGCCTACGACTACAGCTGCCGAACCTGCGGCACCCGCTTCGAAGTCATCCAGTCTTTCTCCGAGGATTCCCTCACGCTCTGCCCCCAAGCCGATTCGATCGCCAGCCCCGCCGCCTGCACCCAGCCGGGCAAGGGCCAAGTACACAAGGTGTTCAGCGTGCCCAGCATCACCTTCAAGGGCGACGGCTTCTACCGCAACGACAGCCGCTCTGGCTCCAAGTCGGCCCCCGCGGCTGGCGCCTCCTCCGATGCCGGCGGCGACAGTGCCGGCGGCCCAGACAAGTCGACCGCCGCGAAGGCCGACGCCGCCAAAGCCGACAGCAGCCCATCGGAGTCCTCTGGCCGCGAGCCGGCCAAAGCCGCTTCAAGCTCCTCCGACGGCTAACCCCATGCCCGAGATCGGCGTCATCGGCGGCTCCGGTCTCTACTCCCTGCTGGACGAAGCCGCAGAGGTTCCCGGCGACCACGCCTTCGGTCCACCGTCAGGGCCGATCGCCATCGGCTCAGTGGACGACATCGAGGTGGCCTTTCTGGCCCGCCACGGCCCCGGACATCGCTTCCCGGCCCACAAAGTGAACTACCGCGCCAACCTGTGGGCACTGCGCCAAACGGGAGTTCGGGCCGTCTTCGGCCCCAGCGCCTGCGGGTCGCTCCGCCCTGAGCTGGCCCCCGGCGACGTGGTGGTGTGCGACCAGCTTGTCGACCGAACCTCGGGCCGGGCCGACACCTACTTCGACACCGTCACCAACCACGTCTCGCTGGCCGACCCCTATTGCGACGAGCTCCGCCAAGCGCTGCTGGCAGCCGCCCCGGCCGAGGGCATGACCGCCCACGATGGGGGCACCATGGCGGTGATATCGGGGCCCCGCTTCTCCACCCGGGCCGAGTCGCGCTGGTTCCGCGACAACGGGTGGGACGTGGTGGGCATGACCCAATACCCCGAGGCCGCCCTGGCCGCCGAACTGGGCATCTGCTACGCCACCGCGGCTTTGGTCACCGACTACGACGTGGGCTTGGACGACGACCCCGGCATCAGGCCGGTCACCCAAGACGAGGTGTTCGCCTTCTTCGCCCAGAACGTGGACAAGATGCGAGCGGTGCTGTTCGGCGCCATCCGGGCCATCGCCGGCAACCCCCCCGACTGCTCCGATCGCGCCAACGGCATAGACCCGCCCCTGCCGCCATACTGACCCTTCCCATCGGCCCCGATCCCCGCTATCCTGGGCGGCGCTTCCCCGCTTCAAACATGGCGGAGGAGCGCGCCCGTGGTCGCAACTCCCAAATCCGACGACCAAGCCCTCGCCTGGCGGGGCTCGCTTTTGGCCCGGCTGCCGGGCGGCCGGCGCAGCTACTGGTTTGTGGTGGCTGGGGCCGCGGCGATAACCGGGCTGGCGGTGGCGGCGATGGCCGCTCTGGCCGGGGGCGGCTCATCATTGGGCGAGCTCACCCCGGTGATCGTGGCCACCCGGCCCATCGAGGCCGGAGAACCGCTTGATGCAGACAACACCGAGGCCCGACGGTATCCGGCCCTGACCCTGCCGGCCGGTGCAGTGGGCGCCCTCGTCGGCGACGAAACCGCGTCGGCTGCCCTGCACCCCGGCGACGTGGTGACCGAGGCCCGACTGGGCGGACTGCCCATCGGGGATCGAACCGAGGTGGCCATCCCCGCCCACACCGCCTTGCCTCCTTTGGCCCCCGGAGATCTTGTTGACGTGCTGGTGACCCTGCCGATCCCCGGCGACGGCGGCGCCCAAACCCAGGCCACCCTCACCGTGGCCACCGCCGCGGTGGTCACCGACACCGCCGACCACGCCGTCACCATCGCAGTCACCAGCCAGGAACTGCTCCCCGTGGCCTCCGCGGTGATCCAAGGCTCGATCACCCTGGCCCTGGTGCAACCAGGGTGACCGGCATCAGCGAACTGGGGAAGCAAGCAGGCTGAGCACCAGCAGGGCCACTAGCACCCGGTAGACAGCGAAGGGGCTGAAGCTGCGGGTGCGCACGAGGGCCAGGAGCCCTTTGACTGCGGCGAACCCGGTGACGGCCGAGGCGGCCGTGCCCCAGGCGAAGCCGGCCCGGGCATCGGCGGGGATTCCGTCCCACCCGCCGATGTCGATGAACGAGTACAGCCCGGCCCCGGCGATCACCGGCACGCTCATGAGCACAGCCAGCCGGGTGGCCGCCTCCCGGTCGAAGCTCAGCAGCCGCCCGGCGGTGATGATCACCCCCGAGCGCGACACCCCCGGTTGGAGCGAGCAGGCCTGGGCCAGCCCCAGAAGCACCGCGTCGCGCACTCCCACGTCCTCGGTGTTCCGCCGGCCCTGGCGGCGGTCGGCCCACCACAGAAGGATGCCGAACCCGCCCAGCATCACCGCGGTTAGCCAGATCTCATCGTCGGCCTCGTCGATCACCGACCGCAGCCCCACCCCGACCGCGGCGGCGGGCACGGTGGCCAGCACCAGCAGCCACCCCAGCCGTCCGTCGGCAGTCATAGGGCTTCGGCGTTCGACTACGGTGGCCATCCCGCCTCGCACCAGCGCCCACACCTCGCGCCGCAAGCAGGCCACCAACCCCACCAATGTGCCCAAGTGGAGGGCCACGTCGAAGGCCTTCTTGAGGTCGTCGTTGCCCTCGAAGTCGTTCCAATCGGCCAGCCAGGGGATGATCTGGAGGTGCCCGCTGGACGACACCGGCAAGAACTCGGTCAGCCCCTGGGCAATGCCCAGCAAGATGGCGTGCAGAACCGACATGACCTACCGGCGGTCGGCAACCACCGGACTCCCCCCCGGCAAGAACTCGAATCGGACCGACATGGCCCCTGCCCGCGGCTATGCCCCCGACATGGTGACCTCGGCCACCACCAGCGTGACCCCGGCCGAGCTCATCGGCAGCCAGGTGAGATCCGACCCCACCGCGGCCACATCCAACAGCATCCGCTGGAGGGTGGAGGCGATGGTGATCTCCCTCACCGGCTCGGCCAGCTCGCCGTTGCGTATGCGCAGCCCCTCAGCCCCGGTGGAGAAGTCGCCGCTCACCGGGTTCACCCCCGAATGCAGCCCTGAAACCCCCTGCACCAGCACCCCGTTGTCGATGCCGGCGATGAGCTCGGCCGGCGGACGGGCACCGGGCACCAGCGACAGCGCCTGGCACCCCACGCCGGGGGTGCTGGCGTAACCCCGCACCGCCGAGCCGGTAGAAGCGCCGCCCGAGCGCCGCCCGGTGTAGCTGTTGTGAAGGAACCGCTCGAGCCGGCCACCGCCGATGAGCTGGTTGCGCCTGGTGGCCAATCCCTCGCCGTCGGCATCGGAGGCGGTGAACGCCTCCGGGTTGGTGGGATCGTCCACCAGGGTGACGGCCGCGGCAGCCACCTGGTCGCCCAGGCGGTCGGCGAACAGCGACCGGCCCTTGAGCACCGCCTCGCCCGACAAGGTGCCGCCAATGATGCCCAAGAACTGGGCGGAGACGAACGGATCGAGCACCACGGTTACCCGCTCGGTGGGGGGCTGGGTGGCCCCCAGCATCCGGGTGGCCCGCTCCACCGCGTCGGCCGCGGCTGTGTCCACATCGAGATCACCGGGCTCGCGGCCCACCGAGAACCCGAAGCCGGTCTGGGTCTCGTCGTTTTCCGAGGCCAGCGAGTAGGCGGTGAGGTAGCACGACGTGTCCTGCCCTGAGCTGCGGATGCCGGTGGTGGTGGCGATGGCGTCGGCGCCCACCGAATCGCCGTAGTCGGCCGACTCCACCCCCACGATGCGGGGATCGCCGGCTCGCACCGCCCGCTCAAGCTCCAAGGCCCTGTCGATCTTGGACTCGGTGCTCACCTCCAGAAGGGCCTCGTGGTAGAGGTCGAGCTCAGGGGGCGCCACTCCGTCGGGCTCGGCCAAGCCGAAGAACTCGTCGGGCGAGCCGAACACCGCGTTGTCGCGGGCCTCGGCCAGGGTCTCTACCAGCACGTCGCCATCGAGCGTGCCGGCGTGGGCGAAGCCTTGGCGGCCGTTGGCGATCACCCGGATGCCCACCCCCTGCGACTCGGCCACCGACAGCGACTCGATCTCGCCCTCATACACCCGCACCTCGGTCTCCCGGCTGTGGCCCACCACCGCCTCCACCTGCTCGCCGTCGCGGCCCCACCCCACAATGCGCTCGGCAATCTCCAGCAGTTCCTCAGGTTTCACGTCGCAGCCCTCTTGATGCTGGGCCCCGGGCGGCGAGGGGTCACGCCGCGGTTCCGCCGATGGTCATCGACGCCACCCGCAGGGTGGGGGTGCCGTCGCCCACGGGAACGCCTTGGCCGTCTTTGCCGCAGGTGCCCGGCGATCCCATGGCGAAGTCGTTGCCCAGCGCCTCGATGCCGGCCAGCACCTCGGGGCCGTTGCCGATGAGGTTTCCCTCCCGTATCGGGGGGCCTATCCGCCCGTTCTCGATCAGGTAGGCCTCGTTCATGCCGAACACGAAGTCGCCGGTGGCGGTGTTCACCTGGCCGCCGCCCAGGTGGGCCACATACACGCCCCGGTCGGTGGCGGCGATGATGCCGGCGGGATCCTCGGATCCGTTGGCCAGGTAGGTGTTGGTCATCCGCACCATGGGCAGGTGCTGATAGCTCTGGCGGCGGCCGTTGCCCGAGCTCTCCCGGCCCTGTTTGCGGGCCCGCAGCAGATCCCACATGTAGTCGGTGAGCACGCCGTTCTCGATGAGCACGTTGCGCTGGGCGGGACGGCCCTCGTCGTCTATGGCGTAGGCCCCCCACTCCCGGGCCATGGTGCCGTCGTCGATGAGGGTGACCTCGGGGTGGGCCACCTGCTCGCCCACCCGGTTGCGGAACACCGAGGCCTGCTTGGCCACCAGATCGGCCTCGAGGCCGTGCCCGCAGGCCTCGTGGAACAGCACCCCGCCGCCGCCGGGGCCGATCACCACCGGCATCGAGCCGCTGGGAGCGGGCTGGGCGGCCAGCTTGGTGAGCGCCCGGTTGGCCGCGGTGCGGGCCAGGGCATCCACCTCGTACTCGTCGAACAGCTCGAAGCCTATGGGGCGCCCCACGCTCTCGAACCCGGTCTGCATGCCGGTGTCGCCCACCGCCACGCACGACACCGCGAACCGGGTGCGCACCTGGTCGTCGCCAGCCAGCACCCCGTCGCTGTTGGCCACCAGAATGCGGCGGCGGCCGTCGGCGTAGCGGGCCGACACCTGGGTGATGGCCGAGCCGGCCGCACGGGCGGCCTCGTCGGCCCGGCCCAGCAGCTCTACCTTGGTGGCTTTGGCCACTGTTTCGGGCAGCACCTCGACTTCGTTGGGCGCCGGAGCGTCAATCCGATCGAGGGCCGCAACCCGATGGACGCCGCCACCGCTCCGGGCGGCGGCGGCCGCGGCCCGGGCCGCCTTGGCCAAGCCGGCCTCGCTCAGATCGGAGGTGTGGGCAAACCCGGTGGTCTCCCCCACCACCACCCGGATCCCCGCCCCCCGGGTGCGTCCCGAGGTCAGCTCCTCCACCTTGCCGTCATCCAGCAGCGCCGACGACGACCGCCGGTCCTCCACAAAGACCTCGGCAAACTCACCCCCGGTCTTCAGCGCCTCCGAAAGCGTGCCGACAACAACAGACTCGTCAATCACAGCCGTTCTCTCCCCCTGTCATGACGCCGTAGCCTACCGACCCGCCAGCCAAACCGGGAACAGGAGGGCCGAACCGGGAACAGAGCGACGCCAAAGTCTCATCCCAGGTTGGAGCTGCGGGGGTAGGCGTGCTCGGGGTCGCAGACCACGTTCACCACGTAGGGGACGCCGGCGCCGAGGGCTCGCTTGAGGGCGGGAGCGATGTGATCGGGGCGCTCCACCGTCTCGCCGGCACCGCCCAAAGCCGACACCACCCGGTCGTAGCGGCACCCCGCCTGGAGGTCGGCGGCCACATCGTAGCCGTACAACTGGCGCATGGGGTGCTTCTCCAACCCCCAGCAGCCGTTGTTGCCCACCACGATGGCCACCGGCAGGTTGTGGCGCACCAGCGAGTCGGCGTCCATCAGCGAGAACCCGGCCGCCCCGTCGCCCAACAGCAGCACCACCTGGCGGTCGGGGTGGGCCACCCGGGCGGCCATGGCATAGCCCATGCCGGTGCCCAGACAGCCGTAGGGGCCGGGGTCCAGCCAGTGGCCCGGCCGGTAGGAGTCCACGAACCGCCCGGCGTAGGACACGAAGTCGCCGCCGTCGCCGATCACCACCGCGTCCCGGTCCAGCACCCGGCGCAACTCCCCGTACACCCGGGCGGGCAGGATCGGATCAGCCGAGGCGGCCAGCAGATCCTCCTCGTCGGCGCGGGCCGCGTCCTCGGCGCCGCGCAGTGTGTCCACCCACTGGTCGCGCTCAGAGGGATGGACCGGTGCCGGGCCAGCGGCCAGCGCCGCAAGCATCAGGGCCAGATCGCCCGACACCGCCGCCGTCGGCTGGGCGTGGGCCGACACCGACTCGGCGCTGTCGGTGAGATGCACCACCTGGGCATCGCCGAAACGTCCGAACGAGAGCCGGAAGTCGAGCGGGGTGCCGGCCACGATCACGAGGTCGGCATCGGAGCGCAGCCGCCGCCGGGTGCGGCTGAAGAACAGCTCGTGATCGGCCGGCAAGCACCCCCGGCCCAGGCCGTTGGCGAACGCGGGCAGCCGCTGGGCCTCCACCCAGGCCGCCAGCGCGTTCCACGCGCCGTCCCAGTACACGTCGGATCCCACCAACAGCGCGGGACGGCGGGCGGCAGCCACCAGGTCGGCCACCGCGGCCACCCCGTCGGGGTCGGGAACCGCCCCTTTAGGCTCGGGCTCGTCGGGCACATTTCCGGAACCCTCGGAGAACAGCACGTCCATGGGATAGTCCACGAACACCGGTCCCCGGTGGGGGGTCATGGCCTGATGCACGGCCCGGTAGGTGGCCTCGGCCAGATCATCACCGCCCCCTGCGGTGAGCGAGCGTTTGGTGACCGGGGCCATGATGGGCACGTGATCGAGCTCTTGGAGCGAGCCCGATCCCCAGCGGGCCTCAGGGGCCCGGCCCCCGAGCACCACCAGCGGAGCGCCGTTGAGCCATGCGGTGGTCACCGCGCTCACCGAGTTGGTCACTCCGGGGCCGGCGGTCACCGCGGCCACTCCCGGACGCCGAGTCAGCTTGGCCAGCGCCTCAGCGGCGAACACCGCCGTCTGCTCGTGGCGCACATCGTAGAGCGACACGTCGCCCTGCCTCACTGCCGCATCATAAAGCGGGAATATGTGTCCCCCAGACAAGGTGAACAGCTCCCCCACCCCGTAGGGGGCCAAAGCGGCCAGCACCTGATCGCCCCCGTGACCGGTCACCTGCTTTCCTGGCACTCGCATCACCGTAATCTCCACAGGGGTGCGGCGGGGCAATAGCCTTGGCTGAATGACCCCGATGGCCGCCTCCACCGCTGGTGCGTGCCCGGAGTTGCCCCCTCACGTCAGCGAGCCCGGGCTTGACTGAGAAGCACACCGGCCGACGGGTGCTCAGCATCTTGCTCAGGGTGGGCATCAGTGTGGCCCTGTTCTTCTTGCTGATCTGGTGGCTGCCGTCGTTTGACGCCGACGAGCTGTGGCCCGACTTCAACTCGGCCACCCCGTTCTGGCTCATCGGCGCGCTCGTGCTCACCGTGGTCGGCAACATAGTGGCCACCGCCCGGTGGTATGAGGTGGCCAGCGCGCTCGGGCTTCAGGTGAAGCCCCGCAGGATGTTCTCGCACCACATGGCGGGCATGTTCGTGTCCAACTTCGTGCCCACCACGGTAGGGGGCGACGTGCTGCGGATATCCCGCCTCTCAAACGACACCGGCGACGGCCCTCACAGCTTCGCCTCGGTGCTGTTGGAGCGGCTCAGCGGCTGGATCGTGCTGCCTATGATCACGCTGCTGGGCCTGGCGCTCGACGATGATTTGCGACGGCTGGGCGCCCCCACCCGAGTGGCGGCCAGCACTGCCTTTCTCACCCTGCTGGCTCTCGGTCTTATCCTGATGCTGGTGGGCAACCAGCGGTTCGGCCGGTTGGTCAGCAGGCGCAACGGCTGGGTCCGCTTCGTCAACGGACTGCACATGGGCATCGACGAGCTGCGGGCCAAGCCCCGCGACACCACCCGAGTGCTCATCACCGCCTTCGCCTACCAGGCGGTGATGCTGGCCGCGGCGGGGTGCGCGGCCAAGGTGGTGGGGATCGACGGCCTGGGGCCCACCGAGCTGATGGCGTTCATCCCCGCCGTGCTCATCATCCAGGTGCTGCCCTTGGGACTGGGGGGGCTCGGCCTGCGGGAGGGGGCCTTGGTGCTGTTCCTCCACGACTTGGGGGTGATCGAAGAGCGGGCCATCGCCATGGGGCTGCTGCTCTATTTCCTGACCGTGGCCGGCAGCCTGGTGGGGCTGCCGACGCTGGTATTCGGCGGTCGCCGCGGGCAGCGGGCCAAGCGGTTGCGACATGAGCGCTGACCGCCGGCGGCGCCCATAGCCATGGCGCTTTTCGCCCTCAAGCCGGGTGCCGCATCCAAGAGCCGCACCCGGCCCCGCTGGTATCTGGAGCTGGCCGTGATCGGCGCGTTCTACGGCATCTACTCGTGGGTGCGGAACCAGTTCGGATCCGCGGCGTTGGCGCCGGCCAAGGCCCAGGCCAACGCGGAGATGGTGATCGACTGGGAGCGCAGCATCGGGCTGTACTTCGAGCGCGACCTCCAAGACTTGTTCATCGGCTGGGTGTCGTTCATCCAGTTCTGGAACCTGTTCTACGGGCTCTTCCACTTCGCGGTCACCGCCTTCACCCTCCTGTGGCTCTACTGGCGCCTCCCCCAGCGCTACCCGTTCTGGCGCACCACCGGGCTGCTGACCACCGGGTCGGCCCTGGTGGGATTCGCGCTGTTCCCGCTCATGCCCCCCCGCCTGCTGTCGGCGGGCGGGCGCTACGGCGGCAACCTGCCCGAAACCGGATACGTCGACACGGTGACCGACCTCGGAGGCCTGTGGTCGTTCACCTCGGGCGCGGCCGAGACGCTCTCCAACCAGTACGCCGCCATGCCCAGCCTGCATTTCGCCTGGGCCATGTGGTGCTATCTGGCGCTGCGAAATCACCTGGCACACCCGGTGGGGAGATGGGCCATCGCCGCCTACCCCTGGCTCACCCTGTTCGCCATCGTGGTGACCGCCAACCACTACTGGATCGACGCGGCAGGCGGGCTGGGAGCGCTGGGCGCAGGCTGGCTCGCGGCCCGGGGCTATCACGCGTGGCGGAACCGCGAGTAATCTGAGATGCCCAACCCGCTGGGAGGGACATGGACACCAATCATCTGGGCAAGATCACCTGCCCAGCCGACCTCCGCCGTCTGGGCGATGAGGAACTGGCCGAGTTGGCCGAGGAGATCCGCGAGTTCATCGTCGAAGCGGTACACGCCACCGGAGGCCATCTGGGCTCCAACCTCGGCGTGGTGGAGTTGACGTTGGCCCTTCACCGGGTGTTCGACTCACCCCGCGACATCATCTTGTGGGACACCGGCCACCAGGCCTACGTCCACAAGATGCTCACCGGTCGGACCGAGCAGTTCGCCACGCTGCGCCAGCCCGGCGGCCTGTCGGGATACCCGAGCCGGGAGGAGTCCCCCCACGACTGGATCGAGAACAGCCACGCCTCCACCGTGTTGAGCTACGCCCACGGCCTGGCCACCGCCCAACAGGCCGCGGGCGGCGACCACCGGCGGGTGATCGCGGTGGTGGGCGACGGATCGCTCACCGGAGGGGTGGCATTCGAGGGGCTCAACAACATCGGACACTCGGGCTGCGACGTGACCCTCGTGCTCAACGACAACGGGCGCTCCTATGCCCCTACCGTCTCCCGGCTGTCGGAGAGCCTGCTGCGGGTGCGGATGGACCCCCGCTATGTCCGCACCGACAACCAGGTTCGCAAGGTTCTCCAGAACATCCCCTGGGTGGGCGATCTGGCCGGGCGGACCGTGGGGGCGGCCAAAGCGGCCGTGCGGGAGATGGTGGAGCCCCGCACGTTCTTCGACGAGCTGGGCATCAGCTACTTCGGCCCGTTCGACGGCCACGACCTGGGCAAGCTGGAGCGGGTGCTCAGCCGGGTGTCCAATCTGGAGGGCCCCTGCCTGGTGCATGTGCTCACCCAGAAAGGCCGAGGGTACGCCCCAGCCGAGAACGACCCGGTCAAGAACATGCACGACACGTCCTACGCCAAGCCGGGGAGCTACACCGAGGCGTTCACCAACGCGCTGATCAAAGAAGCCGAGGCCCGGCCCGAGCTGGTGGCCATCACCGCGGCCATGCCCGACTCCACCGGGCTGCTGCCGTTTGCCGAGCGGTTCCCCGAGCGGTGCTTCGACGTGGGCATCGCCGAGCAGCATGCGGTGACCGCAGCGGCGGGCATGGCCATGGGCGGGCTCCGCCCGGTGGTGGCCATCTACTCCACGTTTTTGACCCGGGCCATCGATCAGGTGAACTTGGACGTGGGGCTGCACAACCAGCCGGTGGTGTTCTGCCTGGACCGGGCGGGCATCACCGGCGACGACGGCCCGTCGCACCACGGCGTGCTCGACATGGTGCTGCTCACCAAGATCCCCGGCATGACCGTGCTGGCCCCCTCGTCGTATCAGGAGCTTCAGCAGATGCTGCACGACGCCCTGGAGATCACCACCGGACCGGTGGCCCTGCGTTGGGCCAAGACCGCGGCTCCGTCGGTGCCCGAACACCAGGTGGGCTTCGGGCTGCGGGGCCGCAAGGTGCGAGAAGGCGGCGATGTGTGCCTGCTGGCGGTGGGCAAGATGCTGGAATCGGCGGAAGAGGCCGCCAATCTGCTCGAAGCCGACGGCGTGTCGGCCACCGTGTGGGACGTGCGCTGCGTGAAGCCTCTCGACGAGGACATGCTGGCCGACGCCGCCCGCCATCGGGCGGTGGTGACCGTGGAGGACGGCTGGCGGGAGGGCGGCGCCGGCAGTGGCGTGGCCGACCGGTTGGCCCTATCGGGCCTCTACGGCCAGGTGCCGGCCATCCGGGTGCTGGGCGTGCCCAACGAGTACATCCCCCACGGCAAGCCCGACCAGATCCTCGCCGACTGCGGCCTCGACCCCACCGGCATCGCGGAGACCGCCCGCCAAGCGCTTAGCGCTTGACCACCTGGCTGAGGACCTCCTTGACCTCCCGGCCGTAGGCGGTGAGTTTGGCGGGGCCGATGCCACTGACAGCCCGCAGGCCGGCGTCGGTGGTGGGGCGGTGGGTGGCCAGTTCAACGAGGGTGGCGTTGCTGAACACAACGTAGGCAGGCACGTTGTCGGCCCGGCTGCGCTTCAGCCGCCAGGTTTTAAGCGCTTCGAACGCGGCTGCCCCCAAGGGATCGGTTGGCGGCTGAGGCTTGGATCGCTGAGCTGGTTTAGCCGCAGCAGCCGGTTTCGACGGTGAGCTGGAGCCGACCACCACGGGAGGGGCGAGCAAGCCGTTCTTCGTCTCCAGTTCTTGTTCGGCAGGGAGCTGGTAGCGAGTGGTCAGCTCGGTTCGGAAGTCGGTGGGCGGGTTGCCGCAGATGAGGGTCACCGACTGCGAGCACCGGGTGATGGCCACATGGAACACCCGCCGCTCCTCTTCGAGGTCGCCGGCCAGACGGTGGGGCATCAGCCCCTTCGACGCCTCGTAGACGATCACATGGGGCCATTCCCGGCCCTTCACCCGATGGACGGTGGCCAACTGGACGCCGGAGGCGCTGCCCTCGCCCTCGAACCCATCGGACAGGCGGTCGGCCAGCCATCGCCGGAAATCGGCCGGATCGGGGTGCAGGTGGGCCACCGAGATGAGAGCCCGGAGGTCGTCCCCGTGGGCCGACCGGTCAACCGAGCGGCGGGACGCGTCCAGTCGTGAGTCCAGGCTGCCGCCCAAGCCCATCTCGTCGCGCACCGTCTCCAACAGCGACCGGGTGGTGATGGTGCCGTCGGCGTGCTTGGCCTTCGTCCGCAGCATCTCCACGTCGTCGGCGAACTCGCCCACCTTCTTGGACGACCGCTCGTCTTTGATCCGGCCGGCCAGGGCCTTGATCTGCGAGGTGCTCTGCTGCTCGGCGATCCACTCGATCACCCGGGGAGAGATGCCCCGGGGCGGGCGGCGGGCCGCGTCCGACAGCGCCCGGGCCGGCAGGCCGCGCTCAGGGGCGGTGGCGATGTCGAGCCAGGCCAGTGCAGCGGCCACCCCGGTGCGCTCCAAGAACCCGCGGCCCACCGGCTGGTTCGATGCCACCCCCATGTCGCCCAACACGATCTGGGGAACAAGCAGGGTGCTGTTAACCCTGGTCAGCACGGCGACCTCAGAGGGTTGGGCGCCGCTGTCGAGCAGCGACTCCATGATTTGGCGCAGCTCCGGCGCTCCGTCGGAGGTCGTCTTGGCGTTGATCGCCGCACCCGTGCCGTCGTCGTCGGAACGAGGCCGGGTGGGCGCGGCGGTGATCTGCTTGTCGATGCGGCGGCGATTGTGGCTGAGAAGGTTCGAGGCTGCATCCACCACCTCGGGAGGGCAGCGGTAGTTGACGTGCAGCTCGTGGCGCTGCGCTCCGGGGAAGTGCTTGTGGTAATCGATGAGCCACTCCGGGGAAGCGCCGGAATAGCCGTAGATGGTCTGGTCGTCGTCGCCCACGCCGAACACATCGGCCCGGGGTCCGGCCAGCAGCCGCACCAGCAGCAGGTGGGCCGGAGTGAGGTCTTGGAACTCGTCCACCAGCAAGATGCCGCAAGTACGGCGGGCGGCGGCTCGGGCCGCGGGGTCGCCCAGCAGGACGTCGATGGCCCGGATGATCTGCTGGTCGAAGTCCACCAGGGCGCGATCGCGGAGCAGATCGGCGTACTGGGGCGCGATCACCGAGAAGTCGGGCACGTCGGGATGGAAATCGCGCTCCACCTCGACGGGATCCCGCAAACCCAGCCGGGACGCGCCCAGCGCCTCGATCCAGGGGGCGAGCTGGTCGGTCATGGCCCTCCGCTTGCGGGGCACCATGCCGCTGAGCAGATCCCGCACATCCCGCTCGTCCACCACCTCCACCCGGCTGTGGCCTCGGGGGCGGGCGAACGGCCCGGTGCCATTGCAGACGGCCAGCGCCAGGCTGTTCAGCGTCCGCACTTCCAAGCCGGGCAGATCGGCGGTGCGCTCCTGCATCTCGGCCCGGGCCCGCACATTGAACGCCACCAGGCACACGGCCCTGGGGTCGACGCCGAGGTCGCGCACCAGGTAGCGGGCCCGCTCGGTTAGCACCCGGGTCTTGCCCGACCCGGCCGGGGCCACGATGCTGGCCGCCCCGCCCAGATGGCCGACCGCGGCGCGCTGGTCGTCGGCCAGATCGGCCTGCGGGGAAGCGGGTCGCAGCGCGGCCAGGCTGCCAGCCGCCAAGTTCGCCGCCGGGACCACGCCGGCACACCCCGAATCAAGCGCCTCCGGCGAGAACAGGTCGAACGGGCCCCCGTCGCACCACACCGGCCCGGCATCGGTCACCACGTCTCCAGGCTCGTGAGGCTCGGCCCGTCTGGCCCCCAATGCCAATGCCCGATCGCTTGGCTCGAACCGGGACCGCTCAGGGTCGCGCCAATCCACGCTGTTGGACAACAGCAGATGGAGCAGCACCTCATCGGGCATGGTCAGACCAGGCTTGAGATCCCACCACTGGGCATGCACCACCGGCTCGGCTGGAGGCAGCTCCCCATCCAACTCGATCACTACTGGGGTGCGCTCCACCCAAGCTCGCCTCAGCTCCCGGCCAACTTCGGGATCGAATGTCTCGGTGCGAACCGCCAGCCGCCTACAGTCCCCCCACTCCTGAGGCACCGCCTGCCCCACCCCGACCAGCACGCTCCTGCCGAACGCCGCCGGCCCCCTCATCCGAACCCGCCCGTGGTATTCCGAATTGACTTCATAGGCGACCGAATTCTGAGCGGCGACGTAAATCACCGGGGCAGGCGCCGGTGGACAGCTCAGATGTGGGGTACTGGCTCAGGTGCGGGCGAAATAGGGGTTGTCGCCGGCCTCGTGGTCGGTGGCGTCCACCACGTCGGTGATCTCGGGGATGGCCTCGGTGATCATCACGGTGATGCCCTCCCTCAGGGTGGCCGCGCTCATGGCGCAGCCCTGGCAGCCGCCGCCCATGGTGATGTAGGCGGTGGGCCCCTCCACCCCCAGCAAGTTGGCGAATCCGCCGTGGGAGGCCAGCGAGGGGTTGATGTGCTGATCCAATAGCTGCTGGAGCTTCTCGGGGATGGTGCCGGAAAGCTCCAGATCGGCCCCGGCCAGAAGATCGGGCTTGTTGGGGTTGCGGATGACCAGCCCGCCCTGCATGGGGTTGTTGGGCAGATCCAGGGTGGCCCCGGTCAGGTTCTCCACCGACTCCTCGGGGATCATCACCGTGAGACCCCCGGCGATGATGTGGCGATGGCCCTCCGTGCAGTCGGCCACCTCCTCGAACGCCAGGTCGTAGGTGTAATCGGCGCCGCTGACCCCGGTGATCTCGATGCGCAGGCCGAGGGCCTCGGGATCGTCCTCGTTCGACCGGATATCGAGCACCTTTTCGATCGCCGCTTCGGTGACCTCGAACAGCTGGGCTTCCATGGTTTCGCTCACAGCCCCAAGGCTACCCGAGCCCGCCCCCCAACACCACGCCCCCCGGGACTGTCCAGGCGGCGTCAACCACGGCGAACTCGTCCCCGCAGCGACCGGAAGGCCAGCGTTTGGGCCACCAGCCCCACGGCGCCGATGGCGAGCAGCGCCCGGCCCAGCGCCCAGCCGCGCCAACCCGCAAACAATGAGCGCATCCCCTCCAGGGCATAGGTCATGGGATTGAACCAGGTGATGGCGGCCAGCCAGTCGGTCATAACCTCTCGTTCCACCCAGGCCGTGGTAAGGAACATGAAGGGGAAGAACAGCAGGAAACTGGAGTTGACCGCCGCGGGATTCCCGGTACGCAGCGCGATGGCGTAGGGAAAGCCGGTGTAGGCCAGCCCCCAGAGCGCTCCGAACAGCACAAACACCAACAGGCCGAGCACCCCGGTGGCGCCGAAGCTCACGCCGATGGCGAAGCCCAGAGCGATCACCGGTACGGCCATGACCATGAACAGCGTGAAATCGGCCACCATCAGCCCCAAAAGCAGGGCATAACGGTTGATCGGGGTCATCAGCAGCCGGTCGAAATAGCCGTCGGAGATGTCGATCACCAGGGAGTTGGCCCTGGACATGCCGGTGACCGCGGTCATGATGGCCACTGGCAGTTGGAAAGCTTTGTAGTCGAGGCCCGACACCGCTTGATCGGCCAGGTTCTGGATGGCCCCGATGGTGACCACCAAGAAGAACAGGGGGACCAACAGAGCAGGGATGATGGCCTCCAGGTCACGGGGCAGGAGCCGAAGCGCCCGATTCGACACCGAGACCATGTCTTTGAAGAACCCCGACGGCCGGGCCCTGACCACCTCGGCCGATGCTGGACGAAGCCCGGCGGCGCTGCTCATTCCTCCACCTCGATCCGGGCGCCGGTTAGCTCCAAGAACACATCGTCGAGCGTGGTGGGGTGGATGGACAGGTCGGTCACCTCCACCCCGGCGGCGGCCAGCGACACGGCCACCGGGCTTATCGCCGAGGCCCCGTCGCCGGTGGCCGCGCTCACCTCATTGCCGTAAACCTCGACATGGCTGATGCCCGGCACCTGGCCGATGGCCGCGGCGGCCACCTCGGTGTCGCCCGCCACCCGGGCCACCACCACATCGGAGCCCACGGTGCGCTTGAGCTCATCGGGCGTCCCCTCAGCCACCAGCCGGCCCTCGTTCAAGATGCCCACCCGGTGGGTGAGCGCGTCGGCCTCCTCCAAGTACTGGGTGGTGAGGAAGATGGTCATGCCGAGATCGCGGTTCAAGCGCCGTATCTGCTCCCACACCACGGCCCGGCTGATGGGGTCAAGGCCGGTGGTGGGCTCGTCGAGAAACAGCACCTCGGGGTTGTGCATGAGCGCGGCGGCCAGATCCAAGCGGCGCTTCATGCCGCCCGAGTAGGTGGACACCCGCCGGTCGATGGCGTCCATCTCCAACAGGGGGGCCAGCTCCTCGATGCGGGCGGCGATCGATCCCCTCTCCAGCCCGTAGTAGCGGCCTTGCAGGGTCAGCGTCTCCCGCCCGGTGAGCTTGCCGTCGAGGGCGGCATCCTGGAGGGCCACGCCGATGCTGAGACGCACCTTTTCGCCCTCGGTGGCCACGTCGTAGCCCGCGACCGAGGCCGTGCCCGCGGTCGCTGATGCCAGCGTACACAGCATCCGAACCGCAGTGGACTTGCCCGCGCCGTTGGGTCCCAGGAATCCGTATATCTCCCCTGCGACCACCTCAAGGTCGAGCGAGTCAACCGCTACCACGTCTCCATAAGTTCGGCGCAAGCCCTGAGCTGAGATGGCTGTCGGCACAGCCGATGATGGTACAAGCGACAACCGCGATATCCTCATCGCCCATGTCGGAGCCAACCAGCGCCTTCGTCCACCATGAGTCGGCCGGCGATGTCGCACTCATCCGGTTGGACGATGGCAAGGTGAACGTGCTGTCCCATGAGGTGATCGCCGCCCTGCACGAATCGCTCGACCACGCGGAGAACGAGGCCAAGGCGGTGGTGATGATCGGCCGGCCGGGCAAGTTCACCGCCGGCTTCGATTTGAAGGTGATGCAGGCCGGACCCGAGTCGGCTGGCCGGCTCTTTCGAGCGGGCATGGAGCTGTTCTTGCGGGTGTACGAGTTCCCCGTCCCGGTGGTGGCGGCCTGCACCGGCCACGCCCTGGCCGCCGGGGCCATCTGGCTCATGTGCTGCGATGTGCGCATCGGGGCCCGCCTGAACGCCAAAATCGGGCTGAACGAGACCGCCATCGGCATGGTGATGCCCGAATCGGTGGTCTCCATTGCCCGCGATCGCCTGTCTCCTCGCCATATCCAATCGTCGATCCTTCTGGCCCGGCTCTATTCGCCCGAACAAGCCACCGACGTCGGCTTTTTAGACTGGGTGGTTGCCGGCGATGAACTCGAGGAAGCGGCGGTGGCCGAAGCAGCCGGGCTGGCCGAGAGCCTCTCGCTGAGCGCCTTCGCCGGTGCCCGGCGGGTGATCCGGGGGCCGGTGGCCCAGTCGGCGCGGGAGATGCTCAACCACGACACCCGGTCGTTCGCCGTCGGATTGCCCTGATGGTTGACGGATCGAACACGAGAGGACATCAAAGATGAGCGATCCAGTTGTCGAACTGCTCGAGTCGGTGTGGGAGTCCATCGCCAGGCTGGGCGCCAACTTGAGCGAAGAGCAGTGGGGCACTCTCACCGAATGCCCCGGCTGGTCGGTTCGCGACCAGGTGAGCCACATCATCGGCCTCGAGCGCATGCTGGCTGGGGAGAGCCCCGAGCCCGCGGCCACCGAGGGCGGGCTCGAGGGCATCGCCGCCTTCAACGAGGGCCAGATCGCTCCCCGCCGGTCGCGCCCCGGCGCCGATGTGCTGGCCGAGATGAACCACATCTGCGCCCGGCGGCTGGAGATGCTGCGAGCCCTCCCCGACGAGAAGTGGGACGAGGTGGGCTTCACCCCCATCGGCGACGCCCCGTACCGCACCTTCATGCACATCCGGGTGTTCGACTGCTGGGTCCACGAGCAGGACATGCGCCGGGCGCTGGGCATTTCCGGGCATCTGAGCGGCCCAGTGGTCCGGCACTGCTTGGACTGGCACGCCCGCAACATGGGCTATGTGGTGGGCAAGAAGGCCGGTGCCCCCGACGGCGCCACGGTGGTGTTCGACATAGAAGGCGACGCCGACGGCCCCCGGGGCGTGGCGGTGGCCGGTGGCCGGGCCAAGCCGACGACCCCGCCCGACGACCCCGCCGTCACCGTGCGCTGCGATGTCGACACCTACAACGCCCTTTGCTGCGGCCGCACCGACCCCGCCGCAGCGCTGGCCGACGGCTTGGTGACGCTGTCCGGCGACGAAGAGCTGGGCGAGCGGGTGGTTATGGCTCTGGCCTACGTCTCGTGAGCGCCGGCTAGCCGGCGGCCATCCGGGCCTCGAGCTCCAGCGCTCGGGGGCTCACCGACAAGTCGAAGTCGGTGCTGCCCAGCGTGCCCTCGTTCCACACCTCCCGGTCCACCAGCCAGTTGCCCCAGCCCGAGAGCCAGCCGTCGTGGTACGACTCGAACTGGGGTGCCCACCAATCCCGCAGCGGCATGCGGGTGGTCTGGTGGTCGGCCAGATCAGGGGCAATCCCGGCGATGCCGCTCGCGGGAAGGGCGAGCACGAAATCGGCGGAGGCGTGCTGCGCGGAGTCGCTGTCGGTCCATAGGAGCCCCTCGTAGTCTCGGAAATACCACAGGTTGGGCACCGAGATGGCAGTGTCCACGGCCACCGTCACCGGCCCCTGGCCAATGGACTTGCTGTGCTCATTGAGCGCCTCGATGCGATGCACGGTGTCGAGATAGTCGTCGGTGGTGTGGACCTGGGTCAACAGCTCTCGGGGGTCGCGCTGGTTCACGTAGTTGGATCTCCAGGAGAAGAACAGCGTGCTGGCCAACAGCCCGGCCAGTACCACCCAAACCGGAATCATCCACGCCTTTCTCCTGGCCAGCCACAGCACCTGCACGCCATAGCCGGCCAGAAAGGCCATCGGCACCAGGATGTGCAGCGCCAACCACGGGAAGCGCTCGCTGGCCCAGGAATACGAGAACCAACTGGACACCGCGGTCCACACCATGAACTTGCCCGCGAACGTGGGGTTGCGGAACACGTGAACCGAGCCGATCACCGTGAGGACGCACACCAGGTACTCGTACAGCGGGATGGTGTAGAGGTAGTAGTGCCACGGCTCGCTGCCCCTGTTGGTGGCCTGCTCACCCCGCCAGTAGGTGATGCCCTCGGTGAATCCGTCCAGGAAGCCCTCGGGCCGGTCGAAGAACACCGTGAACCACAGGGCGAAGAATGCCAGGAACACCGCCGCGGCCAAGAGCCAGCCCCGCCCGGCCACAGAGCGGGCCGCCCGCACCACCGGGAGTTCCCATATCGACTGGGGGCTGGCCCGCATGAGCACAACCATCACCATGAGCACCCCGTAGATGCCCAGGGTCAAGAACACCTCCACCTCGTAGTAGGCGCTGAACCCGAAGGCGATGCCCATGGGCACCAGCCCGGCGGGCAGCATCCACGCCCATCCGGCGGCCCCGCCTCGACTCCCGCCAGCGTCTGCCGCAAGACTGGCCGCCCGGCGCCCTTCGGTGTTTTCCGCCCCCGACTGCTGGGCCGCTTGCTCGGCCAGCAAGGCTAAGAAGAAGCCGCCGAAGATGAACACCACGATGAACGTGGTCTCCTTCACCGCGAAGCCCGCGGCCAGCAAGAACCCGAGCAGCACCGGCAGCAGCAGCCGGGGGCGGTCCAAGAACCGGACGATCACCACCATCATGGCCAGCGTGATGAACGCGGTCAGCGAGTCTTCCCGACCCAGCCGGGTCATGTAGAGGGCGATGGGGCTGAATGCCAGCACCACCGAGGCGGTAAGCGTCACCACGGGGCCGAGCGACCGGCGCAAGAACCACGGCAGCACGATCATCCCCACCCCGGCCAAAACGGCCACCATGCGGGCGGTGGTGTGCGACTCCCCGAACACCCAGAAGAGCGCCGCGGTCAGATAGAAGCGCAGCGGACCGTGATACACCGGGTCGTAGCCCTCGTAGGCGCCCTCCAAGAACTTCCACGAGTACCAGGCGTCGATGCTCTCGTCGTGGTGCAGCGGACGCTCGGCCAGCTCCACAAGCCGCAGCACCAGCCCGGCCACCGCCACGGCCGCCACGGCGATGGCCAGCGCCGTCTCCGGGCGCCGCCGCCAGAACTCCACCGGGCGCCAGCCGTCCCATGCCGCCTGTCGCTCGCCGATCACCGCTCGCACTGGTCAGCGCACCTCATAGATCGCGTACTCGCCCCGGGCAAACGCCAGCGCTCCCCGAGACGCCCAAAACTCCTCGCTCACCCCAGCCCGCCGCTCGATCGGCCCGACCACCACGTAGTCCACTCCATAATCATTCAACAGTTCCTCGGTGCCCTCGAATCCGCCGAGCATGGTACGGGCCTGCTGGTGGCGCACCGGCCAGTCGGTGACGCCGAGGTCGTTGATCCAGCCGGCGAACCCCACCACCGTCTGGCGGCCGCTGAGCGCCGGAACCGGATGGGTGTGCTCGAATCCGATCAAGAACACGCTGTCGGGCGGCGTCTGGTCTCGGGCCCACTCGCCAGCGGCCACGCCGTCGCCCGAGGCAATCGGGTGGGGCCACACGTGTACTTCGGGGTCTACCGCCTTCCAAACGTCGAGTGCGCCCGCGAAGGTGAGGGCGAAGAACAACAGCACCGCCCCCGCCGCCCCCAGCCACCCGATTGATGCCAACCTCACCAGCACCGCCGCCACCAACAGCGACCCCAGCAGGATCACCGGGACAAACCAGTGTGTGTTGTTCCATGGATGCGACGGCGCCACCCGCACGAAGTTGGGAACAACGAGCCACAGCCACACCGGGACCGACCCCCACAGCAGCACTCGGGGCAGCGTGGCCTTCCACAACTGGGCGGCCAGCATCAGCAGCAGGAACACCCCGGCGTTGCGCCACCAGAACGTCAGCAGGTTGTCGTGGTCGGGCGAGTATCCGGGCGGCTGCATCCAGGGGCCGTCTACCCATGTCTCCCACACGATCTCGGTGTTCAGAGGTTTGATCCACAAGGCCGCGGGCAGCGAGAACGCCAGTGCCGGGATCGCGAACAGGAGCCATTGCCAGCGGCGGTCCAGCACCGCCCAGATCAGGCCCAAACCCAGTGCCACGCCGAAGGAGTACACATGGAATATCGGCATCAGCCCCACCATCACTCCAGCGACGGCGAACAGCCGCCGTGCGCCCGTCTTGTGGGCCTCCCGCAGCAGCACCACCGCAATCAGAAGGAGCGAGAACCCCGCCAGGGTGGGCCGCTGGGGGAAGAGGTTCCCGGTGACCGCGTTCTCCATCAAGATGTTGCCGGGGTGGTGGCGGGTGTAGTCGGTGGGCAGAACCCACACAACGCCCCAACCACCGCGGGCCACATCGCCGAAGAAGCGGAGCCACCCCAGCCCGCCGAACAGGGTGAACACCAGCACTGAGACCACCCCTACGGCCCGGCTGGAGAACAGCCTCACCCCTGTCAAGTACAAGACAGGCACGAATGCGAAGGCCAGATATCCCGACGACACCTCCAATCCTCCGAAGGCGCTCAGCCCGGCCCGGTCGAGCATGGCGGCGAAGTAGTCGATGCCGAAGTGGTAGGGCAACCGGTCGACCCCGAAAGCGGTGGGCAGCTCGGGCGGGAAGTTCTCGGCGTGGGCGAACGAGGAGGCGTAGGTCAGGTGCGCCTGCCAGTCGGTCCACGACGAGAGGTGCCCGGCCAGCACGCCCCCCGAACCGTCGGGCACATAGGCCCGGCTCAAGATCCAGGTGGTGATGGCCCAAGACGGAGCGGTCAAAATCAACAAGGGCGCCGGGTTATCCGGGCGGGAGATGGGCCGCACGAGCCGGCGCCGGAAGTCGCGGCACTCGGCGCCGATCTGGCCAATGCCCGTCTTCCAGCCGGTGGCCGAAAGCGCGGTGGACGCCAGACCTGCCGCGAGGACAATCGAACCGCTCAAGCTGCCTGCGGCCCAGCCCGCGGCGTAGCCCACCAGGGTGACGGCCATGAACCCGACCACTGCGCCGTAGGCCAGCCGTTCCTCGATTCGGAGCTTCAACCCGGTCAGGTAGGTGAGGCCGACGCCGACTACCACGCAGTCAGCCAATAACAGCGCCACCCAGAGTTTCATCGGCTCACACCACTAGTGGTTGGTTCAGTTCGCGGGGAGCCATCGGCCGCAGTAGGCCCGGGGCCAAGGCTGGTCACCCCTTCGGGCGTAGAGCAGGCGGGCTCGGGCATCCTGCTCCTCGGGCGGGGCATGGGCCGGGTTGCCGGTGCCGCCCACTGTTCTCCACGTTCGGGGCTCGAACTGGTAGGCGCCATAGAACAGGCCGTTGGCGCTCTCCGCGGTGTAGTTGTTGGTGGACTCGCAAAACCGGAGGTTGTACCAGTGCCTCTCGGTGGGCTCGATGAATCCGTTCTCGGCCAACTCGCGGTCGGCCATGTCGTTGATCTGCGCGATGTACACAACCCACTGGGCGGCTTCCACCAACTGGTTCGCATCCTTCAGGCGGCTGTTCAGGTACGGGACGGCGTCGTTGAGCCGCCCGATTCGGGCCTCGGTTCGCTCCTGTTCCCCCGGCACGTTCTCCACCGCGTCCAAGGCCTGGTCAACGAGCTCGGAGACCTCCGACAGCAGAGCTATCCGCCAGAGGGCGTCAGTGGCCTCCGACACCCCCAGAATGAACACCACGTCTTCGACATCGCCCCCCGACATGTACTCCTGCACCACTAGCTGCTCGGCCTCGTCCAGCAATAGCTGCTTGCCAGCATCGGTGTCGTGGAGTTGATCCATCCGGGCCAGCTCGAGGTGCAGTTCGCTTACCGTGCGGTCTATGGCCATCTGCGCGGACTCGCGGAGGTCGCGGGCCAGCTCCAAGTCTTTCTGGGCGCGGGCCAGATCACGCCACGCCGGGATGGCCGATTCGACCGCCACCGGTTGGGCCGCTTCGCCGCCATTGTCGGACTGTCCGAGCGCGACTCCTCCAGCGGCCGCCACGATGACGGTCACCGCCACCAGAAGAACCGTCAAGCGACTGTGCTCTTGAGCCCGCAAACTCCCTCCCAAGTTCGGCTACCCTCGAAACGGGTTTACCGCACTGCCCCGCGAAGCGGCAAAAGCCCCTTCGGCTGCCCTCAATCTACCGACTATGCCCACCATCGCTTCAAACGACGCTGGCCCGCCCGGTGGGCCTCAAGAGGTTGACGCTATCTTGGTGGTGTCTTTCGGCGGGCCAGAAGGACCCGACGACGTGATGCCGTTTCTGCGCAACGTGACCCGGGGGCGGCCCATCAGCGACGAGCGCTTGGCCGCGGTGGCCGAGCACTATCACCTGTTCGGCGGCGTTAGCCCCATCAACCAGCTCAATCGCGATCTGATCGCGGCTTTGGCCCAAGAGCTGGCCCGGCGAGGGGTGAATCTTCCGGTGTATTGGGGCAACCGGAACTGGTCGCCCATGCTGGCCGACACCGTGGCCCAGATGCGCGACGACGGAATTGGCAGCGCAATGGGATTCGCGACATCGGCGTTCGGCGCCTACTCGGGCTGCCGCCAGTACAACGAGGACATCGAGACGGCCCGGGCGGCGGTGGGCGCCGGTGCGCCGGTGGTGTACAAGCTGCCCCCGTTCTGGAGTCAAGACGGCTTCTTGTCGGCCATGGCCGATCATCTGGCCGTCGCCCGCCAAACCGAGCCCACCGCCCCAGTCGTGTTCACCGCCCACAGCATTCCCGAGTCCATGGCGGCCACCGCCCCCTATGTGGCGCAGCTCAACGAGGCCTGCCGGCGTGTGGCGGCTCGAACCGGGGCAGGCGAGTGGTCACTGGCCTATCAGAGCCGCAGCGGCCCGCCCCAAGTTCCCTGGCTGGAACCCGACATCGGCGACGAGCTGGAGCGGCTGGCCGATTCCGGGGCCGAAGCAGCGATCGTGGCGCCGATCGGCTTCGTGGCCGACCACATGGAGGTGGTCTACGACCTCGACACCGAAGCCCGCCAGCGGGCCGACATGCTCGGGCTGGGCTTCATCCGGGTTCCCACCGTCGGAACCCACCCCGCGTTCGTGGGGATGATCGCCGACTTGGTGCTGGGCCCCTTGCCGGCACCCTGCCCGATGGACTGTTGCCTGCGGTAGGCGGCCCTACTCGCGAGAGCCGATCTCGGTGTTGATCCAGGCGATCAACTGCGCCTGGTTGCGGGTCTGGGTCAAGATGTCGCCGGGGCCGCTGAAGTGGAACACGAAGCCCTCGCCCGATTTCATCGACTGGATCGAGCGGCCCTCCACTGCTCGGCGCAGCTCATAGCTGACGGTGTCGGGGAAGGCCAGCATGTGGCTGGTGTCCACCACCACCGTCTCGCCGGGGGCCAGCGAGATCACGTCGATGGCCCCGTAGGATGCCACCACCACCTTGCCGACGCCCTCGGCATGGGCCATGAAACCGCCCTCTCCGCCGACCAGCGACTTGAAGCCGCCCCACTTGGTGTCCATCACCACCGAGGCGTCGGATGCCAGCCAGTTGCCCCGCTCGATGACCCACGACTGCGAGCCGTCCAACTCGATCACCCGGAGGTCGCCGGGCAGCTTGGCGGCCACGTCCACCCAGCCGCCCTGCGCCGGGGCGGTATAGGTGGAGATGAACAGCGACTCGCCGCCCAGCACACTGCGCTTGAGGCCCTTGAGCACACCGCCCTCTACTTTGGCCTCCAGCGACATCCCGGAGGAATGGGCCGACATGGCCCCGGCCTCGACCTTGACCTGCTCACCCCCGCCGAGGGCGCATCGGGCGACCGCGAAACTGGGGGCATGGCGAATATCTATCTGCATGCCGGGCAGCCTACCGACCCTTTGCGGTGAAATGGCGGCGGGTTCGGGCAAATGACCCCTCCGCCTACCCGATGCTCTTGTCCTGGCCTTTCCAGTACGGGGCCCGCAGCTCCCGCTTGAGCACCTTCATGGCCCCGGAAAGGGGGAGCGGCTCGGCCCGGAACTCCACCGACTTGGGCACCTTGTAGCCGGCGATGGTCTGGCGGGCGTGCTCGCAGACATCCTCCTCGGTGAGCCCGCTGTCCGGCGCGGGAACCACCACAGCGTGGACCGCTTCGCCCCACACCGGATCGGGAATGCCGATCACCGCCACTTGGGCCACGCCCGGATGGGTGGATATCGCGCTCTCCACCTCGGAGGAGTACACGTTCTCGCCGCCCGACACGATCATGTCCTTCACCCGGTCCACCAAGAACAGGTAGCCCTCCTCGTCGAGGTGTCCGGCGTCGCCGGTGTGATACCAGCCGTCGCGGAACGCCTCGGCGGTGGCCTCGGGCTTGTTCCAGTACTCCTGCATGTAGTTGCCGCCCCGAGCGCACACCTCGCCGATCTCCCCGTCGGGCAGGATGTTGCCGTCCTCGTCTTGGATGCAGAGGTTCACGCCGAACACCGGGCGGCCCACCGACCGCAGCCGGGGGCTGCCGGCCACGTGGTCTTCGGCCGAAAGCAACGTGAGCACCGACGAGCACTCGGTCATTCCGTAGCCCTGGATCAGGCTCACATCCGGCAAGTGCTCGAGCAGATGGCCCAAGATGGCCTCGGGCATCGGCGAGGCGCCGTACACCAGCTCTCGCAGCGACGCCAGCCGCTCGGGCCGGTAGTCGGGGTGCTGGATGCACATGCCGATCATGGTGGGCACCATCACCGTCTGGGTGATGCCCTCGGCCTCGATGAGGCTCATCACCCCGGCGGGATCGAAGGCGGGAATGGTCACCATCTTGGCGCCGGAGGCCGGAATCACCAGCAAGCTGGCCATGGAGGCGGCGTGGAACAGCGGGGTCTGGCTCAAGAACACGTCATCGTCTCTCGTGCCGCCCAGCCCGATGGCCACGTGGTACACGTTGAGCATCTCGGCCCGCTGCTGGAGCAGCACCCCCTTGGGCAGCCCGGTGGTGCCGCCGGTGTACATGAGCACCACCGGATCGTCTTCCTCGGGCTCGGGTGGCGCGACGGTGTCGCCGGCGGCCACCAAATCCTCATAGGCCACGTCGTGGGGCACGTCGCCTTGGCCGATGAGCACAACGGAGCGGATGGGGCTGTCGCCGGCGGCCTCCATGGCCTTGACGAACGCCTCGGCGAAGAAGCCGTCCACGAAGGCCACCTCGGTGCCCGAGTCCTTCACGATGTACTCCAGCTCGGGGCCGGCCAGCCGCAGGTTCAGCGGGTTCACCACCCCGGCCCCCAGATAGCATGCGTGGTAAAGCTCCAGGTAGGAGGCGCTGTTGAGGGCCATGATGGCCACCCGGTCGCCCTTCTTCACCCCCAGTTCGCTGCCCATGGCGTTGGCCAGCCGGGTGACCCGCTCGCCGTGGGAGGCGAAGCTGGCCCGATAGGCACCGTCGACCACCGCCTCTTCGTTGGCGTACCGTTCCACTGCCGGGTAGAACTGCCGGTGATAGATCAGCTCTTTCATGAGGGCAACCGTAGCGCGACGCCGAGTGTGCCGGAGCGGGGACTAGGAGGCGAGATGGACGTCGAATCCACAGTGCGGTGGCTGAAGGATCGGGAGCTGATCAAGGAGGTTCCCCAGCGGTACGCCCGGGGTATCGACCGCATCGACTTCGACATGGTGCGGTCGAGCTTCCACCCCGACTGCCAGATCTACGGGACGGTCATCTCCGGGGCCCTCGACCCCTACCTGGACTGGACCGAGAAGGAGCTGCACAAGTTCGAGTCCACCCTGCACTTCATGGGCAACCAGTACATCGACCTGGAGGAGGGCGCCGACGAGGGCCACATCGAGACCTGGGCGGTGGCCTACCACATGCGCCCGGAGGACTCGGGCGCAGGCGACCTGATCTTGGGCCTTCACTACTGCGACGACGTGGCCCGCTTCGACGAGGGCTGGCTCATCACCGCCCGCACCGCCCGACCCCAATGGGCCCGCGGCGCCTTCCCCAAACCCCCCGACGAGCTGAAAAGCGATTGGCACGATGTGGACATCCGCCATGTGTGATCCCATGGCGACAGCCATGCAAATTACATGCAAGTATGCTTAATGCATGGCCACGCTTCAGATCCGCAATGTCCCCGGCTACCTGGGTTGGAGGATGGGGAGGATGAGTGGGTGGTCGGGATGGGCACGGGCAATCCGGGTGTCCGCTGTGACAAGGGGGCTGTTGAGGCTCTCGGCGAGAGCGAGGTATAGGGCGTCGTAGAAGCTGAGGCTGTGGCGTAGCTGCCAGGCGCGCGCCGCCAGCGGACCGTGGTGGGGATGGCGGTGGTGGATCGTCCGCTCAGCGAGCAGCCGGGCCGACTCGGCAGAGCGTTCGTCGAGGTTGCCGCGCAAAGCCATCGAGCGCAGGGCGCTGCCGGCCTCGGCATCAATAAGGAACGGCGCCGACCGCGTGCGGTCCCGCAACTGGGCTCGGGCTTGATTTCCGACGGGGCCTTTGTCGGCCACCGCCGCTACCAGCGCGGAAGCGTCCACCACCACCGCATTCAAGCTCACCGGCGACTGTTGTCGAGGTCGGCAAGCAAGACGTCGATGTCGAGTTCTGTCCCGTGTGACTGTGCGAAGCGCTCCAACTCGGCGAAATGGGCGTCTTCGTCCGGTTCGCGAGCGAGGCGCTCGACCTGCTTCTTCATGTAGGCCTGGATCGACTGGCCCGCCGCACGGGACCGCCGCCGGATCGTCTCATAGGCCTCCTCGGAAACATCCCTGATCTGGATCGTAGCCATGCCAACACAATAGCGCTACAGCGCTGAAATACAAGCACACCGGTCCTGGCCCGACGAGCGCGATGCAGGCCAGAGGTAGCAGACTACGGGCCATGAGTGAACGGCCAGTGGCGTTTGTGACCGGGGCGAGCCGGGGGATTGGGAAAGCGTGCTCGGCGCATCTGGCCCGGGCGGGCTTTGATGTGGCGGTGTCGGCCCGGACGGTGCAGGAGGGCGAGCAGCGGGAGCACTCCTCCACGGTGCAGCGGTCGGACACCTCGCCGCTGCCGGGCAGCTTGTCGGCGACCGCGGCGCTGGTGACCGAGGCGGGGGGCGACGCGCTGATCGTGGCCGCCGACCTGCTCGACTTCGACTCCCTGGAGACAGCGGCCGCTGCAACGTTGGAGCACTGGGGCCGGGTGGACGTGCTGGTGAACAACGGGCGCTACATCGGCCCCGGCCACATGGACCGACTGCTGGACACCCCCATCGAACTGCTCGACTATCACCTGAAGGCCAACTGCCTGGCCCCGCTGGTGCTGACCAAGGCGTTTCTGCCCCAGATGATCGAGCGGGGCGGGGGCACCGTCGTGAACATCACCTCAGCCTCGGGCTTCGCCGATCCCACCGAGGCCGCTGGTGACGGGGGCTGGGGCATGGGTTACGGCATCAGCAAGGGCGCCTTTCACCGGGTGGCCGGATTCCTGGCCGTGGAGCACGGCAAAGACGGCATCAATACCTTCAATGTGCAGCCCGGCTACATCTCCACCGAGCGCATCGCCCAGGACATGGCCCAGTTCGGCTTCGCGGACACCGGCCAGCCCGCCGATGTGATCGGCGCGGTGGTGGCCTGGCTGGCCACCGATCCCGAGGCCAGCGAGCTGAATGGGACCAACGTGGAGGCCCAGTTCTTCTGCCACGAGCGGGGGCTCTTGCCGGGCTGGGATGGCCCGGTACCCAACACCGCCGCCATCCGCTACGACCTGAGCGGCGCCGTTCTGGCCGACAAGGAAGCTGGGCTTTTGGCCCAGAGCGCCCAAGCGTGACTGACGACGCCGCAGTCGGCGGCGGAGCGGCCGCCCGGCTGGAGCTGTGTGCGGTGATGCCGGTGTACAACGAGGAGGAGATCGTCGGCGAGGTGGCCGAGCGGTGGCTCGAGACGCTCGACAGCTTGGGCATCGACTATGAGCTTGTGGCCATCGTGGACGGGGCCACCGATGCCAGCGAGCAGGTTCTGCGGGCGGTGGCCGAGCGCCACCGGCGCCTGGTGGTGGACGCCAAGCCCAACACCGGCCACGGACCCACCATTTTGCGGGGATACCGGCGGGGGGCGGCAACCGCCGGCTGGGTGTTCCAAACCGACTCCGACGACGAGATGCCGGCGGGTTCCTTTGGCGAGCTGTGGGAGATTCGCCATGAAGCGGACGCGGTGATCGGCATCCGCACCAGCCGCAATCAATCGCCCGGCCGCCGGGCCATCACCCGAGCCGCCCGGCTCACCGCCCGGGCCGCGTTCGGCTGCCGCCTGGCCGACGTGAACTGCCCCTACCGGCTGATGCGGTCGAGCGCTCTGGTCCCGCTGCTGGCCGTGATTCCCGACGACACCTTTGCCCCCAACGTGGCGATATCGGGACTGCTGGCCCGATCCGGCGCCCGAATGCTCGAGGTGCCGGTGCCCCACCGCGACCGCACCACCGGGGTGGTCTCCATCTTGGGTCTGGGGGCGTTGCGGGCCGCCGTTCGCTCGTTCGGCCAAATCGTGCGCCTCAGCCGCGCCCGCCCCCCGAGAATCTCACCGTAAGCTGCTGATTTCCGCTGAACTGTCACCCTGGACGGGTACCTTCTAATCAGGGGTAAAACCCGAACTTCCCCCTACGAGAATCCGCTAAGGGAATCATGTCCCCACAATCACAGTTGTCCCTCGACAGCGTGTCGGCAGATCGCGGCACGGATGTTGACTTTGCGCGCGAAGTCGTGCCCGTGCCGGTGGCCGAGGAGATGTCGGAGTCGTTTCTGGCCTACTCCCTGTCGGTGATCACCTCGCGGGCCATCCCCGACGCACGGGACGGCCTGAAACCGGTGCAGCGCCGCATCCTCTACTCCATGCTCAACATGGGAATCCGCCCCGACGGGCCCCACCGCAAGAGCGCCCGGGTGGTGGGCGACACCATGGGCAAGTACCATCCCCACGGCGATGCCGCCATCTACGACGCCCTCGTGCGGCTGGCCCAGGAGTTCTCCCGGCCCATCACCCTGATCGACCCCCACGGCAACTTCGGCACCCTCGACGACCCCCCGGCCGCCCCCCGCTACACCGAGTGCCGCCTGGCCGCCGCCGCCATGGAGATGCTGGCCGAGATCGACGAGGGCACCGTGGACCACCGGCCCACCTACGACGGCGAGAGCACCGAGCCCGAGTGCCTGCCGGGGCGGCTGCCCAACCTGCTGGTGAACGGCACCACCGGCATCGCGGTGGGCATGGCCACCAACATGGCGCCCCACAATCTGCGGGAGGTTGCCCAGGCCATCCGGCTGGTGATGACCAAGCGCCGGCCCAAGCCCGCCCTAGAGGATCTGCTCGACGTGCTGCCCGGTCCCGACTTCCCCACCGGTGGCAGGGTGGTCGACTCCGAAGACGGCGGATTGCGCCAGGCCTACGCCACCGGACGGGGCTCGATTCGGATCCAGGCCAAGATGAAGCCGGTCAAGCTCACCCGCAGCCGCAAGGGGATCGAGGTAACCGAGCTGCCCTACATGGTCGGGCCCGAAAAGGTGGTCAAGCGCATCAACGACCTGATCGTCGACGGCAAGCTGCCCGGCGTCCACGACGCCCGCAACCTGTCCGACCGCCACCACGGGCTGCGCATCCTCATCGAGTGCGAACCCCATGTGGTGCCCGAGAAGCTGTACTACGACTTGTTCCGGCTCACCCCGCTGGAGGAGACCTTCGCCATCAACAACGTGGTGCTGGTGAACGGGGTTCCCACCACGGTGGGGCTCTACGACCTCTGCCGCCACTACATCGACCACCGCCTCGACGTGGTGGTGCGGCGCACCCGCTTCCGCTTGGGCCGGGCCCGCGACCGCCTCCACATCCTGGAGGGGCTCGTGATCGCGCTGGACAGCATCGACGAGGTGGTGGCCATCATCCGGGGATCAGACGATGCCGCCGAGGCCCGCCATCGGTTGCAGGACGCCTTGAACCTGACCGAGATTCAGGCCGCCCACATCTTGGACATGCAGCTTCGGCGGCTCACCGCTTTGGAGAAGCAGAAGATCATCGACGAGCGAGACGAGCTCATCGCCCAGATCGAAGACCTGGAGAAGCTCTTGGGCTCTGAGCAGCGCCAGCGCACGATTGTGTTGAGGGAGCTCGACGAATTGGCGGACCGGTTTGGGCAGGATCGCCGAACCGAGATCGTGTCCCATGAAGACGCCCCGGTCTATGAGCCCACTCCGGTGTCGGAGATGGCGACCACAGCCGATGGGCCGTGGGTGGTCACGCTGTCCACCACCGGCGTCGTGGGCCGGGCGGCGGCCGGAGGGCGGCGCCGGTCCCAGTTCGGCCGCCACGACGTGCTCACCGCCTCGGTGGAGGCCGATCCCGGCGAAAATGTTCTGGCCGTCACCTCGGGGGGCCGGATTATCGCCACGCCTGTTTCGGCCGTCCCCGAGGTGTCCGGCCGCAGCCGCGGAACCGGGTCGTCCGAGGTGTTCGGAACCATGCGAAGCGAGGCGGTGCTGACCCTGGTAATGCCGGGCGGCGATCCCCTCGTGATCGTTACCGAGGCCGGCACGGTCAAGCGGGTCGACCTGTCCGTCGCCGACAAGGGCCGGGCCGCCAAGCAGGTGATCAAGCTGAAGCCCAAAGACAGGGTTGTGGCCGCGTTCTGCGCACCGGAGGATGCCGAGATGGTGCTGGTCAGCGTCCAAGGCCGGGTGCTGCGGACCCCGGTCGAGCCTGTGCCGGTGCAGGGGCGGGGGGCCGCGGGGGTGGTAGGCATGAAGCTGCGGGGCGACGACCGGATCATTGCCGCCGACGGCGTGAGCGGAGAAGAGGCCGTCATCATGGTGAACAGGTCCGGGCTGGTGGGCATCACCCCGGTGACCGACATCCCGTCTACCGCTCGAGGCGGGCTGGGCACGCTCCAGACCGGAGAAGGCAAGCTGGTCACCGCGGTTGTGGCCCCCCCGGCCGACCTGTTGGCTGAAGTGGACGACAACGGCAAGCCGGCCAAGGCACCGGTTCCGTTCCCGCTGGCCAACGGTGACGGCGACCACACGGTGGTCCTGAGCGTGGGAATGCCCCGATGGTGACCCAGACCAGCTCTGCTCCCCGTGCGCCAGGGCGCAACGCCGATCTGCTCACGCCCCCGAACGGCGGAAGCGGCAACGGCAGCTACGACGCCTCCGACATCGTCACCCTGGAAGGTCTGGAAGCAGTCCGCAAGCGGCCCGGCATGTATATCGGGGGTACCGGCAGCGACGGTCTCATGCACTTGGTGTGGGAGCTGATCGACAACGGGGTGGACGAGGCCGGGGCCGGATTCGCCACCCGCATCGACGTGGCCCTGCATGCCGACGGCTCGATAGAGGTCAGCGACAACGGGCGGGGCATCCCCATAGACCCCCATCCCACCAAGAAGGTTTCGGCGCTGGAGGTGGTGCTCACCGAGTTGCACTCCGGCGGCAAGTTCGGCGGCGGGGTGTACGGGGCCTCTGGCGGGCTGCACGGGGTGGGCGCATCGGTGGTCAACGCCCTGTCCACCCGGCTGCGAGCAGAGGTCGACCGAGACGGCGCCACCTGGCAGCTCTGGTTCGTGAAGCAGAAGGCGGGGCAGCTCGACGGCGACCGCTTCGCCAAGGGCCACAAGCTCCGCCGAGTCCGCTCCACCCGCAAGACCGGCACCCGCATCCGCTTCTGGCCCGACATCGACATGTTCGATCCCGACGCGGCGGTGGACTTCGAGACCATCCGCCAGCGGGCCCAGCAGGCTTGCTTCCTAGTGCCCGGCCTGCGGATCAGGCTGGAGGACAAGCGCCGGGGCCGCGACAACGAGCCGGTGGATTTGATCTCCCACGGCGGACTGGCCGATCTGGTGGGCCAACTGTCGACTTCAGAGACCGTCACCGAGGTCATCTCCATTCCCGGCGAGGGGGAGTTTGAAGAGAAGGTGCCGGTAGACGGGGCCATGTCCGTTGTCTCCCGGCTGTGCCAGGTGGACATCGCCGTGCGCTGGGTGAGGGGATACGACTCCAAGGTGCTGACCTTCGTGAACACCATCCCCACCCCCCACGGCGGCACCCATCTGGTTGGCTTTGAGCGGGCTCTCACCAGGGCGGTGAACGACAGCCTGCTGGCCGAATCGAAAAAGCTGGCTCGATTGGCCAAGCAGGGCAACGACCGGGCCCAACGCGAAGACGTGCAGGAGGGCTTGGTGGCTGCGGTCAAAGTGACCCTGCCCGAGCCGCAGTTCCGAGGCCAGACCAAGCAGGAGCTCGGCACGCCGCCGGTGCAGTCCATCGTCTACAACGTGCTCAAAGACGGTTTGGAGAGCTGGTTCCAGACCGGGCCCAAGAGCCATGTGAACGCCTTGCAGTCCAAGATTGCCGACGCGGTGATCAACCGAGTGTCGGCGCGCCAGACCCTGGAGAACAAGCGCCGAGCCGCCTCGCTGGGCTCCACCGGGATGCCCGACAAGCTGGCCGACTGCCGGGTTCACGGGCCGGAGTCCGAGCTGATCCTGGTGGAGGGCGACTCGGCCGCCGGCCCGGCCAAGGCGGGGCGCAACGCCGAGAACATGGCCATCTTGCCGTTGCGGGGCAAGGTGGTGAACGCGGCCAAGTCGTCGGTGAAGCAGGTGTTGGACAACGCCGAGGCCCAAGCCCTGTTCACGGCCATGGGAGCGGGCTCGGGCGACGACTTCGACTTGGCCAAGGCCCGGTACGGGCGCATCGTGATCCTGTGCGACGCCGATGTGGACGGCAGCCACATCCGCTGCCTGCTGCTCACCCTGATCCACCGCTTCATGCGCCCCATGCTGGATGCGGGCCGGGTGTTCGCCGCCCAGCCCCCGCTGTACACCGCCAAGGTGGGCGACCAAACCCACCGGGCTTGGTCCGACGCCCAGCGAGACGAGATCACCGCTGAGCTGTCCAAGGGCAATCGCAAGGCCGAGAACATCCGGTGGTCCCGCTTCAAGGGGCTGGGCGAAATGGACACCGATGAGCTGGCCGAGTGCGCTCTCGACCCCGCCACCCGCACCCTGCGCCAGCTCACACTGGACGACGCCCAGGTCGCGGAGGAGATGTTCGAGACGCTGATGGGCTCAGACGTGGGCCGCCGCAAGGACTTCCTCATCGCCCACAGCGAGCTGGTCGACCGCGAAGCCCTCGACTACTGACCGCCACAAGAGAAATCGGGTAAACAGACATGACCATGACAGAATCCGTCGAACGAGCCGAGGAGCCCGTCAGCGACAAGCTCATGGAGATTCCTGAGCGCTACATTCCCAAACACTTGTCGCCTTCCAGCGCCTCGTCCTATCGGGAGTGTGCCCGGCGCTGGAAGTTCCGCTACGTCGACCGCCTGCCCGACCCGCCGGGCGAGGCCGCGGTCACCGGCACCTTCGCCCACATGGTGCTGGAGAAGCTGATGCAGGAGCCGGTGGAGAACCGCACGGTAGACCGGGCCAAGGAGCTGGCTCGCGAGGTCTGGCCCAACATGGAGAACAGCCGGGACTACCGGTCCCTGGAACTGGACGAAAATGCCAGCCGCAATTTCCGGTGGAACGGCTGGAAGGCCATCGAGGGGCTGTGGGAGTTGGAAGACCCGGGCAAGGTTCGGGTGGCTGCCACCGAGCAGGACGTGAGGGTTGAGATCAATGGAGTCCCGTTCCGAGGCATCATCGACCGCGTCGATGAAACCGACGACGGCTTGGTGGTCACCGATTACAAGTCGGGCAAGGCGCCGTCGGAGCGGTTTTCGGCCAACTATGCCACCCAGATGCTGTTGTACGCGGCGGCGCTCACCGAGTTGGAGGGCCGCAAGCCGGCCAAAGCCCAGCTTCTCTATCTGGGCCAAAAGGCCGTGGAGGTGGAGATCACCGAAGAGAACCTCGCTGAGGCGGTCGACGAGCTGAGGGCAACCTGGCTGGCCATCATGGAAAGCTGCATCTCCCAGGAGTTCGAAGCCTCAGTCGGCCCGCTGTGCGGCTGGTGCCCGTTCGTGGCCCAGTGCCCCGAAGGCACCGCTGAAGTGCATCATCGAGAAGAAATCGGCAAGCTGCGGTCTGATGCGCCTGCCCTCGAACGGATCGCCCAAGCTGAAAAGGCTGGCGGCTAGAACCGGGTCAGCCGTGTTCCGGCGAGCCGGCCCATTGCCGGGCCCATGAGCGCCTCTTGCCGCTGGGCAGCCCGAACCCAGTAGCAGGCTGCCTCGGCATCGTCGCCCATATCGAAGCGTTCCCGGTCGCCCTTGTCTTGTTCGGCCAACATCGGACCGATGCGGTCCACCATGTCCAGATATCGGATGAGCCGGGCAACAGATTTGGCCCGGGCAGAGGCGTATCCGTCCAACGCCGGGACGACCACTGTGCGAAGGTCGTCCAAAACCGCGGCGTAGACCCCGCTCGACTCGGTGTCGGGCGGTTCAGGGATGTCCGCCGGTTCGCATTCCACCCCGAGGGCTTCGCATACCAGCTCCGCGGTCACCCGCCGGTGGAGGGTGGAGAACAACATGCCCATGCCCAGATCCCCGCCGGCCGAACCGGCCACTCCCAGGCCGATGAGATTGCGAACCTGGCAGGCCAGTTGCCAGTAGCGCACCCGCTCGGCGTGAACCGGGCCGTCGTACCAACCGAACGCGGTGTCGATGTCGGCGAACGGGGTGAGCATGGCCCGCACCGTGATCCAGGCCAGATCCTCCATGGGATCGCCCGCGTGGGCCAATTCCCAATCGCACAGCCCTGTCACCCGTCGGCCATCGTGGAGCACGTTGCCCGGCCCCAGGTCTCCGTGTACCAGCACCACCCGCTCGGGGGGGCCAGGCGCCATTTCGGCCAGTCGGCGCAAGCCCAAATCGATAAGCGGGTCGGGCTCAGGGCAGTGCTCCCGATAGAGCCGGGTCCACAATTTCATTTCGCCTTGGGACAGGTCGTCGCGGGCCAGATCGTCCGGCGGAGCCAAAGCATGAAGGGCGTTGACCTGCTCCATGAAATCCCTGGCCAATGCGGGATCGTCCAGCGGGTCTGGCGCGCCCTCGACAAAGTCCAACAGCAGCGCCCGCCCGTCGGGGCTGATGCCGCAGAACCCGGCCGCTCGCACTGGCTTGTCGGTCAGCCATCGATACACCCCAGCCTCTCGATCCAGGTCGTAGCCCACTGCGGAGAGCGCTGATGTTCCTGCGTCCATTCGCAAAAAACGCCGGACCCCGTCTTCCAGCGTCACCACCCACGCCTGGCGGGAAGCACCTCCCGGAATGCGGGAGGCATCGGCAACCGCCTGGCCACAGCACTCCTCCACCCACTTCAACAGCTCGGGTTCCAGCCCGCTCACCCGACCAGGCTAAACCCCACCGCCACCTGTCGCGCGCAAGGCGTCTACGATCAACTCCTAGTGTTTCCACCGGGCTTCTTTGATCGGGCTGATCCCAGCCCCGACCAAGTCTTCTACTCGCCACCCCGCCTAGTCGCCCACATCGACGACCAGGCCATCGCCGCGGTCGGCGCCCTCTATCGAGAGCTGGGCCTCACCGGAGAAGTACTGGATCTGATGTCGTCATGGATCTCGCATTTCACCGAACCCCCGGCCCGTCTTGTGGCCCTCGGAATGAACCAGACCGAGTTGGCCGCCAACCCTCAGGCCCACGAGTGGCTGATACACGACCTCAACCACACCCCCCGGCTGCCCTTCGACGACGCATCCTTCGACGCCGCCACCTGCTGTGTCTCGGTGGACTACCTGATCCGGCCAATCGAGGTGTTCACCGATGTGGCCAGGGTGCTGCGTCCCGGCGGCCTGTTTGTGGTCACGTTCTCCAATCGGTGCTTCCCCGCCAAAGCCATCCGGGGCTGGCTCTACTCCGACGACGCCGGCCACTTAGAGATCGTCAAGCGCTACTTCGAGGCCGCCGAAGGATGGGCCGAGCCGGTGACCAAGCAGTGCATCCCTTTGGGCACCCCCGGCGACCCCCTCTATGCCGTCTACGCCGCCGCCCTCTGACCTTTCGCCAATGCGGTGAAATTCTGCAATTCGGAACTTTACGTTTCGGATTGCAAGAAAATGAGCTGGCCTTCGGCGGTGATCCCGCGTGAGATCGCTGACCTGCTTCCGAAGTTGTTTCGACAGTACCCGTTCGTGTCGGTGACCGGGCCGCGCCAGTCAGGCAAGACGACGCTGTGCAAAGCCGTCTTTGCTAGTACAGAGGTCTCCTACATCAGCTTGGATGCGTTTGATGTCCGCGACCGCGCCGAGCACGACCCTCGGGGTTTCCTGCGCGACCTCGGCACGCCTGCGATCATTGACGAGGTGCAGAATGTGCCGTCGCTGTTTTCGTATCTCAAGGAATCGTCCGACACCAGCGGCGCCAACGGCCAGTACGTGCTAAGCGGCAGCGAGAACTTCGCTCTCAACGAGGCCATCGGCGAGTCACTCGCCGGCCGCGTCGCCCAGCTTCGGCTGCTGCCGTTCTCGCTAGAAGAGCGCCGAAGAGCGGACGGGGGCGCCTCGTTCTCCGACATCGCATACGGAGGCTTTTACCCGCGCATCGTTGATCAGCGACTCGAACCCCGCCAGGCTCTTGCCGACTATTTCGAGACCTATGTCGAACGCGACGTGCGTCGGATGGGTGGCGTCGGCGATCTGTCGGCCTTTCGGCAGTTCGCAGCCCTTTGCGCTGGCCGTGTTGGCAGTCTGCTGGATCTCACGTCGCTCGGCAACGATGTCGGCGTGTCCCAGACGACCATCCGGAACTGGCTCGCCGTGCTAGAACGCAGCTACATCGTGTTTCTGCTTCAGCCGTACCACGCCAACATTGGCAAGCGGCTGGTGAAGACGCCGAAGATCTACTTCTACGATGTCGGTTTAACCGCCCACCTCCTGGAATCCAAG
This sequence comes from bacterium, assembly GCA_028819295.1. GTDB lineage: Bacteria > Actinomycetota > Acidimicrobiia > Acidimicrobiales > Bin134 > Poriferisocius. The sequence goes on along the minus strand of JAPPMA010000053.1, from coordinate 52,834 downwards.
AAACCGGCCAGATTGCGACCCATCCCCTGCGCGGCCAGATGTTCGAGAACATCGTCGTAGCCGAGGCAGTGAAGCACTGCTGGAACCGCGGCCGCCGGCCCCGGCGCCCACGCCTCGACTGGTTGGATCCCCGCTGCTGGTGCGCTGAAGGTCGAACTGGCACCGCTCACCGGCGGCGGATCGGCCATCTTCGAGGACCAAACCGGCTTCCTCCCCGGCATCGAAGGCCGTCTCAACCCGATTCTCGACGAGCAAGGTCGGACATTTCTGTACACGACCAACGTCGCCGTCAACGGCAAACTCAGTTCCGGCGCCGTCCATTTCACAATCGGAGACGAGACCCTTCGCCTCGAAGATGCCAACGGCAACAAATGCGACCTGCGCATAATCGACATGCGCGGCCAATCGTCCCTGCTCGAATACCGGGCACCACCACCATGACGCAGCCATCATCACCACTGGACCATCGGCCTACCGACGCAACGTAGGCATCGCCGTGGTCCCCCGCAGCCAGAGCGGTTGTGCTTGTTGTATGGTTTTCGCCCAGCCCAACCAACAGCGCGCAGGATGGAGGTCGTGAATGCGGGCAGCCCGGAGAACACTCGCGGCGGCTGTTGCGGTGGCGGTGTTCTCGCTTTGCGTCACCACCGTCGGAGCGGCAGCGACGGTGCCGGTCGCCGCAGAGGTGGAGGCCCGCGACCGGCTTATAGCCGCCCAGGAGGCGTTGTTGAACGTGTACCGGTGCATGTTCTCAGTCGATGTTGCCGCGGTGCCCGGAGGCTGCAAGAACGGGCAGCCGGCCCGACCGCTCGCCGAGCCGGCGCCGTCGCCGCCCAACCCGGCCCAGAGCGACATCGATGTGCGCGACGCCCTCATCGAAGCCCAAGAAGCGCTGCTCAACACCTATCGGTGCCGGTTCAGTGTCGACACTGAGATCGTGCCCGGGGGATGCCCTCACACCGGGGTTTCCCAGGCAGCACCGAACGCCGGACCTGACCCTGAATCACCTCAAGTATCTAGCACTAATATTCCAGCTCAGGCAAGGAATCTAAGTGTACAGCTTAGTGATCTAGTTTATAACACTGCAGATGATATGGTTTTGCAATCATTTTTTGATATCTATGGTTGTCTTAGTGGAGGAGCTGAATGTTCTTGGACTATGGAAGCACACATACATGCATCGATTATAGAGAACATGACAGATGTTTATGGTCGTTCTTATGGTAGGGACATTTTGTTGCCGATAATCCAGCAAATGGCAGATATATTAAGAACATTATATACGCTGATAGATACATTCTCTGCAATTGCAAATGGATATAATACTCCAGATGCAACCACTTTTGCCCAACTGAAATCTCAAAGTAGCGGACTACTTAACTCGCTATCTGGAGATATTTTCAGTCAAATTGAGGATGCCGTTGATCAGGTAGAAATTCTCGAAGTCCCAGAGAATGCTTTGTTTTTGATAAGACAAGCAGTGGACAATGCTCGGGTCAAAATCTCCGAGGTGCTACAACTACTCAACAGCTAGAGTGTCTGAGCCATGCCAGTTCCCCTCTTTCATGGGAGAGAGGGGGGCATCTAGTCTTGCTTTAGCAAATCTAGATGCCCGCGGGAGGGGAAACGACGGGCGGGCTGATCCCACCATTTCGAAGCCGCCGACGGATGGGCCGAGCCGGTGATCAAGCAGTGCATCCCCCCGGGCACACCCGGCGACCCCCTCTACGCCGTCTAAGCGTTTGCCGGCTCGGAGGGCAGCTACGTCAGGCCGACACCCAGCAGAGTGCCCCAGATGGTCAGCATGAACCCCGACATGATGAACACCAACGTCCGGGTCTGCCGGGCCATCTGAAGCGCAATCTCGCCGCGGTGCTCCGCCAACTCGCCGCGGTGCTCCGCCAACTCGCCTCGAACAGTGGCGAACTCGGCCCAGACGCGCTCGAATCCGGCCTCAACCTGGGCGAATTTGCCGTCGACGTTGGCGAATTTGCCGTTCATCTCGGTGCGAATCCGGTCTTCGCTCGCTTTGACGTCGTCTTTGGTGGCGAGCTGTTCCCAGCGCACAGGAGGCAAACACTCGATCAAAGTTCTCGCCTCCTCCTCACCTAGCACCTCTCTCAACCGATCTAGCAGCGTCAACCGCCTGCTCTCGTCCACCAGCATACCTAGCCTCTTCCATCCAGAATTCCGAAAGGAGGACCGATACACCGCCCACACGTGGTGCTCCCATCCTACTGGCAGGCACGACACCCGACAACCACCATTTCGAGTGGTCAAATTCGACACCTGATCGACCAGGCGCCGAGAACTGTCACCGGGGTTCTCTAGAGTCTGACCCGTGAGCGTCGAGGTCATCTGCACCCCCTACGGGCCACCCGCCATCGAGCGGCTGGGCGAGCAGATCGCCGCGTTCAAACAGGGCGATCCGCTGGCCCCGGTGACGGTGGTAGTGCCCACCAACATCGCCGGCTTGGCGGCTCGGCGTGCGCTGGGAACCAAGGGCCGGGGAATAACCGCGGTGAACTTCCTCAAGCTCTTCGACCTGGCCGAACGTCTGGCTGGACGGAAGATGGCAGTGGAGCTTGCTCGCAAGCCGCTGTCAGATCTGGAGATCGGCGTGGCTATACGCCAGGTACTGGACACCGACCCCGGCTTGTTTCACGCCTCAGCCCACCACCCGGCCACCGAGCAGGCATTGATGCGGTCGTATCGCGATCTGCGGGACATTTCCAACGACGGGCTCGACAAGCTAGCCGCACAGAGCACACGGGCCGCCGATGTGGTCCGCTTGTGCCGCCACGTTCGAGGCGAGCTGCGCGACAGATGGTACGACGGACAAGACTTGGCCGAACTCGCAATCGAAGCACTGAAGCCCAATCTGAGCGCCGAAGTCCTCGGCGAACTCGGCTCGGTGATCGTGTATCTGCCTCAGCGGGTCACCAAGTCGCAGGGGCGGATGGTGTCGGCGGTGGCCGAGAGGGTCCCGGTAGTGGTGATCGCCGGGCTCACCGGTGATCACCAGGCCGACGCACCGGTGGAGGCGTCGGTGCTTCGCATGGGTGGGGCGCTGGGTGCCAAGACATCCCCATCTCCCCCGCATGGACAGAGGATCATCACCGCGGCCACTGGGGCCGAAGAGGTCCAGGTGGCATTGCGAGAAGTGGTGGAGGCGGCTCGACTGGGCATCCCGCTGGCTCGCATCGCTGTGCTGTGCGGAGGCGGACCACCCGTGATCCGACAAGTGCAGGAGCAGTTCGACGCCGCTGGCATCGAGTTCAACGGCCCCAGCGGGCGCACTCTGGCCGACTCGCTGGTGGGGCGAGGGCTCCTTGCCATGCTGCACCTGAAAAACCGCGACTTTCGCCGCGATGAGGTGTTTGCCCTGCTGTCGGCGGCCTTCCCCACCGTCGCTCCCGAGTCTGACCCATCATCACCGGCGAGAACCGGTGCCCAGCCCGCGCCGGTGATGGCCTGGGAGCAAGTATCCCGTCGGGCCGGTGTGTCCAGGGGGGCCGATCAGTGGCAGATGCGTCTCCGTCAGCACGCCGACGAACTTCGGGTCAAGGCAGCGAAGGAGCAGCAGAGCGCCGACGGCACCCCCGGCCGCGTAGAGTGGCTCAACCGTCAGGCAGGCCACGCCGACTCGCTGGCCCAGTTCATGGCCAAATTGGAACGCGACCTCTCCCCCAATCCCGCTCCGACCACTTGGAAGGATTGGTGCCAGTGGGTCGAGGGCCTCATCGGCGTCTACTTGGGGATGGGGGCACCCGACGACAATTGGCCCGAGTCTGAGCAACAGGCGGCCAAGGCCATCCGGGAAGTCATCGACCGACTGGGATGCCTTGACGACATCGAGGGCCGTCCTCGAACCGGCGCGTTCTTGCCCACCCTGGTTTCGTCGTTGGGGGTCCCCGCAGCCAGGGCGGGAGTAGTGGGAAAGGGTGTGTTTGTGGGTCAGGTTGGCGACCCGCTGGGCATGGAGCTCGAACGGTTGATCATCCTCGGCATGGCCGAGGGGACCTTCCCCCACAGCCCCTCCGACGATCCGCTCCTGCCCGACCGAGAGCGCAAAGCGGCCGGAGACGACCTGTGTTTATTGGCCGACCAGCACCACGATCAGCACCGCAGCTTTCTTGCCGCAATGGCTTCTGCCCGTTCGACCACGCTGGTTTACGCCCGAGGCGACGCTCGGCGGGCTTCCGAGCAGCATCCGTCGCGCTGGCTGCTCGACACCGCCACCGCCCTGGCCGGCCGCCGGGTGGAGAGCGGCGATCTGGAACGCCTGTCCGGTGACGAGTCTTGTGATTGGTTCGAGCACATACCCTCATTCTCAGGCCGGGTGGTGGCTGCCGAATTCCCCGCCACCGACCAGGAGTTCCGGTTGCGGCTGCTGGCCCCGGCCAGCAGCTCCGACGATCACCCGCTTCCCGACGACCGGGTGCTGGCCCGAGGGGCAGAGTTGGCTTCCGCCCGAGCCTCAGACCGGTTCACCCGCTTCGACGGCAACTTGAGCGCCCTCGACCTCTCCGAGCTGACCGGAAGCGTGATGTCGCCCACCAGCCTGGAGGCGTGGGCCGACTGCCCGATGCGCTACCTGTTCAGACACGTCTTGGGAGTGCAGACCGCGGAGCAGCCCGAGGAGCTGGTGGCCATCTCCGCTTTGGAAAAGGGATCGCTGGTTCACGAGGTGCTGGACGAGTTCATGAAAGATCAGCTGGGCCGCGGCCTGGTGCCTCCTCCCGGCCAACCTTGGACCGAAGAGCAGCACCGTCGGCTGCTGGAGATCGGAGAGCAGAAGTGTGCCGAGGCCGAGGCCAAGGGATTGACCGGCACACCGGTTTACTGGCACCACGACCGCAGCCGGATCATGGCCGACCTGGACCGCTTCTTGCGAGAGGACAATGAACTGCGCCAACAACGCCTCGTCGCCCCCGTGGCCAGCGAGTTGGCCTTCGGGATGGGCGACAACAAGGCCGGCGACTACGAGGCAATCGAAGTTGACATGCCCAATGGCCAGGCGGTGCGGTTCCGAGGACAAATCGACCGGGTCGACCAGGGAGAAGGCGGCCTGCTGGTAACCGATTACAAGATCGGCAAATCCGATCCTTACAAAGACTTGGACGAAGGCAGCAAAAATTGGGATCCGGTCCAGCGGGGCACCCGGCTCCAGCTTCCGGTGTACGGACTGGCGGCTCGGGCTGGCCTGGCCAACTCCGGTGTCCCGGTGCGAGGGCAGTACTGGTTCGTTACCGGCGAGCAAGAGTTCAAGACCTGCGGCTACACCCTCGACGAGACCGCGCTCAGCCGCTTTCGAGACGCTCTGGGCGCCATCACCGAGGGAATCGGGGCCGGCGTGTTCTGCGACCGGCCTCAACCCGGCCAAACCGATGGCGCGTTCAGCCAATACTGCGACTACTGCAACGCCGACCGCCTCGGCACTGAGGACCGGCGCCGGAAATGGGAGCGCATGCTGCATCAGGATGAGCTGGCCGGTTACCGCACCTTGGCCGAACCCCCAGAGGATGATCCCCACGGCGAGGCGGATTGACAATGGCCGCGCCTGAGCCCACCCGACCCGCCCAAGATGAAGCCGACCGGAAAACCATCACCGCCGATTTGGGCTCGACCCTGTTTGTGGAAGCCGGTGCCGGATCGGGCAAGACCACCGCGTTGGTTGAGCGGGTGCTGGCCCTGCTCGACCACGGCATCGCCATGGAGAACATCGCGGCAATCACCTTTACCGAGAAGGCCGCCGAAGAACTGAAGAACCGCCTTCGCCAGCGGCTCTCCCGCACCGGCAACCACCCCGAAGCCCTCGACCAGCTCGACGGTGCGGCCATCACCACCCTCCACGGATTCGCGCTCCGCATCCTCTCCCAACACGCCATCGAAGCCGGTCTGCCGCCCCGGCTGGAGGTGAGCCCCTTTGACACGTTTGAGGATCGCTGGGAGGAGTCGCGGGCGCGACTGCTGCACAGCCCCGAGCACCAACACCCCCTGGTGTTGGCCCGAATTCTGGGAATCTCCATCACCCATCTGCATGATCTGGCCCAAGAGCTCGACAACAACTGGGATCTGGTAGCCGAACGCATGGGAGCGCTCCCCCCTCCCACCGGACCAGTCGAGCTGCCCGACCTCAGTGATTTCGCCGACCGGCTCCAAGCGGTGGCCCGCTTGGCCGAGTTTTGCCTCGACCCTGACGACAAGATGCTGCCCCGGCTCGAAGCGGTCGGCGAGCGAGCCGAACTGCTCCGCCGAGCCAAGGGCAACAACGAGCAGATCTTGACCTTGCTGGTGCAGCCGGGCTTGAGGTTTGCCAAAGCAGGCCGAAAAGCCAACTGGCCCGAAGGAGACGACGAACGCCCCTCGCTATCGGAAGTGGCCGGCCAGCTCCGCGACCTGGGCGATGCCATCACCCGAGCCAAGCAGGACATCGTTGATGCGATCCTCGAGCGGCTTGCCCTGGTATTGGGGGCACTCACCCTGGAAGCTGCCGATGACCGCCGACAACGGGGAGTGCTGGAGTTCCACGACCTGTTGGTGCTGGCCCGGGACCTGTTGCGACACCCCCGACACGGCGCAGGAGTGCGAGCCGCCCTGGCAGAGCGCTATCAGCGGCTGCTGCTCGACGAGTTTCAAGACACCGACCCCATCCAGATCGACCTGGCCAAGCTCATTGCCAGCCCACCTGAGGACGCCGAGGACTGGCCCAGTCTCCAAGACCAGCCCGGACGGTTGTTCTACGTTGGCGACCCCAAGCAGTCGATCTACCGTTTCCGCCGAGCTGACATCGCGGTGCTCGCCGAAGCCGGAAGCGGGCCGACCGTCGCCCGCAAGACGCTCACCCGGAACTTCCGCACGGTCAAACCCATCATCGCTTGGATCAACGAACTGTTCGACGGTTTCATGGCGCCGCCCGACGACGGAGAGCAGCATGTCCAGCCCCCCTATCAGCGGCTCGACCCCGTCCGCGGCGAACCGCCGACGGGAGCTCCGGTGGTCGTATTGAACACAGAGCATCCTCGGGGAACACGCACCGGCGAGTTGCGCGAAGCCGAGGCCGAAGACGTCGCTCAGGCCATCTTGACCGCCATCGGCCAAGGCTGGTCGGTAGGCGACGGCCGGGACGAAGACGACCACGACCTGTGGCGGGCAGCTCGGCTGGAGGACATCTGCATATTGCTGCCCACCCGTACGTCGATGTCCCAGCTTGAGCCGGCGCTGGATCGCCACGGCATCCCCTACCGGATCGAGGCCGGCTCGCTGATCTGGGCCAGCCGGGCCATTCGGGATGTGATGGCCGTTGTCAGGACTGCTGCCGATCCCGCCGACGAGGTGGCGCTGCTCAATGCGCTGCGCTCCCCAGCCTTTGGCTGCGGTGACGACGACCTCTTCACCTTCCGGGTAATGCACGGCGGCCGATGGAACTTCTTGGCGCCACTGCCCCCGTCGCTTTCTGCCGATCATCCGGTGGCGGAAGCGATGGGCTGGCTAGCCGCCCTCCACAACCAAGTGCGGTGGCTGAGCCCCAGTGTGCTCATTGAGCGCATCGTGGCCGACCGGCGCCTGATGGAGTCCGGCTGCTTCGGCGGCCAGCGCCCCCGCGACGTGTGGAGAAACCTCCAAGTGGTGGCCGATCAGGCCCGCCAGTTCGAAGAGGCCGCCGGTGGAGGGCTGAGGGAGTTCATCGCCTGGGTCGACCGCAAAGTGAGTGAGAGGACGAGGGAGACCGACGTCATCTTGTCTGAGACCGACGACAACGCGGTTCGAATCACCACCGTCCACGCCGCCAAGGGCCGGGAGTTCCCTATCGTGATCCTGTCGGGCACCTACGCCCGGTCCCGAACCATGACCGCCAACCTGGTGTGGCCCGCCTCGGGCGGCTTCGGAGTTCGCTTCACCAATTCTCTGTTGACCAAGACCTTCGCCGAGCACCGAGCTCGTGAAGAGCAGATGGAAGAGGCCGAGCGGGTGCGCCTGCTGTATGTGGCCCTCACCCGGGCCAGAGACCACCTGGTCGTTTCGGCCCATCGCGTGGAGCGCCCCGAGAACAGCACCGCCAAACCGACCATGGCCGATCTAGTGGCTGAACATGCTGCCGACCTTCCCGAAGTCGACTGGCAGCCAGACACCCTGCCCGCCGAAAGGGCTGTCGTCTCCCCCTTGATGTCGTACACCGGCTGGAAGGCCGAACGAGAATCCGCGTTGGCCGACGCCCAAAGGCCGCTGGCGATAAGCGGCTCGGCAATCGGGCAAATCGAGGCTGGCGCTACCCTGGATTCAGCAAGACCCGATCCCAAGGACATCCCCGACGACCACGACGACGATCGGCAAACCCCGAGGCGCAAAGGACGGGGAGGCACGCAGATCGGCAGGGCTGTTCATGGCGTTCTGCAAACCGTAGACCTGGCCACCAATGCGAAGGGGTTTGGCCTGGTTGTCGACAACCAGGCCAAGTCTGAGGGCGTCATACAGGCCAAGAGCACTGTTCGCGCCCTGGTCAAGTCGGCCCTGGAGTCCACCACCGTGCGAGAGGCGGCAGCCTCAAAACACTGGAAGGAGCTCTTCGTCGCCGCGCCATTGGCGGGAACAGTGGTGGAGGGCTATATCGATCTGCTCTACCGCACCCCCGAGGGTTTGGTGGTGGTGGACTACAAGACCGACGACACTCACGACGACGGTGTATTCCAAGACAAGATCGACCGCTACAAGCTCCAAGTGGCGGCCTATTCCCTGGCCGTGGAGCAGGCAGTGGGTGAGGCCGTGGCCCGCTGCGTGCTGATATTCGCCCGCCAAAGCGAAGACGCAATCGAGGTGGTCATCGCCGGCGATGTCCTAGCCTCAGCCCAACAAGAAGTCCGCCGAAGGCTGGCATCGGCTGCGGCCTGATAAGAAGAAGGCGATGTTCACACTGGTGGTTATGGCCGCGGGGCTTGGGTCGCGATTCGGCGGAACCAAGCAGCTTGCGCGGGTGGGGCCCAACGGCGAGGCGTTTCTGGACTTCGCCATTGCCGACGCCCGAGCCGCCGGCGCCAGCCGGGTGGTGCTCATCGTGCGCAGCGACATCGAAGCCGACGTGCAACGGCACTTTGAAATGCGTGGCGGCCTTCCCGCAGATATCGATGTGGCCTACGTGCGCCAAGACGAGCACGGCCCGGCCCGCCCCAAGCCGTGGGGTACCGCCCATGCCGTGCTATCGGCCGCCGAGGCGGTATCTGGCCCGTTCGTGGTGTGCAACGCCGACGACTACTACGGCCCCACCGCCTATGCCGCCCTCGCCCAAGCCATGCCGACCACGGCCCACAACGAGGCTTGGCTGTGCGGCTACCGCCTCGACCGCACCCTGCCCGCCGAGGGCACCGTGACCCGGGGTGTGTGCCAGGTTGACGGCGACCGCCTGGTCGGCATCGTCGAGCAGGAGGGCATCTCCCGTGCCGACAACGCCTTCCCCGAGGGCACCATCGTGTCCATGAACCTATGGGCGTTCTCACCGATGTTCTTGGACGTGCTGCAAGAGGGCTTCGGTCGATTCCTCGCCGAACACGGCGACGATCCCACGGCCGAATACCTACTCCCCCACGCCGTCGCAGAAGAAATGGAGAAGAGGGCGCTCACCGTCCGAGTAGTCACCACCGACGAAACCTGGATCGGCGTCACCAACCCCGGTGACCTCGAAATCGCCCGCACCGCCCTCGAGTCCCGCTAACCCGTGCCCGAGCTGCCCGAAGTCGAGACCATCCGCCGCCAACTGGCACCCCGGCTCGAAGGCCGCCACATCCAGGATGCCCGCTCCCACGAATCAGAGAAGTTCACCCCCGCGGCGGCCGCTGTCGGCACCGCGGTCCAAGGACTGAACCGCAAAGGCAAGTACCTGATCGCCCCCCTAGACGACGGCCGGGAGCTCATCATCCACCTGGGCATGACCGGGGCCCTGGCCATCGTCCCCGCCATCCCCGCCATCCCCGACGATCCCTACATCCGGGCCTGGTGGCAACTCGACGGCAGCGAATACCTGGCCTACCGGGACGTGCGCCGTTTCGGCCGAATCCGCTGTGTGCCCGCCGGCCGATACGACACGATTCCCACCCTGGCTGCCCAAGGCCCCGACGCCCTCGGTCCTGACTTCACCGCGGAGGGCTTCTATCGGGCCCTTCGCAACAGCCGCCGCCGAATCCCCACTCAGCTCCTCAGCCAGAAGCCAGTGGCCGGCGTCGGCAACATCTACGGAACCGAGGCCCTGTGGATGGCCGGCATCCACCCGGCCAAGCGTCGGATCAGCCGTCCGGCCGCCACCACCCTCCACACTGCGCTCCTAGAGGTGCTAAAGGCCGGGCTGGACAATGGCGGCACCACCCTGCGCGACTACCGCAACGCCGACGGGGGCAAGGGAAGCCACCAGAATGCTCTGGCCTGCTACGGCCGCTCGGGCCAACCCTGTCTGCGCTGCGCTGCTCCGCTCCAACACCGCACCTACGACGCCCGCACGCTTACTTTCTGCCCCCAATGCCAGCCGCGCTAGCGTCCCACGAGCAAAGGGGAAGCACATGAGCGGTGAGATGACCGACGAGCAGAAGGAGGCGTTCGTCGCCAAGCTGCGCCAAGAGGTCGGTAATACCGGCACTCCGACAATCGCTCGGGATCCGGTGAACCAGCCCATGATCCGCCAATGGTGCGATGCCATGGAGGACGCCAACCCCCTGTACACCGACCCCGACGCGGCCAACCAAGGGGCCCACGGCGAGATCGCCGCCCCTCCGGCGATGCTCAATGCCTGGACCATGATCGGCCTGGTCCCCAGGGTGAACGACCCCAAAGATCCTGCTTCCGGGGTGTATGCCATGTTGGACGAAGCCGGTTATGTGGGCGTGGTGGCCACCAACTGCGAACACGTCTATCACCGCTATCTCAAGCTGGGCGACCACCTCACCGGCATCGTAAAGCTGGTGGATGTTTCCGGCGAGAAGCAGACGGCATTGGGCATCGGCCATTTCGTCACCACCGAGACCGAGTACCACGACCAGCACGGCGACCACGTGGGCTCCATGTTCTTCCGCATCCTCAAGTTCCGCCCCGGCACCGGGCGCACCGCCGGCACCGGCAGCGCTGGCGACAAAGCGGCCGAACGTCCGCCTCGTCCCCGTCCCAGCCGCAATCAGGACACCGACTTCTTCTGGCAGGGCAGCCGGGTAGGGGAGCTGCGCATACAGCAGTGCCTCAAGTGCGGGCGCATCCAGCACCCGCCCGGCAACCGCTGCCCGGCCTGCGGCGCCACCGAGATGGGTTGCACCACTGCCTCGGGGAGGGGCACGCTGTACTCATACGTGGTGGCCCACCATCCCCGGGTGCCCTCCTTCGACTACCCGCTGAACATCGGGCTGGTGGAGCTGGAAGAGGGTGTCCGCCTCGTCACCAACATCACCGACTGCGACCCCGACCAGCTCAAGGTGGGCATGCCGCTTCAGGCCTGGCATATGCAGACCTGCGAAGACGTGAGCCTCCCGGTGTTCCGACCCGCCCGAGTGCCCCGCAATGCAACCACGCTGGTTTTCGACGAGGTGAGCATTGGCGACGAGCTGCCGCTCTGCCCGATCCCGCTCACCCCCACGCTGATCGTGTCCACCGCTATTGCCTCGCGCGACTACCAAGACGTCCACCACGACCGGGATCTGGCCATCAAGAAGGGCTCCGAGGACATCTTCATGAACATCCTCACGTCCAGCGGCCTCTCGGCTCGCTACATCAGCGACTGGGCCGGACCCGACGCCGTATTCAAGAACCTGAAGATCCGCCTGGGCGCCCCCAACTACCCCTACGACTGCATGACCATGTCGGGATCGGTCACCGCCAAGCAAGAGACCGACGGCGAAGGCATCGCCGAGGTGTCATTCCGGGGCCAGAACAGCCGGGGGCCGCATGTGACCGGAACCGTCGACCTGGCCCTGCCCAAAGCGTAGGAGAATGCCATGCCCCTGAAATACGCCTACGAACGGGTTTGCTCCGAGGGATGTCGTAGGAGAATGCCATGCCCCTGAAATACGCCTACGAATGCGCCATCGCCGGGATTGGCGCCACCCCGTTCACCAAGGACTCGGGCCGCACGCCGATGGGCCAGGCGGTGGAAGCCTGCCTGGCCGCCTGCGAGGACGCCGGGCTTCCGCCCGAGAAGGTCAACGGCTTCGTGACCTACTCGGCCGAGCAGAACCCCGAGATCGAGGTGGCCCGCAACCTGGGCATCGAAGAGCTGACCCACTTCTCCATGGTCCACCACGGCGGCGGGGCGGCCTGCGGGGTGATCGCGGTGGCCTGCCAGGCCGTCTATTCCGGCGCCGCCGATTACGTGCTGTGCTACCGGGCCTTCAACGAGCGCTCCTGGCACCGCTTCGGCACCGGGGTGCAAGACCGGCCGGCCGGCGCCGAAGCGTCAGAAGTCAGCTTCTCGTGGAGCTCGCCCTTCGGTTTGGTCACCCCGGCCTCCTGGGTGGCCATGTTCGCCACCCGATACATGCACGAGTACGGGGCCACTACTGAGGACTTCGGCCGGGTGTCGGTGGTCGACCGGGCCTTCGCGGCCACCAACCCCTACGCCCACTTCTTCCAGCGGCCCATAACCCTCGAAGACCACCAGAACAGCCGCTGGATCGTGGAACCGCTGCGCCTTTTGGACTGCTGCCAGGAAACCGACGGCGCCCAGGCCCTGCTGGTAACCACCGCCGAGCGGGCCAAGGACCTCAAGCAGAAGCCGGCGGTCATCGCCTCGGCCGCCCAGGGCGCCTCCGAAGACCAGCACATGATGAGGAGCTACTACCGGGACAGCATCACCGGCATCCCCGAAATGGGGTTGTGCGCCCGACAGCTCTACCAGTCCAGCGGCTTGAGCGCCGACGACATCCAGACTGCGATCATCTACGACCACTTCACTCCGCTGGTGCTGCCCCAGCTCGAGGAGTTCGGCTTCTGCGGCCGGGGCGAGGCCAAGGATTTCATCCGCGACGGCCATCTCGAACGAGACGGCCGCCTTCCCATCAACACCAACGGGGGCCAACTCGGAGAGGCCTACATCCACGGCCTCAACGGCATCGCCGAGGGTGTGCGCCAGATTCGGGGCACCTCGGTGAACCAGATCAACAACGTGGAAAACGTGCTGGCTACCGCAGGAACTGCGGTTCCCACCAGTGCGCTCATACTGTCCCAGCCCCGCTGAGCCCGCTGATTCGCGCTGTCGGGGAGGGAATCCCACAAGTTTGCCGCTTTCCCGCCCCCATCCCATTGGCTTGTGTATGATGCCGGCTGACAAAATGTTCGATACCAGGACCCAACAAGAGAGGCCCCAACGATGGAATTCAGCCACGAACGATCGGGCGACGCTCTGATCGTCAATGCTTCCGGCCGGGTAGACGGATCAAACGCATCGGATTTCTTGGACACGCTACAAGGTCTGTTCGACCCCGGCGACCAGAAGATCATCTTGGATCTAGCCGGCCTTGAGTACATCAGCAGCGCGGGGCTCCGAGTGCTGTTGATGGCGGCTCAAAATCTGGACAAGCAGGGCAAGTCCTTCAGCATCTGCTCCTTGACGGAGTCGGTGGGCGATGTGTTCCGAATCAGCGGCTTCGATCAAATCATCAACGTCTTCCCATCGGTAGAAACCGCCAAGCAAGGGTAAACCCTTGGCTCAGCCCTACCGGATCCTGGTCGTCGACGACGAGCCAGATCTCGAACCCCTGATTTTGCAGCGGATGCGCCGACAGATCCGCTCCAATGAATACGAGTTCGTTTTCGCCCACAACGGTGTGGAGGCGCTCGAGAAGCTGAACGCCGATCCCACCATCGACATGGTGCTCTCCGACATCAACATGCCCAAGATGGACGGCCTCACCCTGCTCCAGCAGCTTCCCGGGGTAGATCCCAACCTCCGGGCCGTGATCATCTCGGCCTACGGCGATATGGACAACATCCGCACCGCCATGAACCGGGGGGCGTTCGATTTCGTCACCAAACCCATCGATTTCGACGACCTCAAAATCACCATCACCCGCACCTTGGAGCACCTGGCTGAATGGCGAGAGGCCCTGGCATCGCGAGACCAGCTAGTGGCCCTGCAAAACGAGCTGGGCATCGCCAGCCAGCTCCAGCAGTCCATTCTTCCCAAAAAGCCCCTCTCCAGCGGAGAGTTCGAAGTCGCCGCCAACATGGAGCCGGCCCGCAATGTGGGCGGCGACTTCTACGACTACTTCAGGCTCGACAACGAGATCGGCGTGGTCGTAGCTGATGTCTCCGACAAGGGAATCCCCGCCTCCATGTTCATGATGTCGAGCCGCACCGCCCTGAAGGGCTCGGCCATCGGCGTTCGCGATCCCCAGTCGGTCTTGACCGAGATCAACAACCAACTCCATCAGGACAACCCCACTTTCATGTTCGTGACCCTGGTGTATGCCCTGTTCAACCCCGATACCGGATCGCTCACCTACTCCATCGCAGGCCACGACCCCCCGCTGCTGGTTGACGCCGACGGAGCGGTCACCGAGCTGCCCACCACCAAGGGGGTGGCGCTGGGAATCGCCTCCGACGTCGTCTACTCGCAGCAAACGGTGAACCTGGCCCCCGGCGATACCGTCATTCTGTTCACCGACGGCGTGACCGAGGCGATGAACTCCAGCAATGAGCAATTCGGGATGAATCGGCTGACCGGAGTTTTCGAGGGCAGCCCGCCCAAGAGCGCCTCCGAGGCCAACGCCGCGGTGTTCGAACGCGTGCGGGCCTTCGCCGGCGACGCCCCGCAATCCGACGACATCACCTGCCTCGCCCTTCGACGCCACTGATGTCGGTCGCCGCTTCAGCGCTCCTCTCCTCGCCCGATTCGAGGGGTCCCTGAAATGAAGAGGTCTCTTCGCCTCTCGCATCCCTCCGAGCACAAGGCGCCCTCCGATGCCCTGCCGCTGGTCGAGGATCTCCTCACCGAGATGTCTGAGGCCGGAGATTGGCCGGCCACGCTCACCATGCGGGCCAACTTGATCCTGGAGGAGCTGGTGCTCAACACCTTGACCCACGGCGATACCAGCGGGTTGACCGTGATCGATGTCGAGTTGGAGTACCGCGACAACAGGCTGATCATCCGTCTCGCCGATGACGGAGCGGCGTTCAACCCGCTCACCGACGCTCCGGCACCCGACATGACCCTGCCGCTGGCCGAGCGCCCCATCGGCGGGCTCGGAGTCCATCTCGTGCAGGCCATCGCCCAGGATCTGGAGTACCACCGAGAAGACGGGCGCAACCATCTCAAGCTCGTCGTGCTCCCCGAGTCGTGACGCAAACAGCACAGGGACTCCTGCGCTGGACGCGTCGCTCCGTCCGGGGGGTCGCGGTGATCGCCCTTGTTCTGGCCGGGTGCGGTTCAGGCGGCGGCGAATCCCGGACCCCCGATGCCGCTGCCACGGCCGATGCCCAAGCAACCCCCGACCCCTCCGCCGGCGCCGCGGTGCCCGGGGTGTTCGACGACCGGGTGGTGTTCGGACAGTCGGCCGCGTTCAGCGGCCCCGCCCAGGAGTTGGGCATCAACATGAATCTGGGGATAATGGCCGCATTCGAGGAGGCCAACCGAAGCGGCGGCATCCACGGACGCATCTTGGAGCTGAGAACGCGAGACGACGCCTATGAACCCGAAGCCGCCATCACCAATACCCAAGATCTGATCGAGGCCGAGCAGGTCTTCGCCCTCATCGGCGCGGTGGGCACGCCGACTTCGCGCTCGGCCACCCCGGTGGCCGCCGATGCGGGCATTCCCTACGTGGCGCCGTTCACGGGCGCCGGCTTCCTTCGGAACGACGATTGGGACAACATCGTCAATCTCCGGGCCTCCTACGCCCAAGAGACCGAGGAGATGGTCGAGCGGCTAACCACCGACCTGGGCGTCACCCGGATCGCGGTCATGTTCCAAGACGACTCCTTCGGGCGAGCCGGCTACAACGGGGCGCTGGCCGCCATGGAACGCCGGGGCATGGAACTTGTGTCCACCGGCGTGTACCCCCGAAACACCACCGCGGTGAAGTCGGGGCTGCTGGATCTTAGGTCGGGCAACCCCGAGGCGGTCATCGTCATCGGCGCCTACCAGCCGGTGGCCGCTCTCGTCTCGTGGGCCCGCCACATCGGCTTCGATCCCATTTTCATGACGGTCTCCTTTGTGGGCAGCAACGCGCTCGCCGACGAGCTCGGCTCGGGAGGCGAAGGCGTCTACGTGACCCAAGTGGTGCCGTTCCCCCATGATGGGTCCATTCCGGTGGTCGCCTCCTACACCGCAGCCCTGGCGGCCTACGACCCCCAGGTCGAACCGGGGTTCGTGTCGCTGGAGGGCTACATCGCCGGCCGAATGGCCATCGCCGGACTTCAGGCCTGCGGTGCCGAGCTCACCCGCGACTGCTTTTTGGAGAACATCTTGGGCGCGGGGCAGATCGACATAGACGGTTTCAACCTCGACTTCGGCGCAGAAGCAGACCAGGCTGTAGACAACCAGGGCTCCGACGCCGTCTTCTTGACCGCCATCGACGCCAACGGCGCCTACCGGTCGGCGGCTTCGCTGGGAGAAACCGGTCCGTGACCGACTCCGCCCTGTCTCCAGTGCCCGCACCCGAGGGGGCAGACACCGAGGCCCTGAGGCCCGCGCTGCACCGCCGCATATCCACTCAGCTCTACGCCGGGATATTCGTCACGGTGGCGCTGACCATCGTGGCCAGCGTGGTGAGCTGGATCTCGTTCACCAACGTGGACCGAAGCCAAAAGCGGGTCAGCGAGGAGAGCGTGCCCGAACTGGCGGGAGCGTTCAGCCTGGCAGAGTTCAGCAATGCGCTGGTGGTGGCCGCTCCCCGCATCACCTCTGCGCCTCCCAGCCAGTTCTCCGACATCTCCGCCGAGATTTCCGACGCCCAACGGGAGTTCCAAGAGCGGTTCGAGTCCCTCAGGCTCGAGAACCCCGAAGACATCCACGTTCAGGGCATCGCCGATGCCGCCGACGCCCTGGAGCAGAACATCACCACAATTACCGCCGACATGCCCCACTTCTACAGCCTGAGCAGGCGGATCGAAGGACTCCAAACCCAGATACCCGCGCTCTACGACTCGGTAGAGAGCATCATCGTTCCCGCCATCGACGATCAGCTCTTCTTCCAGGTAACCGGCTATCGAGACTTCGAGTCCGAGCCGACTGACGTCATGGGCAGAACTTCAGGTGGCGAGCTGCTCCTCTACCGCCATCTGAACGCCTTGCAAGCCGACATGGCCCAGATCACCGAATTGATGGGCAGCGCCCTCATAGCATCCGAGTCCGACTTCGTGGAACCGCTGCTGGAGAGCTTCGAGTCAACCGCCGACCGCATCCGAATCAGCTTGTCGGCCATCGCCGCCTCCGAGATCGCTCCCGGGCTGGGTTCAGCGGTCGAACGGCTGCTGGCATTGGGAAGCGGCAGCAACGGCGCCTTCCAGGTGTCCTTCGACCGCCTGGAGATCACCGAGCGCCAAGACAGCCTCTTGGCCTTGAACCAAGAGGCAGCGGTGAATCTCCTCTCGCAGGTCAACGCCATCGTCCTCGCTGCCCAGGCTGGGGCCGATGAGGCCACCGAGAACTCGGCGCAAACCATCAACACCGCCCGCATCCTCTTGGCGATCATCAGCTTCGTCGGCGTTCTCGGAGCGGGGCTGATCAGCTGGCTCTTCATCGGCCGCGTCCTGTTGCGCCGAATCGGGCGGCTGTCCGGTCGCATGCTGACCCTGGCCAAGGGCGAGCTGGAGGAAGAGGTGGAGGTAAGCGGCCGCGACGAGATCGCCGAGATGGCATCGGCCTTAGAGGTGTTCCGCCGCCACGCGCTGGAAATCCAGCGTTTGAACCTGGTGGAGCAGCTTGCCCAGGAGTTGAGCGAGCGCAACGACGAGCTCCAGGACGTGTTGGAAGAGCTCAGCCAAGCCCAAGATCAGATCGTGGCCCGGGAGAAGCTGGCGGCGCTCGGCGAGGTCACCGCCGGCGTTGCCCACGAAATCCGCAACCCGCTCAATTTCATCAACAACTTCTCGGCGGCGTCGACAGAGTTGCTGGAAGAGATGACCGACATCTACGCCGAACTCCAAGACAGTCTCTCTGATGAGGACAAGAGCCTCATCCAGGAGATCAACCAAGATCTCAACGACAACCTCGAGCGCATTCAGTCGCACGGCAAGCGGGCCAACCGGATCGTTCAAGACATGCTGCTCATGGGCCGGGGCGGGGGAGAGACCCAGCCAACCGACATAAACGACCTCATCCATGAGCACTCGCTTTTGGCCTACCACAGCGCCCGAGCCCAAGATCCCGAGTTCCAAGTCTTGTTGGAAGAGGAGTTCGACCCCGACATGGGCCAGATGGAGGTTGTCCCCCAAGACCTAGGGCGGGTGTTCTTGAATTTTGTGGCCAACGCCGGCTATGCCACCAACAAGAAGCAGAAGGAGTTGATGGAGGCCGGCACCGTCGGCGACTACACCCCCACCGTGGTGCTGAGGAGCCGCCGCACCGAGGACAGCGCCATCTTGAGCGTGCGGGACAACGGCAACGGGATTCCCCCTGATGTGGTCGAGAAGATCTTCGACCCGTTCTTCACCACCAAGCCCGCCAACCAGGGAACCGGGCTGGGCTTGGCGCTGTCCAACGACATCATCCGCGAGCACGGCGGCACCATCACCGTACACACCGAGCCCGGTGAGTTCACCGAGATGGTGGTGGAACTCCCCCTGACCCGCCCCCAGAGCACCACCCCCAATGGGGGCGACGAAGGCGACGCCAACCCACGCCAACCGGCTGCGGCCCGATAGCGTCAAGGGCGTGGACCCGCAAACAGGGAGGCTCACGGCCTATAGCCACGGTGCCGGTTGAGCCGGCAAGCTCGGACCGGCCGAGTTGGCGCAGGTCGTGCGCACACTGCCATTCCAGCCCCATGAGAACCTGATCGTGGGCATTGAAACCGGAGACGATGCCGCGGTGTGGCGCATCGGTGAGGGCCGCGCCCTGGTCTCAACCGCCGACTTCTTCGCACCGGTGGTCGACGATCCCCACACCTGGGGGCGCATCGCGGCCGCCAATGCCGCATCAGACGTGTACGCCATGGGCGGCAGCCCCCGGTTCGCGCTGAACCTGGTGGCCTGGCCCCAAGGGGAGCTGCCTCTGGAAATCCTCTCCAAAGTGCTGGCCGGCGGGGCCGCGGCCGCCGAGCAGGGGGGCTGGGCTGTGGTGGGGGGCCACACCGTGGACGGACCCGAGCCTATGTACGGCCAAGCCGTAACCGGCGAAGCCCATGAGAAGAATCTGCTGACCAACGCCGGGGCCCAGCCCGGGCAGTCGCTGGTGCTGACCAAGCCGCTGGGCACCGGGCTGCTGGCCACCGCGGTCAAGCGCTCGGAACCCGAGGCGGTGCAGGCCGGCGGCTGGCTGGAAGGGGCCTACGCCGCGGGGGTGGCCGAGATGACCCGACTGAACGCCGAGGCCGCTTCGGCGGCGCTTGAGGCCAAGGCCACCGCGGCCACCGACATCACCGGTTTCGGGCTGCTCGGCCATCTCCAGAAGCTGGCTGCGGCCAGCGGAACCGGCGCGGTGTTACGCGCCGAGGCCGTGCCAGTGCTGCCCGGTGTCTGGGGCCTGCTGGCCCAGGGGTTAGCCCCCCGCGGCACGGTGCAGAACCTCGATTTTGTGCGTCCCTGGGTGAAGGGGTCAAGCGACCAGCGGATCCTGACCATGCTGGCCGACGCCCAGACCTCCGGGGGACTGCTGTTCTGCTGCCCGGCGGCCGCAGCCGACAACGCCGTCGCCCGGCTCGCCGACAGCGGCCACACCGCGGCAGTCATAGGCGAGCTCATCGCAACCGACCCCGGCGCGCTGATGGTGACCTGACGGGCTCGGGTCAGTCGCCCAGCGCGGATCAGCCGGCTCGGGTCAAGCAGCCGGCTCGGTGCGGGCTGGCAGTTCGTGGAGGTGGGCGGCATCGTTGTACCGCACCAGCCGCCACATCCCGGGCTCGTCGGTGGCCGCGAACTCGGTGATCGAGGTGTTGAGGGTCCACAGCACAAATTTCGTGGTCATCCCCAAGCCCAAAAAGAGCCGCATGGCGATATCGATCACCCCTCCATGGCACACCACCATCATGGTGGTGCCAGGATGGCCGTCTACCAGCTCATACAGCGCCTGCCCGGTGCGGTAGGAGAACGCGGCCAAACTCTCACCGCCCGGCGCCAGCGGCAGGTGGGGGTGGAAATCTCCCGTCCAGTCGAACCGGTTGCCGAACTCCTCGTAACCCACACCGTCGGCCTCGCCGGGGCGGCGCTCAACAAGATCGGGATGGGTATGTACTTCCAAACCGCCCAACGACCGCGACAGAAGTTCGGCCGTCTCAGTCGCCCGGGGAAGGGTGCTGGCCCACAACGCGTCCACTTTCGGCTCGCAGCCTTGCTCCCAGCGCTCCCCCAGAGCCTCGGCTTGGCGCCGGCCCAGCGGCGACAGGCCAGTACACGCCAAGTCGCCGCCGATTATCTGCTTCACCGTCACCTCTGACTCGCCGTGGCGGATCAACAGCAGGCGAGTCCGTTCTTTTGAGCCCATGTCGGCCCCATCTTGCCATGCCTGGCTGCCAGCCGGCACCGGGCTCGAACTTTCCCCTGGGATTCCCCCCTGATCTATTGCGCCTGATCTATTGCGCCTGATCTATTGCGGAGGTGTGGTCTAACCCCTAACGTTACGAACAAGTCCACCCCACCGATCCCCATAATCAAACTCTCCACGAAACTGAATACAGCTCATGCGACATTTTGGAAAGTCCGCCGATGTTCTGGTTTGTTGGATGTTGTTCGCGGGTTTGCTGGCGGTGGCGGTGTCGGCGGTTGTGCCTGCTGGTGGGGTTTCCGCGCAGTCTCCGCCATCGCAGTCTGTGTCGACGTTTGTCGGCAACACTGGCCAAGCAGACGGGGTCGCCACGTCTATAGGGGGCACCGGTGCCGTTGATCTCGCGCAGGCGTTCACGACCGGCGGCAACGCGGGCGGTTATGTCCTGACCAGAGCCCAGGTGGAGTTCGCTGCGGTTGGCGCTTTGTTGGATACCTCGGTAGCGGTGGGCGTTTTCACCGAGTCGAGCGGGGAACCGGGGTCTTCTATCGGCTCTTTGACCGACCTGAGCTCGCGTGTTTCGAACTCGGATCAGCTGGTCTCGTTCGGGCACCCGTTTGGCATCGACCTCAAGGCGAGCACCACATACTTCCTCGTCTTGGACACCAGTAGCAGTGTCCACGCCAGCACGAGTGTGCGCAACACGGCCTCCGACGCCGAGGACGCCGGCGCCTCGGCTGGCTGGAGCATCGCCGACAACATCCAGTCCAGGCTGGATGACACAACGGGCACATGGAGCACAGGTGCCCAGAGTCTCAAGCTGCGCCTGAGCGGCGTGGAGCGGCGGGTGGGATGCGCGACTGCCGACTCGGCGGATGGTTCTTATGAGGTGCCCTATGATTGGGCGTTGAAGCCTTCTTCTTTGATGGACGGGGACAAGTTCCGGCTGCTGTTCGTGTCTCAGTCGGAGCGGGACGGGTCATCGTCTGCCATCGCGGATTACAACACCCACGTGCAGACCGCGGCGAAGGACGGGCACTGGGCGATTAGCGACGCGTGCGGCGACCTGTTCACCGCGGTGGCGTCCACCTCCGCTGTGGATGCCCGCGTGAACACGTCCACGGAGTCGTCGGACACGGATGCTTCCATTTGGTGGTTGGGCGGCGGCAGGGTGGCCACCAACTACGCCGACTTCTACGACCAGACGTGGGACAGCGTTCAAATACACCGCAACGAGAGCGGCCTGGCCAGAGGTCGGAACAATGTCCTCACGGGCAGCAACAGCGACGGCACCAAGCACGCCACCGAGCACCTCGGCAATTCCACGACCCTGGTGCGCTTCGGGCTAGCGGCACCCTTATCCGACCCGATCAACCGAGGCAGAATCACCAAAACCGTCGTCCATCGGTTCTACGGTTTGTCGCCGGTGTTCAAGGTGGAGCAGCGGCCGACTGTGAGCTTGCAGTTTGCCGGCCCGGTTGTGTTGGAGGGGGGTGATGCGGTGCAGTTGGTGGTGCAGTTGAGCGAGGCGAACAGCACGGGTGCGGCTTTGTCGGTGCCGGTCAGGGTGAAGGCGGCGGGCACGACGGCTTCCTCGTCGGATTACAGCTTTGCGGGGTCTGTGAGCATTGCGGATGGGGCGCTGAGCGGCCGGGTGGATTTCACCGCGGCGGACGACGATGAGGACGAGCCGGATGAGACGGTGACAGTGGAGTTGGGAACGCTGCCGGAGGTGTGGGTGGCCGACGAGGACGCGTCTGAGGCGGCGGTCACGATCACCGATGATGACGCGACGGTGGTGTCGGTGTCGTCGTCCGACACTGTGTTGACGGAGCAGGATGCGTCTGACACTGCGTCGTTGAGGGTGCGGCTGGGCCGGCGTTTGTTCGCGGGGGAGCAGTTGCGGGTGGATTTGGGCTACGGCGACGTGTCGGGGGTGGTGATCCCGGAGAACACGAATCCGAGTTTTTCCGTGTCTGTGTCGGGAACGGGTGTGACGGCGACGGGACTGTCGGGCGACCCGGCTTTGCTGTTCGCCGGCCATGATGTGAACACAGTGCAGGAGGCGGAGGTGGTGTTGACGCCGACCGGGACCGGCGACGCGGACGCGGACGACGGGTCGTTCTCTTTGGGCATAGACACCGACGGGTTCTCCGACTCTTTCACAAACCTGAGCGGCGGCGCGGCGGCCCATCCCGACGACGACGAGGTTTCGTTCGCGTTCGCAGACGACGAGCCGAAGGCTCTGGTCGGGTTCGTCTCGGATCGTGTGGTGGCAAGCGAGGCTTCGGGGCAGGCTCGGGTGCCCGTTGCGCTGGACGCGGTTTTGGACCGGGCTGTGACAGTGAGGTTCGCGGATTCGGCGGGCACGGCTTCGGCGCCGGGCGATTACACGGCGGGCCCCTACGAGGTTTCGTTCCCGGCGGGGACCACCGAGGGGGAGGTGGTGGTGCCGGTGGCGGCGGACTCGGCAGTGGAGGGCAGCGAGTCGTTCACGCTGTCGGTGGATACAGGGTCTTTGCCGTCGGGCGTCGCGGTCGGGGAGGTTTCGGAGGCTGAGGTGGTGTTGTCGGAGCCGGCTTCGGGGTGCTACCAGTGCGTGTGGGTGGTGGCCGACCCGCCCGGCGGCGTGGATGAGGGCGGTGAGCTTTTGTTCACTGTGTTGGCGCATCCGGCGCCTCCTGTGGATCTGGACGTGCGGGTGTGGGTGCGCGACGCGTCGCCGAACAGGGCGCACTACGTGACGGGCCGTTACAACGCCCGCACCCAGTATTTGCTCATCCCCGCCGGGAGCACCTCTGCGGCTTTGGTGGTGCCCACCACCGACGACTCCACCCACGAGGCCAACAGTTATGTCACCGCCAGGCTGTTCAGCGCGCGGGGGCCGCGCAACAGCAGGGGCTGGTCTCCGGTTGTCTACTCCGCCTTCGGCGTCGAGGCGTCGGTGGAGGTCCGCGACAACGACCCCGCCCCGCCGCCGTACATACCGCCCCGCGTGCAGGTCAGCACCCGCTGGGGAACCGCCGTGCAGTCCCGGCAGGTGTCGGCCGGCGACTACGCCTACTTCTGCTGGGGCGTGTACACAGGCACGCCGCCCACGGTCATCATCAAAGCCATCTATGCCATCGAGTCCACGTCGGGACGGCAGGTAGCGCACAGCAGGAGGGGCGCCATACAGCTGTCCCCGCGCACCCACAAGCTGTGCATAGACGTGGCCACCCGCGGCGAGGCCGGCCACACCATCACCGCCCGGCTTTTTCCTGTGAGGTGGGCCTACACCACGGATCCCGCCACCATCACCGCGACCATCACCGTCGCGCAGCGCCTCACAGGCCACAGCCCCCCACAGAGGGAAGAAGGCTTCACCATCGCCACAGCCGACCAACACACACCCCACACCGCACCCGACCCGCAAGTGATAGCCAAAGTCGGCGCGCTCGCCGCGCAAACCCAGCACGGCACAGACCACGTCAACCGATGGAACCGCGTCCTCGTGGCGTTCGGCGAACACGACGGCACCGGCGTCACCGGCGGCCCCATGACCGCCCAACAAGCCCGCCAAATGGCGAAAACCCACAGCAGCCCCGTCTGGGACGAAGTCGCCGCCGAACTCACCGCCCTCGAAACAACTCAACAGCAAACACCACCGCCGCCGCCACCACCGCCTCCACCGCCTCCACCGCCGCCGCCACCTCCGCCGCCTCCGCCGCCTCCGCCGCCTCCGCCTCCTCCGCCGCCTCCGCCTCCTCCGCCACCCCCTCCGCCACCCCCTCCGCCTCCTCCACCGCCTCCGCCGCCGGTGCAGGACGAGCTCGACGACGCGGCGCTGGCCCCCTGCGGCGCCGCAAAGCCCACCCTGTCCATCAACAATCCCGAAGCCAGCCGCCATGACACCACAGTCGACTTCCAGATCAGCCTGAGCTGCATCCCCAACACAAGACCGGTGATCCTCTTGACCCCAGTGCGCGACGGCGACATCGGCGAGAACATTTTCGTCCCCCTCACAAGACAACAGACCACAGCCACCGTCACCATCGCAATCGGCACAGAAAACCAGCTGGCCCTTGCCCTCGTCTGGAACACAGGACTCGCCAACAACCGCGCACAGGGCAACGTCACCTACACCAACTAACCCCACAAACCAGCCGTCTTCTGCAATCTGTGGCAATGCAGCCCCGGCATGGGGCAGAATCTTTAACGATGATGTGGGGGACGTTGGTGCTCATCGTGGCTTTCGCCGCCGGTGCAGTGCCGTTCTCCTACATGATCGCCCAGTCGCTGGCCGGTACCGACTTGCGCCAAGTGGGAACCGGCACGGTCTCAGGGACCAGCCTCTACCGGGTGGCCGGATTCATCCCTTTGGTGGCGGGCGGCCTGTGCGACATAGGCAAAGGCGCCCTCGGCCCGCTATTGGCCGGTGACCGCTGGCTGCTGATGGCGTTCGCGGGCGCCGTGTCGGTGGTCGGCCACAACTGGTCGATGTTCCTGAACGGCGCCGGAGGCCGGGGCCTGTCACCTGCTCTCGGCGCCTTTGCGGTGATCGCCTGGCCCGCGGCCCTCTTCCTGCTGGGCGGTTTGGCTCTTGGACGAATTCTGCGGCAAACCGGGCTGGTGGTGTTCATCACCATGCCAGCGCTGCCCCCCTTTTTGCTGTTGGCGGCCGACGGCCAAGCCGCCATTGCCGGCACCGTGATCATCATCCCCATATTCATCAAGCGCGTTCTCGGCAATGAACCGCTGCCCGCCCCCAACCGGTTGAAGGCCGCCGCCCACCGTCTGGTCTTCGACAACGACAGCTGGATCTCAGCGGCCCCATCCAACCCTTGATACTTCGCATCCCAGTCGATCCAAGAAAGCCTGCTCCACCCCCACTCGGCCGGGATTCGCCCTTGATTCTCGCAGCCCCAGCCGACCACCCCAGTCGAGAACGTTGAGCCTTCGCACCCAGTCCGACTTCCGCCGCCTCCTCGTTGGACAGGGGGCGTCTGCGCTCGGCGACTGGATGGGCACGTTCGCCCTCATGGCGCTGGTCGACCACCTGAGCGACTCGGCCGCCGCCGTCGGCGGCATCCTCGCCTTCCGGCTCATCCCGGCGGCGCTGGGCGGAACGCTGGCCGCCAAGCTGGTGAATCGCTGGGACCGCCGCCGGACCATGATCACCATGGATCTTCTGCGGGCCGGGATGATCGCGGTTGTCCCTTTCGTGCAGGAGCTCTGGTGGGTGTATCTCTGGGCGTTCGCACTGGAGGCGCCCAGCGTGGTGTTCCTGGCCTCCCGCGACTCGGCCATCCCCGACCTGGTGGACGAATCCGACCTGCCCTTGGCCAACGCCGCCATGATGGGTTCGTCGTACGGCAACATCCCGATTGGAGCGGGCCTGTTCGCCGCCTTCGCCGCCCTTCCACTCGACGACGGCTGGCTGGGTTCGCACCCCTACGCCCTGGTCTTTTGGATCGACGCGGTCACCTTCGGCGTTTCGGCCTTCTTCATCGCCCGGGCGCTGGGACTTCGAGGGCGAGGTCAGGGCGCTGGTGAGGCCGCCGGTGGCACCAGCCCCGCCGACAGCGAGATCGCCGTCTCCCCCAGCCGGCTGCGCGACGCCTGGTCGGTGCCTCTGGTGCGCCGCATCCTGCCCGCCACCGCGGCCGCGGCCGTGGGCCTCGGGGCGTTGTTCTCGCTGGGGATCAAGCTGGTGCAAGAGGAGCTGGAGGCTTCCGACATCGAGTACGGGGTGCTCATCGTGTTGTTCGGCGCCGGTGCCGGCATCGGCTTGGCCCTCACCCACAAGTCGCGCCATGTGGACCTTCTGGTGCTCACCCGGAGGGGCGCGCTGGTGATGGGGGCACTGGTGGCGCTGATGAGCCAGAGCCCTGCGGTGTGGCTCACCTTCCTCGGCGCCGCCGGTTTCGGGGCCGGCGCCACCGTGGCCCTTACGTCGGGGATGAGCGCGCTCCAAGCCCGGATACCCGAGGAAGAAGAGCGGGTGCTGGCCTTCTCGGCGTTTCATGTGGTGATCCGCATCGGGCTGGGCGCCGCTGCGCTGGCCGCGGGGGCCATCGGCGACGGGCTGAACGGGGCAGGGCTGCCCGGCACCCGCTCGGTGCTGCTGGCATCGGGCCTTTTGGTGCTGGCGTCGGCGGCCACCGTGCGCCCGATTCTCGACGTCGACAAGGTGACGTAGATGTCCGTGGGCGTCGTCACCGACAGCACCGCCGCGCTCCCCGAGGCGGTGCGTTCTCAGTGGGGGATCGGGCTGGTGCCCCTTGCCATCACCGTGGACGGCAGAACAGTGGACGACGGCGAACTGGGCACCGCGGAGATACTGGCCGCCCGAACCCACTCATCGGCCAGCCCATCGCCGGGAGCGTTCGTCCAGGGGATTTCTGACCACGACCAGGGCGACGGGGTGGTTGTCGTGACGGTTGCCTCCAACCTGAGCAGCACCCATCAGGCCGCCGTTCTGGCCGCCAAGGGCTTGTCGTGCCCGGTGAGGGTGATTGACAGCCGCACCGCCGCCGGAGGGCAGGCGCTGGTGGCGGTGGCCGCCGCCCGAGCCGCCCATTCCGGCGCTGGCCTCAACCAGGTGGCCGCGAGGGTCGAACAGGTGGCCAAGCGTGTGAAGCTCGTGGGAGCGCTGGGCAACCTTGACCAGCTGATTCGCAGCGGGCGGATGCCGGGGTTGGCGGGCCGGGCCGGCAACCTGATCGGGCTGCGCCCCCTGTTCGACATTCACGACGGGGCCATCCGCCGCCTGCGGCCCGCCCTCAGTGACGAGGCCGCCCACCAGCGCATCCTCCGCGCCTGGCGGCGCACCCGTGAGGCCGCCAAGGCTGGGCAGCTCCACCTGGTGAGCCTCCACGCCGAGGCCCCCCAACACGCGGTCGAACTGCTGGAAGCGGTTCGCGCCGAGGCGTCGCCCGCCGACTCGTTCATAAGCGGGTTCGGCCAGGCGATGATGATCAACTCCGGGACCGGGGTGCGCGGCTTGGCCTGGTACTGGGACTAGCGGCTCAGTCGTTGGCGTACACCTCGGCGGCACCCTCCCCAGCGGGGGTGCGGGTGAGGATCTCGGCGCCGTGGTGTGTACACAGCAGCGTGTGCTCGAACTGGGCGCTGCGGCGCTGGTCGGCGGTAACCGCGGTCCACTGGTCGTCCCACAGGTACAGGTCGGGGGAACCCAGCGTGAGCATGGGCTCGATGGTGAAGGTCATGCCGGTTTCCAGCGGCGTGGAATGGGAGCGGTCGTAGTAGTGGGGGATTTGCAGCCCGGAATGGAACTCGGTGCCCACCCCGTGGCCGATGAACTCCCGCACCACCCCCAGCCGGTGGAGTCGGGCGTGGGACTCGATGGCCTTTCCGATGGCGCTGACCGGCGCGCCGGCCCGCACCGCGCCGATGCCCAAATACATAGCGGTCCGGGTTTCTCGCACCAGCAGCCGGGAGTGGTCTTCCACGTCCCCCACCTCGAACGTGACCGACGTGTCGCCGTGAACCCCGTCGAGGTAAACGGTGACGTCGATGTTGACGATGTCGCCGTCGGCCAGCGCCCGGCTGTCGGGGATGCCGTGGCAGATGACCTCGTTGATCGACGTACACACCGACTTGGGATAGCCCCGATAGTTGAGCGGGCTGGGATAGGCCCCCCGGCGCAAGATCTCCTCGTGAACTTGGGCGTCGATGCTGTCGGTGGTCACCCCAGGGGCCACCAATTCTCCAGCGAAGAGCAGCACCTCCGCGGCCATCTGACCCGCCCGGCGCATCGCCTCGATCTCTGCGGAGCTGCGCACCATGGGCGACACCGCGGGCCCCGGCTCCCCCGTGCGGGCATAGGGAGGACGCTCAATGTGGCGGGGAACCCGACGCCGGGGTCCGATGAGCCCCGGCCTCACCGGCGGGTCAGACACCGGCACCCGCTCCAACAAAGCCGTCCGAGCCCTCTTCCTCTTCGCCATCGCCGACTAATGCTAGTTGTGCCACGATGAGACCTTGGCAGTTCTACATGACCTTGGGCTTGGAAAAGCGCTAGCGGAGCGGCTTGTGGAGGCGGGGATCAAAACCGTTGAAAAGCTAGCATCGTGGAATCGGCGTGAGCTGGATTCGATACCGGGAGTCGGTGACAAGAGCCTTGACAGGATCGAAGAGGCCCTCGGGGAAGTTGGGCTGGCGCTCACTGATGATCCCCTTTCTCCCTACGAATGCGTTCGTGAGGGGCGGGCGGCGTGGGACGTGCGGCTTTGCTCGTTTCATCTTTGCGAGGCGTGTGTGGCTGAATGGACGGTTGGCGCCTTTCGAGGGGAGCCGCCGGTGTTCGATGCAACGGTTTTGTCGGGCAGTTGCCAGAACTGCACTCAGGTCGCCAGCGATCTCCATCTCGCCCAATGGCTTCTATGCGGAAACTGCGAGCGGGTCGCGCGGTCGATAGGGCGAAGCATCGCCGCGGAGATGTACGTGGCAACTCGGTTCGAGGAGGCCTTCCGACAATCGCTCCTCGAGTTAGAACAGCTAGATCAGCCTGTTCTGAGAGCGCATGACGCGCAGATTTTGGAGCAAAAGACACCTTCCATCGACTTTATGATCCACGAAGAGGGCACTCCTATCGCCGGCATCGAACTCAAGACAGGTCGCAGTCATCTCGGAGGATGGGCTCCCGTTGGGGCCAAGATGGCTACATTCCAACTCGACCATGGCGACTGCGACGACATCAGCGAAGTTGCGACCTCCGATGGAATTGTCGTCTATCTCTTCCACGCCCAAGTCATCGACCGAGCCGAGCCACCCACGACTCGATTCGAGGCAGTCGGGCTTTGGTGGATTGATCCGTTCAGCTTCAGCGAGAGCTACCAGACCAGCCGTACTCGGCCTCGCGAAACCAAGACCGCCGCTTACTACTCAACCGATCGATTCAGGCCATTCGAAGAGTTTGAGGAACACTGGCGATCTGGGGAAATGGCTAGCGTGCGGCAGAGGTTTGGCCAACACGGTCAACCTCCCCTATACCGCTGACGCCGATGGCTGCGGCAAAGCTGCGAATCCACTCGTCGCAGGCTTCGTTAGGACATGATGCAGAGCCGAACTCCTCAAGAGTGGCCCGGTCAGGAATTCGGAAGCGGCGTAGATCTGTTGCGTTGACCTGGGTATGCCCGCTGAACGACCGGAAATAGACATCAACCAGCTCGTGGTTGAGGAAGGCAGCCAGTCCGATTGCTAGCTGGCGACCAAGAGGTCGTCGCCGGCTATGCAGATAGTTGACATGATTCTCGATCCCGAATCTTGAACACTCCGGAAACGCATCAGCCAACAGGGGGCCGGCAACAATCCGACGTCGTTCTTCCTTGCTGCTGAATCGCTTGACGAGTACGTAGTTTCCACGCGGCGTCAATAGAGATGCAGTCGCCTCCAGGTCGTCAATGGCGATTGGCTTGTTGCCTGAGCTCGGCCAAAAGACACCGTCGGTGTCCACCGATGACGGGTACAACAACGGGACCGATCCAAGCCGGTGTTCGGCTTGCAACCACCGGCGCGCCCGAAAATCCACCACCGGACCCGTCGACACATCGACCCCAATTGTCTCAAGCGTCGCGGGGAGTTCGCGCATGAGAGATGCCGCCTTGGCTGCGCCCTCAGATTCAGCGACATGGATGACGACATCGCGATCTCCTAGGAATACAACCTCCTCCGACGGGACGGCTCTTTCGGTCACTGGTCCACCAGGATCTCCCACCTGCACTCGGACCATCTCCGGCTGTACTCGACCTCTTACCAAGTGAGTGATGGCATTCTCCTGAAGCACGTCCTGATCTGCAAATGCACACATCCTGCTCTCGAAAATCCGGATCGTAGACAGCCCATTCTGGCCAAGCAAGGCCCTCCTGAACCTCTTGAAATAGGGGCCGTTACAGAAACTCCGCGGGGTAATCGCAACCATCTCACCGCCAACCTTGAGCAAAGCAGAAGCAGCAAGCATGAATGCGGCATAGAGGTTCGGAACCGGCGCTCCTAGCCGTTCGGCCAACGCTCGCTCGTTGGAGGACGATGAGAGCTTGGCGTAGGGGGGGTTGAGAATCGCATGAGTGGCTGTTGCCCCATGAGACGACAACCCAGCAGACTTCTGCGCGGCCCTCTGAAGAAAGTCCTCATCTAGGACTTCGAACTCAAATGGAATGCCCTCTTCGTCATACCGCTCTGATACGGCGGCGAGTGTATGCTTTGACTTAACGGCAAGCTCTGGATCCACTTCCCAGGCTAGGACGCGCATCGATGCCGGACGCCCACCACGAGAAAGCGCAATGAGCGCAGCGACCGCACCGAGGGTGCCTGCACCTGCACCCGCATCAACCAACTCCACATCGCCACGCCAATCGGAGAACATCTCCGCTAGCAATCGGGCAACAGGAACGGGTGTGAGCACCTGACCAAGGTCCTTGCGGCACTCCGGATGGACCTCAGCAACAGCAGCTCGTCGAATGTCCTCCAATTCGTCCCAGACCGTTTCGATACCAGTCAACATTACGGCGAAACTACCCACAACTAGCGACAATTCGATCCGCAGAGAATCCGCGGTGTGCTGCCAAAATGAGGCTCGCAGTTGTCCTCGGGCTCAGCGCATGTAGCGGGTGAGGCTCTCTGCTACGCAGGCGGGTTTGGGGCTGCCCTCGACTTCCACGGTGATGGTGATGACGGCCTGCACGCCGCCGGTGATCTCGTCCACCGAGCTGAGCTCGGCGCCCACCCTGATGCGCGACCCCACCGGGACAGGCGCGGGGAACCGCACCTTGTTGACGCCGTAGTTGATGCCCATGGAGATCTGCTCCACGGTGATCAGGCTGGGCAAGAACATGTTGGTCAGCGACAGCGTGAGATAGCCGTGGGCGATGGTGGCGCCGTAGGGGCTCTCGGCCGCGGCCCGCTCGGGGTCGATGTGAATCCACTGGTGGTCGCCGGTGGCATCGGCGAACTGGTTCACCCGCTCCTGGGTGATCTCCATCCAGTCGCTCCAGCCCAAGTGCTGGCCGACAGCGGCAGACAGGTCATCGACAGTGGCAAAAACAGTTCCCATTGGGGGGAAACTAGCTGCCCCGGCGGCCCGACCACGATGGGGAGCGCTTGGTCAAGAAAGCGTCGATGCCCTCCTGGGCATCCGCGGTGCCCGCGTTGGCCGCCATCACCTCGCGAGTCAGCTCATAGGCCTCGGGCTCGCTGAAGTCGATCTGGCGGTAGAAAGCCCGCTTGCCGATGGCGATGGTGTGGTCGCTGTACCGGGTAATCCGGGCGGCCAGCTTGTCGACCTCCGCCCGCAACTGGTCGGGGGGTGCCACCCGATTCACCAGGCCCCATTCGGCTGCGGTGGCCGCGCCGATGGGCTCGCCGGTGAGCAGCATCTCCATGGCCCGCTTCCGGCCCACCGCCCTAGAGATGGGCACCATCGGGGTGGAGCAGAACAGGCCTATGCGCACTCCGGGGGTGGCGAAGGTGGCCTCGGTGGATGCCACTGCCAGATCACAGGCCGCCACCAACTGGCAACCAGCGGCGGTGGCCACGCCGGCCACCTCGGCGATCACCGGCTGGGGCACGGCGTGGACGGCGTCCATCAGCTCGGTACACGCGGCGAACAAGTCGTCGTAGAACTGGGCGTCCCGGTCGACCATCTCAGACAGGTCATGGCCGGCCGAGAACGCAGGCCCCTCGCCGGCCACCACGATCACCCCGACATCGGTCTTTTGGCCCAACTCGCTCAGCGCCTCGGTGAGGCGCTGCATCAGCTCCAGGCTCAGCGCGTTGCGCCGCTTGGGGTTGGCCAGGGTGATCCGGGCCACCGGCCCCTCGGTCTCAATGCTGAACACGCAGTTGAGACTACCCGCCCGAAGTGTGGTGGCCAGCGGCATGGCCACTGGAGGCAGCACCAAGGCAGGCCTTGGCGCGCTCTGCGCCCTACTCGGCCGGCTCGAAGTAGGGCAGGGTGATCTCTTCGCTCAGCTCCACGAAGACGGTCTTGACTCGCATCCCGACATGTACGGCGTCGACGGGGCAGTTGATGAGGTTGGCCAGCAGCCAGAATCCCTCGTCCAGCGTCACGATCACCGCCACGTAGGGCACGGTGAATGCCGGGGTTTGGGGTCGCCACACCGTGGTCCAGGAGTACACCTCGCCTTGGCCGGTGCTGACCTCCCAGTCGAGGTTGGTTGAGAAGCAGCCCGAGCAGGCCGGCGCCGGGTCCATGGTGATGGCCCCGCAGTCCCGGCACCGCTGATAGCGCGGCTCGCCGACCTTGCAGCCGTCCCAATAGGGCTGGGAGTACAGCGTGGGCACCGGCAGGGGGATACCAGGCGACTGGGGTTGCAGAATCTCGGTCACGGGGTTTCCGTACCCAGCAGCATGACGTCGGTGAACAGGGCGCCGGCGCCGCCGTTGGAGCACATGGCCACCTGGGCGCCGGGCACCTGCGACGTGGCGCAAGCGCCCCGGAGCTGCTCGACGCCTCGGAAGACTCTTTGGAGCTGTTGCACAGCGGCACCGCCGTGGCTGAACGACATGGTGCCCCCGTCGGTGGTCACCGGGAACTGGCCGCCGGGGCCGATGCGGCCACCCATGATGAACTCGCCGCCCTCGCCCTCCCCGCAGAACCCGTAGGCCTCGAACTGGCGGATGATCTCGAAAGAGAACGGATCGTAGAACTCGCACACGTCCACGTCGGTGGGACCGAGCTCGGCCATGGCAAACGACTTCTGGGCCGCCCACCGGCCGGCGTAGCCGTTGATCCGGCCCGACGGCCCGGCCAGATCCCACGCCGGCGGGTGCTGATAGGAGGGGCCGAAGCTGTCGCTCGCTCCGCCCAAGATGTACACCGGCTTGGTGGGCAAGTCTCGGGCCCGCTCCCGGGTGGTGAGGATCAGCGCACACGCCCCCTCGGAGGTCATGGCGCAGTCGAGCAGGTGGAAGGGGTCGGCAACCATGCGCGACGCCAAGATGTCGTCGGGAGTGAACGGCCCTCGGCCGTGGTACACCGCATCGGGATGGGCGTGGCCGTTGTTGCGGATGGTGGCGGCCACCGTCGCCAGATGCTCGGGGATGGTGCCGTGCATGTGCATGTGGCGCTGGGCGATGAGGGCGAACTCGGCGGCGGTGAACATGCCGTAAGCCACCACGAACTCGTTGGCCGGCCGGGTCCACGGGGCCGTGGACGTCCGCTCGGTGTAGACGCCGGCCGAGCCGTGGGCCACCAGCACGGTGTGGCACTGGCCGGTGGCGATGGCAGAGGCGGCATCCAAGATGATGGGGATAGACGGGACCATGTGGCTCCGCCAGGACGGGCCGTTGCGCATGTAGTAGGTGAGCGGGCCGCTGAACGGACCGGCAGCGACGCCGTCGATGTCCGACGGGCCAAGGCCGGTGTCGGCCAGCACCCGGTGGACCGCCTGGAAGGTGATGGTCGTCGAATCGTGTCCGTCGAGCATGCGGGCCTGGTCGGAGTTGGCGATACCGACGATGGCGACATCGTGGAATGGGTGTCTGGCCACGGCCTCAATGTCTAGTCGCCCCCGCACTCTCCCGGCGACACGACCGCCCCCCACGGGGGAGTGGATGCGGGCAGGGCGTTCTCGGCTAGGCGGAGTGGGTGCGCCTGAGGCAGGCTGGCGGGATGTTCAGGGCTCTACTCCTCAACCAAGACGACGACGGGAACCGCTCCCACGCCATTGCTGAAATGGACGACGCCGCGCTGCCCGACCGGCCGGTGATCGTGGATGTGGAATACTCCACCCTCAACTACAAGGACGGCCTGGCCATCATGAACGGCGCGCCCATCGTGCGGGCCTGGCCCATGGTCCCCGGCATCGACTTGGCCGGCACCGTGGTCCGCAGCGACGACCCGGCATGGTCGCCGGGCGACAAGGTGATTGTGAACGGCTGGGATGTGGGGGAGGCGCACTGGGGGGGCATGTCCACCAAGGCGGCCATGGACGGCGGCTGGCTCACCCCCCTGCCCGACGCCTACACCGCCCACCAGGCCATGGCGGTCGGCACCGCGGGCTACACCGCCATGCTGTGCGTGCTGGCCCTAGAGGAGCACGACATCACCCCTGATGCCGGCCCGGTGATCGTTACCGGGGCCGCCGGAGGAGTGGGCAGCGTGGCGGTGGCCGTGCTGGCCAAGCTGGGCTACGAGGTGATCGCCTCCAGCGGCCGCATCGACAGCGAAGGGGGCTACCTGCGGGAGCTGGGCGCCGCCGAGCTCATCCACCGCGACGAGCTCTCCGGCCCGGCCCGGCCCCTGGGCAAGACCCGCTTCGCGGGCGGCGTCGACACGGTGGGCAGCCACACCCTGGCCAACATCGTCTCCCAGACCCAGCCCCACGGTTGCGTGGCCGCCTGCGGCCTGGCCCAGGGCATGGACTTCCCCAGCTCCGTGGCCCCGTTCATCCTCCGAGCCGTCACCCTGGCTGGCATCAACTGCGTGTATGAGCCCGCCGAGCGCCGGGCCCAAGCCTGGAATCGGCTGGCGCAGGACCTCGACACCGCCAAACTCGACGCCATGACCGACACCATCAACTTGTCCGATGTGCCTGCTGCTGCCGCCCAGATCCTCGCCGGCACCATCCGCGGCCGAGTAGTCATCGACGTGAGCCACTAGGTTTTCCGCCAACGGGGGAGGCCGATGGAACATCACCTTGTCATCAGCGCCGACACGCATTGCGGCGCCGACCTGTGGGACTACAAGCCCTACTTGGAGTCGCGCTACCACGACGAGTTCGACGAGTGGGCCCGGTTCATCGAAAACCTCAACGAGCGCCGCAAGGCCATGTTCGCCGACATGGAGCGCTCACCCATGGAGGTTGGGGTGGACGGCGACCCGGAGGTGTGGGGTTTCCGGAACTGGTCGTCTGATCAGCGCCTGGCCGAGCAGGAGGCTGACGGCTTCATCGCCGAGGTGCTCTTCCCCAACACCCAGCCCCCGTTCGCCCCGCCCGCCGCCACCGCCTTCGAGGCCCCGCCCTACTCTGACAACTTCGAGCACCGATGGGCCGGGTTGAGGGCCCACAACCGGTGGGTGGCCGACTTCGTGAGCCAGGCCCCCAAGAGGCGGGCCGGCATCGCCCAGGTGTTCTTGGGCGATGTGGAGGGATCGGTGAAGGAGATCGAGTGGGCCGCCGAACAAGGGCTGACTGGCGGCGTGCTCATACCCGGCGCACCGCCCGACTCGCCGTTCGAGCCGCTGTACTCCCAGGCCTATGAGCCCATCTGGGCCGCCACCGCAGCCGCCGGGCTGCCGCTGAACCACCACGCCGGCGGGGGATCGCCCAACTATGGCAACCACTTCCCCTCGTCGCTGGCCATGTTCATCCTCGAAGCCACCTGGTGGACCCAGCGGGCACTGTGGCACCTCATGTTCTCGGGGGTGTTCGAGCGCTACCCCACGCTCAAATACGTGACCACCGAGACCGGCACCGCCTGGGTGCCCGAGACCCTGGAGAAGCTGGAGAGTTTCTTCCACCGGATGCGGTATTCCAAATACGGCTCCGAAACCGTGTTCGGCAGCCAAGCAGTGGCCGACATGTCGCTCACTCCGCGCGAGTATTTTGCCCGCCAGTGCTACATCGGGGCGTCGTTCCTGCGGCCATCGGAGGCACTGCTCACCCGCACGGTGGGCACTGACCGCGTCATGTGGGGCTCCGACTACCCCCACATCGAGGGCTCGCACCCCCACACCCGCCAGCACCTGCGGCTCACGTTCGCCAACCTCACCCCCGAAGAGACCGCTCAGATTCTCACCACCAACGCCGCTGAGGTGTACGGGTTCGACTTGGATGCGCTGGCCCCGCTGGCCGAGCAGTTCTGCCCCACCAAGGCCGAGGTGGACACCCCCATCGACTACACCGACATCCCCGAGCGGGCCAAGGGCTGTCCGGGCATGAACCCCCTCAACCAGATCCAGCCCGCCGCCTAGCCTTTCAGGTGCCCCCGGCAGTGCTGAGGCCCAGCCTGTTTCAGATGCCGTTGCGAGCAGTTACGCCGCGGGCTCGGCCAGGGTCTTGATCTCCAACAGCTCCTCGAAGCCGGCCACGCCCATCTCCCGGCCGTTGCCCGATTGCTTGTAGCCGCCGAAGGGGGCGTCGGGGGCGTAGTACAGGCCGCCGTTCACGCTCATCGTGCCCGAGCGGATCCTGCGGGCCACGGCCCGAGCCCGTTCGGGATCGGCGCTGTTCACCGACCCCGACAAGCCGTAGATGGAGTTGTTGGCGATCCGCACCGCCTCGTCGTCGCCTCCCTCGTAGCCGATGATGGCCAGAACCGGCCCGAACACCTCCTGTTGGGCCACCGAATCGTTCTCGTCCACCCCGGCCAGCACGGTGGGCTCGTAGTAGTAGCCCTCCGGCAGATGATCGGGGCGTTTGCCGCCGGCGACCAGCTTCGCCCCCTGCTCGACGGCATCGTCCACCATCTTGTGGACCTTGTCCCGCTGGCGGGCATTGATGAGGGGGCCCATCATGGTGCCCGGGTCGGTGGGGTCGCCGTAGGGCAGGTTGGCCAATGTGCCCGCCACCACCTCGGCCGCGGTGTCGGCCATCGAGGCGGGCACCAGCAGCCGGGTGGGGATGGAGCAGCCCTGTCCCGCGTGGGTGCAGACCATGAAGGAGTTCATGGCGGCCGCCGCCTCCACGTCGGCGTCGTCGAGCACCAAGAAGGCGCTCTTGCCCCCCAGTTCCAAGAAGGTCTTCTTCACCGTGGCGCTGGCCGCGGCCATGATCTTGCGCCCAGTGGCGGTGGAGCCGGTGAAGGTCACCATGTCCACGTCGGGATGGGTGGTGAGCACTTCGCCAACCGAGTTCTCCGCTGAGGTCAAGATATTGACCACGCCGGGGGGGATGTCGGTCTCCTCGGCGATCAACCGGCCCAAAGCAAGCGCCGACCACGGCGTGTCGGGCGCGCCCTTCAACACCACGGTGTTTCCGGCGGCCAGCGATGGGGCCAGCTTGGCCAAGTTGAGCTGCACAGGGAAGTTGTAGGCGGTGATGGCGGCCACCACGCCGAGCGCCTCCCGCTCGATCCACCGACGGTGGTTGACCCCGTCGAACTCCACCACGCCGAGCTCCTCAGACCACTGATACCCGTCCATCATGTCGGCCACCCACTTGACCATTCCCACCGGGCCCTCGAGCTGCGCGCCGAAGGCGCCGTAGGTGAGCATCACGGGGGCGCCCACCTCGGTCACAGTCAGCTCCCGCATCTCCTCGAGGCGGCGCTCCATCGCGGCGTGGAACTGGCGCAGGCAATGAGCCCGAAACTCATGGTTCCGGGCCCAGTCGGTGGTGTCGAAGGCGCGGCGGGCCGCGGCCACCGCGGCCTGCGCATCGGCGTCGGTGGCATTGGCGGCCACCCCGAGCACCTCCTCGGTGGCGGGGTTCACCGTCTCAAACACTCCGCCGCCTTCGGCGGCCCGAAGCTGACCGTCGATCATGAGCTTTTCTTCATGCCACATGGCTGACTTCTCCCTCATTGCCCGATGTTGGCCTCACCCTATACCAGTGATCGGGCCGAGAACCCGTCCGACCGGGCAAGCCCGGGGGCAAGCCGCGGTTGGTGGTTCGGCAGGCAACTTGCCGCTGATTCCTCCGGCCGCGCCAGCAACTAACGTCTCGTCAATGGATTCGGAGATGCTGCACCCCCGGCGGTTCGCGGCCCGAACTCCCGATCATCCAGCGGTGATCATGGGCCGCACCGGCCAGGTGATCACCTACCGGATGCTTGACGAAGAGGCCAACCGCTTGGCCCACCTGCTCCGACACCGAGGGCTGAGCGCCGGTGACCACCTGGCCATCGTGTCGGAGACCACCCCGCAGTCGATGGCGGTGTTCTGGGCTGCTCAGCTGGCCGGGCTGATCTACACGCCGATCAACCACCACCTCACCACCGGCGAGATCCAAGCCGTGCTCGACGACTGCGGCGCCGCCGCGGTGGTGGCATCGGGCGCGACCGCCCCCGCGGTGGCAGGGCTGGACTTGGCCCGGGTGCCGGTGCGCCTCACCACCGGCCCCCGCGCCGCCGGTTTCGAGCCGGCGGCCGAAGCCGCCGCCGACCTGCCCGCCACGCCGATTGCCGACGAGGGCGAGGGCCGGGAGATGGTGTACTCGGGCGGCACCACCGGCCGGCCGAAGGGCATTCGCAAACCCACCGCGCCGACTCCCATCGGCGACCCCGCCAATCCTGCGGTGCAGACCGCGGCGATCATGGACGTCTACGGCATCGACCGCACCAGCGTGTACCTGTCGCCCGCACCCCTCTACCACTCGGCCCCGCTGGTGTTCTGCATGTGCTCTCACCGGGTGGGCGCCACCGTGGTGCTCATGGAGCGATTCGACGCGGCCGAGTGCCTGCGGCTCATCGGCCGTCACCGGGTGACCCATGCCCAGTTCGTGCCCACCATGTTCTCCCGGTTGCTAAAGCTGCCCGCCGAGACTCGATCAGCCGCCGACGTGTCCAGCCTGCAACTGGCCATCCACGCCGCCGCTCCCTGCCCGGTGGAGGTCAAGCGGCAGATGATCGAATGGTGGGGGCCGATCCTGCTCGAGTACTACGCCGGCACCGAGGACATCGGCCACAGCGTCATCACCTCCGAGGAGTGGCTGGCCCATCCAGGCTCGGTGGGACGGCCGCTGACCGAAGTACACATCGTGGGCCCCGACGGCAGCGAGGTGCCGCCGGGCGAGGTCGGCGTGGTGTACTTCGGCGGGGGAAGGGAGTTCCAGTACCACAATGATCCCGAGCGCACTGCGGCCGCGGCCCATCCCAACGGCTGGCGGACGCTGGGCGACATGGGACGGCTCGACGAGGAGGGCTACCTGTACCTCACCGACCGGGTGGCCCACACCATCATCAGCGGCGGGGTCAACATCTACCCCCAGGAGATCGAGGACGCGCTCATCATGCACCCCAAGGTGGCCGACGTGGCCGTGATCGGGGTGCCCAACGACGACTGGGGCGAAGAGGTGAGGGCCGTGGCCCAACTGGTGGACCCGGCGGCGGCGGGCGACGACATGGAGGGTGAGCTGCTGGCCTGGTGCGCCGAGCGCCTGGCCCCCTTCAAGCGGCCCCGGGCGGTGGACTTCGACCAGTCGCTGCCCCGCGACCCCAACGGCAAGCTGATGAAGCGCTACCTGCGCGACCGCTACTGGCCCGCCGACTCCGACTCCCGCATCGTCTAGCGGGGCTCGCCTCGGATCTCGGCCACCACCTCGTCGGACAGGTGGCCTCGGAGGTCCACCCCGCCGATCTATGCGCCCATACAGCCGCCCACCGGGACCACGGCCAGACGTCGATGCTCATCCACGAGGGCTCCACTACGGCCTGGTGCTGGTTGCTCGCTAGGGTAACGACGCATGAAAAGGAGTGCGGATGTCTGATCCCTATGATCTTGACGGAAAGGTGGTGCTCGTCACTGGCGCCAGCCGAGGGGTGGGGACGGCCATCGCGGTGGCCGCGGCGGCCAAAGGAGCCAAGGTGGCCTGCGCGGCCCGGTCCACCAAGGCTTCGCCCAAGCCCCTGCCCGGCACAATCGACGAAACCGTGGAGACGGTGATCGACGCCGGCGGTGAGGCCATGGCCGTGCCCACCGATTTGTCCCGGCCCGAGGAAATCGAGGCCATGGTGGCCGCCCCAGTGGAGGCTTGGGGGCGCCTCGACGTGATCGTCAACAACGCGGCGGTCACTTTCGTGGGCGAACTGGACATTCCCATCAAGCGCTACAACCTCATCATGGACATCAACCTGCGGGCGCCGGTTCTCACCGCGCAGGCCGCCCTGCCCCACTTGCGCGCCGCCGGAAGGGGACGCATCCTCAGCCTCTCGTCGCAGGCCGCCATCCGCCCGGTGCCCGGACTCATGGCCTACGGCATGTCGAAGATGGCGTTGGAGCGGATGACCACCGACCTCGCCCGGCAGCTCTACCGAGACCGCATCGCGGTCAACTGCTTCCGCATCGACCTCCCGGTGGCCTCCGAAGGCACGCTAGCCAACATGGGCGACGTCGACCTCACCAACTGGGAGCCCACATCGGTTCCGGCCGACGGCATCATGTGGATGCTGGAGCAGCCCGACAGCTATTCCGGGCAGTGCGAGAGCATGTGGGACCTGCGCCACCGGGAGAACATCATGCCGTCTCTGGCAGAAGAAGAGCATCCCGCCAAACCCCCGCTCCAGTTCATCAACGGCCTGTACGACCTCGACGCCGACAACCGCTTCACCCGCGATCCCGAGTCTTCAGGAGGCTGACGATGGACCTCAACGGCAAGAACGCCCTGGTCACCGGGGCAGCATCGGGAATCGGGGCGGCCTGCGCCCGCCGCTTCGCGGCCGCCGGTGCCCAGGTGATCTGCGCCGACGTGGCCGACGGCCCCGGCCGGCAGGTGGCCGACGAGATCGGCGGTCGGTACCTCCACCTCGATGTGGCCGACTCCGCGGCCTGGGCGGCGCTGGGCGCGGATCTGGCCGAAGATCCCGGCTGTCTGCATGTGGCCCACCTCAACGCCGGAATCACATCGGGGGTGGGGGACATCGCCCAGCTCTCCGACGAGGACTACCTCCGCATCATCGGGATCAACCAGCACGGAGTGGTGTTCGGCCTGCGGGCCGCGGTGCCGCTGCTGGAGGCGGCCGGCGGCGGGCATGCGCTGGTAACCGCGTCGTTGGCCTCCTTGAGCCCTCTGCCGCTGGATCTGGGATATTCGATGGCCAAGCACGCTGTGGCCGGATTGGTCCGCAGCGCCGCCCCCAACCTCATCGACCACCACATCACCCTCAACGCCATCTGCCCGGCCATGGTGGCCACGGGATTCCTCAGCGACAACCGAGAGCAGCTGGAAGCCGACGGCATAGACATCATGGAATCCGAGGAGGTGGCTGAGGCGACCATGGCCATCCTCGATTCGGGACTCACCGGCGAATGCTTCGCTCTGTTCAAGGGCCGACAGCCCGAGCCGTTCCCCTTCGCCAAAGTCCCCGGCAGCGACTACTGGTCGCGCCGCTAGCCGACCGGCTGGTGCTCAACCGCACGTTCCCCAATTCGTGGCAGAACGGGGGCACCGGGCTGATCATCGGCCATGACGCGGGCTTCCCGGTCAACGACGACTACCGGCCCCCGTTCCCGTGGACCGGCATCATCTCCCATATCGACATCACTACGCCCAGCGCCGCGCCTCCCGATCCGGCTCAAGTAGCCCGGGAATCCCTCAATGCCGACTGAGCGTTAGGCCAGTAGCGAAAAAACTGCTAGACCACTTCGGTTCGGCCGAACACGGGAGTCACCATGAGCAGCGAAACCCCAACTGAGCGTCTCGACGTAAACGGCATGGTGGCGGTGGTCACCGGCGGGGCTGGCGGCATCGGCAAGGGCATCGTGACCGCCCTCCTCCAGCGCGGCGCCACCGTGGTGATCGCCGACATCGAGGCCGACACAACCGAGGCCACCGTGGCCGAGCTGTCCGATCTGGGCCCGGTGTCGGGCTGGCCCACCGATGTGGCCGACGAGGCTTC
Source organism: bacterium (assembly GCA_028819295.1). GTDB lineage: Bacteria > Actinomycetota > Acidimicrobiia > Acidimicrobiales > Bin134 > Poriferisocius. The sequence goes on along the minus strand of JAPPMA010000053.1, from coordinate 10,704 downwards.
GGTGGCCGCCCTCGCCGACCATGTCTACGACGCCCACGGGCGCTGCAACCTGCTCTTCAACAACGCCGGGGTGACCTCCGGCGGGGGCGGAAAGCCCTGGGAGCAGGAGCCCAACGACTGGCGGTGGTGCTTCAGCGTGAACGTGTTCGGCGTGGCCATCGGCACCACCGAGTTCGTGCCCCGAATGCTGGCCGGCGGCGAACCCGGCCAGATCATCAACACCTCATCGGGCGACGGCGGGTTTGCCCCCGTGCCCACCGCTTCGGTGTACGCCGCCTCCAAGGCCGCGGTTAGCTGCTTCACCGAGGCCCTTCACACCAACCTGATCCGGGAGGGCAGCGACCTGCGGGCCTCGGTGCTCTACCCGTCGGGGGGCATGCTGGACACCGGATTGTTCACCGCCCAGCGCAACCGGCCCGCCCATTTCGCCCGGGTGGGCGAAGCCACCGGGCGGCGCAGCATGACCTTCCAAGAGCTCAAGGACGTCATGACCGAGGTCCGGGGCGAGGAACCCGAGGTGGCCGACCTGGTGGAGCACGGCAACTTCGTGGTCGACTGCGTGGAGCAGCGCCGGTTCATCATCGGCCGCAACATCGAGGACACCGTCGCCCTCCTCCACCGCCGAGCCGAGGCCATCGGCCGCTACGACGTGCCCGACCACCACGACATGGGGCTGTAGACATTCGCTACGCGCTCACCCGAATGGGATGGGGCAGGGGCTGGTTGAACAGATAGCCCTTCTGGTTGAACGGAACCCGATCGGGCTGGGTGTTGCCTGCGGCATCGGTGGCCCGAGTCATGATCGTGTGCTCGCCGACGGCGGCTGACCAGTCGAACTCGAATCGGGCCCACGAATACTGGGGTTGCGGGTCGAGCACCCGTGAATCACGCCAACTGGCCCCGCCATCTTCGCTGTATTGCACTCGGTGAACTCGTCCATGGGGTGAGTGGGCGTAGCCCCTCAGAGTGTGATGGCCGGCATCCAGCCGAGCCGGCCACGGCAGCGCCAAGGCGCTCTTGATGTTCTGCTCGGTCACCACTTGGCCCAGCGCCTCACCCTCTGGCGAGTAATCGTCTCCGATCAGCACGTAGGAAGTGGTGTTGTTGCGGGTCCACTGCGGATCGGCCGAAACCACAATGCGACCCAGCCACTTGATCTGCGAGCTTCCCACCCACCCGGGAACAATGGCTCGCAGTGGGAAACCGTGGTCGCGGGGCAGCGGCTCGCCGTTCATCTCATAGGCCAGAATCGTGTCGGGATCCAGGGCCTTTTCCAGCGGCAGAACACGTTGGAAGCCCCCCTCGGGCGAATCCTCGTCGAGCCCCACCAACAGCACGCTGACGGCGTCGTCGGCCAATCCGGCCAGAGTCAGCACATCGGCCAGCGAAACGCCGATCCAAATGCCGTTGCCGATCGCGCCTCTTCCCCACTGCGTGCCGTCGGCGGCGCGGCCCTGCAACCGGTCGAACATCACCCGATGGTTGCCGGCGCATTCCAGATAAGCGGTCACCGAGCGGCTCGGGAGACGACGGATATCGTCGTAGCTGAGGTCGAGGCGCTGCTCCACGGCGTCGCCCTCGACGACCAGCGACCAGTCGTCCACCGACAAATCGACGCTGGTGGAGTTGTTGCGGACGAAGAACAGGTCGTTGGGCGTGATCAGCCCCGGCATCAACTCCAGGCGAGACTCCAGCGATGCCCCCCGCTGAATGAACGGCCACGGGTCCTTGAACAGCGCGGCAGACTCAGCTGTCGAGCCGAGGCTGCCGGTAATCGGCGCTGAAGACGAACCGCGGCCACCGCAGGCCGCCAGTACCGCTGCGGCCCCACCGGCCACCAGCAGGGCCAGAAACTGGCGGCGCGGCATCCCCTCACCGCTGGCCAACTCCCACAGCTCGGGCGGCTCGCTGATGTGGCCGTCGGCGTCGATCACCAATCTGCTCATGGCATTGCCCTCCTTATTCGCCTCTCTGCGTTCACCGCAGCGTGGCCCGGCCCTTGTCGAAGACGGTGGTGCCCCGGTTGGAAACCACTCGGAACAGCACTCCGTTCTCTTCGGCGGGGTCGCGCCAGATCTGGGTGGTGAGCACGTCGCCGTTGTAGCCGGGGGAGGCGAAGCGCCCGCCTATCGAGCCCAACGCCAGGGGGTCGCCCCCACACACCGTTTCCACCAGGGCCCGGCAGGCGAAACCGTAGGTGTTGAGCCCCATGAGGATGGGGCCGTCAAACCCGGCGGCCCCGGCCACCGCGGGGTCGTAGTGGATCAGGTTGGGGTCGTTGCCCCCGTGCCGGTAGAGCAGCGATTGCACCGGCAGGGTCTGCCAATCGACCGCGGTGTCGGGGGGCGCGTCGCCGACATCCCAGTCCGGTGTTTTGGGGCCGGGGTCGCCGCCAAAACCCCCCTCGCCCATCACGAACAGCTTGGAGCCGGTGGTAAAAAGGGGCTCGCCGGTGGCGGCGTCCACCGACTCGCTCGCGGCGTGGACCACCGCGCCGGAGCCCTTGTCGTAGATGCCGACCACGGTCGAGGTGCTGATCACCGACCCGTTGGGACTGATCTCCCCGTGAATGGTCAGCTCCTGCTCGCCGTGAACCAGTTGGTGAACCTGGTAGTCGCCGAATCGGAACATGGGATTACCCTCGCCGCTGCTGGCCTTGTCCGACCGACCTCCCGAGCAAACGAAGCTGGGGTACACCTGCTGGGGATGCCCGGCGGCCTTCTCCCCCACAAACGCCAGATCGTCGAACCCCGCCCCCACGCTGAGCGCATAGAGCGTGCAGTCCCGGGGCAGCCATCCCCGCTGATGGGGCTCTCCGCGGTGTCCCACCATGTCCAGATACATCGCCATGGCTGCCATTGTGTCCCAAATCGGCCCCATTCTTCCTAAAGCTGAAGCGACAGATACGGTGAGGCCATGGCCGATGATCGAGTACAGCTCACGGTGGACGAGCACATCGCCGTCATCACCAACAACAATCCCGCCAAGCACAACGCGTTCGACGATGACATGGATCTCGCGCTGTTCGACATCTTGAGCGAGATCAAGGCCGACAAGTCCATCCGGGCTGTGGTGTGGCGGGGCGAGGGCAAGTCGTGGTCGTCGGGCCGAGACGTGTCGGCCATTGGCGGCGGCCAGGTGGAAATGGCCCACCACGCCCTCATGGACCGGGGCCAGAAGGGCATTCAGCAGGTTTGGGACATCGACGCCCCCATCATCGTGGCCATCCAGGGATGGGCCATGGGCGGCTCCTTCCAGCGAGCCCTGTTGTGCGACATCCGGGTGGCGGCCGAGGGGGCTCGATTCAGGCTTCCCGAAGTGACCCACGGGGTGATCCCCGACACCGGCGGGGTGGGTCGGCTGTTCGAGATCTGCGGGTCGGGCCTGGTGAGCGACATGGTGCTCACCGGCCGAATACTGAGCGCTGAGGAGGCTCTGACCCACGGCATCGTGTCCCGCATCGTGCCCCCCGAGGAATTGGACGACACCGCGATGGAGATGGCGACCCAGATTGCCGCCGCCTCGCCCTACACGGTTCAGCTCGCCCGCCGGGTGATCCGCAACCTGGCCATCGAGAGACTGCGCAGCTCCATGAACGACGAGTACGCCTATCAGACGCTCATCAACCGGTCGGACGACTTCGCCGAGTTCCGTGCCGCGCGAGCCGAAGAGCGCAGCCCCGAGTACAAGCGGTCTTAGGGAGGTTTTGACCAATGGCTGAGATCATCGGACTGCCCGAACCCGCTCCAGAGGGCGCCACCGCGCTGGCGCCCGGCACCTACGACGGCCAGACCGTGTTCGTCACCGGCGGGGGCACCGGGCTGGGCAAGGCCATCGCCTCTGAGTTCGCCCGGCTGGGCGCCAACCTGGTCATCGCCAGCCGCAAGCCCGAGCACTTGGAGGCAGGTCAGGTCGCCATCGAGGAGGTCGGCGCCGAGGTGCTGGTGGTGGGCTGCGACATCCGCCAGGCTGAGCAGATCGCCGAGGCGTTCGACGCGGCCACCGAGCGCTTCGCCATGCCCGACGTTTTGATCAACAACGCGGCGGCCAACTTCCCGGTGCCGGCCGAGGACATGTCGGCCAACGCCTGGCGCACGGTGGTGGACATCACCCTCAACGGCACCTTCTTCTGCGCCCGGGAGTTCGCCCGACGTCATCTGGCGGCCGGCACTACGGGTTCCATCATCAACATCGGGGCCTCCTACGCCTGGACCGGCGGCCCCGGGTTCGCCCACTCGGCCGCGGCCAAAGCCGGGGTCAAGTCGATGACCGAGAGCCTGGCCGTGGAGTGGGGGCCCTACGGCATCCAGGTGAACGGCCTGGTGCCGGGGCTGTTCCCCCATGAGGACATGACCGCCGACATCCGCTCCAGCCTGGATCGCACCCACGAGAAGGACCCGTGCCAGCCCGCCATGCGGGTGGGGCGACTGCGGGAGCTGGGCTGGGCGGCCACCTTCTTAGCCTCCCCCTTCGCCCGGTTCATCAGCGGCCACACCATGGTGGTGGACGGGGCCAACTGGCAGCGCCGCTCGATGACCAACCCCGCCGTCACCACCATCCGCAACCAGATGGGCAAGGGGCCGTTCGAGCTTTGACGGCAGACACCCGGCCCTCTGATCCCATCGCGCTGACCGACCGCTGGCTCAGCCTCGGCTCAGCCTGATGTCTAAGCACTCCTCTGTCCCCCGACGAATCTGCACCAGCCTGGCAGCACTTCTCCTCCTCATCTCGGGCTGCGCGCCAGACAGCGACTCTAACTCCGAGCCGAATCTGTCCGCAGCCCCGGAACCTGCACCTACCATCCCGGCAACCCCACAACTGTCCGCAGCCCCGGAACCTGCACCTACCATCCCGGCAACCCCACAACTGTCCGCAGCCCCGGAACCTGCACCTACCATCCCGGCAACCCCTGCTCCAGACGCCTTGGCGACTCCAGCGCCGACTCCTGTTGACACGGGGCCGACTCCGCCTGCTCCAGAGCCCGATCCGTCGGCGGCTGGGGCTCCTGCGCCATCAACTCCAGAGCCAACCGCTGTTACTGCTGTAGAGCAACCGCAGCAATCCAGCACATCGACGCCGCTCAGCAGCCCCCGATTTGTATCTTTGGCGGAGTTGCTCGATAAAGCGACCATTGCTGAAGAGGTGCCGGCTGGATACAGCCGCGACGACTGGAAACACTGGGTCGACCAGGATGGCGACGGCCTCGACACCCGCCAAGAAGTGCTGGCGGACGAGTCCCTGCAAGATCCGGCCATATCTGGGAACCGAGTGCAAACCGGACTCTGGGCAAGCCTTTACGACGGCGTGCAGACCAGCACTCCGGGCGACTTCGACGTGGATCACGTTGTCGCTTTGAACGAGGCGCACGAGTCGGGCGGGTGGGCTTGGGACACCCTCACCCGCCAGCTCTACGCCAACGACCTCAGCTTGCCAGAACATCTGATTGCCGTGTCGTCCAGCTCCAATCGGAGCAAGGGCGCCCGCGACCCGGCCGAATGGCTGCCGGCAAACCCCGAAGCCGTCTGCACCTACCTGGCCTGGTGGACCACCATCAAGGTCCGCTGGGAATTGGCCATGGACAGCGCCGAGCACCAGACAATCGCCCGCTACGCCGAAGGCCAGTGCGCCGACACCCGCATCGACGCAGCGGCAGCCGACTCGGGCGTCGTTCGCATCACGGTGGCAACGCAAACACCCCCAACCGACGAGGCGCCGACCGCCGCCGCCCAATCATCGTCGTCCGACGACTCCGATTGCCACCCGGCTTACGACCCCTGCCTGCCGATCGTCGCCGACCTCAACTGCTCCGACATACGGGAGATGGGGATGGCCCCGGTAACCATCAGGGACATAGGCGAAGACCCCTACCGCCTAGACGGGAACCGCGACGGCACCGCCTGCACCTGAGGCGCATCTTGCGAGGGGCCCCAGCGCTCCCGCAATCCACGTCGTCCAACCTGCGACCAGCCGCTAGCGGGACAGGTCCGGCCAGATGATCTCCGATTCGGGGCGGCCCGCCGCCTGGATGGCCTGCCACACCCGTTCGGGGGTGAGCGGCAGGTCGATGTGACGGATTCCGAGGTCGCTCAGGGCGTCGATCACCGCGTTCTGCACCGCGGGGGTGGCGCCGATGGTGGCCGCCTCCCCGATGCCCTTCACCCCTAGGGGGTTGAGGTGGGTGGGGGTGATGGTGCTCGCCACGGTGAAGTCGCAGAACTCGGCGGCCGAGGGCATGGCGTAGTCGGCCAGGCCGGTGGTGAGGGGGTTGCCGTGGTCGTCGTATACCACGTGCTCGTACAGCGCCTGGCCGATGCCCGAGGCCACCCCGCCGTGCTGCTGGCCGGCCACGATCAGCGGATTGAGCAGGTTTCCGGCGTCGTCCACCGCCACAAAGCGCCGCAGAGTCACCATGCCGGTCTCGGTGTCCACCTCCACCACGCAGATGTGGGTGCCGAACGGGAAGGTGGGGCCGTCGGTGGTGTGGTCGAGCTCGGCCCGCAGCGGCTCCTCCGACATCGCCGCCACCTCCTCCCAGCTGACCGTGGCCGAGGGCACGCCGGTCACCCCCAGGCGACCATCGTCGGTGACCACGATGTCGTCGGCGCTGGCCTCCAACAGCTCCGCAGCGCGCTGTCGGGCGATTTCCAGGACTTCCAGGGAGGCAACATGAATGGCGCTGCCCCCAAGCTGGGCGCTGCGCGACCCGCCCGTGCCGCTGCCCCGGGCCACCAACGCGGTGTCGGACTGCACAAAAGCGATCCTGTCCAAGTCGATGCCCAGCCGGTCGGCCACGATCATGGTGAACGCCGTCTCATGGCCCTGGCCGTGGGAGGAGGTGCCCACCGACACCGTGGCCGAGCCGTCGGGGTGGACTTCCACCACCGCGTGCTCTTCCTGGCCGATGGGGGCGGTCACCTCCACGTAGCTCGACAGCCCGATGCCCAGCCTTCGGGGGTCGCCCGCGGCTCGGCGGGCGGACTGCTCGGCCCGCAACTCCTCGTAGCCCACCAGCTCGCAGGCTCGGTCCAGCGCCTTGTTGTATTCGCCGGTGTCGTAGGCCCCGCCGGTGGGGGTCACCAGCGGGAAATCCTCGGGCGCCAAGAAGTTGCGACGACGGAACTCCACCGGGTCGCTACCCAGCTCGGCCGCGGCCAGGTCGGCCATGCGCTCAATGGTGAGGGTGGCCTGGGGTCGGCCTGCCCCTCGGAATGCCCCCAAAGGAGCCCTATTGGTAGCGGCCAAGCCATAGTCGAACTGCACCTTTTCGATGCCGTAGACGCCGGTCGCCATCACCCTGGTGATGACGGGGAGAATGCCGCCCAAACCGGGATAGGCCCCGGCGTCCACCAGCACCACCACCTCCAGCGACACCATGCGGCCATCGTCGGTCACCCCCAGGCGGGCGTAATGCACCTGGTCGCGAGCCTGCATGGAGATGAGGTTCTCGGCCCGGGTCTCCGTCCACACCACGGGGCGGCCCAGTTGCCGGGCAGCCGCAGCCACCGCCACATGCTCCACCCGCCACCCGCCCTTGGCCCCGAAACCTCCCCCCACGCAGGGGGCAATCACCCGAACGGCGTCCGGCTCCAAACCCAGCGACTCGGCGATGCCGGCTCGGGTGTTGTGGGCCCCTTGGGTAGACACCCACAAGGTGAGCGGCTCTCCAGTGGGATCAACCAGCACGGCGTCGGTTTCCATCGGCACCACCGCCATGCGGTTGTGGACGATGCGGCCGGTGATGATCCGGTCAGCCCCGTCGTGCAGGCCATCCACCGGATCGAAAACCCTGAATATCGAGTCCGATCCCCGTCCGGGAAACAGCACCGCTGCACCATTGGCCACCGCGGCCTCGGCGGCCAGCGACACCGGGAGCGGCTCATAGTCGACCATGATCTCGTCGGCCGCGTCTTGGGCTGCGGCCAGGCTCTCGGCCACCACCATGGCCACCGGCTCGCCCACGAAGCGGACCCGATCGCTGGCCAACGGCCCGCGCCCGAAGTGGGGATCAAGCGGAAACCGGGGCTTCACCTGCTCCACCCCAATGGTTTCGGCGGTGTACACGCCGACAACACCGGGGCACTTGGCCGCGCCCTCACAATCAACGCTTGCAACTTCCGCGTGGGCCACCGGCGACCGCACGAAATAGGCCGTCAGCAACCCGTCGGGCCGCAAATCCCCGGTGAACCGACCCTCCCCGATCAGGAGGGTCCCGTCCTCCCTCCGCACAACTTCGGTCCCCAAGATCGATCCGGCCATAGGGTGGTCATTATGGCTGGCAGTCCCACAGAACTCGGCATGGGAGAGTGAACACACATGGAGTTGGGCGACATCATTGATCCGGCCACCACGGCGTTGGTGCTTCAGGAGTGCCAAAACGGGGTGATCGGGGAGCTGTCGGCCCTGCCCGCGCTGGCAGAGGCCGCCAAGGAGGGGCTGATCCCCAACGTGGCGGCGCTGGCGACCGCAGCCCGCACCGCTGGGGTGCGGGTGATCCACTGCACGGCCCAGCACCGCGCCGACGGGTGGGGCGGCAATCGCAACGCCCGCCTGTTCCGGGCCATGCCCAAGATGCCGGTGCAGTTGCATCTCGGCACGGCCGCGGTGGAGGTGGTGCCCGAGATCGGGGTGGCCGATGCCGATATCGTGCTGCCCCGGCACCACGGCCTGTCGCCTTTCGAGGGCACCGAGCTCGACTCGCTGCTGCGCAACGAGGGCATCCGCACCATCGTGGCCGTGGGCGTTTCGGTGAACGTGGCCATCATCAACCTGACCTTCGACGCCGTCAACGCCGGCTACGTGGTGGTGATCCCCCGCGACGCGGTGGCCGGCACCCCGCCCGACTACGTCGACGCCGTCTTCGAGCACACCCTCGGCATCGTCGCCACCGTCACCACTACCGCCGACGTGGTCGACGCCTGGGCGGGCTAGGTCAACCTAAACCGCCTCTTACATAGGCGACGACGGCGACTATTTCCTCATCCCTGAGCCTGGAGCCGAACTCGGGCATCTCACCGATGCCGTCGCGCACCACAGCCGCCATAGCCTCGGCTGAGGCGTACTTTTCTAGGACTTCGCCGGGGCGGATGTCGGGGCCGACGATGCCGCTGCCGTCGAGCGCGTGGCACCCCACACAGCGCATCAAATACACACTCTTGCCCGCCGCAATCTCACCTGCGGTTGCCTCCTCGGTAGCCGGAGGAGCCGTCGAAACAGTCGGCCCTTCGGGGTCTGTCCTTCCGCTGCAACCCACCGCCAAGCCCAAGAAGCCAATCAGCAATACTGCCAGTGCGACCTCCCTGCGGGAGCGGGATGGGGTCAAGCCCCCACCGGGGCGCTGGGGGTGAAGGCGACCGGCATGCCCTCGGGGCCGACGATGAAGTTGGACGCCCGCCAGGGGAGTGGCTCATCGCTGGCCAGATGGATGTCGGGCATGCGCTCAGCCAGCTTCTGGAACATGATCTTGAGCTCCAGGCGAGCCAGTGACGAACCCAGACAGAAGTGAGTGCCCCAGCCGAAGGCCAGGTGGTGGTTTGGATCGCGTTCCAAATCAAAAGTGTAGGGATCGTCGTACACCGTCTCGTCTCTGTTGGCCGACGGGTACAGCAATATGACCTGATCGCCGTCGCGGATGATCTCGCCGTGCATCTCCACGTCGCGGGTAGCGCTGCGGGACATGTTCTTGATGGGGGTCACCCACCGCAGCAGTTCCTCCACGGCCCGCTCCATCCAGACGTCGTCGGCTGCCCGCTGGTTGAACAGTGCCCGCTGATCGGGATGCTCGATGAGGGCCAACATTCCCCCGCTGATCACATGGCGGGTCGTCTCGTCGCCCCCGATGAGGATCAGAAGCGTCTCCTGCACCAGCGATTCGTCGTCGAGCTTCTCGCCGTCCACCTCGGCGTGGCACAACACGCTTACCAAATCTTTCTGGGGCGACCGGGATCGGCGGTCGGCGATCACCCCAAGCTGGAACTCCCGAAAGGCAATGCCGGCCAACATCCCCTTCTCAGCCGCCGCCGGGTCGGTATCGGTGGTGGCGCGGATCATGTCGTCCGACCACTCCAGCAGGTCGTCGTAGTGCTCTCGGGGGAATCCCAGCATGTCGCCGATGAGGATCAGCGGCAGTGGAGCGGCTATGTCCCATACGAAATCGCACTCCCCCCGCTCGCACACCCTGTCGAGGATCTCGTCGCAGATCGCGCCGACCTCTGCGGTGCGGTCCCGTACCTGCTTGGGAGTGAAGCCCCGGTTCACAAGCTTGCGGCGCTGCTTGTGCAAGGGGTCGTCCATGGAGATCATCATGGGCAGCGGGTCGCCATGGGGCCGGGGGCTGCGCCACGAGGAGAAGGTTTTGGGATCCTTTTCGACTTCCAGGATGTCGTGGTAGCGGGTGATGCCCCATGTGTCGCTGTTCGGGTCGTAGTAGACGGGGGCGTTCTCGCGCATCCATCTCCAGGTGTCGTGGGGTTCGTGCTGGTACCAGAAGCCGTCGAGGAAGTTGATGTCGTCGCGAGTGGGGTGGTTGGGCATGATTGGATTCACCTGTCTCTACGCCTCGCCCATGAGCCGGGCGATAATCCGCTGGGCCTCAAGGCACAGTAGAGCCTAGTGGTGTGTCTTGGGTTTAGCGCCGTGGATTGCGACGGCATCGGCGTTCCTCGCAAGGCGCGCCGACGCAGCCATACTCCCAGTGTACGGCAAGGA
>JAPPMA010000077.1:118179-120956 GCA_028819295.1 bacterium | reverse complement strand
GCCAAAACCCGCCGAGCACAAACCGCCCCAACCAAATCCGCGACACACCACTAGGACCACAAAGAAATCTACGGCCGCGCATAGGTCCGCTGCCCCGACAGCCCGCTGGCCGACGTGCTCCTCGATGGAAACCGGGTCGTCGAGATCGCCAAGCCGGGATTCGCTTGGAATCATCGCTCTGGTTGCCTACGTTGGCCCGCTATGGCACCGCACCGACGCTCCCGATCCGCAGCCTGCTTGTCTATGGCGGCAGCCGTCGTGGCAACGCTGCTGGTCGGGGTTTCGGGTTCTGCCGCGGTGGCGCAAACAGTCGCAGATGTCGAGGCGCGGGACCGGCTGATCGCCGACCAGGAGAATCTGCTGAACGCCTACAGATGCCTGTTCGGCGTCGACGTAAGTGTGGTGCCCGGCGGCTGCCCCGACCCTGATGATGTGTCGCCGGGAGCGGCCCCGCGGAACCCCTCTCAGCATGACATCGCCGTGCGCGACCAGCTCGTCCAGAGCCAGGAAGCGCTGTTGAACGTGTACCGATGCCGATTCGATGTGGACACCCAGATCGTGCCGGGCGGGTGTGTGGACGGAGCGCCCGCTCTGCCGGACGACCAGTTGGGCATTCACGGGCGCGCCGTGATCGAGGACGGGATGGTGACCACGTTTCCCCCCGTTAGCGTGCGGCCGCCTAAGCACGACTGTCTTATCAACGAGGCCGTCAAGGAGGTGGTCGACGACGGGACCAACGCGCGCATATGGGCAGAGGTGCAAGCCGCCCACGGTGCCCGGCTGCAAATCGAGGAGGGCCTCTCCGGGCTGGAATATGTGGCGGCAATCCAGCTCCTCGTGAACCCAGTGTTCGCTGCGGAGGTAGACAGGCGGGTGGACGAGATGATCGCTCAGGGCCGCACATGCGGCTGAGGCGGCGGATCGCTGCGGTTTTCGCCGTGGCGGTATCTTCGGTGATCGCCGCTGTTCGGAATTCGCCTCAAGGGGGGCTCGTTCGCTTATCTGAACGACGATAGCGAATTCGTGATTGTGCGAGTCGCCCGACACGGTTGACCCGCCAGCGGCTATGTCCATTAGCTGGTGAGCATCGGGCGTTGCGGGTTGGGCAGGCGGCGCGGGCAGCGGAGAGCCGGGTGAAAGCCGGTACTAGTCTTCCCGGCCATGCAGGCCAGCGGATCGGTGACGGTGCGTCGGAGGCTTCTGTCTGTGTTGGCTGCTGTCGCGGTGGTCTCGGTGACCGCTGGTTTCGGCGGATCGCGCGATACCGGAGGCCAGCCCGGATTGTTCAGCGACCAGTCGATTTGCGCGGTGCTGTTCGGCTTCGCCGCAGAGCCGGTTCCGGTGGTCAAGTCCTCTGACGGCGAGACGGTGCTCGCATCGGTCGAGTGGGCCTACAGCTCAGACCACAATCTGTGCTTTTTGATCCTCGACGACATCGCCGTCAACACACTCCGAGCCAACCCCCCAGCGGGGGCCGCGCAGCCCCCCACCGATGCCGACAGGGCCGCCGCCGCCCGCTGCCACAGCGCCTACAACCCCGAGCGCGGCTTCGCCGCCGAACCCGTCCCGGTCGTCAAAACAGCCGACGGCCAGGTCGTGCTCGCCTCAGTCAAATGGGGCTACAGCGCAGAACACGATCTCTGCTACCTCATCCTCGACGGCGCGGCCCAGCAGGCCCTTTTGTCCCACCATCCCTGCCAGACCAACCCCGGTGATGGGGGAGGGATCAACACTTGCAACCTCCCGCCTGCTTTGGCCGCGGTATACGACGCCGTGGTCGCCATCGAAGCTGTAATGGCCTACTACGAACACGAGAGGGAGTTGGGGTTGCTGTTGCTTGGGGAGTTGGTCGCCGCTGTGACGGGGTCTTCGGAGCTTCAGCCCATTGGCTTCGGCAACCACCGCTGCACGGTTCTCATCAGACTTCGGACCTCAACTGGTCTGGACAACATTTGCCTCTCTACGAGCGTGGACGCTCTCGTCGCCGATGCGATAGCGGCGCTTGACGCAGGCTACCGGGAATTCAACGATGTTTTCGGCGCTGAATGCGGGCGACATGCAATACATCACGACAGCGAGGCATTTCGCCTGTGCATAGATCGAAAGACCGCTGGCAATCCCGACCAATTGCCCAATGTCAGGTTCTACTCACGACAACAACCCCTGACAGGCCCCAGTCTTGAGGTTCTGCTCTTGGAAGCTATAGAAGCCAGCTCCTCGCCAGCGATATCAACTGTTGTCAACAAAGTCTCAGACTGCAACAGCAGAATCACCTATAGAAGTGGCCAAAACCGATACAACTGGTTCAATGCCGGGGTTGGCATTTTTATCTCAAAGCACGAGATAGGCCAGAAGCTAGAGCGGGCTGTCTTCGACGCGTTGGAAATGGCCCGATCCTTGGGTGTGGATGCTCTGCACGCTGCATGGGCCAGTGCGTTCATAGACCCGCAGAACGGCCTGAACCGAATCCAATTGAGGCTGTGGGACAGCGAAGGCCCGAAGAAGGCGAAGGTGACGGCCCTAGAGATTCTGGCCGCCGAGGGAATAGCAATGCCCTCTTACAGAGGCTCTCAATACTCATCCGAACTTACCGCTGGTGATCGGCAGACCCTTGATGCCCTCTACAGAGCCACCGGCGGCGCAGAATGGACTTCCCAGACCAACTGGACCAGTTCCAACTGGCCCAAGGGTTTGACCGAGAGCATCTGCGGACCCAACGCATGGTACGGAGTCCAAGTAGACGATGCCGGGAGAGTTGTCCACATCGACCTCGCCAA
>JAPPMA010000077.1:0-118079 GCA_028819295.1 bacterium | reverse complement strand
CAACAACCTCACCGGCACCATCCCGAAAGAACTCGGCAACCTCGCTCGACTCACAACGCTCAACCTCTCCAACAACAACCTCACCGGCACCATCCCGAAAGAACTCGGCAACCTCGCTCGACTCACATCGCTCAGCCTCACCGGCGCTATCCCCGAAGAGATCGGCGACTTCACCGGCCTCACCGGCCTCTTCCTCAGGGGAAATAACCTGACTGGGGCAATCCCCCTCTCGTTCTCAGCCCTCACCAAACTGGTGAACTTCTACGCCTCAGGCAACTTGCTTTGCCTGCCCGAAGAACTGCGCGCTTGGCACGAGGCCATCGAGAACAAGGACCATCTCCCGGACTGCTAGAGGGACGAATCGCCCACCAGGGTCGGCTAAGCCGCCGATGTCTGCTTGCGGTGCGAGGCTAATCTCCTGCCAGCGGTGCCGTGGCGGTCCGACAGCTCGCCGGTGAGCCGCTCGAGGCGGCGGATCTACCGGCGTGCGGCGCGGTCTTGGTCGATGAGCGCCTGGAGCCAGCCGAGGCGGTACGCGCCCGAGGGGGTGGCCGCACAGCCGGGCTCAATATCGCGGCATGCGCCCCCCACTTCGCCGACCCCTCCACGCCGACCCGATTGGCGCCGTGGGCGGCAAGCAGACCGATCGCCGCGCCATAGCCGGCCGCGGTGCCCGCGAAGGCCTCATGGACGATCTCGACGCCGTAGCGGTCCACGATGCCGACGGTGAATGTGTCCTGGCAGGGGGTCGATGCCCCCGACTGGAAATGACATGATGTGCTCCTGCTGGAAGTGATGCTCCGGTGGTCCGGGATCGGCAGGGGCGCTTCGTCACAACCGAGTCGAGAAAATCAGGCTCCCTTCAAGACAGGAGCGCTCCTGCCGGCCCCACACTCGACGCGACACATCTGACAACAGGCACAAAGCCAAAATCTTGTGGAGTCAACGCCGAGCGCAGGACCGGACCGCAACCCCCAGGCCGAGGGCCCCGGCAACCACAACAACGACACTCGGGAATCTCGTGTATCGGGCGTGATCTGAGGGTCCGCGGCCGGGTGCTGCGGGCCGGAAAGGATCATGTCTGCGACTGATCAGAATGTGCCGGCTGCGCCGGCGAGCAACGAGGTCACCGGTGGGGCGGCGGTGCAGGACTGGGCCGGGCTTCTGGTGGAGCGCGCCCGCTCTGAGGGGGTGGAGCTGGCCAGCGACCGCGGCCTGTTGGCGGGGCTGGTGCGCCAGGTGCTCCAGACCGGGCTGGAGGTCGAGATGGCCGACCACCTGGGCTATGAGCGCCACGCTCCGGAGGGCCGCGGGTCGGGGAACTCCCGCAACGGCTCGTCGCCCAAGCAGGCCGCCACTGAGATCGGCGAGGTCGATCTGCGGGTGCCCCGCGACCGCGCAGACCTGCGTGGCGCACATGGTCCGCAACAACCTTCGCTACGCGTCCAAGACGCACTGGGGGCCGATCACCCGATCCATGCGGGAGATCTACACCGCCCCGACCGTCGAGGCCGCCAAGGCCCGCTTCGAAGCGCTCGCCCAGGACTGGGAGCACACCTACCCGGCCATGATCCGGGCCTGGCGCAACAGCTGAAACGAGTTCACACCGTTTCTGGAGTTCCCCGCCGAGCTGCGCCGGGTGGTCTACAGCACCAACGCCGCAGACAGCCTCAACGCCCGATTCCGACGAGCCGTCCGGCACCGAGGGCACTTCCCCAACGAGCAGGCCGCCATGAAAATCCTCTACCTTGTCGCTACCGCCAAGCGCAAGAACCGGAGCAACCTCACCGGCAAGACCAACGGCTGGAAGACCATACTGAACACCCCGACCGTCCACTACGGCGACCGGATCGCCGACCACATCAAATGAAAACCATCACGGCCGGTTACACAAAAAATCCGACAGTCCACAACAACGGGGAGTCGGTGTACAGCTGATCGCCCTTGCAATACAGGCATCAGGCTGTCGTTATTTGCCTTCTACGAGATTTTTCCGCAACAATGACTATATGTCATGGGATCAAGCCCCATCGAGTGCCTTGTTGTCGTTTCGTGCTGGCAACATCCGCTCATATCGTGACGATGTTGAGATCTCGCTGCTGGCAACCCGCTTGGCCCAGCAAGGTGTGCCGCGCGAAATGCATGTGCAGGGACTCGCCAGCCCCATCTCCGTTCTGCCCGCCGCGGGCGTGTTCGGGGCCAATGCCTCGGGCAAGTCAAGGCTGCTGCACGCCATGGCTGACATGCGAAATCTTGTGCTGAGGTCGTTTCGCCACGGTGACGCAACCTCACGGATCCTCCGTCGACCATTTCTTCTTGACCCCGCTAGCCGCGAGGCGCCCTCCGAGTTCCATGTTGACCTCATCCTCAACGGAACCCGCTGGCAGTACGGATTCGAGGTGGACGATTACAGAGTGCTTGGCGAATACGCGTACTCCTCACCTCGCGGCCGCCGTTCGCTGGTGTTCGAGCGCGAGCTCGAGGACATACGCTTTGGCCCTGCATTTCGTACTTCTGGTCGGGCCTTGGAGCGGATCTCGCGTCACAACTCCCTGCTGCTTTCCGTAGCCGGCCTCGCCGACGACGAAAATCTTGGAGCGCTTTTTATCTGGTTCGTCAAGAACATGCGCCACGCCGAAATCTCCAGCCGAGGCATCCGAGCCGCATTAACTGCCAACATGATCAACGACTCCCGTCAACGTGACCGCGTACTAGGGCTTCTGCGAGCCGCCGAACTGGGGATCACCGACGCCGAAGTAACCAATCTCGATATTGACCCGGAAGCGCAAGAGCACTTGAACCAAGCCCTGCGAATCCTTCACGGCACAGATGGAGAGCCTGATGAGGACACCGACTACCTCGTCGGTGACTTCGTTCGCCTGGCCCATCACGGCACGCAAAGCGACATCCTTTTCGATCCTGACGACGAGTCAGCCGGAACGATGGTGTGGGTCGGCCTCGTCGGCCCGGTTATCGAAACCCTGGACGAAGGAGCGCTACTGCTCGCTGACGAACTCGATGCAAGCCTTCACCCTCACCTTGTGCAGCGTCTCGTCGCTCTCTTCCAAGACCCCTATACCAACCCCAACAGCGCCCAACTCGTTTTCAACGCGCATGATGTCAGCGTTCTTGGCGACAGCGAGCGCCGCTCCTTGGGACGGGATCAGATTTGGTTCACTGAGAAGGACCAAGACGGTACCACCCGCCTTTATCCGCTATCAGACTTCCGACCACGACGCGATGAAGCCCTTGAGCGCCGCTACCTCCAAGGCCGCTTTGGCGGTGTCCCAATGCTGAACACTGGAGAGTTCCTCCGCGCCATTCATCCCGACCTCGATTCCGACCCAGACCGGGAACTCGCCGAACCATGAAGCGACCACAACCAGGTCGTCCAAGGCGGTCACTCGGCCGCGAGCAACCCCGTAGAGTCATCAAGGTTCACAGTGAAGGACGAGTCACGGAGCCGGCCTATCTGCTCAGCATGGCCAAGACCCACCGGATCGCCCATGTAGAGATTGGCTCGGTCGGCAAGGATCCCCTGAGCCTGGTCAACGATGCACGACAAGATGCAAAGTTGTTGACCCGGCGCAGGCAAGAGCCAGAGTTCGACGAAGTCTGGGTGATCTTCGACACCGATGAGCATCCGAACATCCCTCGGGCCTGCGCAGAGGCCCTCGATGCAGGAATAGGAGTTGCGGTATCCAACCCCTGCTTTGAGCTTTGGCTCATCCTGCACTGCCGCGACCAGACCGGGCCGCTAGAACGCCGAGAAGCTCAGCGCCATGCGCGCGATCTCGAGCTCATCGACGGAAAGGACATCCACCCGGATGCTCACGAAACATTTGAACTGGGCTACGCCACTGCAAGGGATCGGGCGCGAAGCCTCGACAAGAGACACGAGGCCAGCGCAAGCGGCCCCCGGGCAAATCCCAGTTCCAGCGTTTGGAAACTGGCTGACCGTCTACGCCAGTCATCCTCCCCGTAACATGGGCGGATGGTCGATCCGGCTTCGCCTGAGGAGCGCTCGGCGCTTCCCCCCAAGGGGGCCCGGTGGTTGGCGTTTGCCGCGATTTTGCTCGGGGGTCTGTGCGGCGGGCTGATCGGGTTCGCCTATATCGACCTCCAGTGCGAGGGCAATTGCGGCTTGTGGACCGGGCTCGGTGCTCTGATCGGCGCGATGGCGGGGGCGGTGGGGTTGGCCGTGGTGGCCGTTTTGACCCTGCGGGCCATGGAGGAGTGGCGGCGGTTCGGCGGCCGCCGACAAGACCGCGATCGGTACTAGTAGTCGGGCGCGGACGCCAGCGCGGCGACGGCCCGGGCTATGTCGGCGTCGTTTACATCCAGGTGGGTCACAAAGCGCACGATGCCGGGGGCCAGCAGACCGGCTCGCACTCCGGCCTGCCCCAGGTGGTCCAGCAACCCGAGGGCATCGGGATGGCGAAAGGCCACCACGTTGGTGAACGGCCGCCCGCAAGCCGCCTCCGCCTCCCCTAAGCGGGCGCCGGGCCACCGGTCAGCCACCACATCGCCCAAGCGCTGGGCCCGGGCGTGGTCGTCGGCCAGCCGGTCGATGTGGTGCTCCAGGGCATACAGCCCGCCGGCGGCGATCACCCCGGCCTGGCGCATGGCGCCGCCCAAACGCCGCCGGTGCAGTCGGGCTTCGGCGATCAGGTCTGCGGGCCCGGCCAAGAGCGAACCCACCGGTGCCCCCAATCCCTTGGACACACAGGACATGACCGTGGCCGCCGTGCCGGCCAGGTCCGCTGCCGGGGTTTCCACGGCGACCGCGGCGTTGAACAGCCGGGCGCCGTCCAAATGAACCGGCGGACCCAGCGAGGCAGCCGCCGCCATCTCCTCGGCCCCGACAGCCAGGCCCCCAGAGGACAGATGGGTGTTCTCCAGACAGATCAGCGACACCGGAGGCCAAAAGCCGCCGCGGCCGGCCGTCACCGCCTCTGCCGCCGCCGACATGTCGAGCACGCCCCCGGTGTCGTCCACCGCATACACCTGAAAGGCGTTGTTCAGCCCGGCCGCACCGCTCTCATAGGACATCAGGTGCTGGCGCCGGCCCACCACCACGTTGCTCCCCGGCGATCCGTGCAGCCGCAGGGCGATCTGGTTGCCCATCGTGCCCGACGGCACGTACACCGCGGCCGCCTTGCCCACCAGCGTCGCGAACCGCTCCTCCAGGAGATTGACCGTGGGGTCCTCCCCATAGCGGTCGTCGCCAACCGGTGCAGTGGCCATGGCCGCTCTCATGGGCTCGGTTGGCCGGGTCAGCGTGTCGGACCGAAGATCCACCACGGCGCGAGATGTCACGGCCCACCCCGCCGGTGGCACCGTTCGCCGCCGCCAATTGACCGAAGGCCTGCAACTCCGCGAGATGACACATCGCCCAGCGTAGAGTTCATCTGTGCAAGAACCACCTACTGCGCCGCCAATTCCTGCGTGGCCCATCCTGGAGAAGCTGGCGGCGGAGGCGGCCGAAGTGGCGGCTTCGCTGCTGCGGGCTGAAGCCGGGGCCCAACTCCAGATCTCGGCCAAGTCGTCGCGCACCGACCTGGTGACCGACATGGATGTGGCCTGCGAGGCCGCCATCGTGGACTTCCTCACCTCCTGCCGGCCCCAAGATGGCGTGATGGGCGAGGAGGGCACCGGCCGCGACGGCACCAGCGGCGTGCGCTGGATCATCGATCCCATCGACGGCACGGTGAACTTCGTGTACGGCCATGTCGGCTTCGGGGTGTCGGTGGCTGCGGAGGCCGACGGCCAGATCGTCGCCGGCGCGGTGATTGACCCGGTGCTGGGCGAGACCTTCACCGCCCACCGGGGCGGCGGTGCCCGGCTCAACGGCCGCCCGGTCCGTGTCCGCCCCGACGGAGATCCCGCACTGGCCCTGGTGGCCACCGGGTTCTCGTACGCGCACGAACGCCGGCCCCGCCAAGCCGAGGTGCTGGGCGAGCTGCTGCCCCACATCGGCGACATCCGGCGGGTGGGAGGGGCCGCGGTAGACCTCTGCACGGTGGCCTGCGGGCGGGTGGACGCCTTTTTCGAGGTGGGACTCAACCCCTGGGACTACGCCGCCGGAGCACTCATTGCCGAAGAGGCCGGTGCGGTTGTCCAAGACCTGAACGGCGGGCCTCCCAGCCGCGCATTCGTGTTCGCAGCCTCCCCGTCGGTGGCCGGCGCTCTCTTGACGCTGCTGCAACGCGCCGAAGCCGACCGAATACAGGCCCCTCCCAACCGACCCAAATGAGCCGAATATAGGCCCCCTGCCACCCATGGCGGCCAAAAATCGGGCACCATTCTAGGGTGGAAACCCGCATCTTGGCCATTGAAGACGACGAGAGGATCCGCACCGCGGTCCGCCTGGCCCTAGAAGACGAGGGCTGGGACGTTCAGGAGGCGGCCAACGGGCAGGAGGCGTTCGCATCGTTCTCCGAGACCCCCGCCGACGTGGTGCTCATCGACATCATGCTTCCCGACATCGACGGGTTCGAGGTGTGCCGCACCCTGCGCCGCACCAGCGACGTGCCCATCATCATGGTCACCGCCCGAGCCGACACCCACGACGTGGTGGCCGGCTTGGAGGCGGGGGCCGACGACTACCTGACCAAGCCCTTCGCCCCCAAAGAACTCTCCGCCCGCATCCGCGCCCTGCTGCGCCGAGTGCGGATCACCGATACGGCCATGACCGACCTCCGCTTCGGGCAACTGGAGATAATGCCCGAACAGGGGATGGTCACCGTCAGCGGCGAGGAGGCCCACCTCACCAAAACGGAGTTCCGGCTTCTGGTGGAGTTGGCCACCAACGCCGGCAAGGTGCTCAGCCGAGAAGTGCTCCTCGAGCGGGTGTGGGACCTCGGGTACTTCGGCGACGGCCGTCTGGTGGACGTCCACATCCGCCGGCTGCGCACCAAGATCGAGACCGACCCGGCCAACCCCCGCTACGTGGTCACTGTCCGGGGCCTGGGATACAAGCTCCAAGCATGAGGACGAGGCTTGGGAGATGCCCGTGGCCCGCATAGTGCTGAATTGCCGCCGCCCGGCCCGGGGGCGATGCTGATGCCGGCACGGCCGGGGCTCCGTTCCCGCATCTGGAACCGAGCGGGCTCCCGGGCCCGGCGACTCGGGCTCCGCACCCGCATCATCCTGGCCTTCGTGCTCACCACCCTTCTGCTGTCGGGGCTGCTCAGCGTGACCGTGTTCGCGCTGACCCGCCAAAACCTGCTCAACGGGCGGGAGAACGACGCCCTGGCCACTGTTGGGTTCAACGCATCGGTGGTCAACCGCCGCCTCAACCCCGACATCGAGTCGGAAGCCCTCCAGAACCTGATCAGCACCCTGGCCACGCCGGAAGGCTCCCGACCGGTTCTCCGGGTGGGCGGCGACTGGTTCCAGCAGTCCTTCGAGTTCGAGTCGGGCGACATCGACGAGCGCCTGCGCCGCACAGTGGAGGGAGGCAGGCCCGCCCAGATGCGCTACCGGGTGAGGGGCAAGCCCTTCTTCGTGGTGGGCATTCCCATCCCCGACCGCAACGCCTCCTATTTCGAGGCCACGCCGCTCGACGAGATCGAGGACACACTGGGCTCGCTGGGCATCATCCTGGCCAGCGCCGGCGGAGGTGTGACCCTGGCGTCGGCCGGAGTGGGCTTCTGGGCCAGCCGACGCCTGCTGCGCCCACTGGTGAGCATCGGCGAGGCGGCCCAGTCGATCGCCCACGGCGATCTCAGCACCCGGCTGGACGCCGGCGCCGCCCGAGAGCTGGTTGCGCTCACCGACTCGTTCAACGACATGGTGGGCGCCCTCCAAAGCCGGATCGCCCAGGACGAGCGATTCGCCTCTGAGGTGAGCCATGAACTGCGCTCGCCGCTCATGACCCTTTCCGCCTCGGTGGAGGTAATGAACACCCGCCGGGCCGAACTGCCCGAGCGGGCCCGGACCGCGCTCGACCTGCTGACCGAGGACGTCAACCGGTTCGAGCACCTCGTGGAAGACCTTTTGGAGATATCCCGATTCGACGTGGGCACCGCCGAGTTGGATCTCGACGTGTTCAACTTGCTCGAGTTCGTTGAGAACGCGGTGTCGGCCACCAGCCCGGTCGCCATACCCATCCTCTGCGATCCGGCCACCGCCCGAATGCGGGTCCAGGCCGACAAGCGCCGGCTGATGCAGGTCATCGACAACCTCTTGAACAACGCCCACAAGTACGCTCGGGGCGCCACCGGCATCGTCCTCAGGCATTGGGGAAAGAACATCGAGATCATCGTGGAAGACGCCGGGCCCGGCGTTGCCGACGATGAGCGGGAGCGCATCTTCGACCGGTTCTCCCGAGGCCGGGAAGCAGGCGAGCGAGGCGCCAGCACCGGCGTGGGCTTAGGACTGGCGCTGGTGGCCGAGCATGTGCGCCTTCACCAGGGCCGAGTCTGGTGTGAAGGCCGGTTCGACGGCGTCTCCGGCACCCGCTTCGTGGTCCACCTGCCGATCGCCGTCCAATGACCCGCCCAGCAGCACTCCGGCGCTTGGAGATGGGCCTGGCCGCCAAACGGGTCAGCCCGACCGGCCCCCGGCGCCGCCGGCGGATGCTGGCGGGCCTGACTGCGACTGTGATTTTGGCGGGGGCCTGTTCTGTGCCCGAAGACAGCCGTCCCCGTGCGCTGGACTACTCCCGGCTGCCCGACGACCTGGTCGCCGGCACCGAGCCTCCAGAGCCGACTCCGCTGGTCACCCAAGAGGTGCTCATCTACCTGATCGACGAGAACAGCCTGCTGTCGGCCGCGGCCCGTGACGTGGCCAGCCCGGCCAGTCCCATCTCCGTGTTGGACGCCCTGTTCTCGGCCCCCAACGAAGCGGAGTCCGCGCTGGCGCTGTCCACCGCCCTGCCGGCCGACGCCGAAGTGATCTCCGTCGACGTCGACCCGCCCAACAACCTCGTGACCGTGGCCCTGGAATCAGAGGTGTTCGAGGAGCGGCTCGAGGGCGAGAACCGCCAATTGGCCGTGGCGCAGTTGGTGTTCACGGCCACCGAGGCCACGGGCACCTCCCGCTTCTCCCTGCTTCTGAACGGCAACCCCGTGCCGCTTCCCACCGACAACGGCGAGAGCGAAGTTCCGGTGACGCGCGACGGATTCTGGTCGGTCGATCCCTCCTATCAGCCCGAGCCCGCACCGAGCGAGACCCCTGCGCCCACCGAACCCCCCACGCCGACCGCGCCGCCGGAGACGCCGACCCCCACAGCCACTCCCACAGTCGCGGCGACGCCCACCCCCGAGCCCGGGCCCACCCTGCCGCCGGGGCTTCCTCCCGACTTCACCCTCGACTTCTCCTGAGACCGCGAACTCGACGGCGTCCATCGAGGGGAAGGTCTAGGGGAAGAATGCCTTGGCCACGTCGTAGAGGGCTGGGTTGACCGGTTTCAGCTCGGCCACCGCATCGGCCAGTCGCACCCGAACCATCTCCCCGCTGCGGAAGGCCACCATCGACCCCCAGTCCCCGTCGTGGACGGCGTCGATGGCCGCGATGCCGTACCACGAGCACAGCACCCGGTCCAGCGCACTCGGGGTGCCTCCCCGTTGGATGTGGCCCAACACCGTCACTCGGGTGTCGTAGCCGGTTCGAGCCTCGATCTCGGTCGCCACCGCCTGGCCGATTCCCCCCAACCGGACATGGCCATACTGGTCGATCTCCGGCTCGGGCATCTCCAGGGTCCCCGCTTTGGGCCGGGCGCCCTCGGCCACCACCACGATGGACGCCCATCGCCCCCGCTGATGGCGCCGGACGATGGCCTCGGCCACCGACTCGATGTCGAAGGGCTCCTCGGGAATCAGGGTGAGCGTGGCCCCTCCGGCGATGCCCGCCCATGTGGCGATGTGCCCCACGTTGCGGCCCATCACCTCCACCACCATCACCCGGTCGTGGGACTCAGCGGTGGTGTGCAGCCGGTCGATGGCCGCGGTGGCGATGCCCACCGCGGTGTCGAACCCGAAGGTGCGCTCGGTGAGCCCGATGTCGTTGTCGATGGTCTTGGGCACGCCCACCACATTGGCCGCCCCGGCCTCGAACACCCCCACACCCGCCGACAGCGTTCCCTCGCCTCCGATGACGATCAGGGCATCGGCGCCGGTCGCCTCCATCGTGGCCCGCACCCGCTCGATCCCGTCTTCGTGCATCCGGGGCGACATCCGAGAGGTGCCCAAAACGGTGCCGCCCCGGGGCAGCGTGCCCCGCATCCGCTCCACGCTCAGCTCTGTGTACTCGCCCTCCAGCACCCCCAGCCACCCGTCGGCGAAGCCGAGCACGGTGTCGCCGTATTGCCGCTCGGCCTTGCGCACAATCGCCCGGATGACCGCGTTCAGCCCAGGACAGTCGCCGCCCCCGGTCAGCACCCCGATTCTCACAGGGAATGCTCCGGCCCGGGCCGAAATCCAGCTGCGCCCGGCTCACCGGCATTCAGCACCCCGACTCCCATCGAAAGCTACGAATCCAGCTTGGTCAGCGTCTGGCGAAGCTGGCGGACAGCCTGAGCGGTGCGCTGCTCGTTCTCGATGAGGGCGAACCGCACATGGCCCTCCCCGCCGGGGCCGAAGCCCACGCCGGGAGACACCGCCACCCGGGCGTCTCGAACCAGCCAGGAGGCGAACTCCACCGACCCCATCTCGCGGTAGGGCTCGGGGATCTCAGCCCACATGAACATGGTCCCCTTGGGCGGCGCCACCTCCCAACCCATGCGGTTCAGCCCGGAGCACAGGGCATCCCGGCGGCTCTGGTAGATGTCGCACACTTCTTTGGGATGGCCCGGCGCCTCGTTCAACGTCACCGTGGCCGCGATCTGGATGGGCTGGAACGTGCCGTAGTCGAGATACGACTTGAGCTTGGCCAGCGCGGCCACTACTCGGGGATTGCCGACCATGAACGCCACCCGCCAGCCGGCCATGGAGAATGACTTGGTCATGGAGTAGAACTCCACCGCCACATCTTTGGCCCCCTCTACCTGCATTATGGACGGCGGGAGGTAGCCGTCGTAGCCCAGGTCGGCGTAGGCGAAATCGTGGACCAGCAGCACATCGTGCTCTTTGGCAAAGGCCACCACGCCGGCCATGAACTCCAGGTCCACACAGGTGGTGGTGGGGTTGTGGGGAAACGACAGCACGATGATGCGGGGCTTGGGCCAGGAGTACTGCCAGCGCTCCTGCATGGTGGCGAAGAAATCGGTTCCCGTGCTCAGGGGGATCTCGCGCACCTCGGCGCCGGCAAACAGCGGGGCATACAGATGGATCGGATAGGACGGGGAGGGAACCAGGGCCGCGTCGCCGGGCTGAAGCAGGGTCCACATGAGGTGGGAGAGCCCCTCCTTGGCCCCGATGGTGTTGATCACCTCGGTGTCGGGATCGAGATACACCCCGAACCGGCGGGCGTAGTACCCGGAAACGGCCTCCCGCAGCTTGGGAATGCCCCTGCTGGCCGAATAGCGGTGATTGCGGGGGTTCTGGGCCGCCTCCGCCAGCTTCTCCACTGCGACCGGCGGC
Source organism: bacterium (assembly GCA_028819295.1). GTDB lineage: Bacteria > Actinomycetota > Acidimicrobiia > Acidimicrobiales > Bin134 > Poriferisocius. The sequence continues at coordinate 106,554 of JAPPMA010000077.1, read as the reverse complement.
GAGGGGAGGTCGGGATTGCCGAACCCCAGGTCGATGATGTCGTGGCCGGCCCGGCGGCCCTCCACCTTCAAGTCGTTGATGATGGTGAAGACATACGGGGGCAGGTTGTTGATCCGGCGGAACTCCACAGCCCCAATGTACTCCCCCCGCCGGGCGTTTCTATGAAGGTTTCCCGGCGCCTGATTCGGCCCGGCGGCGCAGGTCTTCCAGCGCGGTCTGCATGATGCGGGCCTCGGCCCGGCGCTTCACGAACCCGGGCAGGGGCATCACCATCTGGACGGCGAGGTGGTAGGTGACCTCCGTGCGGTTCGGCTCGCCGGGCACCGGGTTGAAGCAGTACTCCCCGTCGAGCCGCCGGGTCAGATCGCCTTGCACCAACCGCCAGGAAACCCGCAGCGGATTGGACCCGTAGTAGTACTCCAGCATGTAGTTGGTGCTGCGCCCCATGGCCGCGGCCCGAAACGACACCAAACCGCCCCGGCCGTCGTCGTCGCGCCGAACCACCTCGGCCTGCTTCACCTCGGTGGCCCATTGGGGATACGACTCGAAATCGCACACCACGTCGAAACACCGCTGGGGCGACGCCTCGATGGAAATGCTCTTGGTGGCCTGGTCAAACATCGTCACCGTTCCTGCTGGGATCGCCGAGTTCTGAGATATTGGTGTCGAAGGGCCGAGCCGGGAACCTCCCGTGCCTGGCCCCCCATGCGCCGGACAAGCCCAGCGCATAGACAGGCACCAGGATACCGAATGCCGAGGCGGTAAACGGGCGAACGGAGGCTGCGGCCAGCGCCACGACCACCTCGGCGGCCAGCGCGGCCATCATCGAAGCCTGCACTGAGCGGGGAGCGCAGCCGGCCAGAAAATACAGTCCGCCCACGCCGATCAGCTCGTAGCGGCTGCGGTGCAATGCCCGCCGGAAGGCCCAGAGCATGGCCGCGCACCCTGCCGCCAGCATGCCGAGCGACACCACGGCAATGGGAAAGGCCATCGGGCCGGGGTAGACCGCGGCCCCCACGGCCACCGCAGCGAACACCGCGGTTCCCGCCCAACACCACCGAAGCAGATCCCGGCCCTCGACTCCCGGGGGAACCAGGCGCTCGGCCCACACCATCAGCGGCTCTTTCCCCGTGCGACGACCTCGGCGATCACGGTTCGGAGCCGTTCGGTCATGTGGTCATAGGAGAACTCGGCCACGGCCCGCAACCGGCTCTCCAGCCCCATCTGCTGAAGGCGGACCCGGTCCGACAGCAGGGCGTCCAAGGTGGCGGTAACCGCATCGCGATGGCTGGGCCTGTCCACCACCAGGCCGGTCCTTCCGTGCTCCACCGCCTCGGCGGCGCCGCCGCTGTCTCCGGCCAGTTGCGGCACCCCGGCCGCGGCGGCCTCCAAGAACACAATGCCGAATCCCTCCTGCTCCAAGCCTCCCCAGCGCTGGCGGCACATCATGGCGAACACGTCGGCGCAGCCGTAGAGGTCGGGCAAATCAGAGTCGGCCACCCGGTCGAGCAGGCGGGCGGGCGCACCGGCCCGTCCGATGAGGCGGTCCAGCCGAGCCCGGTCGCGCCCGGCCCCGGCCACCGCCAGGGTGAGCCCGGGATGCCGGTTGGCCAGGCGGGCCGTTGCCGCGATGAGCATGTCCATGCCCTTGCGAGGAACCAGCCGGCTGATCGACACCACCACCGGTGCGTTCACGGGCAGCCCGAACCGAAGGCGGGCTTCGCGCCGCCGGGCTGCATCCAGCGGCTTGAAACGCTCGATGTCCACGCCGGGGGGCACGATGACCGCGGGCAGAGGTCCCCCCGCGGCCCTCTCGGCCTCGACCACCGAGTACCGCCCGGCGGCGACCACCACCCGCGCGCCGCGCAGCACTCGGGCCAGGATCTGCTTGGCGCCCGGCAGTCGTCCGGGCACGGTCACCTCGGCGCCGTGGAGGATCACGCCATAGGGGTGGGGCAGGCGGGGAGCGAGGGCGCCCAAGGGAACGGCGGGGTCATAGAGAACCAGCTCCGCGCCCACATCGGCAGCCAACTCGGTGATCTCTTCGGCCATATCGGGGGTGGGAAGGAGGAACTGGCGGGGAGAGCGGACGATCCGGTGGTCTTGTCGGGCGTCCCATTCCGAGTCTCCGGGATGGGATCGGGTCAGCACGCAGACATCGTCTGGAGGCAGCCGGCGCCACAGCTCCCACAGGTAGTTCTGGATGCCCCCGAGCTTGGGAGGATAGTCGTTGGTGACCAACAAGTGCCGGGCCATTGCTCAAACCGGCGCCGCCGCGCCCGCGCCGAGGCGGCGGGCGGCGACCGGCTCGGCCGGGGCTATGCCAAGGCGACGAGCGGCCCATTCTGCGTGGCGCACCAGCATGGGGTCGGGATCGGCCAGATAGCGGCCTATGGCGCCAACCACCTCGGGGTCGGCGCCCCGCCTGGAGTTCCCCAGCGCCACCAGCGCGTTGCGCCGCACATAGCGGGGATCGCGCCGGGGGATGTACCAGCGGCCGTAGCGGGCCATCAGCTCGTCGTCGTCCAGCTCCAGCAGCTCCACGAGGTCCACCCAAGCGGTTTCGTCTTCCAGGTCGCCGTCCCCTGTTCTGGTGCTGGTGCTGCTCGACTCGGCCTGCCGGTTGGGCGGGCACACCTCCTGGCAGTCGTCGCAGCCGTAGATGCGGTCGCCCAGCGCCTCGCGGAACTCGAGGGGGAAGTCTCCGTCGGCCTGCACCAGCCACGCCAGGCACCGCCGGGCGTCCACGACGCCGGGCGCCACGATCGCCCCCGTCGGGCAGCCGTCCAGGCAGCGGCGACACGGCCCGCACTGGTCGGGAACCGGGGTCGACGAATCCAGCTCAGCGGTGGTTATCACCGATCCCAGCACGAACCAGCTCCCCTTCCCCGGAAGCAGGATGTTGCTGTTCTTGCCGTACCAGCCCAGCCCGGCCCTGTAGGCCGCCTCCCGGTCCACCAAGGCGTTGTCATCGGCGACGACTTCGGCGTTGTGCCCGGCGCCGCGAAGCAGATCGGCAACTTGGCTGAGGGCGCTCCGCAGCTCCGCATAGTGGTCTCGGCGGGCGTAGGCGGCCACCCGGCCCGCGGCCCGGTCGGGCCGTGCTGAGGGGGCGCGCCGATAGCCGAGCGCTCCAACCACCAGGGATCGGGCGCCGCTCACCGCTCGGCCCGGGTCGGTGGAGCGGTCGGGGTTCCGATAGGTGAACGCCATGCCCGCGTGCAGGCCCTGCTCCCGCCGTTCCACCAGGGTGGCGCGGGTAAACTCGAACGGCTCGGCCGGGGCTATTCCGACGGCGTCGAGCCCAGCCGTCAAACCAGCGGTGATCACCTCATCGGCGCTGATGGCGCTCACCGGTCTCCGAATCCCGTCCAGCCATCGGGGTCTTCCACCTCTAGGCCCATGATCTCCAGCAGCTTGCGGGGATGGACGAGGTTGGCGCCCCGGTCTCGGGCCCGCTCGCGGACCTCGTTGTCCTCGGACACCACCACCAGGTGTCGCCACAGCGGATACGACTCGCACTGGTCGATGATGTAGTCGTCGGCGGTCACCCCTGGCTGGGAGAACCGGACGGTCACCCCGAGGGAGCGGGCAGTGGTGGAGATGTAGTCGTAGTCGGTCTCGGTGCCGTCGAACACCACCACGAACTCCGCGGCCGGGTACCGGGCGCTCAACTCCTCCATCTTTTGGAGAAACCGGCGTCGCTGCTTCTGCACGGGCAGCTTCTCCCAGTTCTTGAAGGTCACGTTGTAGCCGTCCACCAGCACCACCACCTCGGACACCTGTCGAAGCAGGTATTCCGCCGCTTCCGGGGTGTCGTTGAGCAGCCCGCCAGGCATGGGGACGGGCGTGCGCTTGGTGGGCGGGGGCGGCGCGGGCTTGGGCTCAGGCTCGGACGGGGGCTCGAATCCGGCCTCCCGGGCCATGGCCACCTCGTCCTCGGCGGCGGCCAAGCGCGCCTTGAGGCTGCTGACCTCCTCACTGTGCTGCTCGCGGGAGTCCCTGAGCTGCCTCTTCAACCCGTCGACTTGGGCGAGAGCGCTCCTGAGCTTCTCGTCGGTGCGGGTCTGCTTGCGCTGGGACCGGGCCAAGGTGCTCTCGGCGGCATCGAGGGCGTCCCTCGCCTGATCCAATTCGGCGACCAGCCTCTGCGCTTCCTCTTCAGCCCGACGGACCTCGGTGCGGGCTTGGGCGGCCTCAATCCGGGCCTCGTCCCGCTCCCGGCCGGCCTTGTCCCGCTGAGTGTCGGCCTTTTTCTTGGCCGCTTCAGCCCGTTGGAGCCGCTGCACCAGCTCTTGGGTTCTCTGGGCGCAAGCAGCCATTTCCGATTCGCGCTGGGCCGCCGCGGCCAACTCGGCCGACTCCTGCTCCCACCCGTCAGGGCGAGTCAGCCAAAGCCAGCCGACCCGGCCCACATCGGTTTCGGCGGTGGCGCCGACCACCCGCCCTCGGAACTCCTCGTCGGATTCCACCGCCTCGCGCACTTGGCCCATGGCCCGCTCGGTGAACTTCTTGAACGTCAAGACCTGCTTCAACCGTGCGGGCGGGTCTATCGGGGGCTTCTCCCTCTGCCCGGCCCGAGCGACCTCCACCGCCTGCATGAGCACTGCTCTCAGTTGTTCTGTGGTCGGACTATCCCCCGGTTTCACCGCTGCTCCTCGGCGCCGACGTCATTGGAGGCGGCCACAAACCCATCAAGGGCCTCGTCGGCCCGGCCGCGGTCTATGGACGCAGCGGCCGCCTCCAGCCCATGCTCCAGCGAGTCGGACACATCGGCCACCACCAGAGCGGCGGCGGCGTTGAGCACCACGATGTCCCGGTGCGGGCCCGGCTGGCCGTCGAGCACCCGCCGCAGGCAGTCGGCGTTGACGGCCGCATCCCCGCCCACCAGATCCTCAGCTTTCGCCGGCCTCAGATCGAGGGCCGCGGGGTCCACCGTGTGGCGATGGGTGTTTCCGTCCCGCAGCTCCCACACGTCGGTCGGCCCGGTAGTCGACAGCTCGTCCAAACCGTCGTGGCCGTGCGCGATCATGGCCCGCTCTGAACCGGTGGCGGCCAGCACCTCAAGCATGATCTCGGCCATCGCCCGGTCGCTGACGCCCACCAACTGCCGCCTGACCCCGGCCGGGTTGGCCAGCGGGCCGAGGAAGTTGAACACCGTGGCCACGGCCAGCTCTCGGCGGGCCGGCCCCGCGTGGCGCATGGCCGGGTGAAAGCGGGGGGCCAGGCAGAATCCGAATCCGACCTCGCTCACACAATGGGCCACACCCTCGGGGCCGAGGTCGATGACCGCGCCCAGCGCCTCCAGCACGTCGGCAGAGCCGCATTGGGAAGAGGCGGAGCGGTTTCCGTGCTTGCACACTCTGGCCCCCGCGCCCACGGCCACCAGCGCCGCCGCGGTGGACACATTGATGCTGCCGCTGTTGTCGCCGCCGGTGCCGCAGGTGTCGATGAGCCCGAGGCCTGCGGCGTCCAACGGGACCGTCTCCGCAGCCGCCCGCATGGCCGACAGGAGTCCTGCCAGCTCTTCTGATGTCTCTCCCTTGGTCCGCAGGGCCATCACGAACCCGGCGATCTGCGCCGACGTCGCCTCACCGTCCAAAATTTCGGTCATGGCCGCATTGGCGGCATCGGCCTCGAGGCTGCCGCCCCCGGCCAGCTGCCGGAATATCCCCGCCCATCCCCCGTACCGGCCCAGACTCATCGTCATAGTGTGGACTATCGTCATCACCCTGCCACAATCTCTTTCATGAACATCTGCGTCATCGACGTGGGCACCAGCAGCATCCGCTCGGCGGTGACCGATGGACACCGGGTGATCTGCTTCCGCCAGGAGCGCACCCCGCCCGACATGCCCGAGCCCGGACTGGTGGAGTTCGACGCCAACGAGATGGCCGCGGTCATACTCCGGTCGGCCGCCGAGGTGATCCAAGAGGTGGGGGGCGTGGATGCTGTGGCCGTGACCAACCAGCGGGGAACCGCCATGGTGTGGGACCGCAGAACCGGCGAGCCGGTGGGACCGGCGCTGGGCTGGCAGGACCTCCGCACCGTCGGCGAGTGCCTGGCATGGCAGGCCGAGGGCCTGGAGATGGTGCCCAACGAGTCGGCCACCAAGCTGGCCTGGCTGCTGGAGCACCACGACCCCGACCGGAGCCGCGACCTGTGCTTCGGCACCGTGGACACCTGGACGGTGTGGTGCCTCTCGCAAGGCGCCCATCATGTGGTGGACCCCTCCAATGCCGCCATGAGCGGAATGCTGGCCGATGACGGCAGCGGTTGGTCAGACGAGATCGTCGACCGGCTCGGCGTTCCCCCCGCCTGCCTGCCCGAGATCGTGGACTCCACCGGGGTGGTGGGCGCCGCCACCGCCCTGCCGGGGTCGCCGCCGATCGCCGGGATCATCGGCGATCAGCAGTCGTCGCTGATCGGGCAGCGCTGTGTGCTCGAGGGGTTGGCCAAGCTCACCTTCGGCACCGGGGCCTTCTTGGATGTGTACACAGGCCCAGGAAGGCCCATTGCCGACAAGCGCAGCGACCGGGGCACGTTCCCCATCGTGGCCTGGCAGGAGCACGGGGCCATCGTGTGGGGCGTGGAGGCCTTTATGATCGCCGCCGGGTCGAACATGAGCTGGCTGATCGACGACGTGGGGCTGCTGGGCGACGCGGCCGAGTCGACCGAGCTGGCCGGCAGCGTGGCCGACGCCGGCGGGGTGGTTTACGTGCCGGCCCTGTACGGGCTGGGCACCCCCTACTGGGACTTCGGCGCCCGGGCCGCGCTGTTCGGCATCACCGGGGGCGCCACCGCAGCCCACATCGTGCGGGCGGTGCTCGAGGGGGTGGCCCACCGCGCCGCCGATCTGCTCGAAGCCGCCGAGGCCGACAGCGGCCATCGCATCGAGCGGATCCGGGTGGACGGAGGGATGTCGCAGAACCCGGTGTTCAACCAGATACTGGCCGACACCCTGGGCCGCACCGTGGAGTTGTGCCCGGTGCCCGAAGGCACCGCCCTGGGCGCGGCGGTGCTGGCCGGCCGCGCATTGGGCCAGTGGTCGAGCTGGCAGGAGGTGGCCGACTCCTGGTCGCCCCGGGCGGTGGTGGAACCGCAAGGCACGGCGGACCGCGACCGCTGGCACGAGGCAGTGCAGCGGGCAGCCCGCTGGCACCCCGAGCTCTCCGACATCGGCCTCTAGCAAGGCCCTGCCCGCTCAAGCACTCTGGCCGCCTGCCAATTGCGATGTCGTATTCGGCGCGCCACTGGGCTTGGTCGCATGTCTCCAGACGCCCGGCGGGCTGATTCGGGCAGGGTGTGTGGGCGGTTTCTACGATTCGCTGCACGTCGCTCCACCTCAGGGCGTCGGCCTGGCAGGGGGTGTCGCCGCCAGCGATGGCCTGTCGGGCCAGCCCCGACAGCAGCAGGCGGACTTGGAAGTCGCCCAAACCCAACAACGGGTAAGCACAGCAGTGCAGGAAGCCCCTACCGGCCATGCCACGGAGGTTCAGGTGCTAGGGGTGGACTGTGAAGGCTTGGGTTTTGTGGGGGCCGTAGCGGTGTATGCGGAAGTCGGCGTCGAAGGCGAGTGCTTGGGTGATGGCCAGGCGCTCCATGAGTGCCCAGCTTGTGCGGTCGGTGAGGGAGAACGATTGGTCGGGGTAGTCGGCCAGCATCGCCTGGGCAGCCTTTAGGTCAGCGCCGGTTGTGCACTCGATCCGGGCTACGCCCGATGCGATGGCGGCAACAACGCGATTGGCGTTGGCGTGGTTGGTACGGGCGGCCACCAGATTCCACAACTCGGCCAAAACGAGGTCGCTGGTTACCAGAGCCCCGGCGCGTTCGGCGAGCAGCGCCTGGGCGACATCGCGGTGGGCGTCGCCGGCGTCGGCTGCGGCGTACCAAATGCTGGTATCCACGAATACCGGGGCCACCGCTCAGAGGCCCTTGGCGGCAAACTGCTTGTCGATCGCCTCGCTGATCATGGCTCGTTTTCCGTCGGCGATCTTGGATCCTCCACTGTCGAACAGTCCGAACACCATCGACGGATCGGTTGCGGCGTCAGCCTGGCCCAAGTCGTTGGCCACGAGGCGGCGAATGTACTCTGAAAGCGAGACGCCCTCGTGGGCGGCCTTGCGCTTGGCCTCGGCGTGGTGGTGGTCGGGAAGGATGATCATCGTCCGCACAGAACCAGGATAGCACTACTGGCATGGCATAACTTATGCCGTTTATGCCAGGTCAGCTCCCAAGTTCTGCCCGGGCCAGACGAACCGAGCACGCCTTCCCAATCCCCCGGCCGGTCTCGTTCACGATCCGGACAGCCCCATCGCGGAACTCCCGGTCGCAATTTCTTGAGCCGGCGCGGAAACGTGGGGTGAGGGTGGTCTGAGGGCACGCGTCTCCAGCAGATTGCCAGGATTCGAGACATCCGAACGCGTCTATACGCGCATACCCCAAAACCCTCTCGCCTCGGGACCAGGGGGCTGGCAGACTGGTGGCGACGGTGAGTCGGCCAGGTGGCCGCGGTGCTGAGGTCTCGGCCTCGGCGTCGAGGAAGGTCGGGACTCCGCAGGGCAACGGTGCTGGCTAACGGCCAGTCGGGGCGACTCGAAGGAAAGTGCCACAGAGAACAGACCGCCGATGGCCCGGACTTCCGGGCACAGGCAAGGGTGAAACGGTGCGGTAAGAGCGCACCAGGGGCCGGGGCGACCCGGCTCGCTCGGCAAACCCCACCGGGAGCAAGGCCAAGCAGGGGACATGGTGGCCCGCCGCCCCAAAAGGGGCAGTCCCCGGGTAGGCCGCTTAGATGGATGGCCACCCACGGTCCGCCAGGACCCGGACAGAATCCCGCCTACAGGCCGACTCACCGTCCTCCCGCCTCCTCGGAAACCTGGACGTTCAGCGCATCCTGGGCCGCCGCGGCCGATCCCCGTGCATCTGAGATCGGTCCAGCCGGCCAGAACCGCTTTCCGAGAATCGCTCGCGGAGGCGCTCGCGCCGGAGCCATCGCCACTATCGTCTGCACAGTGGTCTGGATATCGTTCTACTGAGCCGAGGAGTCACTATGACACTGCTCCACAACTGGCTGAGCGCTATAGCCAGGTTCGTCACGCAGCCGAGTTATGCCCGCCGGGTGGTGTTCGCTGCGGCCTGCTCAGGCGTGATCGTCCTGCTGAGGCTGATCGGAGTGCCGAGCTAGTGCAGAACCCTCTTGTCGAAGGTACCTGCTAGCGTTCCCGAACACCATTTCCGCCTACAGGCCGACTCACCGTCCTCCCGCCTCCTCGGAAACCTGGACGTTCAGCGCATCCTGGGCCGCCGCGGCCGATCCCCGTGCATCTGAGATCGGTCCAGCCGGCCCTGGGTGCAGAACAGGCGAAGCCGCTGCCGGTCGGCCAGCCCGTAGCGGTACACCGCCCACGCCCCCACGGCCAGTCCGATCAGCTCCAACGCGATCAGCGCGGCCAGGGGCTTGAAATCGGGCAGGTCGCCGCTGCTTACCCGAGCCCCCAGCACCGGCCACCAAAACAGCTCGGTGCGCAGCCACGCCCCGTCGAGCACCAGGTACAGGAACAGCCCGATGGGCAGCCCCAGCCCGCGGCGCCGGGCCAGGCGGCGACCCCGTGTGGCCGCCATCACCGCCACCAGCACCGCCAGCGGCGCCAGCAGGGTGTGCAGCGCCCACGGGCCGCCGGCCAGCAGCTCCACCACGGGTAGCACCGAGCCGAGCATCACCATGCGGTAGTCAAGCGCCGGGCTGTCGAACACCAGGGCCACCAGCACGAAGCTGAGGGCCAGAAACCAGAAGAACACGAGTGCTCTGCCCGGTCAGGTCCGCACCAGGATGCGGCCGCACTCCTCGCAGTAGCACACCTCCTGCGCCGGGGCGCGCCGGATGCGGTCGAGCCCCATGGCCGACAGCGCCAAGTGGCATCCCTCGCAGGTGCTGTTTCGGAGCCGGGCCACCGCCACCCCGCCCATTCGAGTCCGCAGACCCTCATAGCTGGCCAACGCCGCCTCGGAAATGTCGGCGGCCACGGTTGCGCGGGCGGCGTTCTCCTGCTCGATCTCAGCCTGCACCACCGCCTCGGCCTCGGCCAGCCGCTGTTGGGCGGCGGCCGCCTCGGCCTCTGAGGCACCGAGGCCGGCCTCCAGACCTGCAACCTCGGCTTCGATCTCCTCGACCGCCTCCATCAGCTCCAAGGCATCGCTTTCCATCTCTGAGCAGCGGGACCGCAGGCCGTGTACCTCTTCTTGGAGGGTGAGCAGCTCACGGGTGCCGGTGACCTCCCCGGAATACAGCCGGTCGTTCTCCCGCTTCACCCGATCCTCCAAGGCGGCCAAATCGTCCTCGTTGCGCTTGAGTTTCCGCTGAAGCTCCAAACGCTGAACCTGCTTCGCCTCCCGCTGATGGCGGACCTGCTGGCACGCCTGCTGGGCGGCGACCAGCGAGGCTCGCTCAGCCAGTGTGTCGAAGCGATGTCGGAGCTGATCTATCCGAGTGTCGTGATCCTGCACCGACAGCAGGCGCTGGAATTGATCGTCGATCACGGCTCGATACTAGGTGCAGGCTCGGACGGGCTCTCAGCTTCAGGGGCGACGGCGTTGACTTGCTCGCTGCTGCCGCCAGCCGGAGGATCCGAGCCAGCGCCGGCGCCCACACAGGCGTCGGCAACCCCGTCATCGTTTGAGTCCAGGGGGAACTGGCCTTCGAGGCACTCCGCTTCGATGGGCGCGGGGGTTCCGCAGAACAGCGGAATGGGGTCGCCTCCCTCCACTGCGAACTCGCTGAATCCGCAGGGCTCGACTCCCTCGGTTATCAGCAGGTCGACGCAGGCATCGTGGGCGCCGTCGTCGTCGGTGTCCACTGCGACGATGATCGGCACAACCACCTCTGGGTCTTCGGGCGCCAACGGCGTCGCGCAGGGCACGCCCACCGTGAACACGTCCTCCAACTCGATCAGGTCGCTGATCCGGGGCTCGCCGGGACAGTTCGGGAAGTCCACCGGCTCGAGGCCCTCGTGGTAGCTGGTCATGAACCGGCCCCAGGCCACCGCCGGATAGGAGCTGCCGGTCACCTTGCGCATGGGAATGCGCTCGTGGGGGTTCCCCAACCACACCGCGGTGGCCAGATGGGGGGTGAACCCGACGAACCAGGCATCGGCCGACTCCTCGGTGGTGCCGGTTTTGCCCGCCGAGGCTTGGAGGGGCAACTGGGCCCGGCGCCCGGTGCCGTTGACCATGTTGTTCTCCAGCACGTCGGTGGCCCAACAGGCCGAGCGCTCCGACACTGCCCGCCGGCCCGACAGCTCATGCTGGTAGAGCACATTGCCCTGGCGGTCGACGATCCGCTCGATGAAATACGGCTCATAGCGGAACCCGCCGGTGGCCATCACCCCGTAGGCCGAGGCCATGTCTATGGGGTGGACCTCCTCGGAGCCCAGTGGCAGCGAGGCCACCGGCTCCAGCGCCGTGGTGATGCCCATTCTTGACGCGGTGTCGATAACCGGCTGAATGCCCGCCACCCGGCCCAGCCGCAAGAACGCGCAGTTGGAGGAAACCCGTATCTGGTTGGTGATGGTGTCCACCTGCCCGGCTGAGCTGGCGAAGTTGTTGGCCACATAGGGGTCGGGAACGCCGCCGGGGTTGGGAATCTGGCAGGGCCCCCGGCCGCTCACCCGGTCGCTGGGCTGGTACCCCTGCTCGAACAGGGTCATCATCACGAACGTCTTGAACGCCGACCCCGGCTGGCGGGCGCCCTGGGTGGCCAGGTTGAACTCCTGCTCGTCTTGGGCGAACCCCGGCCCGCCCACCACCGCTCGAACCGCCCCGGTGTCGGGCTCGAGCGCGGCCAGGGCCATGGTGGCCTCGACCCCGCCGTGCTCGCCCTCGTTGTACTCCACCAGAGTGGCGGCCACCGCCTCCTCGGCCTTTCGCTGGGCTGCGGGGTCGAAAGTGGTGTGGATGCTGAGGCCGCCGTTGAACACCAGGTTGAAGCGATCCTCGGGGCTCCCGCCCAGATACCGGGGGTCGTCCAGAAGCTGCTGCTTCACCTCCTCCACGAAATAGCTCTTGGGAGGCAGCTCGATCTCGTTGACCTCGGTGGGCAGGGGCTGGAGGTGGAACAGGTCGGCCTGCTCATCGGTGATGTAGCCCAGCTCGGCCAGCCGGTTCAACACGATGCGCCGCTGGCGCAGGGCCCGCAGGGGGTTGTTGATGGGGTCGTAGCTGCTGGGGTTGCTGATGAGCCCGGCCAGCAGCGCGGCCTCCCCCCAGCCCAGATCGGCCGCGCCCAGCCCCCAGTACACCTCGGCCGCGGCCTGCACGCCGTAGGCGCCCTGGCCGAAGTACACCGTGTTCAAATACAGGTTGAGAATGTCGTCTTTGCCCATCTCCCGCTCAAGGCGCTTGGCCATGGCCATCTCCTGGAGCTTGCGCTCAGCCTCGACCTTGTTGCCCACCACCAAGTTCTTGATGAGCTGTTGGGTGATGGTGGACCCGCCCTGGGTGATGCCGCCGGCCCCGACATTCTCAAGACCGGCCCGGAACACCGCGCTGAGGTCGATGCCGGTGTGCAGGTAGAAGTTCTCGTCTTCGATGGCGATGACCGCGTGCTTCACCTCATCGGAGATGTCTTCTAGCTCCACCAAAACCCGATTCTCGACGTAGCTGAACACGTCGATGATCCGGCGGTTGGCGTCGTAGACATAGGAGCGGATGGCCAGTTCGTCGATGCTCACGTCCTCGGTGAGGTTCACTTCCACCGGTGTGGACTCCCACGACCTCAGCATGTCGGCGGTCGGAGACCAAGCCACGAACAAGGTGGCGGCCAGGGCCAGGGCCAGCATGGGTATGAGCACGGCCAGCCGGAGCAAGTGGGACAGCCACCTGAGGAAGTCCTTCACCAGACTCCCAACGCTACCGGTCGAGCCGTGGCCAGTGGTCGCGGGCCGCCGCGCTCACCCGCCTGGCAATAGGGGCAGATCGGCGGTCAGCCGCCGCCCAGCTTGGTGTGGTCCCAGGAAATTGTCTTCTCGGCCTTGACCACGACCGCAGTGCGCTTTCTGGCCATGCCCTCGGCTGCTTTGGACAGCATCTCGATGTCGGCGTCGGGGTTGTTGCGGGCCATCACCTTCAAGGCGTAGCTGTGGACCGCCTCAGGATCGGTGTGCAGCTCGGCGTGGCCGTTGATGGCCACCCCGCGGAGCTTCTCATACACCTTGCCGTCCTCCAGCAGCAGGGCGATGCGGCTGTCGCGCTCGAGGTTCTTGATCTTCTGCGATTTGGTATAGGTCTCGAACACGATGTCGCCGTCTACCACGGCGAACCAGAGGGTGCTGAGGTGGGGGGTGCCGTCGCGGTTGATGGTGGCCACCTGGAGGCTTTTCTGCTCCTCGATGAACACCTGCTGCTCTTCTGGGGAAAGGCGGATTCTGTCGCGTTGCTTTGCCATCAGATCAGTTTCTCACACTCGTTCGGGCGGCGGTTAATCATCGAGCAGCGTCCGGGCCCGCCGGGCCAGCGGCTCGTCGATCATCTGGCCCTCAAAGGCCACCGACGCCTCGCCCCGCGCCAAAGCCTCGTCCCAGATGTCCAGCAGCGCCCGAGCCCGGGCCTGCTCCTCGGCTGACGGCGAAAAGCACCGATTGGCCAACGGGACCTGGGCGGGGTGAATGCACAGCTTTCCGCTGTAGCCTATGGACCTCCCCACCGCGGCGTCGGCCAAGAAGCGCTCGTCGCTGCCAAACGCGGTCACCACCTGATCGAGCACCGGCACCCCGGCCATGCGAGCCGCCAGCGCCACCTGGGAGCGGGCGTATATCACCTCCAGGCCGCCGTCGGTGCGGGTGCCGCCCATGTCGGTGATGAAGTCCTCGGCCCCGAAATAGGCCATTGAGACGCCGGGATGCCCCACTATCGCCTCAGCCCGGCCCACCCCCGCGGCGGTCTCGATGCCGGCCACCAGCCGCAGAGAGCCGCGGCCAGCATGGGCGAGAGCCTCATGCACCAGCTCGATTTGGGCCGCGGCCTCCACTTTGGGCACCACAACCCCGGTCAGATCCTCAGCCAGGCTTTGGGCGACATCATCAGCGAACCACTCGGTGCCGGGAGGGTTGACCCGTACGAACACAGCCAGGCCGGGATGCCGGCGGCGCAGTTCCGCTCCCGCGGCCCGGGCCTCGGACCGGGCTTGGTCCTTGGCCTCGGGGGCCACTGCGTCCTCCAAGTCGAGCACAACCCCGTCGGGGCCGCTGCGGGGCAGCTTGGCGCACATATCGGGGCGGCTGGCCGGGGCAAACAGCAAGCTCCTGAGCCGGGGCATCGCTTCGCCCGTTGAGGGATTATCGGTCATCTGGCGTACCTTTCGATGAGGGTCGGCCTCGCCCCAAGGGGCATCGCTTCGCCCGTTGAGGGATTATCGGTCATGCCAGCTCCGGTCGGTTGCGGAAGCAGTCCAACGCCTCAGGATTGGCCAGCGCTTCAATGTTGGCGATGGGCCTCCCGCAGATCGCTTCGCGCACCGCCAACTCCACCGTCTTGCCGCTGCGGGTGCGGGGGATGTCGTCTACCGCGCAGATCACTGCGGGAACGTGGCGAGGAGTTGCCCCCGATCGAATCGCCGCCCGGATGGCCGCCTCCAAGCTGTCGTCGAGGCGGACGCCCTCCGCCAGTTTTACGAAGAGCACCACCCGATTATCCCCATCGCAGGGCTGGGCCACCACCACGCTCTCGGCCACCTCGTCCATGGTGTCGACGAGGCGGTAGATCTCAGCGGTGCCGATTCGAACCCCGCCGGGATTCAAGGTGGCGTCGGAGCGGCCGGAGATCACGAATCCGCCATGCTCGGTGGCGCAGATGTAGTCGCCCTGGTGCCACCGGCCCTCGAATCGCTCGAAGTAGGCGGCCCGGTAGCGCTGGTCGCCCCCCTCCCCCCAGAACCGGAGGGGTTGCGAGGGGAACGGCGACGAGCACACCAGTTCGCCGAACTGCCCGGCTTCGAGCGACATGCCGTCGCCTCCCAGCACATCGATATCGAGCCCCAGGGCGGGCCGCTGGATCTCGCCCGGCCAAACCGCTGCGGTGGGATCGCCGGCCACCAGGCAGCCGCACAGATCGGTGCCCCCCGAAATCGAGGCCAGGTGGACGTCGGCCTTGACCTGCTGGTACACGTAGTCGAACCCCTCAGGCGACAGCGGCGACCCGGTGGAGCAGATGGTGCGCAGCGCCCCCAGGCTGTGGGTGCGACGGGGGGACACGCCGGCTTTGCGCAACGAGTCTATGTAGCGGGCCGACGTGCCGAACAGGGTGACCCCAGCCCGATCGGCCATGTCGAACAGAGCGTCGGGCCTCGGATGGACGGGGTTCCCGTCCCACAAGACCGCGGCCGCCCCCGATGCCAGGGCCGAAGCCAGCCAGTTCCACATCATCCAGCCCGTGGTGGTGAAGTAGAACACCCGGTCGCCGGGGCGTACATCGCAGTGGAGCTGGTGCTCGCACAGGTGCTTGAGCAGGAGCCCGCCCGCCCGGTGGACGATGCACTTGGGCCGACCGGTCGTGCCCGAGGAATACAGCACGTACAGCGGATGGTCGAAGGCAAGCTGCTCGAACTGGATCGGCCCGGGGGGATGGGGTTCGATCCAATCGTCGAAGTCCACGGCGCCCTCAGGCACAGAGTCGCTGTCGATGCGGTTCAGCACCACGGTGGCTGCCAGCGAGGGCAGCCCGGCCTGGATCGGCCCTAGCCGCTCCCCGCAGTCGAACCGCCGGCCGCCGTAGTGGTATCCGTCTGCCGCCACCAGCAGCTTGGGCTCGATCTGGCCGAAGCGGTCGAGCACCCCGGCGGCGCCGAAGTCGGGCGAGGTTGACGAGAACACCGCTCCCAACGAGGCCGCGGCCAGCATCACCGCATAGGCCTCGGGCAGGTTGGGCATCCAGCACGCCACCCGGTCGCCGCGGCCCACCCCCTGGGCCTTCATGGCGCCGGCCAGCCGGGACACCAGCGCCCGCAGCTCGGCTCGCCTGGTTTCGGTGTAACCGCCGGTTTCGTCGGCGAACACGATGGCGATCTCATCGTCGCCGCCGGCCAGCAGGTTCTCGGCGAAGTTGAGCCGGGCCCCATCGAAGAACCGGGTGTCGGCCATGTGCTGGGCGTTGACCACCGGGGCACTCCCCCGCTTTGAGGCCACCACCCCGCAGAAGTCCCACACCGCCGACCAGAAAGCGCCCGGGTCGTCCACCGACCACCGGTGCAGTCGTTCGTATCCTCCGCCGACGGCGATGTCGATGCCTGCGCCCGCGGCGAAGCGGGCCAAGTTGGTGCGGGAAGCCCGATCCCGGTCAGGCGCCCATAGCGGCCTGCTGCCCATGGTCAGACGATATTGGGCGCTGTCGCCCACCACCACCAAGCCACGGCTGCGACTGCTCCGGCAACCAGGGCGACAATGAACGTCCGCTTGACCAGTTTGTACAGGCACACCACCGTGGCCAGCACAGCCACGATCACTGCGGCCAGCGCCAGCTCAGGGTTGGTGGCGGCGAACTCGATCAGCTCGTCGGGAATGTCGTCTCGCACATTGGGGGGCACGCAGTCGATGGCGCGCTCGGGAAGCTTGTCGATCGCTCCGCTCCGCAGGTCGGCCAGCAGATCCGGGTCGACGCAGTCCATCCCGTCGGGCAGGTCGGGCATCCGCCCCTGCAATCGCATCCCGACATTCTCCCCGACCAGCCCGATGATTCCGCGCACCCCTGGCTAAGGGGGCGAGAGAGGTAGCGAGGCCGCCGCCCCGACCAGCCCGATGATTCCGCGCACCCCTGGCTAAGGGCTCGCCAGATGCCGGGGGTAGTGGGGCCTAGCGAAGGTCGGAGAGCTTGACCAGTTCGGGCTCGATTCGCTCCACCGGGCCGGTGGGCAGGAAGAACCGCCAGAAGATGCTGCCGGATGGGCGGCCCTCGGTGTCGAGCCAGTTGCACACGCCGGGGTCTTCGTGGGCGATCACCATCTTGAACGTGCCGTCGGCCTCAAGGGTTGTGTTGGCCCGGTTGCGGCTGGTAGTGCGATTGGCGTAGTCGTAGGTCTGGCCAAAGGCGGTCCACAGGCACACGTTGCCGAATTTGCACTCCGGCCACCGACCCGTCATCACCAGCGCCTCGTCGGGGGCGAGCACGTAGCGCCCCATGGTGTAGTAGGCGTCGAACGCGGCGAAGCCCATGGTGCCGGGCGGCTGGGGGTCGGGCAAAACGTTGGGCTCGCGGCTGACCCACGCCGGCAGGGGATAGGTGCCGGGGATGGGCTGTTGGACCGTCTTGCCCAGCACATGGTTGGTTACCCGGCCGATGGCCGCGGCCACGGTCTCATCAGTCCACCGCGCGGCCGGTCCCACCGGAGAAAGGCACTCGATGGTCAGGGGAATGTGGAGCGACTCATCGGCTGCCGCGGGCTTCGGGACCTCGAAATAGTGCCGGGTGGTTATCCGGCCCGACTCGGGGGGCAGATCCAGCCAATTGCGGTCCCGGGGCTCGCCGCCGAGGAACACCTCGTAGTTGCCGTCGGCGTCGACGTCGATGTCGTCGTCGTTGAGCACGCCGCCGGTGCCGGTGGCGTACCTTCCCTCCGACGAGCCCAGCTCCACGGTGAACGAGGTGTACACCGCGCCGGCCAGATTGCCGGTGACCCGATAGGCCAGGGGGCTGCTCACCGGCGCCTCGAAGTACACCGCATCGGCGTTGTCGCCGGTGAACTTGCGGGTGGGCGACACGATCCGGCGCCACGCCGGCCGCTCGGGATCGAACTCGGCGTGGGCGAACAGCGCCGACTGGAGGATGTGAAGCACCAAGCGGTGGCTGTCGGCGATGTCCTGCTCGCCGGACACCCCCCACTCCTCGCCGCAGAAGCGGTCGCTCGCCTGCGACAAGGCGTCCACCATGTCGGCCCACGCGGCCTGGGTTCTGGTGCTCAGTGGCATTCTCATTCTCCCCCTTGGACTTGGCCGGACGTTACCGCAGCGACTTCAACCCGCCACCATCCACCAAACCGTCACTCCCCGTGGATATGGTCGCAGCGTGAGTTCAACCCTCTTGGACACGCTGTTGGATACCTCCGGTGACGCCGCCCCGGAGGCACCGCCGCAGCTCCCGATCAGAGTCATCCGCAGTCCAAAGCGCCGTAAGACGGCCGCAGCCAGGCTCCTGCCCGACTGCATCGAGGTGCGGGTTCCCGCCGGCATGACCCCCGACGCCGAGGCCGAGATGGTGGCCAGCCTGGTGGACCGCATCGAGCGCAAACGGGCCGCTGAAGCCGGCGGAGTGAACCTGGTGGAACGGGCCGCCACGCTGGCCCAGCGTTACGGCCTGCACCCCCCGGCGTCGATCACTTGGGCCGAGCAGAACGACCGCTGGGGTTCGTGTACCTCAGCACGGGGCACCATCCGCATCTCCACCCGCCTGGCCCGAGTTCCCGCCTGGGTGCTCGACGCCGTCATCGTCCACGAGCTGGCCCACCTCCACGAACCCAACCACAGCCCCGCCTTCTGGGAGCTGGCCAACCGCTACCCCCGCCAAGAACGGGCCTCGGGCTTCTTGGAGGCCATGAGCGGCGGCCACTCCGACCCCTGCCACGCTGTCTGAGCCCAACCCCCGGGCCTGTGCGGTTCCCGGCAACGGGAGTCCGTCCGGCCGTTAGTCGGTATAGGTGACGTCGCTGCGGCTGGCCTCGGGGCTGCTGATCGACAGGGTGGGCTCTCCGGCGCCGCAGTCGCCCAGCACCGCATCGTCGGGCTCGTCCTGCGGCGGAGGCGGCGGAGGCGTCTGCTGGGGGGTTGCTTCGAGCGCGGTCAGCTCGGTCACCACTTGGCCCCACACCGGGCTGCTGTGCCGGTCAGCCATGTCCTGGGCCTGAGCGGCGGTCATCGCCCCGCCCGACACGCCGGCGCCGTCATGGGTGCCGAACGCGACCAGGACGCGATTCCAGCGGTTGACATGGGCTGCACCATGCTGGGTCTGCCCCGCCAGCTCCTGCACCCTCGCTACCACTTGGGCATCAACAGTGTGCCCAGCCACCACAACGGGGTCGTCCTCGCCTCCTGGGCTGAGCTTGCCCAAAGACATCCCCGCACTGCTCCGCTGGGCAGCCACCTGCAACGGGCAATACGACAGCCCATCAACAGTGTCAATACCTGGCTTAGCCCCGCAATACTTCAATACCGGATACTCAGAAGACGACCCGAAATCCCACGGATCATCACCCGGCCCGGTATACCAGCCGTCATAGGCACCGACACCCACATCCACGTTCCAGCCCGCATAGATCCCCTCATAGCCCGTCGGCGCCTGCAACTGCGCGGTGGTGTAGCCCGTCGCGCAATCCGGACTCGTCGCCACCCCCGTCGCCACGGTGTCCCAATAGTTCCCGCCCTGAACGTGACCGACCCGGTGGCGTAGGTCGCCCGGATATGCCCGTCGGGCCGCCAGCCAACCAATCCCCCGGCATCGTTGGTGCCAGTCACGTCACCGGTGGCGTAACTCGCCGCGACACCCGAATAGTTGAGCAGCCCAACCAAGCCGCCGACACGGTCTCCGCCGGTCACATCGCCGGTGGCGTAGCTCTCGATGATGAAGGCATAGAGAGCGCTGGTACCGACCAGACCGCCCACTCTGGAACTGCCGGACACGTCGACATCAGACCACACACCGCTGACACGGCCCCCAACCGTCGAGAAGCCCCCGATCGACATGCCCGCCAGCACCCCGACGAATCTTCTCCCTCGCACCCCGCTGTCGGCGTTCGGGGCGCTCAGCCCGAGATTGCGCACATGCCCACCGGGGCCGATGACGCCGAACAAGCCCACATACCATCGCGTGGAGTCATTGATGTAGAGGTTGGCAATCGTGCGTCCGTTGCCCTCGAAGGCCGCGGTGAACATCCGTGCCCGCGAATGCGGCGAATCCCCATACGCCCTGCTGGGTGGCGCTCTGTCCTCGAAGCGCACATCGGCGTGCCAGTCATAAATGGCCTCGCCGCCCATCAACGGCAGCCAGCCCCGCCCGCCGTTCCAGTAGTCGTCGCCGGAGTCGGCCCGCCCGTTGCCGTTGGTGTCGAAGTCCAAGTTCGCAACCAGCTCATAGCCGTCGCAGCCATCGGCCGGGCAGCCCATGCCCGTCGCCGCGGTCGGGAACGCCGCCGCCAGCTTGGCCGCCCCGTCGGGGTCGTGGCCGATATGGCCATCCTTGCCCGCCGGGTACACATCCGCAGAGCCGTCGCCGTCGAGGTCCCAGCGGATCGCGTTCAACTGGGCGAGGCTCGAGACCTCGATCAGCCCGTCGTCGTCGACGTCGTAGTCGACCTCCGGCACCTACGCCGAAACCGGCGTCTCCGGCACCGCTGCCACCAACCCCACCATCAGCGCCCACACGACAACCCCAGCCGCCCAACCCGGCCAGAAGCGTCGACCAGACCAACCCCGATCACCACTGCACACGCTCGCCGACCCGACCACGCTCACCGCCTTTCCCCGGACAGCATCACCATAATGTCAGCCGACACAATACCCGCGGCCGTCACCCCGCACACCCGGCCCGCCACACCCCCCAACCAGCTTGCCCGGCACCCGCGGGCCACAAACGCCCCGCTGCCGGCACCAGGGGCTCGGTGAGGCTTGAGTCCTGGCCCCCGGGGAGTTCAAGAGGCTCGGTGAGGCTTGAGTCGTGGCCCCCGGGGAGTTCAAGAGGCTCGGTGAGGCTTGAGTCGTGGCCCCCGGGAGCCCCAACAGCCAGTCTTGCCGCCCGGACACTGCGAGTTGGGGCTGTCGCGCTTACTCTTCCCCCGAGCCGAATCCGAGGAGAACCCCATGCGCGGCGCCGTATTGCATTCCAGCCCTGGCGACCTGGTGGTCGAGAACCTGACCGTCGACAAGCCCAATGCCAACGAGGTGCTCATCAACACCTCCCACGCCGGACTGTGCCATTCCGACCTGCACTTCATGGACGGGCACTGGCCCATCTCGCAGTCGATGGTGATGGGCCACGAGTCGGCCGGGGTGGTGGCCGCGGTGGGCGAAGACGTGACCTACGTGAAACCCGGCGACCACGTCATAACCTGCGTGTCGATGTGGTGCGGGGCGTGCCGCACCTGCCTTGAGGGCAAGCCCTACCTGTGCCTCGACGCCGACTCCATGCGCTCGGGCCGCCCCACCCCGTCGCTGCGGTTCGACGACGGCCGGGGCTGCACGGCCTTCGCCGGGCTGGGCTCGTTCGCCGAGGAGCTTCTGGTACACGAGCGGGCGGTGGTCAAGATCCGCGACGAGATGCCCCTCGACCGGGCCGCGCTGATCGGCTGCGGGGTCACCACTGGGCTGGGCGCGGTGATGCGCACCGCGGCGGTGCCCGCCGGATCCAGCGTGGTGGTGATCGGCTGCGGCGGCATCGGGCTGTCGGCGGTGCAGGGCGCCCGCATCGTGGGGGCCACGCCGATCATCGCGGTGGATCTGGTGGCATCGAAGCTGGAGACGGCCCGCACGCTGGGCGCCACCCACACGGTACACGCCTCGGAGACCGATCCGGTGGCCGCCGTCCACGAGATCACCGGGGGCGGCGCCGATTACTCGTTCGAGGCCATCGGCCTGTCGGCCACCGCCGAGCAAGCCTGGGCCATGATCGGCATCGGCGGCACGGCCACGGTCATTGGGATGCTGCCCATGACCAGCCAGGTGACCATCCCTGGCGGGGAGATCATCTTGAGCGAGAAGAAGCTCCAAGGGTCGCTGATGGGCGGCAACCGCTTCCGCCTGGACATGCCCAAGTTCATCGACCTGTACCTCGACGGACGGCTAAAGCTGGACGAGATGGTGTCGGCCACCATCGGCCTCGACGAGGTGAACGACGGCTACGCGGCCATGAAGGCCGGCGAGACCCTGCGCTCGGTTATCGCCTTCTAACCCCACGCAATCAACATCGAAAGGGAGCGAGACCATGGGACAACTGGTTGATCGGGTGGCGGTGGTCACCGGCGGCGCCGACGGCATCGGCTACGGCATCTGCCGCCGGTTCGCCGCCGAGGAAGCAATGCTGCTGGTCACCGACATCGACGGGGAGGCCGCCGAGCGGGTGGCCGGCGAACTGCGAGACGAGTTCGGCGCCGATGCCCGGGCTATGCGGGCAGATGTGGCCGACAAGGACGAGGTGACGGCCATGGTGGACGCGGCAGTCGGCCACTGGGGCCGCCTGGATGTGCTCATCAACAATGCCTGGGGCGGTGGAGAGCTGAGCCGGGTGGAGATCAAAACCGACCAGCTCATGAACGACGCCATGCACGTGGGCCTGTACGGGCCGTTGTGGGCCATGCAGGCCGCCTTCCGACCCATGCGGGATCAGCAGTACGGCCGGATCGTGAACCTGTGCTCGCTCAACGGGGTGAACGCCCACATGGGAACGCTGGAGTACAACTGCGCCAAGGAGGCGCTGCGGACGCTGAGCCGCACCGCGGCCCGGGAGTGGGCGCCCTACGGCATCGTGGTGAACGTGATCTGTCCGGGGGCCAAGACGGCGTCGGCTCGCCGGGTGGAGAAGATGATGCCTGATCTGATCCGCAACGCCGAGGCGGCCAACCCCATGGGCCGGATGGGCGATCCCGAGGGCGACATCGCTCCGGTGGCTTTGTTCTTGTCGATTGAGGAGGCCCAGTACCTAACCGGCAACACGCTCTATGTGGACGGCGGCAGCCACATCAACGGCGCCAGCTGGGTCCCCGACCTGCCAGAGACTGAGTAAGTGGTCTCGGATCGCTCCCTCACGGGCAAGGTGGCCATCATCACCGGGGCAGGTCCGGGGGTGGGGCGCTCCTGCGCGCTGGCATTGGCCGCCGACGGCGCCGACCTGGCCTTGGCCGCTCGCCGGGTAGAACCATTGGAAGAGCTGGCCGCTGAAGTAGCCCAGGCCACCGGACAAAGGGTGCTCGCAGTACCCACCGACATAGCGCACCACGATTCGGCCGCGGCCCTGGCCGACGCCGCGGCGGCGGAGCTGGGTCGGGTGGACGCGGTGGTCAACGTGGCCACTGCGGGCGGAGCCCGCGCTGCGGTGGCCGACATCGACTGGGGCGACTATCGCTATTCATTCGAGCTGAATGTGATCGGCACCCTGGAGGTGAGCCGCCGGGCCGCCGAGCACATGAAAGCGGTCGGCGGGGGCTCTATCGTGCAGATCGGCACCCTCAGCACCCACTCGGTGCCCGAGAAGATGGCCATCTACACCTCCACCAAGTCCGCCCTCCAGACCGCGTCAATGGTCATGGCCCGAGAACTGGGCCACCACAACATTCGGGTGAACATCGTCACGCCGGGCTATATCACCGGCGACAACCTCGACCGGCTGTGGGACAACATCGCCAAGCAAACCAACAAGACCGCCCAGCAGGTGTCGGATCAAGCGGCCCGGGCCGCAGCTCTGAACCGCCACGTCGACCCAGAGGACATCGCGGAGGCGGTGCTGTTTCTGGCCTCCGAGCGGAGCCGGGGGTTGACTGGCCAGGAGATCCGGGTGGACGCCGGCCAGGTGATCGGCTGAGCGCTTCGCCCTAGCCAGGCCCGTTGGACAACACGTCGGCCATGGTGTCGAACAGGATGCCGATCTCGTGGTCGGTGATCACCAGAGGCGGGCAGATGGCCAATGCGGTGCCGATGGGGCGCACCACCACGCCAGCTTCCAGCAGCCGCATCCTGGTGGCGGCCGCGTCGTAGCCCAACTCCGCGCCGTACACCGCCCCGGTCCCCCGGTAGCCCTGGATGAGCCCGTCGGCCTCGAGCGCGGCCAGTCCCTCGGTGAGCTTGGCAGCCAGATGAGGCACTCGGGCCACCAGTTGTTCCTTGTCCATGAGGGCCAAGTTGGCCACCCCGGCGGCCATGCAGGTGGGGTGCCCGGAGTAGGTGTACCCAGTGCGGAGCATCCAGCCGGGCTGCTCCAGCACATCGCACACCGCTCGGCTGCAAATCACCCCTCCTACCGGCAAATAGCCGGAGGTGACCCCTTTGGCAAACGTCATCAGATCGGGGGTAATGCCGTAGTGCTGAGCCCCGAACCACGATCCAATTCGGCCGAAGCCGCAGATCACCTCGTCCATGATGAGCAGCGCGCCGTGTTGGTCGCACAGGCGTCGCAGCCCCTCGAGATAGCCGTCAGACGGCGGGTACACGCCCCCGGCGCCCTGCATGGGCTCGGTGATGATCGCGGCCACCCGCCCCTCGTGGGCCGCCATGGTGGTGCTCACCGCCTCGATGTCGTCGCGGGGCACCTCCACAAAGTGGGGCACCAGGTCGCCCCAGCCCTCCCGGTTGCCGGCGATGCCCTGGGCCGAGGTGCCCCCGAAGTTGGTGCCGTGATAGGCGTCGGTGCGCCGGATGACCACTTGGCGGTCGGGCTCGCCTCGGAGCTGGTGTACTGCCCGGGCGATCTTGAGCGCGGAGTCCACCGCCTCAGAGCCCGACCCGCAGAAGAACACCCGGCCGTCGCTGAGCGGCGACCGCTCCACCACCATCGAGGCCAGCTCCTCGGCCGGCTGGTTCGTGAACGGGGCGAAGGTCTGGTAGGCGTCCAGCAGCCGCATCTGGTCGGCCACCGCGTCGATGATCTCGGTCCGGCCGTGGCCCACCTGGCAGTACCACAGGCTGCCCAGGGCATCTAGATATCGCTTGCCCTGGTCGTCCCACAGCGTGCAGCCCTCGGCTCGCACAATGGTGACGAATTCGTCGGCGGCGGGCGGCGTGAACGAGTGCAGGAACTTGGTAGGCACCGCCGAATTCTACCCTCTGCCAATTCACCCACCTGCCACTGGGAGTGGGATAGTGCGAGCATATGAAACTGGGGATAGCGGTAGACGTTTGGAACCAGGCCCAGCCGGAGATTCCTCTGGCCAGGATCCAGCTGGCCGAGCGCCTGGGGTACGACTCGGTGTGGTCGGCGGAGATCTACGGAATGGACGCTGTGACCCCGCTGGCCTGGATCGCGGCCCACACCCGCCACATCCGGCTGGGCACCGCGGTGTGCCAGGTGGCGGCCCGGCCGGCGGTGACCGCCGCCATGCAGTTCGGCACCCTGGAGGCCCTGGCCGGGCCGGGGCGGGCCATCTGCGGTTTGGGCCTGTCGGGCCCCCAGATCGTGGAGGGGTGGTACGGCCAGCCGTGGGGCAAGCCCAACGCCCTGCTGCGCGACTACGTGTCCATCATCAAAAAGGTGTTCGCCCGCCAGGGTCCGGTAACCCACGACGGGTCGCAGATCAGCCTGCCGTATGTCGGCGATGGCGCGCTGGGCATCGGCAAGCCGCTCAAGTCGATCCTGCACATGAACCCCGAAATCCCCGTGTTCTTGGCCACCGGCGGGCCGGCCAACACCGCTCTGATGGCCGAGTTGGCCGACGGGTGGCTGCCGCTGGGCTACACCCCAGACAGCGCCCACCTCTACACGGAAGCGATCCAGAAAGGGCTCGACCGGGCCGGGCGCTCCTGGGACGACATCGAGATCCAAGCCGGGGCCCGGGTGTCGATCACCGACGACGTGCAGGGAGCCATCGACTCGGCCAAGCCCCAGTTCGCCTTTTTGGTGGGGGGCTACGGCACTCGGGAGTACAACTTCCACCGCGACGCCATGGTGCGGCGGGGATTCGGCGAGGCCGCCGAGCGCATCCAGGAGCTGTTCATGGCCGGACGCCGGGACGAGGCGGTGGCCGCGGTGCCCGACGAGTACATCGACGACGGGGCGCTGATCGGCTCCCGCCAGCGCATCAAGGAGCGCTTTGCCCGCTGGTGCGACACCAAGGCCACCGGCCTCACCATCCGGGCCGACACCGACGAGGAACTGGCCTACATCGCCGAACTGGCCGAGGCCCGGCCTCGGACCGACTAGGGCTACTTCGCCTTGAGCTTGGCCGGGATGGGCAGGTGCGACATGCCACCGGGCAGCGGCGGGTAAGTCGCCCCATCGACAACTGACATCTCCGCCACCCGGTCGCACAGCACGTTGACCGCGCACGATGCCTCGACGCGGGCCAGGGTGGCGCCGGGGCAGATGTGGGGACCGCCGCCGAACCCCAGGTGATCGCGGGGGTCGTTCCGGTCCAATCGGAACACGTCGGGGTCGTCGTACACCGTCTCGTCCCGGTTGGCCGAGCCGATGCCCACCTCAATCCAATCGCCAGCCTGCATCTCCACCCCGTCGAGCTCAACCCTGTGGGTGCAGCGGCGGGTGGTGGCTTGCACCGGGGCATCGTGGCGCAGCGACTCCTCCACCAGAGGGGCCACCAAATCGCGATCGGCGGTCACCTGTTCGAACAGATCCCGTTCTCGCAGCAGCCGGTGGGCCAGGTGCACCAGCAGCGCCCGGGTGGTGTGGACCCCGGCCATCACCATGAACTGAAGCTGGGTGACGATCTCGGCATCGCTCAACGGCACCCCGTCGATCTCGGCGTTCATCAGCCCGATGATCACGTCGTGGGGCCGATCCTCTCCTGCCGCTGCCGATGCCTGGCGCTCAGCCAGCGCCCCTCGGAAATAGTCGAGGATCGGCGGCCCGGTCGGATCGATCCCCGGCGTGCCCGGGCGCTGCATAAGCGTGCCGTCGAACGACCAGCCCATGAACTTCTCCCCTGCCTCGGAGGGCAGCCCCATCAGGTCGGCCAGGGTGGCGCTGGGGATGGGCATGGCGTAGCCCGCGTGCAGATCGCCCTCACCAGCGGCCAGCATCGGGTCGAGCAGGCGGTGGCAGGTTCGGGTGACGAACTCCTCAGTGTTGCGCAGCCGGTGGGGGGCGAAGTTGGAGTTGTACAGCCGGCGAATGCGTCCGTGGCGGGGCTCGGGAATCTCGCTCAGGAAGAGCTCCTCGGGCGGAACTACCTCGGTGCCGGGCAGTCCCGCCATCGGGGCCAGATCGGCCACAAAGGTCTCCACCTCCTTGAGGGCGGTATCGATGTGGCGTCGGGTGGAGAGATACCAGCCGCCCTTGGGCGACGGGCAGATGGGCTGCTCGTCGCGGATGCGGGCCAGCGTGTGAAACGGGACTCCATCAATCTCGTGTGCTGGGTCACGGGCGTCGAACTCCATGGGAGCACGGTAGTGCAACCGGCCTAATCTCGGGCCATGCCTCATCCCCCCTACCTGTGCACCGGCACGCTGGGCCGAGTGCCGTGGGACGAGAAGGCCCGGGCCGCGTCGGCCGCCGGCTTCGCCCGCCTGTCGATCTACGGGTGGGAGCACCGCAAGCTGCATGAGCGGGGATGGGACGACGCAGCCATCGTGAGTCTGTTGCACGAACTGAAACTTCGGGTCGCCGAGTACGACGGGGTGGTGATGACCATGCGAAGCCCCGAGGGCGCTGAGGACGCGGTGGCTGCGGCCGCCGCTCTGGGCGCCCGGTCGATCACCGTGTTGGAACATTCCGACTGGCAGCCGGGCGAACACCTTGACCAGGCCGCATCCACTCTGGCCGAGATCGCCGACCAGGCCGCCGAGCACGGCATTTTGGCCTTGATCGAGCCGTTCTCCTGGTCGCCGTTGGACCACCACCGGGTGGCGGCTGAGATTGTGGAGCGGGCCGACCGGCCCAACGCCGGTTTGCTGTTGGATACATGGCATCTGTGGCGGGGACCGGAGCGGGGCCAGGTGGACAGCGCCATCGATCCGGCCACGATCAAGGCTATTCAGATAGGCGACACCGGCCCGGATCCTGTGGGTGGGCAAACCCCCGACGAGGTTGCCCACGAGTGCATCCACCATCGCCTGATGCCCGGCGACGGGCACGGGAACATCGCCGGGCTGCTGGCCGATCTGGCCGGCAGAGGCGTCGACGCCCCAGTTGCCATCGAGGTGTTCTCCGACGAGTTGAACGCCCTTGAGCCCGAGGCAGTTGCTCGCCAGTCGATGGCCTGCTTCAAGGAATTGAAAGCTAGATTGGCCTTGTGAGCACCGACGCCATCCCCCAAGAAGTCGACGACGCTATAGATGCCCTTTTGGCCGAGCACGATCCGACCACCATGTCGGTGGAGGAGTTCCGCGGCTACCAGTACGACGCCGGGTTGGCCTGGGTCCACTTCCCGGTGGGGTTCGGCGGCCTTGAACTGGCCCCCCGATTCCAGCGCCACATCGAGGGGCGGCTGCGCGACGCGGGCGCCGTGTCGGCCGATCCGGGCATCTTCTTCTTCACCCTGGCCGGGCCCACCATCGTGACCCACGGGACCGCTGAGCAGAAACGCCGCTTTCTGCGACCCATGTTCACCGGTGAGGAGCGCTGGTGCCAGCTGTTCTCCGAGCCGGGCGCGGGCAGCGACTTCGCTGGTCTGGCTACCCGAGCGGTCCGAGACGGCGACATCTGGACAATCGACGGCCAGAAGGTGTGGAACACCCTCGCCCACCTGGCCGACCGGGGCATGCTGGTGACCCGCAGCGATCCCGACGCTCCCAAGCACAAGGGCATGACCTACTTCGCCCTCGATATGCACGCCGAAGGAGTAGAGGTTCGCCCGCTGCGCCAGATCACCGGCGAGGCCGAGTTCAACGAGGTCTATATGACCGGCGTTCGGGTGCCTGATTCCGACCGTATCGGCGAGGAGGGCGAGGGCTGGAGGGTGTCGCTCACCACGCTGATGAACGAGCGCGCAGTAATCGGGGGCGGAGGCTCGCCCAAGCGGGGCTCGGGCAGCATCGCCGAGCTGGTGCAGGTGTGGGCCGGGCTGCCCGATGAGCAGCGCACCTCAGCACGATTAGACCGGGTGATGAGGCTGTGGAGCCAAGCCGAGACCCTGCGGCTCACCAACATGCGGGCCTCCCAGAACCGCCGGGCCGGCAACCCCGGCCCCGAGGGCTCGGTGGCCAAGGCCATCCACGCCGAGCTGAACAAGTCCATCTTCGAGGAGTGCGTGAACCTTCAGGGGCCGGCTGGCTCAGTGGACTTCGACTACACCTTCCGCCGGCCCGACATCGTGTCGGAAACCGGGGCCGAGAGCGGGATCGGCCACGCCTTCCTGCGGTCCCGGGCCAACTCAATCGAGGGCGGCACCACCGAGATCATGCGCAACATCCTGGGCGAGCAGATTCTCGGCCTCCCCGGCGAGCCCCGAGTGGACAAAGCCATCCCTTGGAACGAGGTCCCTCGCAACTAGCCGAGCGCCCGAATTAGGGTAGCCTTACATTTTCATGGCCCTTGACCCCCCGGTTCCCCTGCTGTCGGTGCAGGACGTGTCCAAGTCGTTCGAGGGGACCACCGTGATCGAAGAGTGCAGCCTCGAGGTGGGGTGGGGCGAAATGGTGTCCCTGCTGGGGCCAAGCGGGTGCGGAAAGACCACCCTGCTTCGCATTATCGCCGGCCTGGAGCGGGCCGACCAGGGGACGATCCACATTTCGGGCACCCAGGTGGCCGGCAACGGAACCTGGGTTCGGCCTGAGGACCGGAATGTGGGCATGGTGTTCCAAGACTGGGCGCTCTTTCCCCATCTGGATGTGGCCCGGAATGTCGGCTACGGAGTTCCCCGCAGCAAGCGGGCGGCGGAAGTGTCCAACACGCTCGAGCTTGTGAATCTTCCGGGAATGCAGGACCGCATGCCCGAGACCCTCTCCGGCGGTCAGCAGCAGCGGGTGGCGTTGGCCCGAGCACTCGCCCCCCAGCCCACCGCCTTGCTCTTGGACGAGCCGTTCTCCAACTTGGACAGCGCGCTGCGCCGGGAGGTTCGCACCGAGGTGCGCCGACTTCTTCAGGCCACGGGCATGACCGCGGTGTTCGTGACCCACGACCGGGAGGAGGCGCTGGTGCTGGGCGACCGGGTGGCGGTCATGGATGCGGGGCGCATCATGCAGATCGGATCGCCGGCGGAGATCTACCAAGAGCCGGCCAATCCATGGGTGGCGTCCTTCATCGGTGATGTTTCCATGTACCCCGCCGAAGCCGACGGCGCCGTCGCCCATGCCGACTTCGGATCCATTCCCCTGATCGAAGCCTGCCGAGGACCGGTCGATGTCGCAGTGCGGCCCGAGGATGTGGATTTGCGCTCCGACGACAGCGGTACCGCAATCCACACCGTGGATGACTTCGAATTCCAAGGGGCCGACTCCATGGTCACCGTCGCCAACCCCGCGGGTATCCGGCTCCTGGCCCGAGTAAAGGGCACACAGAGCCTCTCCCCCGGCGACCGGGTCTGCCCTGCCTACACCGGATCACCGGCGGCGGCGTTCCCCCGGCCCGACCCCGACTGAGCCGTTCTTCGTGCTGTCGCCCGCCAGCCGATCCCCAGCGTTGCTGAAAGTGGTCGCCATCGTGGCGACCGTTGGCTTCGCGTTCCCCGCGGGCTATCTGGTGTGGCGCAACTTCACCTTCCACAGCGACCCGCTGGGCGTGCTGTTCTCCCAGCGCACCCAGGGACCGCTGCTGCGCACGCTGCGGCTGGCTGTGCTGGTGTCGGCTTCCACCGCGGTGTTCGGCACCGCTCTGGCCTGGCTGACCACCCGTTGCGACATCCCCCTCAGGCGCATGTGGCAGGCTCTCTTGCCGCTGCCGCTGGTGTTCCCCACCTTCATCGGCGCAGCGGCGTTGATCCGCACCCTCAATCCCGGCGGTTTGCTGTCCGATTGGTTGGACAACCTGGGACTGGTGTGGGACGTGGAAATACGGGGTCTGTTCGGCGCGTGGCTCGCGCTCACCCTGTTCACCTATCCGTACGTGTACCTGCCGGTAGCCGCCCGGCTGCGGCGTTTGCCCGGCTCAGCCGAGGAGACCGCCCGGCTGCTGGGCGACAGCCCGCTGACCATCATCCGGCGAGTAGTGCTTCCCCAGACGGCCACCGCCATAAGCGCCGGCACCCTGCTGGTGTTCCTGTATGCCATCAGCGACTTCGGCGCGGTGCAGCTCATGCGCTACGACACGCTCAGCCGGGCCATCTACACCACCCGGCTCAACAACCAGCCGGTCTCGATGGCCCTCAGCGTGATCCTGCTGGTGCTGGCCGCTGCGGTGGTGCTGGTGGAGCGAGGCGCCACCCGCCGCTATGAGCATGCGGCGCCGGTGCGGTCGCGAAGCCCGGTGAACTACCGCCTGGGCCGGGCCAAACCGGTTGCGGTGGCGTTCCTGTCCATCTCAGTGGCGCTGGCCCTGCTGGGGCCGCTGGCCTCGTTGGCCGACTGGAGCATCGACGGGATCAGGCTGGAAGCATCCGGGGGACGGGATCTGCTGGTGGGATGGGGCGACGTGTGGGCACCCACCTGGCACACCGCCTACGGCAGCATTCTGGCCGCTGCCGTGTCGGTGGCCGTCGTGCTGCCGGCCGCCTATCTGGTGGTACGCCACCGCTCCCGCATCGGCACTCTGGCCAACGCGGTGATCGTGTCGGCGTTCGCCCTGCCGGGGATACTCATCGGGCTGGCACTGCTGTTCTGGACGCTGAAGACCGACATCGGCAGCCACCTCCGCAACACCCTGGTGTTACTGGTGTTCGCCTACATCGTGCGGTTCGGGGGCCAGACCATGCGCACCTCCCAGGTGGCGGTGGCCGCGGTGTCATCCCGGCTGACCGACGCGGCCCGCACCCTGGGGGCCAGCTGGGTGCGCCGCTTCCGGTCGCTGGAGCTGCCGCTCATGGCCCCGGGGCTGTTGGCCGGGGGCGGGCTGGTGATGCTGTCGGTGATGAAGGAGCTGCCCATCACCCTGCTCATCGCCCCCTTCGACTTCCCCACCCTCACCACCAAGGCGTTCAACAGCATCGAAGAGGCGTTCGTGGCCGAGGCCGGGATCTGGTCGGGTGTGCTCGTCGTATTGTCGGGCGTGCTCACCTGGTTATTCATCGTCCGCCGCGCCGATCATTTCGACTAGCGGTGCAGCCGCGGGTCTGTGACACGCTGCGGTAGTGAGCATCGAGCCGTTTGAGATCGACGTCCCCCAAGCCGAGTTGGACAACCTGCACCGGCGTTTGGCCATGACCCGGTGGCCCGACACCGTGCGACCCGGTTGGGCCGACGGCGCATCGGTGGCCTACATGCGGGAGCTGTGCCAGTACTGGGCCGACGGCTACGACTGGCGAGAACGAGAGATCTACCTAAACGCCTTTCCCCAGTTCACCGCCACCGCGGCCAGCGAGCGGGTCCACTTCTACCATGTGCGCTCGCCGGAGCCCGATGCGCTGCCCATGGTGATGATCCACGGGTACATGGGCTCTGTGGTGGAGTTCCGGGAGATGATGGGCCCGCTGTCCGACCCGGCGGCCCACGGCGGCGATCCGGCCGACGCCTTCCACATCGTGGTCCCGTCGCTGCCCGGCTACGGATTCTCCGGTCCCACCGCCAACCCCGGCGTGGACATGCACCGCTGCGCCGAGGCCATTGCCGAGGTCATGGAGCAGCTGGGCTACCAGCGCTACATCGTGCAGGGGGGCGACTGGGGGGCGCTGGTCACCCGGCGCATGGCCGAGGTCTTCGGCGACCGGCTCATCGCCGCCCACTTCAACATGCTCTTCGCCCAGCCCACCGCCGAGGAGGCCGCCGACCAGGCCAAGATGATGGAGGGGGTGACCGAGGCCGAGCAGGAGGCCATGACCCGGTCGTTGGAGGCGATCAGCGGCGGCACCGGCTACATGGCCATGCTCAGCACCAAGCCCCAGACCCTGGCCGTGGCCCACAACGACTCCCCCGCCGGGCTGGCAACCTGGTTCATCGAGAAGTACCAGCACTGGTGCGACCTAGAAGACGGCGACTTGGAGAGCGTGTTCACCAAAGACCAGCTTCTGGACAACGTGATGCTCTATTGGATCACTGCCACCGCGGCGTCATCGGGACGGCTGTATTTGGAGTCGGCCCGCGCCGGCACCTCGGCGGTGGACTCGTGGACCGGGCGGGTGGAGGTGCCCACCGGCCACGCCGTGTACCCCCGGGAGCTGCTGCAAACCCCGCGGGTGTGGGCCGAGCGCCGCTACAACATCGTCCACTGGGCCATACAGCCCAAAGGCGGCCACTTCGCCCCCTTCGAGCAGCCCAAACTGTTCACCGACGACCTGCGGGCCTTCGGCCGCCTGTTCCGCTAAGGATTACGCGAACCGGGCGGAGCGCATGGCCAGGATGTCGTCTTCGCTCTGGCCGTTGCCCTCCATTGCCTCGAGTGCTTCCTCGGGGCCCTTCATGCGCAGCGGGCAGGAGACCGAGACGTCCATCACCTGGTTGATGCGCCCGAAGGCGATCCAGCAGCCGATGGACAGGGTCATGTCCACCATCAGCTCGTCGCTGTAGTGCTCGACCATGCGGTCCATGAACGCCTGGTCGATGGCCATGTGGTCGGCGGCGTACTTCTCGCAGTATTCGAGGGCGTCCCGCTCGGCCTGGCTGTAGCCGTCGTAGTTGTCTCGATCGCCGACGTGGAGGTAGTCGTCCTCGCTCAGATCATGTTGCGCCAACGACGCAACCCGGGTGTCCAGTCAAACCACGCAGTGGTTGATCTGGGCGATCCTCATCCGCAGCAGCTCCCGCAGCCGCACCGAGAGCTTGCTCTTGTTGTACACCGCGGCGCTGAACGCCGACGCCGGAGCGGTGAGCTCCGGGCACATCATCCACAACCGATGAAGCTCCTCTGCGGGGCCATCGGGGATCTTGATTCGGGCCATGCCTCCTCCTTGGCTGGGGGTACCCACACAGTACCGTCCCAGATGCTCCCGGCCCGTACAGCCGTTCCATGACCAGCGGCTCAGTGGAGATCATCCCCAAGTACCCCGAGGTTCCCTCCAAAGGAGCGCGCCGCGTCACCGTCGAATGGCAGCACACGACCAGCAAATTCGTCACGCAACATCGCCTCAACCTCTGATTTCAGAGCGTCTCGACGCTGGCCCGCTGGCATTATGGCGACGCCGTAGAGCAACTCTGCCTCGCTTACTGCGGAGAGGAACAAGGTGGTTGCGGCACGGCCAGCCACCCATGCTTCAACAGCCGAATCCGGCATCGGACGCATCAATTCGGAGACAACGTTGGTGTCGAGAACAATCACCCCGCCTACCTCAATCGAATCGAGGCGGCTCTGGCATGGCCTCTCTTGAGGGCAATTCCAACTCCACCCCACCGAGATGGGCGAAGCGTTCGCGAATAGCAGCAGCAAGATCGACAGGACCCACATCCTGCTCAACTGCATCGCGCAAAATGAGCCGGGCCTCCTCTTCCATCAACCGACCGTGGCTGGCAGCCCGCACGCGAAGCCTGATCTTGACTTCGTCGTCAAGATTGCGAATGGTGATGCTCGCCATTTCTTACCCTCTCTGGCTCCTCAAGGGCCTACCTTGGCTGAGTGATTGCAATGCAATCACTATTCCGTTAACTCGGAACAGCTTGAGCTCGGGGTCGGGTGGTGGCAATGGTGCCGTAGAACACGCCAACGAGCACGACGGCCGCGCCGACGGCGGCGACGGGCCGGGGGAACTCGCTGAAGAACGCCGCTGCCCACACGGTCCCGGCCACGGTCTCGATGGGGGCGAACAGGGCCACATCGGCCACCGGGGCGAACCGGGGCGCGTTGGATAGCGCCAGTCGACCGAAGGGGTTGAACACCAGGCCCATGGCGGCGATCGACAGGTAGGCCCTGAGGTCCAGCGAGAGCGGCGATGCCCAGTAAACCAGAGCCGCCACGGTCATCACCCCGCCGATGGACAAGCCCACCAAGCGGCTCATGTCGGGATACCGGCGCCACATGGTCAGGCTTACCGAGAAGCCCACAATGGCCAACACGCCCAGCAGATCGCCCGAGAGGGTGGGCTCTCCTACCGAGCTGGACACGATCGCCCCAATTCCCCCCATCGTGATGGCAATGGCGATGGCCATCTTTCGGGAGATGCGCTCCCTCAGCCATATCCAGGCGCTCACCGCGGCCAACAGCGGCACCGCGGCCACGATGGCCACCACATTGGCTATTCGGGTCTGGGTGACGGCAATCACGAAGCAGAGCTGGCTGCCCCCGGTAAGCGCCCCAATCACTAGCTGCTGCCAGGGGTGACGTCGGAACGCCTCCAGCGGCCAGCAGCCGTCCACCCGATGGCTCAACGCGGTGTAGAGGGGCACCGAGCAGCACGCCACCCAGAAAGACACATCGATGGCGTCGGCCTCCGAGAGCCTGATCCACAGCGAATCGGTGGAAACCGAGAGCATGCCGAACCCGGCGAGCAACCAGCCCAGCCGCCGTCGATCACTGGACTGGGCGACATCCATTCGGTGGGAGCGTACCGAACCGCACCCTTGCCGCCATGCTGCTGGCCGCAAGCGATCTGATATCATTAGATATCACCGGAGGTGGTCGTGACTGACATCTTGATCCGAGGCGTCCCCGTTGAGGTGCTCGCCGCAATAGACGCCAAAGCGAAGCGAGTCGGGCTCTCACGCAACGAATACTTATGTCGAACACTGGAGGGCGAACGCGTGGCTGCCACTGGCCCGGTAAGCGTCGATGATTTCGAGCGGTTCGCCGTCCTCGCCCAAGACCTCAGAGATCCTGACGTGATGTCGGGCGCCTGGTCGTGAGGAACTGGCTGATCGACAAGTCGGCGATCGAGAGGCTGCACCTCGCCGAAGACGCAACCGAGTGGGCAAAACGAATCGAGCGTGGCCTCGTCCGCATCAGCACCGTTACCCGACTCGAAGTTGGATACTCAGCCCGCTCGGCTGGGGATCATCGCTCGCTGGTTTCGGAACCACCGATGGTGTTGATGCCAGTGGAGTACCTAACCCCCAAGATCGAAGACCGTGCCATCGAACTCCAGTCGGTGCTCGCGGAGACCGGCCAGCATCGAGCGCC
Source organism: bacterium (assembly GCA_028819295.1). Lineage (GTDB taxonomy): Bacteria > Actinomycetota > Acidimicrobiia > Acidimicrobiales > Bin134 > Poriferisocius. The sequence goes on along the minus strand of JAPPMA010000077.1, from coordinate 70,791 downwards.
ATCCATCCCCGACTTGCTTATTGCCGCGACAGCCGAACTCGCCGGACTCACCGTGCTCCACTCCGACAAGGACTTCGAGCTCATAGCACAAGTCACCGGCCAACCGACCGAGCGCCTCGACGCGGCATGACTACCCTGCCAGCACTTCGCAGGGCGACCGGGATGGTGGGCCGTAAGGGACTCGAACCCCTGACCCCCTGCGCGTCATGCAGGTGCTCTAGCCAACTGAGCTAACGGCCCGGAATGAGTCAGGCTAGCAGGACTGGCGATACGGCAGTTAACGACTTTGAGGCAGCTTTGACGTCACTATCAGCGTATTGGCGACCAGCGGCGCTGGCGGAGCCGTTCTGCGAGGCGGGATTTCCGCTGCCAGCGGGCTCGGTACGACTCGCTCGGAGTGTGGAGGGTTATGGAGTCGGAGTACTGGTAGAGCACCGCGCCTACGAGGGTGAGGATGATGACATAGGTGGCGGCGAGCGCCCCGAGGTCGCTCTCGCGGGAGATGCCGAGCCCGGCGATGACGATCGAGAACTCTCCGTGGGCGATGAGGGCGGCGCCGGCCCGGGCCCGACCGGGTTTGCCGATGGCGACTCTTCCCGCGGCAATCCAGCCGGTGGCGAACTTGGTGGCGACGGTGACAGCGGCAATGACGACAGCGGCCACGGCGACATCAGGGACAAGGCCAAGGTCGACTTGCAGGCCGAAGAACACGAAGAACACGGCGGCGAAGAGGTTGCGCAGCGGCAGCAGCAGGCCGCGGGCATGGGAGACGATGTCGCCCGACAGTGCGACACCGACGACAAAGGCGCCCACCGCCGTTGACAGGTTGAGTCGCCCGGCAATCCCAGCGAAGAGCAGCGTGCCGCCGAGCAGGGTCAGCAACAGCGCTTCGCTGGATTGGCTCAAAGCGATGGCGCTCAGCCGGTCGCCGAAAAAGTAGGCAGCGCCGAGCACGCCAACAACCACCAGCAATGAGACGCAGACGGTGATGGTGGTGCTCAACAGCGAGCCGCCGAACAGCACGCCAGACACGATGGGCAGATACAGCACCATGGCCAGGTCTTCGATGACGAGCACACTCAGGATCACCGATGTCTCGTGGTTGCCGATGCGGTCGAGGTCGGCGACGAGCTTCGCCACAATTCCAGACGAGGAGATGTAGGTCACGCCGCCGAGCAGCACGGCAACGATGGGGTCGAACCCGAGCAGCAGTCCGGCTATGAAGCCGGGCGGGAAGTTGAGGGCAATGTCGACGATCCCGGCCAGGGTGGACCGCCGAACGTTGTCGATCAGCTCGTGGGCTGAGAACTCGAGTCCCAGCATGAGCAGCATCAAGATGACGCCGATCTCGGCGCCAACCTCGATGAACTCCTCCGACGCCGACAACTCGACGAGACCGCCATCGCCCAGAGCCAGTCCCACTAGCAGGTACAGGGGAAGCGCAGGCAGGCCGATTCTTCGGGCCAGGCGGGCGACGATGGCCAAAACCAGCACCACCGCCCCGAGCTCGATCGCAAACAGATCGCTGGCCGTGTGCATGGGCTAGCCCGATTGGGTGAGCATCTTGGTGGCCGCCTCCACCGCGGCCGGAACGCCGACTACCACTGCGGTGCAGCCGGCTTCGAGGCGATCAGCTCCTCCTGGGATGGGAATGGAGCCCGAGTCGGTAACGAGCGCCATGACGCTCGCCCCAGTTCGCGCCCTAAGCTCGGCTTCGGCCAGGGTCAGCCCGGCGAGAGACGATTTGGAGTCGATCGTGACCCACGAGATCTCAAGATCTTCAAGCCGGTGTACGACGTCGTCGAGATGCTCCAAAACCGGGTTGCCGCCCAGCAGCTCGCCGAGGGTGTGGCCCTCGTCCTCGGTCAACACCACGCTCTCACAGGCCCGGTCAACGTCCCGTTCGTCGTAGACCACCAGATCGCGCCGACCGGTCTGGTGGACCACCACGCCGACGCAACGGCCGGCGCTCGTCTCCAGGTCGAAGCGAACCCCCACACCGGGCAAATCGGTCTCCGTTGCCTTTCCCACTGGTCTCTCCTCTCAATCGTCATCAAGGCGGTAGCCGCCATATTGACAGAACAGCACCGCCGAAGGGGCCTGGAGTTCGCAGTACAGTGCGCACAGAGCCACCACGCGACTGCGTCGATAGCAACAGCGGCCTGCGCTACCTCCCAAGGCCGACCTATGGCGCGCCAGGACAATTGGAGCCTTCGCGGAAATGCGGGGTGGGGTGAGAATCGAAGCTCTGGCCGCCGCCCGATGTGCGGCTAGACCCCGACCTTCGCGGAATTGCGGGGTGGGGCTGAGAATCGAAGCCGATGCTGCCCGGCGCAACATCACACGAGTTCGGGCCGCAGCCAAAACATGTGGAGTAGAACTGGTTGACTCTTTGGCCGAGGAAGAGACAGGCTCGGCATTTGCAGCTCGACTCAACATGCTGGGAGTTCAGCGAATCCGGTCGGTCGGCTTTCCGGATGAGGGCTTACAGATCGCTGCTCAAAGGGCCGGAATCCACCTCGTCGACAGCCCGATCACCCGGCCAGGGCGAATTGAATTGCTGCACTATCTCCGCGAGCAGCCGATCAGCGAGACCACCCACCGCTGCGGAAATATATGGCGATGAGATTCCTTGACGCCGATCAGATTCGGTCTGCCACTCCCTGGGACGAACTGATCGATGCCATCGCCGACGTCCTTGCCAGCGATGCGGTGAAGTCCCCCGAACGTCAAGTCCTCTCAATCGAACAACCAGACAGAGAGCCTGCTTCGCTCTTGTTGATGCCGGCATGGGCCACCCGCGAAGCCATCGGAATCAAGGCGGTTACCTACTTTCCGACCAACGCTGCGGTCGCATTGCCCACCGTCCACGCCGCCTATCTCCTGTTCGACGGCAAAACCGGGGAGCTCTCGGCAGTGCTCGACGGCGACGAGCTGACCGCCCGCCGCACCGCAGCGGTCTCAGCATTGGCGGCCAAGACTTTGGCCCGAGGCGACTCATCCCGCCTTCTGGTAATCGGAACTGGCCGGCTGGCACCCAACATGGCTCACGCCCACGCCACCGTTCTCCCCCTTCAAGAAATCGAAATCTGGGGACGCGACCCCAATGCTGCGGCGGCAGTCGCCCAACAACTCGCCGCCGAGGGACTGCCCACAACCGCGGCGACCGCTCTCGACAAGGCCATCCGCCAAGCCGACATCATCTCCTGTGCCACGGGAGCAACAAGGCCCATCGTGCGCGGGGAGCTGATGGCGCCTGGCACCCACCTCGACCTAGTGGGCAGCTTTCGACCCGACATGCGAGAAGCCGACGACTCCGCTATCGCCCGCGCTGCATTATTCGCAGACACCATCCCGGGCGCGGTCAAATCCGGCGACCTCGCCCAGCCGCTGGCCAACGGCACCATCGCCGAAACAGCAATCAAGGCCGATCTTCGCTCTCTCGTGACCGGCGTCCACCCCGGCCGCCAGAGCCCAGAAGAGCTCACCATCTTCAAATCGGCTGGGTTCGCAGCCGCCGACCTCGCCACTGCTCGCCTAGCGACACACCACCACCAGCAATAGCCGCCAAACGCACAATTGCTGGTCGATTGTTGTGCTGACTGCCTATGAGCCACAAGAGCGTTTCCCTCTAGATTCAGCCCCGGACCAAAATGGCAACTCCACGAGGCAGCTCATGACCCGGATACTGTGGATCAATCCCGTCGGTACGAACGCCTACGACGCACCCATCGGGGAAGAGCTGCGGAGGGAGGCTTCACCGGGTACTCGCGTGGATTCCCGCGGTCGTTCCAGTGCTCGATACCGACCCTCGCCCGTGATCGAGGGCAACCACTGATTCTGCTGATGGAGTTGCGATGGACACACTGACCGTTGACGACATCGAGGCGCTCTGTCTGGGTGCCACGCTCTTGGGCACCGGGGGCGGCGGTGATCCCTACATAGCAAAGCTTGTCGCCCACCAAGCGCTCGAGACTTACGGCCCGGTTGACGTGGTGAGCGCCAAGGATCTTCCCCTCGATGCTTTGGTGCTCACCACAGCCGTAATCGGCGCTCCAACTGTCATTCTCGAGAAGATCCCCGCTGGCACTGAGTTCGTCGCCAGCGTGAAGGCCCTGGCCTCCTATCTGGGCAAGGCTCCCGCGGCGATCATGCCGATTGAGGTGGGGGGATGCAACACCCTGCTTCCGATTGCCACCGCAGCCGAAATGGGCCTGCCCATCGTCAATGCCGACTCGATGCGCCGGGCGTTCCCGCAGATCGAAATGACGGTGTTCACCCTTGCCGGCTTGCCTGCCGGTCCGCTCTCGGTGGCTGACGAGAAGGGCAACCAGTGTGTTTTTGAGACCACAACCAACCAGGTGGCGGAAACCCTGGCTCGGACCGCGGCCATTCAGCTCGGACTGGCCAACTCCATCAGCTGCTATCCCCTGACCGCAGGCCAAGTTGCCGAGCACGCCATACAGGACTCCCTAACCTATTGCACTGAGGTTGGGCGCCTTCTTCAGGCAGTCAAAGACGGGGAGGAGGGCGCATGGGAGCGCTTCTTGTCCGAGTCCGGGTCCAAGGAGTTCTTTACCGGAAAAGTGGTGGACTTGGACCGTCGCACAACCGACGGTTTCGCCCGGTCGACGGTGATCCTCGAAGACCTTGACGGAAGTGACAGCACAGTGCGGGTCGAAGTGCAGAATGAAAACCTCATCGCCTTTCACGACGGCAAGCCGGTAATCACCACTCCCAACCTCATCTGCCTGCTGGACTGCGAAACTTTCGATCCAATCACCACCGAGGCTCTCGCCTACGGCAATCGAGTTGTGATGATCGGCATGCCGTGCGCTCCTGAATGGCATCGGGAGGGGATGCTGGACCTCGTCGGCCCTCGGGCATTCGGTTACGACATCGACTTCGTGGAGCTGAAGCCATGAGCAACGCCGGAGAATTCCGCATTGGCATCGACGTTGGGGGAACAAACACCGATGCCGTCGTAATCGACACGGAAGGGGCAGTGGTCAGCTCTGTCAAGGTTGCCACCACTGTCGAGCCCATCGACGGCATCCGAGAATCCTTGAACAAGGTGTTGGAAGGCATCGACAAGCAGCTCGTGGCGAAGGCGATGCTCGGAACCACCCATCCGACCAATGCCATCATCCAGCGCAAAGACCTCGACACAGTTGGTGTGCTGCGGCTGGCAGCCCCCTCATCGCTTGGCGTGCGCTCCGGTGCGGCGTGGCCCGAGGACATTCGCAACATGGTGATAGGCGCTTCCGAAATCATCGAGGGCGGAAACGAGTACTCCGGCGAAGAGATCGCCCCCCTTGACGAAGAAGCGGTTCGACGGTTTGCAGCCACGGCCACCGCCAAGGGCTGCCACGCTATTGCTGTTTCGGCCGCTTTCAGTCCTGCCTCCAGCGAGCACGAACTGCGGACTCTCGATATCCTTCATCAAGAACTGGGCGATGGGTTCCCGGTGTCATTGAGTCACCAGGTGGGCTCGTTGGGCCTGCTGGATCGGGAGAATGCAACGATTCTCAACGCCGCCTTGTTGAGTGTGGCCGCCAGCGTGGTGAACGGATTTGAGGATGCTCTTGCCTCGCACGATCTCGCAATCGACGCCTACCTCACCCAAAACGACGGCACTCTGCTGACAGCGATGGAAGCGGGCCGCTTCCCGGTGCTCACTCTCGGATCGGGTCCAACCAACTCCATGCGGGGAGCGTGCGCTCTGGCCGGGGTGAACGACGCCATCGTCATCGATGTCGGCGGCACGTCGGCCGATGCGGGGATTCTGGTGGACGGGTTCCCCCGTGAGTCCACTGCCGCCGTGGAGGTAGGGGGTGTGCGCACCAACTTCCGTATGCCCGATCTGGTCTCCATCGGATTGGGGGGCGGCACGATCGTCCGGGACTCTCGGGCCGGAAATGGAGCTTCGCTTGCAGTAGGGCCCGATTCGGTGGGCTACGCCGTCGCCACCGAAGCGATCTGCGTGGGGGGCACCACGCTTACGCTGTCTGACGTCTCGCTGGCCGCCGGCCGCCTTGACGGCTTTGGCGATCCCGGCCTGGTGGCCGACCTCGACCTCACGCTGGTGAGCGATGCCCTGCTCTGGGTGGACGATCAGGTGTCGGTCATGAGCGATCGAATGAAATCCACCAGAGCCGAACTCCCGTTGCTCGCCGTTGGCGGGGGGGCTCATCTGATCGCTGAACGCGTGCCCGGGGTGTCAGAGGTGCTCCGCCCTGAGGGATACTCAGTGGCCAACGCCTACGGCGCGGGAATTGCTGAGGCGTCGGGAACCGTCGACCGCGTGTACAGCTACGATGTCTCTAGCCGCACCGAGTGCCTTGACGATGCCCGTGACCTGGCCAGGAATGCGGCAGTGCGGGCTGGTGCCGATCCCGACCAGATACGCATTACCACGATCACTGAGGTTCCCATGACTTATGTGCCCGGAGGCGGGTGCCGGGTCATGGTGAAGGCTGTCGGACCGTTGGCTTGAGCGAATGCCAACCCGACCAGATCCAGCGTGACCCCACCACTTCCCATAGCCGACTCCCACAATGACCTGCTGCTCGGGTGCATGCACCGCAAGGAGCGAGGAACACCCGACCCCTTCGGCGACGATTGGCTAACCGGCCTGCAAGCAGGCGGTGTGGTGTTCCAAGTACTGCCGATTTTCACTGAAGAGCAGTTTGTCGGAGAAGCCGCGCTGCGCCGCACCCTGGAGATCATCGGCCTCGCCCGCGAGATTGCGGCCCGCCACTCCGATGATGTTGCCATCGTGGAATGCGGGGACGACATCGACCGCATTATCCAAAGCGGTCGGATTGCGCTGCTGATCGCCCTGGAAGGCGCAGAGCCCATTGGCTCGTCGCTGTCACTGTTGGACACCGCGTGGCGTCTTGGAGTGCGCATGGCATCGCTGACCTGGAATCGTCGCACAATGATGGCCGATGGAATCGGGGAGACGGATACCGGCGGTCGCCTCACGTCCCTGGGGGTTGAAGCAGTCAAAGAGATGAACCGGCTGGGCATGGTGCTCGACATCAGCCATCTATCGGCTCCAGGAGTAGAACACGTCTCCCAGATCGCGAATCGGCCTTTCGTTGCCACCCACTCCTCGTGTCGGGCGCTATGCGACCATCCTCGCAATCTCACCGATGAGCAGATGAGAGCGGTGGCTGCATCGGGCGGTTTTGTGGCCATGAACGCCTTTGGCGCTTTCGTTTCCACGGCCGACCCAACTCTTGAGGACTTCATAGACCACATCGAACACGCCGCATCCCAAGCAGGTGAGAGCCGAGTAGCCATCGGAGCCGATTTTGTCGAGGACCTCTTCCGCATGGTCGACCCTGTCCTGGGTCGCCAGCTTCTCGTGTCACCACAAGACTTGTCGGCCATCCGCGACTTCAAGGCACCCGCCCACTACGCCAATCTGTCCAAGAGGCTTGTAATGCGTTTGGGGCTTGAACAGGCAACGCGGATCGCCAGCGGTAACATGTTGGACTTCTTCCGAGCAAACCTTCCCTGACGACAGGGAGCAATTCGATAGTTTCGAAAGATGAGTGGTGACCGCCATCTCCGGGTGAGGGAACTCCTGGCGTCGCCTGCCCTCAAGGATGCCGAGTTCCTTGCCGGTGAAGCTGGGCTGGACGCGACCGTTGTGGACGCCGTTCTTTGCATGCGGCTCAAGAGCGATTCACCGCCTCGAGCCGGAGAACTGGTCGTATTCGATGCGGCCAACATCGGAGAGCATCGCTACCAGATCGACGTTGCCATTCGGGTGATCGCCGAGGCTGGCGCCGTTGCCCTCATCATTGCCAATCCCGGATTCGAGCTAGGCATTAGCGTCCAGCGCCTGGCCAACCGGTTCGGTGTGCCGTTGATCGTATTGCTCGATGCCGATGCCATGACCATTACCCATCAGCTGCGCGCTCATCTATGGGCAGCAGATGTTGAACAGGCTTCCACCATCCATGCGTTGCTGACTTCACTGAGCCAGATGCGCCTGGACAGCGCGGAAGACGTGCTCGCGGTCATCGCAGAGCTCAGTGCCTCGCGTGTGTGTTTGATCGGCCGCGATCTCAGTGTCGCCGCTGGCGAGCCCATTGAAATCGGTGGGCGCAGGCTGGCATCGGGCAACCCCTATCTCGTCGACCATTCGTCTGAGGCTGCCTTGCACAGCACCGAGATCGTGCTAGCCCCTGGAGAAGCTGCTGACTACTGGCTGCTGGCCGAACGCGAAGGATCGGACGGGAGCCAGCGTCTCTTGCAGTCGCTTCTCCAGATTGCGGCTTGGTATCTCACAGCTCTGCTGGCATCGACACGAGTCCGCTCAGAAAGCGATGCCCGCCGCCGCATTGCCGTCCTCAATGAGCTCTTGGCTTCAAGCGACCTCCATGAGCGCGACATTCAGAATCAGATGCTGGAACTGGGATGGAGTGCGGCGGGCTGGAACACCGGTCTGCACATAAAGCTCCAAGGTGGAGACACCGCCCGAATCATCGACCTTCATGCTGAGGTCCGCGAGCGCCTGCGAGGGGTGGGGCTCGACGGTCCGCTGGTGGAGCGGAACGACGGGTGGAGCGGCTGGGTGACCGAGCCGGTTGAGCCCGCGGTGGAGACCTACGCCTCCATGGTGCAAAGGCTCGACGATGCCCTCACCGAATTCGTCAGCATGCACTCCGGCTTGCAGGCTCACGGAGGAATAGGCCGCCCCTACCCTGACCTCAGCGGGCTGCGATTGTCCTTGACTGAGGCGCATGAGGCGGCGCTCATTGCCAATGCTGGTTCGAGCAGATCCTCAGGAGCCGCACACATCGACCAGCTTGGTGTCCAGCGCGTGCTTATGGGCTGGTTCAGCTCGGAGGACTTTGCCCGTTACGCTCGCTCCATCCTCGATCCTGTGCTCGCGTTGGACAGCGACCATGAGCTGCTCAGAACCCTTGAGGTGTACCTCGACGCGAGCTGTTCGACCACAGATGCCGCCCATCAGCTGCTCGTTCACCGCAATACCGTCGCCAATCGAATTCGCCGCATTGTGGATGTTCTGGGCGTCAATCTGGAAGACCCCGAGACCCGCCTTTCGCTTCAATTGGCCTGTCGAGTTCTTCGCATCAATCGTCAGCCAACCCAGACGATGCAGAACGCACTTCTTTAGACATTTATTTGTTCGAACTGCCCATATTCAATTCATTGCCTCCGTTCTAAGGTGCCCTGTCTTGGCTCGAACCGAGCACCATGCCTGGAGAAGGAGATGTCTGATGGCAGCTACCAAGCGAACCAGACGCCTGTTGATGTGGCTGGCCCTCGTTGTTGTTGTTGCAATGGGTGTTGCCGCATGCGGCAACGATGATGACGACACCGCTGCGCCGGCGGGTACCGCTGTTCAGGAGACGGCGCCCACCCCAGAGGCAACCGCTGTCCAGGAGGCGACGTCAGCCCCAGAGTCAACCGCTGCACCGGAGGTAACTATGGCGCCGACGGAAGAGGCGGACGATGAGCCATTCCGGGTGGCCTATCTGTCGGCCAGCTCGGCCAACACATGGCTCCTCGCCTCGAGACAGGAAATAGAGACGGTGGCTGCGGCTGAAAACGTCGAGATCACCGAGTTCGACGCCCAGTTCAATCCCAGTTTGCAGACAACACAGTTCCAAGATGCCATCGCCGCTGGCATCTACGACGGCGTGATCCTTGTCTCGATAAATGGCATTGCCTCAGCCCCAGACATCGAGGCAGCGCTCGCCGCGGGGATGGAGGTTGTCATCCTCAACCAAGTGGTGGGCGAAGACTTCACAACATCAGAACCCCAGGTTGAGGGCGTGAGCGCGAGTGTCATGGCCGCACCGTTCCAGAACGGCAAACGCCTCGGCGACCTGGCTGTGCGAGCCTGCGGCGACCTGGACCCATGCGAAGTCGTCTGGATCTATGGCATCAAGGGCGTCCCCCTTGACGATGCGCTGCGCGCCGGGTTCGACGAGGTCATCGCGGCATATCCTGCAATTTCCATAGTTGCGGAGGGTGAAGGCCAGTACCTCGGACCCGAGGGAGGGATCAACGCCACGCAAGACATCCTGCAAGTCGCACCAAACTTCAATGTCTTGGTGGGCGCTGACCAGTCGGTGCAGGGAGCTGAAATTGTGCTCAGCGACGAGGGCAAGCTCGACCAGGTCAAGCTGATCGGTCTAGGTGGCTCCGTGCCTGCGATCGAAGGCATCGCCAGCGGACGCTGGTACGCCGGAGTCTTCGGGGCACCTGGCGATGAGGGGCGGATTGCTATGCAGGCCATGGTGTCGGCCCTTCAGGGCGGCCCCGATTTCGGCGGCGTGGACCCCCTGGTTGATCTGCCCGATGACGGGTTGATGACCATTGACAATGTGTCGTTGTTCAGTCCCCAGTGGGCTGGCTGATCGATCGGCCTACGCTGAGGTCGAAGCGGAAGGGGCGGAATTAGGAGATCAGGCCATGACCGGTGGCAGAGCGTTAGTGAGCGTGCGAAACGTCAGCAAGCGCTTCGGCGCCACCCGGGCCCTGTCTGATGTCTCGGTTGACTTCCATGCCGGTCGGGTGCATGGGCTTGTTGGAGAGAACGGCGCGGGCAAGTCCACCCTCGGCCGGGTTCTCCTCGGGATTCATGCCCCTGACCAGGGCCGGCTGATTCTGGACGGTTCGCCGATCAAGCTGAGCGGACCCGACGAGGCGGCGTCCCATGGATGTGTCGGCGTCGCCCAAGAACTGTCGCTGCTTCCCGCCCTGGGGGTGGTGGACAACATTGTCCTGGGAACCGAGGAATGCATCGGCCCCCTAGTGAGCGACCGGGGCAATCGCCAGAGAGTGGAAACGCTGGTTGCCCAGCACGGCCTTCACATCCCCTTGGACAAGAAAGTCGGCTCGCTGTCGGTGGCCGATCAGCAAAAGGTCGAAATCCTGCGAGCCCTTGGGCGGCAGTCCCGGCTGGTCGTCTTCGACGAGCCCACTGCTCGATTGGCCAGCCACGAGGCGGTTGAGCTGTGCCGCACGGTCCGCGAGCTTGCCGACAGAGGAGTGGCCGTGGTGTACGTGTCACATTTTCTCAATGAGGTCTTGTCGGTTGCTGACACGGTCACGGTCATGCGAGACGGCCGTGTGGTCCGCACTGCTCCCGCAGCAGACGAGACCTACGAGTCGCTGGTAGAAGGAATGACTGGCCGTTCCATCGGAGACGCATATCCCCCCAAGCCCCCTACCCCGCCACAAGATGCCCCCGTCGTAGTACGCGTGAACGGCCTCGGTCGGATCGGCGAGTTCTCCGACGTTTCCTTCAGCATCAAGAAGGGAGAGATCTTAGGACTGGGCGGGCTTGTCGGGGCTGGCCGCAGCGAGGTGGCCCATGCGGTGTACGGAGCCACCCGCGCCAGTACCGGTACCGTTGAAATCTCGGGCAGCCGTCTGTCGGGAACTGTGGAGGATGGGCTGTCCAAGGGGATCTCGTTGATTCCCGAATCCCGCCGGGATCAGGGTTTGGTGGTGGGTCTCTCGGTGAGGGACAACACCACGCTGCCCCATCTTCGGCGATTCATGGGACGGTTTGGGATTCGGGTCAAACAGGAGGAAGCCGCGGCCGGCCAAGCGATCCAAGAGGCCGGTGTGAGGGCCGAGGGCTTGTCGGAGCCAGTGGGCACTCTTTCCGGGGGCAATCAGCAGAAGGTTCTCTTTGCCCGGGCCATGCTGGGCCAGCCCCGGCTCTTCATCGCCGATGAGCCAACCAGGGGGGTGGATGTCGGATCGAAGCGAGCGATATACGACGTAATCGGCCAGCTTGCCCAATCAGGTTGTGCCGTGTTGTTGGTGTCGTCGGAGCTGGAGGATCTCGTGGAGATGAGTCATCGCGTGCTGGTCATGCGCTCCGGCCAGATCGTGGCCGAATTCGCGGGAGAGGAACTGACTGAAGCCAACATCCTCAATGCCGCATTCGATACGGAACACCATGGCAACTCCCCATCGGCATCGGGCTCGCAGCAGGACTGATCTGGTGACCCGATTCGTGCATGTTCTGCGCCGTTACGGCATCGCAATCGTCACGGTTGCCCTGTTTGCCTTCCTTGCCGCGACGACCGACAGCTTCCTCAGCCAGGCCAACTTCCGCAATGTCTTGGACCAGCAGTCAGCACTGCTCATAGCAGCCTCGTTCGCCACCATCGCGATGATAGCCGGCGGATTCGACCTATCGGTGGCCTCGGTGTTCGTCGTGGCGCCGCTGTTCGCCCTCCAAGTTGAGAACGCCACTGGCAACGCCCCCCTGGCCGTGCTTGTCGGGGTGGCCGTCGGACTAGGGGTCGGTATGGCCAATGGACTGATTGTGACCAGGTTGAAGGTCAATTCCTTCATCGCCACCCTGGCCACTTCGTTCATGGTCTTCGGCGCCGGATTCTTGATCAGTGATCGAAGCGTCTTGCGGGCTTCAACCGACGCCTACCCGGCAATTGCTCGAACCCGCTTCTGGAACCTGACCACGGCAACCTGGATAGCCTTCGGGGTGGTCGCAGTGGCCTGGGTGTTGTTGAGCCGCACTCGTTTCGGTCGCCACGTCTATGCCACCGGGGGAAATGCCGAAGCAGCCCGTTTGGCCGGTATTCCCGTTGCTCGTGTGAAGACGATCGCGTTCGGGTTGGCGGGGGCCGCGGCCGGGCTGGCCGGGGTGGTGTCGTCATCTCGGTCGCTTTCCGCTCTGCCCTCGGATGACTTCAGCTTCGTTTTCGGAGTCATCGCTGCGGTGGTTGTCGGAGGAACGTCGATCTCAGGGGGAGAGGGCGCGGTATGGCGCACCGTTGCGGGGGCTTTCTTCATTGCCCTGATGGTGAACGGCTTCAACCTGCACCAAGTCGATCCGATCTGGCAGCGGGTCATCCAGGGAGGCGTGATACTGGGGGCAGTGGCCATCGACTCTTGGTCCCAGCGCCGACCGCAATAGGACGAATGAGGTCACAGCAGCGGAATCGAGCGGTAGATGTCGCCGTCATCGGTGGCGGTATCGCCGGCGCGTCGTGTGCTTATCACCTGGCTCGAGAAGGGCTCGACACTGTGCTGGTGGAGCGGGAAGCCGAGTTGGGCACTCATAGCACGAGTCGCTCGGCAGCCACGCTGGTTCCTGGCTATGGAGGGCAGGAAAACGACGAGCTGACTGAGAACGGGAGGCCATTTCTTGCATCCTCCGCCGAAGGGATGGCCGAATATCCGCTCCTGACCCCCCGAGAGCTGCTCTGGATCTATCCCCGCGATCCCAAGGGGGCGAACCGAGACCTCCCCGGCGCTGCGCCAATTGACTTTGACGTGGCGCTGGGGATGTGTCCGGTGCTGCGACCGGAGGCAATTGCCGCCGTTGCTTGGCAAACCGGAGTGTGCGACATCGACGTCGACGGTCTTTTGCGCGCCCTGGTACGCGGCGCCACCCAACACGGGGCTGAAGTACACCTCGCCTCAGAGGCTGCCAGCCTTCGCCGCCAAAATTGGCACTGGCTGGTGGAGGGCGGTTTGGGAATTAGGGCACGGGTGCTCGTCAATGCGGCGGGCGCGTGGGCCGACGAGTTGGCCGAACGATCAGGCCTGGCGCCAATCGGCTTCCGAGCACTGAAGCGCACCGCATTCGTGTCGCCGATTTCGGTCGGCAATCGAGACTTCTCCATGGTGGTGGCCGCGGACAGCTCCTTCTACTTCAAGCCCGAAGCCGGTGGCCTTGTGCTCTGCTCCCCCGCCGATGAGACCCCGATTGCTCCGGGAGACCCTCGCGCCGAAGAGCTGGACGTGGCCTACGCCATCGACCGGATCAACGCTCACACCACGCTTCAGATCAGAAGTGTGCGCCGGGCTTGGGCGGGCCTTCGCGTCTTCACCTCTGATCGTCGCCCGGTAATCCGACCCCACGAGGACGACCCAACCTTCATTTGGTGCGCCGGTCTTGGCGGCACCGGGGTGCAGACCGCTCCGGGAGCAGGTCAAAGAGTGGCCGATCTCGTCCGGCCGCTCTTCTAGACGGCAAAATCACCCAGCAGAGCAGTAGAGAATGGTGGTCCCTGGGTTGCGTGTAGGCGTGGAAGTGGATTCACGCTATGCCGCTGCTGCTGCCACCAAGAACGCAGCGACAACGGCGACGCCCAGCAAGGCAACCGCCTCTGTCACAGCAGCTAGACGCAGGCGTCGGTGAATGGCGGCCTGCCCGTTTTCCTTGATGGCGGGGATGAGCACCCAGCGGTTATGACCGCCGATGGCCGCGGCCACTGCGACAAGGGCAATCTTGGCCAGCAGAAGTCGGCCCCACGGAGTTGACCAGAGATCGGCGAAGCGGTCGAGAACGATAATCGCCATAGCCGTGCCCGTTGCGCCGGCCAGAACGAGCGAAGTAGCCGCCATCCGTGAGAATCGCATCAATGGCCGGTACACGTCTGCGCCGCGGCGGCGTCGACGCCAGAGGAGGTCGACCATCAAAACGACGCCGCCGCTCCAAACCGCTGCGGCGCTCACATGGCTCACGCTGGCAACGGAATGTAGCCACCTGGGTCCTTCGGTAACTGTGTGTCCGTCGAAAGCAAACGAAGCGATGACTAGCGCGCCGCCCGTCAGCGCGGTCGCAACAGTCCACTGCCTCGGTGGGCTTGCGGCGGCGCGGAGCAGGGTGACGACCAAGGCGATTCCGCCTGCGAGACGCAGTCCTGCCGCCACACCGAAGTGAGTCGAAACAGCGTCGGCGATTGCGTCAGGAGACCAGAACGCCGACCATTCGCGTTCGATCACGACCGCTCGATTCAGAGATGCCAAAGCCGCGCTTGCGGTTAGCACTATTCCGCCGGCGCCCACCCATTTACGAGCGCGGTCTGAGTCAAGGGGCTCGTCGCGAACGACAAAGGCCATGAATGCCAACCCGCCCACGATGCCCATGGTGGCCAGGAAGATCAGGATTCGGGTCGCTTCAGCGATGCGCTGAGATCCCGTGACCGCCGAGTTATGACGCTGTACGGAGGAAAACGACGAGGGAGGGGTGCGCCCTTCCACAGCGGTCTCGGCGGGAGCCGCAGTAGGTGACGACGCTGGGCGCGTACCGTCGTTGCCTGAGGTGACACTTGGTGTCGAGGCGGCTGGTGGTGTTGTTGGCTGGGTGGGGGGATTCTCCATTTCGGGGGCAGCGTGCGTCGGCGTGACGCGAGGTGAAGCAGATACACCTGGCTCATCAGGATTGACGAGGGACTCTGAAATCTTCCCGTCTTGTGTTTCTTGGAGGCTTGGCGACGGCGAGACAGTCGGCTCGGGTTCTTGAACAGCGACAGTGAACGCGAACGCCCCTTCGATGAAGTGGCCGTCGGCGGATGCTACTCGCCAGTAAACCTCGTACCTGCCGTCAGGAAGCGGCGCTTCGTAGCTCATCGTCCAGGTTTTCCCGTCGACCGAGTCGACAGCAACGGGTTCATGTTCGACACCCCGTTCATCGAAGGCGGTCATCCCGTTGGAGACCGGCTCAACCGGTCGGGAAAAAGTGAGCGAAATCTGCGAGATCGATTGGCTGACGAGGTCCCCGTCAGAGGGCTGGGAAGATTCCAACTCGGTGTGAGCCGCCACTGACTCGGGCCAGGAGACTGCCAGGACTATGGTGCCCACCAGCACTAGTAACGATGCAGCCAAAGCCCGTTGAGCAGAACGAAACGTTCCCCTGATGGGCTTCGAAGCTAGCAAAGGACAATGTCTTTGCTGCCTAGGGAGCGCCGGACGGGATTTGAACCCGTGAATCATGGCTTTGCAGGCCACTCCCTTAGTCCGCTCGGGCACCGGCGCAGGTGTGGCCTCCGCATGCCCAATCCGACCGAATTCAAGCTTCCACACCGAAAATTGAGGCATTCAGCATCTGTGACCATTGATGGTCTACCTGCCTCGTTGTAAATTCCTTGTACCACCCCTATCGCTTCGCCGGTAGGGTCGAGACCGCCGTCTAACGGCGGTCTCTGTCTCTTCTTGGAGGCGGCACACGCATGAAATCGCCGCGTGCGTTGATGTGGGCTGGGTCATCATGGTGGGGTGGGTTCCGTAGAAGAGCTGGTGGCCGCGGTGGATGCTGCGTTCGTCGAGGCGGGACGCGGGCTGCCCGGGTGGCCGGACCCTCACCCTGATCGAATGCCTCTGGAAGAGGAGTACTCACGGGTTACGAACCCGCAAAGGTGGGAAATCTTGGCGGTCCGGGCCGAAGCATGGTTCAAGGCGCTGACCGACGCGGGCCTGGCCGAGATAGAGCTAGAAGCGGAAGTGGTCTGGCAGGAGCCGCCAAGAATCCCAGCGGCCCGCACGATCCGGGCGGTGCCGCGGGCGCCGGGCGCAACCCCACTCGTTGTGGCAATGACCGGCTTCGAAGAAGTTGAATGGCCAGGCGTCGCAATTGGCGCTGGCGACCCCGCCGCCGTCTTGGAAGTGATTCCAGACTGCGCCTGCGACGCGTGCGACTCCGGGTCGCAAGACGCCCTCGACGTGCTCGACGAATACGTGCTGTGTGTGGTGACTGGCGAATACCGCAAGCTCTGGCGAGGCAGACGGGAGATCACCGTCTATTCGGACGACCATATGAGCTGGTCGGGCTTTGAAAGGCGGAGGGTGAACCTCACGAGGCTGCTGCCAGGCCGGTTCGTGGGGGTCCCGACTGCCGCCACCTCAGAGATGGCCACCGACGGCTACTACACCCTCCAGGCAATCGACAACCAGGGCAAGCCCAGATGGCTCAACGTCATTCGCAGAGCCACCGCCTTCAAGTTGGGCAACAGCGGCAGCCGCCGCAAGCAGCGGAAGAAGGAGCGCAAGAAGGTGGAAAGGGCCTTGGCCAGCCCAAGAAGATGGCACCAGATCCACGGATCACCCTGGTTCAACGGCGGCCGGCCGGATGCGTCGGAGGGCCGGAGGTAGTACGGCGAGGCAGTGCCCACCCACCTTTGGATGGAGAGTTGACGGGTTGACGGCCAGGGTTGCTGTATGGCCGAGTCGCCCGACACCAAGATCACCCCTACTTCAGATATGCAGGATCTGGACTCGTCTGACCCCGGCCCCTTCGTCATCGACATCTTGGTGAACTGCATAAACTCCCGCCCCCAAGACGAGGGATGGGCTGTCTATCGAGGCGACCAGTTGCAATCCAACGAAGGCTCTGTCAACGAGCGCGTTGCCCTGCTCGTCGACGCGTTTCTGGAGCGTCTGTCCCCCGCTCGACGTGAAATCGACGAGATGGGCGCTGACGAAGCCCGGGAGCTCGGCACAAGGGCAGCCGAAGATGCCATCGCCAGCGCCCGGTGGTCGCGGTTAGTCGGCGACCGCATTGACACGTCTGAAGCTGCGGAGCTTCTCGGCGTCACCCGCCAGGCTCTGTCGAAACGACAAGCCTCTGGGTCTTTGCTGGGCCTCCCCGGACGAGGCACCACTTGGTATCCGACTTGGCAACTCGATATTGAAAAAAAGGAGATCCGACCCGAAGTCCGCCACATCATCGGCGCGTTCCGAGACTCCCTTGGCGAAGGAGCCGACCCGTTCCTTATCGCATCTTGGGCCTCAACAGCACAGCACGAAGACCTCGACGGCCTATCCCCCGCTGAGTGGCTCGCCCAGGGCAACGGCCCAGAGGATCTCCGCCAAGCAGCCCAACGAACGGCACAACGCCTGGCCCAATGACCGTTGATGGCCCACCTGCCTCGTGGTAGGTTTCTTGTACCACCCCTATCGCTTCGCCGGTAGGGTCGAGACCGCCGTCTGACGGCGGTCTCTGTCATTTTTTGGGAGCGGCGATTGAAGACAAACCTCTACATCGACGGCTTCAATCTCTACTACCGCGCCTTGAAGGACACCCAGTTCCGATGGCTTGACCTTGGAAAACTGGGTGTGACCCTCTTTCCCAAAGACGACATCCACCGTGTGTGCTACTTCACCTCGCAGCTTGACGCGCGCCCCAGCAATCCCAATCAACCCCGTCGTCAGGATCACCAAACCCGCAAGCTGGTGATTCTGACGACGAGGTAATGAAGTAGTTGGCCCAGGCGCCTTACGAAGATGGAGATGAAACGAAATGGCTGAAGAGATTGCAGCGCTCGATCAGAGCCGGATGATCGTCCTGTCGCTCAAGCCGAGATTCGCTGAGGCCATCCTCGCCGGGACAAAGACTGTCGAGCTGCGCCGCACGACACCAAAGATCGAAGTCCCGACGCGTGCGCTGTTGTATGCGTCGACACCGGTGCGGGCGTTACTTGGCACATGCATCATCACAGACGTCAGATCGGCCAACCTCACAGCCTTGTGGCACGAGTACGGCTCAAGATCTGAGTTGTCCCACAAAGAGTTCAAGCGCTACTTCGAGGGGCTGGGCGCCGGCACCGCGCTGACTCTGGCGCATCAGCAGCCCCTAGACAGGATCGTGCCCCTCCAAGACCTCCGGGGCGAATCCAAGAGGCTTCCGACCTCCACAAAGCTTCACCTACGTCGACGCCAAAACCGGCGACCGACTTCTAAGGATGGCCGCATAACCCTGCCGCCCATCCAAGTTGTGCCTACGTGAATTGAACGCGCCTTGTTGGCGGGGTGAAGCTCCTCCAGGGTTCGCGCGAGCTGGTTTCCGGTGACCCCGCCAAGATTCGGGACCTGACTGGATCATCGGCGCCATTTGAAGCGATGTAGGCTCTCGACCGTGGCACGGGAAGCATCGTTGGAATCAGAGCGGGATCCCCACTGCGGGCGTAGCAGCCACGACCGGATCAGCTTCACAGTGAGGGATCAGTCGTGGGATGTCGCGTGGGGCAGCCACGAGGTTTTCGGCACTCCAGCGTTTTGGGTCAATCGAACCGCCATTGAGTGCTACGAGAAACGTCTCGCAGCAACGGCATCCGACGCTGATATCGAGTCGGTGGTCGTGTTCTGCCTGCTCGGGGGTTCCGGGATACGGGCAGAGTCAGCGCGAGCAGCCCGCCAAGTTGTACTCGACCTTCTCGCCGAGAACCCTGAAGCGACAGCAGGGAAAATCGAGGAGCGGCTGGCGGAGCCTCTGCCCGGCGGTCTGGGGAGCTACAGATTCCCGAAGCAGCGGTCGGAGCACATCGCCGAGTCGTTGGCCCGGCTCCGCTCAGAACCCCCGCCCGAAGACCCACTCGAACTGAAGGACTACTTGAAGGGGCTGCACGGGGTCGGCCCTCAGAAAGCGGCCTGGATCGTCCGCAACCTGACCGGCAGCGCCAAAGTGGCCCTTGTCGGAATCTGGCCGGTGCGAGCGCTGACAAGGGCTGGCATATTCAGACCCGAGTGGAGCCCCCAACGCCACTACACCAGATACGAAAAAGCGTTCCTACAGTACGCGGAACACGGCAACGTGCAGCCCGGAGCTCTGGACCTGTGCATCTGGGAGAAAGCCCGCTGCGTCGATCCTTCGTACTACAGCTTGAAGTAGCTCGTTCCGCCTAGACAAGCGATGAACAGGCGTCATGGACGGCAAAAAGCGATAGTGGCTTTGATTGTCACCTGACCCACAGCCCGCCCGCATTAGACCTGGCTTCAGACCTGAAACCTTCCCGGGTGCCCGTCCCAGAGGTGGTCACCTACCGGCTAGACCGTTACAGGGATGAGTGCGGCTGCTGGTCTCGAGCCGCGCTTGATCCGTAGGCCCTCAGCTGGATTGCAAAGGTTCTGCCTCGCCGATGATCTGGTCTCCGTCAATATCTATTCCGAGGAGTTGTTCCAGATGCCAGATCAGTCTCCGGGGGGTGGTGAAGAAGCGGTAGCCGAGCTCGCCGAGCCGTTCTTCGGTCTCAGCATCCGGGTCAAACAAAAGCGCGACAGGCTCAGTCAGGCCCGGTTGGATGCCTTGAGGCCAGGCAATGTCAGCCATGGCCAAAGGCTCGCCGGTGTCGGCGTCGGCAATCTCGCAGTGCGTTTCCGGCGCGGCGATTCTCAGATCGGCGGCCAGCTGGCGCAAGGCAAGAATGTCCCCGTCGTCCTCTTCGTCCCACGCCGGACGGGCCGCGCCGACTTGTGCAGCGGCGTGAGCTTGTGTTGGGAGTTCGGTTTGCGGAGGTGGCGCGGGGTGTCGACCTTCCCGGAGGGCGGCGAGGATGCTGTTCGCGGCTTCAGCGAGCAGGGATCGGCGGGCAGCGAGGAACTCCGGGTAGCGGTCAATCTGCCAGAGGGCTTCGTCAAGGGGTACCCATTGGGATGCGAGCACGCCAGGATTCCGCTGCTCTATCTCGTGCAGGTAGGAGGCCGGGTCGTCGTCGCTGATCGCCCAGTTCGACCCGGCTGTAAGGAAGCAGAAATTGGCCAGGGCGTTGACCTGCGCCTGGCTCATTTCTTCTCGGTAGAGGCGATTCCGGGGGAAAATGTGGTGCTTGTGCAACTGGTTCAGATGGCCGTGCATGCTGAGCGACAGGGGGAGGCCGTTAACCAAGTCCCTAGCCCGGCTGAGGCGGGTCATTATGTACAGCAGCGGGTAGAAGCGGGCGCCGACGCTCCACCAGTCGAAATCATCGGCCTTCAACTCAAGGCCTCCCCGCCACCTCTCCAACTCGGCGATCAGCCCTTCAACGCCCCCGTCTTCTAAGGCGACGAGATCGCGTCGCAGGTTCGTCTCCGCCGACCCGCTGTAGCGGCCCCACAAGAAGCTGTGGACATACCAGTACAGGATCTTGTGCTGGTCGGCGAGGTCATTGACAGTCCCGCCGCTGTTGGACACGAGCCGCGCCAGGGAGGTGAACGCGTATTTCCCGGCGAGAACCCGGTCGTGGTCGATGCCCAGGCCGGTCGCCAGCAGATTCAATGCGAAATCGATGCTCTGCGCCGTCTTCTTCAGCGCAGTCGAGAAGTCAGAGACCGAGACATCCCGCAGCGCGCCGAAAGAGGCCTGCCCGGTCGCCACAGCGGTGACTCCGCGCAACAGCCATTCCAGCTTGAAGCAATAGCCGCTCTGCTCCCAGCCCGCGAGAAGCCGGCGCAGCTCCTGTCGGGACTGGGGCGCCTCACCACAGAGTTTGGCGAGCGCCAAGTCTGCGGACGACAGTTTGGTGCCACCGGAGTTGACACGGTTGAAGATGTCGACCACCTCGTCGATTGGCCGGTCATGGCCGGGGATGTGGGCGATGTGCAGATCGATGCTGCCAATGGTGTAGAGGTCGGTCAGCCGCTGCTGGTAGTCGAGCAGCGCCTCGGTATCCTCGGTGCACTTTCTGAGTTGGGCGACCATGCCGCGAGGGCCGTGGCGGAACAGGTCGGTCACCGAGATCCAATGCGGGTTGTCGCGCATCTTGACCGGCCCGTAGAACTCGAATACCTCTTTGTCCACGTCGAAATACAGGTTTTTGAACGCCCTCTCGTCGCCTTGGAAGAATTTCGGTGGGCGGCCCCGTATCACCCCGTACAACGAAGTGGCCCGCTGCTGGCCGTCCAACAACAGCGTGACCGGCGCACCCGGCTGCGCCGCCCCGCCCCGCACTGCATCCCGGTTGGGCTGGGTCGTCCACACCAAGAAGCCGCCCACCGGGTAGCGGCGGTATAGCGATGAGAAAAGGCCCCTCACCTGCTCCCGGCTCCACACATAACCCCGCTGGAACTCCGGCAGCGCAAACTGCCCTTGCTCGATCTGGCTCAAAATGGCTGAAATCTCCATTGACACCCCCGGTGAGCTTCCCCCCCCCCTAATCGTGGAGAGTTTGGTGGCCCTGCGCGTTTTTGTGCTGAAATCTCCATTGACACCCCCGGTGAGCTTCCCCCCCCTAATCGTGGAGAGTTTGGTGGCCCTGCGCGTTTTTGTGCTGAAATCTCCATTGACACCCCCGGTGAGCTTCCCCCCTAATCGTGGAGAGTTTGGTGGCCCTGCGCGTTTTTGTGGGGTTCGGGTTGCTGTCTCCGGTGTGGGGGTCAGGTTATCAGCAGGCCGCGGGCTTGGAAGTTGTGGGGGTTGGTGAAGCCGTGGGCTGTTCGTCTGAGGACTTGGAGGAGGTTGTTGGTTCCCTCTGTTCGCCCGTTTGAGGGCCGGTGAGGTTCCCCTCTTTTCGTGGAGGCATGCTCTATGAGGGGGAGTTATGTCCGGACTGCGAAGAAATTTCGGCCGGGAGTTCCGAGATGGGGCTGTTCGGATCGTCGAGGAGGCCGGCCGGGCGGTGGCCCATGTGGCCCGGGGGCTCGGTGTGTGTGAGGGCACGCTGGGGAACTGGGTGCGCCGGGACCGGGCCGGGCGGGCCGGCGGGCTGTCGGCAGGCGAGCGGGCCGAGCTGGCCCGGCTCCGCATGAGGGTGGCCGAGCCGGGGGATGGAGCGCGATGTCCTCAAGCGATCCGTGGTCGGTTGGGTGAGCGGGGCGACGCGGTGGCCGCAGGGTTCATCGCATCCCAGAGGGCCGACCGCGGAGTGCCTCACGCGGTGTCTTGCCGGGCGCTGGATGTTGCTCCCTCGACGTTCTGCAAGCACCTCGACCGGCCGCCGGCGCCGATGCAGGTCCGCCGTCGGGCGGCCGATGCCCAGGTCAAAAAGGCGTTCGACCGCTCCCAGGGGGCCTGCGGGTCGCCCGGGGTGCGGGCCCAGCTGCGCCGAGACGGCGTGTCGGTGTCGAAGAAGACGGTGGAGGCGCCGATGGCCCGCCAGGGGCTGTGCGCCCGCCCCAAAAAGAAGAAGGGCCTGACCGGCCGGAACCCCGGCGGTGCGGCCCCGACAGGCCTATTGCGGCGGGACTTCAGCGCTTCGGGGATCAACCAGAAGCAGTGCGGCGACTTCGAAGAGGTCAAGGCCGCCGAGGGCCCGGTGTTTTCGGCGACGGTGCTGGACCTGCGCTCGCGGCGCATGGCCGGGTTCGCCGCCTCGAACCGCTATCCGACCGCGGAGCCGGCCAAGGCCGCGACCGACACCGCGGCGGCCACACGGGGCGGGAACATCGACGGCGTGGCCTTCCACTCCGACAAGGGGCCGCAATACACCGCAGGGGCCTTCGCCGCCGCCTGCCGGCGGCTCGGCATCGCCCGACCCTCCGGAAGGACCGGCAACGCCCCGGACAACGCCCCGGCCGAGTCGTTCTTCCCCCGCACTCCAGCACGAGCCCATCGACCGCCGGGCCCGGGCCACCAAAGCCCAAGCCCGCCAAGAAATCACGCTGCGGGCCTGCGGCTGGTACAACCACCACCGCCTCCACTCCGCAATCGGAATGGTCCCACCCGTAGAACACGAGACGACCCACACCGCCAATCCTCACAACCAACCTCCCCACGAAAAGGGGGGGAAGCTCAGACACAACCCCGAGCACCCTTATCAGGCGCAAACACAACCGCACCCGCACAACATCTGAACCCATCGGGGCCCTCCTCGACAGGCGACAATGACATCACCGATCCCAGCAGAGCCCCGACCCCGGCCAACGGACCCCCACCCCACCCCACGTTTCCGCGAAGGCTCAACAAATACGCACCCCTGTGCAACACTTCATATGGGTGCCAAACAACGGTTACTGCCCGCAAGCCCAAAATAGTGTTGCCAACATTGGCAACACCACTGTATGGTGGAGGCATGGCAGGCAGACGAATAGCCGACATGCTTCGCAATGCCAGGCAGGCCAAGGGCCAGTCCTTGAGGAGCGCTGCCAAAGACCTCGGCGTGGACGCGTCGTACCTTTCCCGAGTGGAGACAGGTGAACGACAACCATCTACCGAACTGCGCGGTCGTGCGGTAAGCCATTATGCGCTTGACGGCGAACACGTTGCGTTGGCCGCTGGCGACATCCCTTCGGACATTGCAGAAATCCTCCTGCAACACCCCGAGCTTCTCGTTGAAATCCGGGCCAGATATGGCCAGCTTCGCTGATGCCTGCATCGGCCAGACCCTCAGCGGGCGCTACCGGCTCGCAGGCCATATCGGCGACGGCTACTTCTCCCATGTGTTTAAAGCCAGCGATCAGCAGACCGGAACGCTGGCCGCAGTGAAGATGCTCGCTCCGAGCGCTACCAGCGACCCTGGCGCAGTGATGGAGTTCGACGAAGAGGGGATGCTCCTGGAGAAGTCAGAAAAGGCCCGCAATGTCGTCTCGCTGATCGAATCGGGACAATCGGATCTGTTCATTGACATTGGAGGCTCGCCTACGAGGATGCGTGTGCGCTTTCATGTGCTGGAGTTGGGTAACGGGTCCCTTGACGAACTTCTGCCATATCGGCATGAACTCAGCTGGCGCACCAAGATGCTGCTCTTCCGCGATGTCGTGTCAGGTATCCATCAAATGCACGGGAGGCGGATCATGCACAGGGACATCAAATCATCAAACGTGCTTCTGTTCGACGCGAAAAAAACCATCTTGACCCTGATGTCTGGCTCTGGTGTTCTGCCGGCATCTGACGTGACATTGACCAACGCGAAAGAGCCTGTCGCCACAGCGAAAATCTCCGATTTGGGGCGGAGCCGAAACCTGGACCGAAGCCCGCGGTTCTCTCCGTCTGGGTATACGTCAGGACGAGGCGACCACAGTTACGCGCCGCCGGAGTTACTCTGGAACCTGGCCAGCGGAAACGACCTAGCAGCTCTAAGGCGGTCAGACATCTACCTTCTCGGCTCGGTCCTGTACGAAATCGCCACCGGTCTGGGAATCACAGCGGTGACGCTTCCGGATTGGCAATTCCACCTCGAAGCCACAGCTGCTATGGAAAAAGAAGATCGAGAAGCCAGTTTCCGCGCTGCGGCACGTTACATGAGGGAAAGATACGAGTCGGCCTTGGGAGAGCTGGAGGATGAGGTGCCTCCGCAAATACGACAACACGTTGTGGGCCTGGTACGCCAGATGTGCAGCCCAGTTCCCGCATTCCGAGAGCGCCGCCGTCGAGCAGAGCAGAACAGCCCAATGTGGGGCCTGCAATGGGTGTTTCGCCGCGTGGACATCATCATCAAGACCCTTGACCGAACAGCGTATGAAAGGAGGAGAGTGAACATATGACTATGACCATCCGGGAAGACAGAATCCTTGCCCCGCCAAACCCCGCGGCTGCCCGCATCGTCGTGCCGCTAAGCGAGGACCAGCAATTGCAGTCCCCAGAAACAGCACTCCTGCCCAACCCTTATTCCGACCAAATCGATGGAGACCTCTTGCAGGCACGTGCCCTTGCAGACAAGTTTCCAAGTTCGCCTACTGCACTGGCCAGGCTCGCTGTCAGTGAGGTGAGCTTCGGAAACCGTGTTAGCGCGTGGGATGCGGCAAAGCAGGTGTTGGAGAATGAGACCATCGACGCCCCAGCCCTTATAGCTGCGTCGCAGGTTGCCGCGGGTTTAGGAGAGGTTGCCCTTGCAGATCAAGGACTCCTAAGGGTGATGGAAACACCCTCTGTAGGGAGCGGAGCCAAACGCTCTGCAGCCGTGCTCGCGGCTAGGTTCGCAGCGCACCAAGGGCGCTTGGACAGAGCGCTAGAGCTTCTTGAAGGCAATGAGAGTGAGACAGGGGCGGCGCTCAAAGGGGCGGTGCTGGCGCAAGTGGGCCGGTGCCATGACGCGATTCGCGAATTGCGCTCAGCTCTGAGGAGCGTTCCCGACTCCCCCTCAACCCTTTGCAACCTCGGCTACGCATACGCGATGGCAGGCTCCGCACGGAAGGCGATCCGGGCTACGTCCGCAGCCGCAGCTCTCGCACCGGCAGACCGCACAGCGGGTCTCAATTTGGCTGCCTTCCTGCTCTCCCAAGGGGAAACCAGCGAAGCGGTATCGGCTATCGACCGCCTCGCTGCCCATCACCCCGGCGACATCCAACTGGTGCTTGCCGCAGCAGCGGCCCTGCACATCTCAGGAGATGCCAAAGGTGCGTTGAAGCGCCTGCGACGAGCGGACACGTCAAGGGATATTCAAGAGGCTGCACCCGCCCAGAAGGAGGAACTCCGGCTCTATATCGACCTATTGAATCCTCCGGCAAAGCCCCGCAAGGAGGTGTTCGGTCGCGCGTTGGAGGCGCTCAAACGGTGTGACTACCGAAGCGAGATGATCGCCCGCTTGCTCGCTAATACTGCGCAGACAACGGCTGACCTTCCAGCGCTGGAATCCGCCTACAGCGAACTTATCGAGCGCTTCGATCGTTCAGCGCTGCTGGCCGTCGAGCAAGAAGTCGCATTTCTGCGTTTCGAGTTTGACCGCAGTCTGAGAGCCGCTGTCGAAAGGGTCGAAGAAGAACCGTTCTCCACGGACGCCCACATCGCTGCCACCTATCTGATGTCCATGCACAAGGGGAACTACCAAAAGGCAGCACGCATCGGGCTGGCCGGGATCAAGCGCGGCATCGGCGACGACGTGCTCCGCAACAATGTCGCATTCGCCCTCGCAATGGGCGGCGATCCCGACGAGGCTGAACGAGTGCTTCCCGATCTGTCGGAATGCGATCTCGCACTGACCACCGCAGGACTCATCAAAGCCGTGAGAGGCGACCTCGAAGGAGGCATCGCCCTATACGAGAAGGGCGAAGAGAGGGTTCGCGGAGAGGGAGAAGACAGCCTTGCGGACATCATCGCAGTAGGCAAGGCATTTGCGATCCTCGCAGCCGGTCACACAATCCCCGAGGACCATCTGAGCGGCCTGGACAGCAAAAAGAGCGCAGACCCCAGATTCGCTGTTCTTTGCAACGCAATCACACGGGAAGCAATCGCCGGCACCCACGATAGCGAAACACCCAGCGCGGGGTCCTAGCCACCTGCTCTGGCCTGAGCCTACCCAACCGATTTTCGAGGACTCACCCAAGAGGGGGGGGGGAGGGGGGGGACTCCACCTAAGCATGGAAACGCAGCCGACAGGTGAAATGCTTGCCAGGCATCCCGCACGCCAAGTTGCCGCACGACACCCGGCGCTCAGACTGTTCTGCCAGTTAGAGAAATTGGATCACCAGCCAGAGGACGCCACCCGTAGCCACGGCCAACTCAATGGCCACGGTGACCTTAACCCGCTCCAGGACCCTCTCGTTCTCTTGAATTTGCTTGGCCAAATTCGTCGCCAGTTCGATCTCCGCATCCCTGGCATTGGGATCGTCTGTGACGAGCCTCGCGAGGGTGCCCTCGTCGGGGCCAGAGTTCCATCGGTTGGCGAAGAGTTCTGCGATTGCCACGGTGACGACCAATAGCAACCCGAGAGACAGGAGATCGCCAACTAGCTCCTCGCCTGAACTCAAATCCGCCACAGCCAAAAGAGCGCCAAGCGATACGACCGCGCCGAGGATGAGCCTGGAGTTCTGTTTCCATGACTTCAGGGAGTCATATTGCAAGTTGCATCGGTCTCGAAGCAGGTCCACGACGAGTGGCGCTGCACCTGAATTCGAGTTTCTGTCGGACATCATTTGCTCCTCTCCCGGTGGGGAACACCATTTGGGCGTGGGGAGAGTAACCGGGCGCTGGACCCTCCTTAGCCCGGCTGGGTTGACCAACCTCGCCATTCGGCAACAGGCCGCATCGCATAGCGAATGGGAACACCATTGAGACAGATTGGAAGGAGGACAGTCGGGCTGGTGATGCTGCCGCGTCGGTGCCAGCCGGTGGTGTTACGGTGCGGCATGGTCTGGCTCTACATCTTGCCGGTGCTGTGTTTCGTCGCCGCAGTGGTGATCCACACGGCGTGGCGCAGGCTAATCCGATTCCGCTGCGACCGCTGCGGTCGCCTACAGCCAGCCGCTGAGCTGTCCGAGCGTGGCGGGTGGTCCGACTGGTGCGAGGAGTGCGCGCGATCCTGTCGGCAACCGGTGTCTGCTGATTCGGTGAAGCTGGGGTGAGAGGAGCTAGCAGGAACGATTGTTGGTGGAGTTCCAGTGGGTGGGGGTGTCGTATCTGCCTGGAGATTGGGTTAAGTCCTGGAGCCATTCGACGATGTAGCGCTCCAGCGCTGGGGGGAAGTTGCATCGGTAGTTGCGGAAGCCTGTGAAGCGGTCTTTTTCGTCGTAGAACATGATGTGGCTGGGGATGTTGGTGGCACTCTTTCCGTAGTAGACGAAGTGCTCTGAAATGAGAACTCTGGGTGACTTTGTGTCGATGTCGACAAGTCTCGGGTTTGGGCAGCCGTTGGCGAGACTGTGGTAGCCAGGTGCTTGGACCCACTCTCCGGAATCGGGGTGGCGATGGTAGATGTTGTCGCCGCATCGTGACTCTTCATCGCCGTTTGGGCTTGGCTTCTTTAGCTGGAAGCGTCGGTCGGTCCAGTAGTCGTCAAATGTCATCGACTGTTCGACTCGCATGGCGTAGATGAGCTTGCCAGCTTGAGTGTTCTGCGTGGACCCGACTCCGAGAACCCAGTCGCCTACTTCCGCACGCTCGCGAATCCCGGGTTTGCAGGTGGCGAGGGTGCAATATCCGTGGAAGGGATTGGGGGCGAAACCTGTGTCATGGGTGACGACATAGGCATACAGACGCATGGAGCGCCGGACGGGATTTGAACCCGTGAATCATGGCTTTGCAGGCCACTCCCTTAGTCCGCTCGGGCACCGGCGCAGGTGTGGCCGCCGGAGCGGCCAGCGCTGACAGTGTATGGGATCGGGCTGACCATTCCACATGGGGTTTAGGGTGTCGGCCATGACAGATGGCGGCGTCCGCTCTCCGTTGGAATTGCTCGACGTGATGGGGATCGTGGAGGCCGAGGCGAGTCCGGGGCTGCGGCACTTGGAGGTGTATTGCCCTGATGGGCTCTTGACGCTGCTGTGGCATGGGCCCCGGGATGCGACTGATGTGGTGGTCACCCTGGGCGGGGCCATTGGGGGGCTGTTGGGGCCGGCGCGGGCGCTGTATCTGCGGCTGGGCGAGAACTTGGCCGAAGAGGGCATCGCGGTCATTCGGGTGCATTACCGGCGGCCGGGGATCATCGAGCGGTGTTTGCTGGATGCGGCTGCCGCGGCTGACTTGGCGGCCCGGGAGGAGGGGCGGCGGTTCATCTTCATGGGGCACTCGTTCGGGGGCGCGGTGGCGGTGCAGGCGGGGATCGCCCTGGGGGATCACACGGCGGGGGTGGTGGGTTTGGCCACGCAGTCGGCGGGGTGCGAGAACGCGGCGGCGCTGCGGGGCACTCCCCTGCTGCTGATGCACGGTGGGCAGGATCAGATCCTGCCGGTGCAGGCCAGCGAGGCGGTGCGAGCCCTGGCCGGGGGCGGGGAGCTTGTGGTGTATCCCGAGGCCGACCACGGGCTGGCCTCGGTGGCCGATGAGATCGCCGCTACGCTCGCCGAGTGGATTCCCGCTCGCTTCGCCGAGCACGCGGCCCGATGATCCAGGTCGAGGAGCCTCCGCAAGGGGTGTTGCTGGAGCGGGACGAGACGCACGGTCCTTGATCGAAGAGACGGCTAGCTAGTGGTGTGTCTTGGGTTTAGCGCCGTGGATTGCGACGGCAGCGGCGTCCTTGCAAGGCGCACCGACGCAGCCATACCCGGAGCGTACGGCAAGGAGGAGCAACGCCGCGAGGGGCGTCGATGCCTAGCAGGACACGCGCGAATAAACCCAAGACACACCACTAGGCTAGAGAGCAGACGCTCGCCAGGAGGACCAGCTATGACCACGACCGTGAAGGCCACTTACGCCAACGGCGTGCTAACTCCAACGGAGCCCCTCGACATCGAAGAGGGCAAGGAGGTCACACTCTCGATCAACGACGTTAACGCCGCGAGTGGAGGACTGGCCGCAATTGCAAGGCGGGTCAAAGAACTTCACAAGTCTATGCCCTCGGACGCGACGGACGGCCTCCCTGCCGACCTCGCCAAGAACAAGAAGCATTATCTCTACGGCTATCCCAAAGGTGAAGATGCGTGACCGCTGTCTTCGCAGACGCGGGTTACTGGATCGCACTCTGGAGGCCTCGGGATGCGCTGCACGAGCGGGCGGCGATTTTGGCTGACCATCTGGGGCACGTCGCAGTGGTTACGACACAGATGGTGCTGACAGAGACGCTCAACGCCCTAGCTGCTACGGGCGAGTTTCGCCGACGGTTCGCAGTGCAGATGATTCGGGAAATGGAACAAGACCCGGACGTCGAGATCGTCCCGCAGACGGACAGGCAGTTCCGGGCCGCTGTCGAACGCTACGTCGCCAGATCCGACCAGCGGTGGAGTCTCACGGACTGCGTGAGCTTCCTCGTGATGGAAGAGCGAAACATCACTGAGGCTCTTGCCTACGACCGGGACTTCGAGCAGGCGGGCTTCATTGCCCTGCTCCGATAGCAAATTTAGGGCAAATACTCATAGGAATAGAGGAGCAACCCCGTGGGAGCAGCTGAAGACGCCCTGGTCGGACCGGACGACGACAACTTCCATCCCCCGTCGGATCACCCGTGGGAGACCGAGACCTGCTGGTACGCCTTCTGCGTTCCCGAGCGCAACCTGATGGGCTACCTCTACACCTGGATCCGCCCCAATCTGGGCATCGCCGGGGGCGGCACCCTGGTGTGGGACGACACCGCCTATCTGCCGTGGGAGGTGCCCTTCTTCGACTACAACCACAGCATCCCGCTGCCCGAGGGCCTCGACCTGCGAGACGCCACCCTGCCCACCGGGATGCGGGTGAAGGTGATCGAGCCGCTCACCAGCTACGAGCTGGGCTACCGCTACCCCTACGGCGACATGTTCGAGGCCGAGCTGCGCTTCGACGCCCTCACCCCGCCGCATGTGTTCACCCGGGGCGAGCCCCCGTTCACCATCGCCAGCCACATCGACCAGCCCGGCCGGGTCACCGGGCGCATCCGCCTCCACGGCGAAGACATCGACGTGGACTGCTGCGCCATGCGGGACCGATCATGGGGGCCCCGCTCCGACCTCCAGGGCTTCCGCATCGGCTACACCTTCGCCACCACTTCATCGCAGAGCGCCTTTCTGTGCTACTCGCTGCCCAAGCCCGACAGCGACCCCATCAACGCGGGCTACTACCTGCGCGACGGCGTGAGGGCCGACATCAAAAGCGGCGAGCGCCGGGTGGAGCGCGACCCCGTCCACGGCTACGCCACTGCGTTCGAGATCAAGGCGGTGGACGAATTAGGCCGGGAGCTGCGGGCCACCGGCACCCCGGTGAGCCGCATCATCTTCAACCCCTATCCCAAGATGCTCACCTGGGTGAGCACCACCGCCTGGGACTTCGACGGCGGCACCGGCTGGGGCGAGGACCAGGATTGCTGGCGCCCCGACCAGTGGTCCGCCTACCGCCGCAGCCTCCGCTGAACCGGTCCAGTTGGCAACCACTTTCATAAAGCGTATAGTTCTATACGGTTTATGAAAGTTCCTGCGCCCCCGCTCGCGCCCATCCTTCGCTCAGATGCCCAAGGCCGGATTCTGGCGCGCGTGCTCATCGACCCCGACAGGAGCCACAGTTTGTCCGACCTGGTTGACTCAACGGACACGAGCATGCCCACCGTGTTGCGGGAGGTCCTTCGAGCCGAGGGAGCCGGAATTCTCACCACCGAGAAGATCGGTCCCATACGGCAGGTGCGCGCCAGGGTCGACCATCCTCTCTACGACGCAGTGCGCCGGATCATTCTCGCCACCTATGGCCCGCCCATGGTGGTTGCCGAGGAATTCGCCAACCTCGAAGATGCTGACGCGGTGCTGTTGATCGGTTCTTGGGCCGCTCGATACCTAGGCGAAGAAGGTAGATCTCCGAATGACATCGACGTGCTGGTAATCGGAGACGCCGACCGCGATCTTGTAGACGGCGCCGCCGCACGAGTCGAGGACCGAATCGGTATGCCGGTTCAAGCCACCGTTCGCACACATTCCCAGTGGAGAACAGAGCGCGGGAGCTTCATCCAGGAGGTCAAGTCGCGGCCGCTGGTCGTCGTCCTCGTAGACGATGAACAGGAACTTGGAATAGAACTCCGCGTACTTGAAGCCAGTAGAGGTAGTTCCCCGTGAGCTGGGAACGAGGACGTGCCGAGATCGAACGGTTGATCACGGGCGGCGAGCTCGAACAAGTAGCACCTTCGGCCGACGTAGCTGGCCGACTCTTGGCCGACGCCATCGCCCACGTTGACTTCGCCTCAACTGGCGTCGGAGATGACCCAACAGGAGCGCTCCAGCTTGCATACGACGCAGCTCGCAAGGCCGCTGCCGCACTGCTCGCAGTACAAGGGCTGCGCGCCACCACTCGAGGGGGTCATATCGCGGTCATTGATGCCGTGCGAGCCCAATTCAACGATCGAGGCGGGATGGAGGTATTCGGTCGTCTGAATGCTCTGCGTCGACGTCGCCACCGGGCCGAGTACCCAGACGAAGACTCCCCCGAAGTTGACGAGGAAGATGCCCAACAGGCCCTCAAAACTGCCAAGGCCGTGATCGATGCAACAGGGCGACTCATTGACAGTGGTCGCCTAGAGGTCTTCCAGACTCAGTAAACCTTGCTTGACTACTAGGGTCTGCGCCATGTTCACCTGCCGATTCGAGCTGCGAGTCCCCCCGTTCGCCGATGTCACCCACGCCCAGTTGCACCGCGAGCACCTGGACATGGTGTCGTGGTGCGACGACAACGGCATCGCCACCGTCATCGTTTCGGAGCACCACGGGGCCGACGACGGGTTCATGTGCTCCCCGCTGGTGCTGGCCAGCGCGGCTCTGGCCCGCACCGACAACATCATGGTGGCCATCTCGGCGCTGTTGCTGCCGTTCCACGACCCCATCCGCATCGCCGAGGACATCGCCACCATCGACCTGATGGCCCCTGGCCGCCTGTCGGTGACCATGGGGGTGGGGTACCGGGAATTCGAGTTCGACATGTTCGACAAAGACCGCACTCGCCGGGGCCGAGACACCGAGGAGGCAATTGAGCTGATCCTGCGGTGCTGGAGGGGCGAGCCGTTCGAGCACGAGGGCCGCACCATCTGGGTCACCCCCGAGGAGTGCGCTCAGTTGGAGCGAGACAAGGGCAGCGCCATGCTGCACCCGCTGGTGGGCGGCATCGACCCGGCCATCGGCTGGGAGAGCCTGGACCTGACCAAGAACCGGGTCATGCCCCTGCTGGCTGCCGATGGCTGAGTCCGCCAAGAGGCTGCTAAGCCTGGACGAACTGGCCAAGCTCAGCCAGCCGCCCCGGGCTGAGCTCGTCGAAGCCCTGGCCAACGATCCCGACAGTGCGGTCGACGTGTTCCGGCGCATCGACCGGGCCTACCGGAACTTCATCGACGGGTTCGGAGCGTGGATCGCCCAAACCCGGAGCTTTGTGGCCGACCGCTACGGGGCCGACGGATTGGCAATGATTGGCTCATCCGACGACGCCTACCGCTCGGCACTGCTGCACGGACTGACCGACGAAGACGTCACCGGCCGCCACCGGGCCGACCGGGCCGACCGCATCGCGGACCTCATCGAAGCAGGCGACTACGAGGCTGCCTTGGCCGCCTTTGACGCCCTCGAGGCCAGCTATCGCCGGATCCACGATGTGGAGCGCGACCGGGTGGCGTCGGTGCTGTCGCAGGTTTACCGGGCCTGGGGGCCCGACGTGCTGGAGGAGAGCATCCGCTTCGCCGGCGAGCAGACGCTGTTGGGATGGATGCCCCACGATGTGGCCCGCCCCGCCGAGGTGCGGGTGCGCCAGTGGGCCGCCATGCAGAAGGGGAACTTCGCCGACATCACCGTGGATGAGACCGACGACGCCTTCGTGATCACCGTCCATCTGTGCGGCACCTGCGGCCGCCAGGTGTCCGACGGCTGCTACGGCGACACGCTGGACTTGGCCGTGGTGGCCGAAGACCACCCCCTCACCTTCGGCAAGGGGCCGGCGCCCATCTACCGGACCCATGTGTCGGTGATGCACTTCTGGGTTCCGATGGAGCGCTCCGGGGTGCCGTGGCCGGTGATCCAGTGCCCGGCGGGAATGGACCCTGGACCCTGCCGGATCACGCTGTACAAAGACCCGTCGGCCACGCCGCCGGAGGCCTACGAGTTCGCGACACGCTGAACAGCACAAACGTATCGAGACAATCACCAACCGGGAGCGGATGACCGGGCTCGAACCGGCGACCTACACCTTGGCAAGGTGTCGCTCTCCCAACTGAGCTACATCCGCAGGACGGCCCAGCATAGCAAGCCGCCGTTGGGATGCTCACAGCAATAGATCAGCTGCCAGCCGCCTCCAGCAGGGCTGCGGCACGCGGGCCCAACTCCAAGTCCTGGGCGACGCGGCGAGCGGCGGGGCTCATCTTTGCCAGGGTCTTGGCCAGCACTTCGGTCATGTGGTCGTCGCCCAGCTTGTCGGCCAGCTCATCGAACTGGGTTTCCAGAAAGACGAGACACAGGGCGTCCTCGTGGGTCTGCACTCGGGGGTCGGTGCCCAGTCCCTTCTTGGTGACGATGGCCGACACGTCGGCGGCAAAGTCATCGTCATAGCCGGCCGCGATGACGATTTCGGCCACCTCGGCGGCGTGGCGCTTGCCTTGTGCGGCCCGCCACCGCAAGTAGCCGGCCCGGCCCTCGGGATAGTCGGTGCGGGGAAGCGCCCAGCGCCGCAGGTGATGGGCCCGGGCCGCCACCTGCTGGGCATCATCGGCATCGGGGTCGAGGCGCTGCACCCACTCGGTCATCATCTCGGCATGGGCCTGCTCCTTAGGCCGGACCGCGCCGCCCACCACGATGGTGTGGGGATCGTCGGCGTTGGCTGCGTCGACAGCCTCCAACGCGGCACTGAGCCTCGAGCTTGGAGTCATGGCGTCAGTCCCCACGGCTGCCGTTCAGGAATCGGCGGGCGGGCGCAGGTCCACCCGCAATACCAAGAATCCGTCCTCAATGGCACCGGTGGCGTCGCCGATGATGGCGAAGTCCTGGAAGTCTTCCTGGGCCCGTCGGATGAACAGGGTTCGTTCCTCGCCACCCACCGGCGGCAGCGTGCGATTCCTCACGGCCTCGGCCCGCTCCCGGAACCGGCTGATCATCGCATCCACGTCCAGTTCGTCGGCCATCACCCGAGCGTATCGTCTGCCTCGGGGCTGTCCGACGAATCTCTATGACCCCGCCGCGGACTGTCGCCGGAGCGCACCCAGTAGACGAAAGTGCCCAACAGGGCGATCACCGCCACCGCGATCAGCAAGGCCATTACCAGCCGGATTTCATCGTCGGAATCGGATGGCGATGGCACGGACCCGGCGTCGGGCTGTTCGGCCTGGGCGATCGGGTCGGACGACGCCATGGCTCCGGCTGTCGAGCCCAGCGCGGCCATTCCCCCCAGAGTGAACAGGAACAGCGCCCCAACCAGCAGCCACTTCGCACGCACGGTACCCAGTCTCGCGCGGCATCTCGGCTCAGCGAGATCGTTCACTTCTGGTGTTGGGGACAGGAATAGGTGGTGCGCCCGCCGATTGTCTGCCGATCCAAGAATCCCCCGTCGCGGGGACATGAGCCACCCCGGACTCTGGCGTGATGGAGATCGCCGGTGTGCGACCCTCCCCGCTCGGCCAGCTCGGCCACCGTTAATCTGATGCTCTCAGCCAGCCGCTTGATTTCGGACTCGCCCAGTGATCCCGCTTCCCGAGCCGGGTTGAGCCCCGTTCGCCACAGGATCTCGTCCACCAGCAGGTTGCCCAAGCCGGCCACCCGGTGCTGGTCGAGCAGTCGGGCCTTCAGCGCGGTGCGGCTCCCCTCCAGGGCGGCGGCTAGCTGCTCGGTGGCGAGATTTAAGGCATCGGGGCCGAGGCGGGAGTCATCGGGATTGAGCTCTACCCCGCCTAGGCGCCGGGGATCGACAATGACCAGGGTGCCCTCGTCGTGAAAGCCCAGTTCGAATCGGCGCCACTCGGGGAGAACCCGGGCACTGGAGTACTCGAGTTTCTCAATCACCGGGCGGTCGTCCACCACCAGCCTCCCGGTCATTCCGAACCGCAGGCCCAGCACGGCGCGGGCCGAACCATCGGAATCTTCGAAGTCCATCATCAGGAGCTTTCCCGTCCGGCGTACCGCCACCACCGTTTGGCCCTCCAACGCCAGGCTCAGCGCAACGGCATCTGCGCCTCCCTTGATGAACCAATCGTCGGGAGCATGCACCGTGGCAACCGTGCGGCCCACCGTGTTGGCGGCAGCCCGGCGGTAATACTCGACCTCGATGATCTCAGGCAGCGAACCCGGCCCTTCGCGGCCTCAGACCGACTCGGCGGTGGCCTTGTCGGCCGCGTGGAGCAAATCAGCCACCACGTCGTCGCCGTGCTCCAAACCGACCGACACTCGGATGGTGCCCGGCCCGATGCCGGCGGCCGCCAGCTCCTCAGGGGTCAGCCCGGCATGGGTGGTGGACGCCGAATGGGTGACCAGCGTCTCCGGCCCGCCCAGCGACGTGGCAATCTGGACCAGCTTCACCGCTTCCACGAACCGCTCCCCCGCCTCGTGTCCTCCAGCGAGATCGAAGGCCAGCAGTCCGCCGAACATCCTCATCTGGCGCCGGGCCAGATCGTGCTGGGGGTGGGAAGCCAGACCGGGATAGCGCACCGACTCCACCCCGGGATGGCCCGACAGGGCCTCGGCCAGCCTCTGAGCGGTGGCGCTCTGGCGCTCCAGGCGAACTCCCAAGGTGCGCAGTCCCCGCAAGCCGTTCATGGCGTCGAAGGGGGCGGCGTTGGCCCCCTGCAAGATGGCGAACCCCCACAGCGAGGCAATCAGATCGGCGCTGCCCGACACCACTCCCAGGGTGGCGTCGTTGTGGCCGCCGAGGCCTTTGGTGGCCGAGTGCACGCTCAGGTCCACACCGTAGTCCAGCGGTCGAGTGATGCTCGGCGGAGCAAAGGTGGCGTCCACCGCGGTGAACGGGCCTTGGATGGCGCCCAGCTCTGCCAAATCCACCAAGTCCAAGCGGGGATTGGCCGGGGTCTCGGCGAACACCAGCATGGTCTGGCCCGGCCGCACCGCGGCTTGGAAGGCCCCCGGTTCGGTGCCGTCCACAAAGGTCACTTCGATCCCGAAGCGGGGGCACACCGCCTGGAGCAGGAACTGGGTGCCGGAGTAGAGCTGGCGCTGGGCCACGATGTGATCGCCAGCCGAGCACAGGCCCAGGATCACGCAGCTCACCGCGCCCATGCCCGACGCGAAGGCCCGGGAGGCTTCCGCCCCCTCCAGCTCGGCCATGGCCTCCTCGAAGGCGGCCACGGTGGGATTGCCGTTGCGGGTGTAGTAATGGCTCTCGGCGGGGTCGAGCGCCATGCGCTGGCCGACATCGAGCGACGGGATGCGGAACGTGGTGGTGGGGTGAAGCGACGGGGCCAGCTCGGCCCCTCCCGTTCGCCTGCCGGCCAAAACGGCCAGGGTGTCGGGGTGGGCGAATCCCGCAGGATCGGGGGCGACCACCTTCTCTCGGCCTCGGTCCTCCCAACCGGCCTCAGCTGACACCGCCGCCCACCTTCTCCAAGAAGTCCTTGACGGCCTGCCCCACCGCGTCTACTTCGAGCAGGAACCCGTCGTGGCCGTGCGGGCTGTCCACCACGGTGTAAACGCACCTCCCGCCGGAGGCCACCACCGCGTCGTGGAGCTCCACTTGCTGGCGGGGAGGGTACAGGGTGTCGCTGGTGATGCTCAGCGACAGCACCGGCGAGGTGATTCGGGAGACGGCCTTAGCGATGCCTCCCCGGTCCCGGCCGATGTCGTGCAAGTCCATCACCCGGTTGAGCACCAGGTAGGTGTTGGCGTCGAACCGCTTGACCAGCTTCTCCCCGTGGTAGTCGAGGTACGACTCCACCTGGAACCTGTCCCACAAGCCGTACACCGAGTGGATGTCGAACAGCTCCCGCCCGAAGCGGTCTTCAAACACCTCGTCGGACCGGTAGGTGATCTGGGCCAGCGACCGGGCAATGGCCAAGCCAGCATGGGGGCCTTGGCCGGGCGGGTTGTCGTAGTAGTCGCCCCCCTGCCAGTTGGGATCCAGGGCCAAGGCTGTGCGTCCGACCGCCGACCAGCCGATCTGCTGGGCGCTGGCCGCCATGCAGCCGGCCAGCGAGCACACCGAGCTCACCCGATCGGGGAACATCACCCCCCACTCCAGGGCCTGCATGGCGCCCATCGAGCCTCCCACCACGGTGAGCCATCGCCGGACGCCGAGGTGATCGGCCAACCGGCGCTGGGTGCGCACGATGTCGCGCACCGTCACCGTGGGGAACGATGAGCCGTAGGCGGTGCCGGTGTCGGGATTGGGCGAAGCCGGGCCGGTGGTGCCCTGACAGCCGCCCAGCACGTTGGCGCACACCACGTATAGCTCGTTGGTGTCTAGAACCTTGCCGGGGCCCACCATCTCTCCCCACCACCCGGGGGTGGGGTGGCCGTGGCCGGCATCGCCGGCCACATGGGAGTCGCCGGTGAGGGCGTGGCAGATCAGCACGGCGTTGGAGCCGTCGGAAGCCAACTGCCCCCAGGTCTCATAGGCCAGGGTCACCTCCCGCAGCGCCCCGCCGCCCTCCAACTCGAAGGAGTGGGGGCGGTCGAGGGTGAAGAACTGGCGTTTGCCGGGGGGATCACCAGGCCGCCACGCGCCGGTCACCGGCAAATCGGCGCTGTAGCCCCGAGGGTGGACCGGCGGGCGCTGGTCATCGACTGGCGCGGCGGGAGGTCCCTGCTCACGATTGCGGTCCTTACCTGTTCGCATGGTCCTCCCTTCGTCTGTCTAGGGGAGGGCCACCGCTGGCACAGCGGCATGGCACGGACACTTGGTTGCCTCTGTCCGAGCCAGAGGCCACATCCCCCGCCGAAGCGGGCGAGCACCTTGGGTGTCCCTCCCAGGTTGCTGGACCCTCCGTCCGAGCACTCTGACTCGGGCGGCGAGCCGCTCTCGATGTACCCCACTAGGGTAGTGGGGCTCGGTTCTCAGACTCAACCTTTTTCGGTTCGAGGCCTCAGACGGGCTCGACCACCGGATCCCACCGGTCGAGCGCATCGAGCCGGTCGTCGTTGGAGAACATCTCCACGATGGGCACGTCCAGCGACAGGCGGCGCTGGAGCCGCTTGACCTCCAGCTCCTCGTTCCACAGCGACAGCGTGACGGCCATGCCCGTCTCCCCGGCTCGGGCGGTGCGCCCTGAGCGGTGCAGGTAGGTCTTGTGGTCGGGCGGCGGGTCGTAGTGGATCACCACGTCCACATCGTTGATGTGCAGGCCCCGGGCGGCCACATCGGTGGCCACCAGCGCCTGGATCTCGCCGGATGCGAACCGGGCCAGCGAGCGCTCTCGGGCCTTCTGGCGGAGGTCGCCGTGTATGGGCTCGGCCCGCACGTTCTCCGCCTTGAGCTTGCGGCTCAGCCGGTCGCATCCGTGGCGGGTGGCCGAGAACACCAGCGTGCGCTTGGAGGCCCGGATGATGGCCGCGGCCACCTTGACCTTGTCCATCTCATGGACGGCCACGAACCGGTGCTGCATCTCGTCCACGGTCACCTGCCGAGACTGGACCTCGTGGCGAACCGGATCAGCCTGGTAGCGGCGCACCAGGGTGTCCACTACCCCGTCGAGGGTGGCGGAGAACAGCATGGTCTGGTGGCGTGCCTCCACATGGCGCAGAATCCACTCCACTTGGGGCAGGAACCCCATGTCGGCCATGCGGTCGGCTTCGTCCACCACCACGATCTCCAGCCTGGCCACCGACACCGCTTTGCGGTCGATCAGGTCGATGAGCCGTCCGGGGGTGGCCACGATTATGTCCAGCCCGGACTTGATCTTGTCGACCTGTACATCCATGGGCGCCCCGCCGTACACAGGGGCCAAGTCGAGCCCTCGGCACCGGGCCAGCGGGCGCAGCTCCTCGGCCACCTGCAAGGCCAGTTCCCGGGTGGGAACCAATATCAGGCTCCGCACCCAGTGGGAGTCGGCATGGGAGAGGTTCTCCACCAGGGGCAGGCCGAAGGCCAGGGTCTTGCCCGACCCGGTCTTTGCCTTGCCGCACACGTCTCGCCCGGCGAGGGCATCGGGGATGGTGAGGGTTTGTATGGGAAACGGGGTTTGGATGCCCCGTTCTTTGAGCGTTGCCACCAGATCGCTGGCCACGCCCAGAGCGCGGAATTCTTCTGTCATTTGTGATTCGGGCTGCGGAAGGAAGCGAAAGGTTCGTCAGCCCGGTAACCAATGATACCTGGTTCAGGTCTCCAAAGAGATGTTTTCAGCATCGGACTCTTCGAGCCCTTGGGGGGCCGAATCACCGGCCTCTTGGTCTTCGGGCCATTCGGGGACCGCATCCTCATCCTCCTGGCCTCGGTCATCGCCGCCCCGACCCCAGAGCAGATAGGCCACCGAGCCGAGGATCAGGGCCAGCATCACCCAGATGTTCACCCTCACCCCGGCCAGCTCGCTGGCGTAATCGACCCTGATGAACTCGATCCACAGCCGTCCAAGCGAATAGCCCAGCACATACAGCCCGAACAGGCGGCCCGGCTTCAGCGTGAAGCGCTTGGCGGCCCACAGCAAGGCCCCGGCCAAAGCCAGGTTCCAGATGCACTCATAGAGGAACGCGGGATGGAAGGTGTCGTCGTTTGGATAGCCAGCATTCGCAGCAGGGATGGGGTCGATCTCCAGTGCCCAAGGCAAGTCGGTGGGTCGACCGAATAGCTCCTGGTTGAACCAATTCCCCCACCGCCCGATGGCCTGGCCCAACGGGAGGGCGGGGGCCGCCGAGTCGGCGATCTCGGACATGGGGATGCCCTTTTGGCGGGCGTACACCCATATGACGGCCGCGGCGGCGATCACCCCGCCGGTAATGCCCAGACCTCCCTCCCAGATCTGCCAGACCTCGCCCCACTTCCCCCGATAGTCCTTCCAGTCGGTGATGACGTGGTAGATCCGGGCGCCGACAAGACCCGCGATCACCGCCCACACGGCGATCGAACTGGCAAGGTCGGGGGAATGGCCCCGCTGGGTGAACCGCCGGTGGAACAGCCAAGCGGCGGCGAGCACGCCGAGGGCGATCATCAGGCCATAGGCCCGCAGTTCCAAAGAGCCGATATCCAGGCTGCTTGAGCCCGGACTGGGAATCGCTGCTGGCATCACCTCCTCATGCTGCCACGCGCCGACGCCGATCACTCATCCCAGGCCGCGAGCAATCGGATTAGATTGCAGCCCATGATCGACAGCGCACGCCAGATTGAACACCTCATGTACACCTATGCCGAGCGGATCGACGCCGGGAATCTGGAGGGGGTGGCCGACCTCTTCGCCCATGGCCGAATCGTGGCCTCCCCCGATGCCCCGGTGGAAACAGCCGCGATCGGGCGCAACGAGGTGCTGGGGATGTACCGGGGCTCCACCCGCCTGTACCCCTGCGGCACCCCCCGCACCAAACACGTCACCACCAACGCCATCATAGAGGCAGACGACGACGCCGGCACCGCCGCGGCACGCTCGTATTACACCGTCTTCCAGCAGCTCGAAGACTTCCCGCTTCAGCCCATTATCACCGGCCGCTATCACGACACCTTCCACCGCATCGACGGCCGATGGTGGTTCGACACGAGGACCATGCTGGTGGACCAGCTCGGCGACCTGAGCCGCCACCTGTTGTTCGAGCTGAAGATGTGAGCGGGCGGACCCGCGGCGAGGAGGTGAGAAGATGACCGACCTGACGCCCGCCAACCTGTTCGGCCTCGACGGCAAGACCGCCGTGGTGACCGGGGGCGGACGGGGCATCGGGGCGATGATCGCCGAGGGTCTGCTGGGCGCAGGGGCCCGGGTGATCATCTCATCTCGCCGCCAAGAGCAGCTCGACGCGGCGGTGGAGGCGCTGTCGGCCATCGGTCGCGTGGAGGCCATCGCCGCCGACTGCTCCACCGAACAGGGCTGCACGAGCCTGGCAGAAGCGGTCGGCGAGCGCACTGGCCGGCTGGACATCCTGGTGAACAACGCCGGGGCCACCTGGGGGGCGCCGATGCGGGAGTTCCCCGACTCGGCGTGGGACAAGGTGCTGAACCTGAACGTGAAGGGGGTGTTCCAGCTCACGGTGGCCCTGCTCCCGCTGCTGGAGGCGGCGGCCACCCCCGACGATCCCGCCCGGGTGATCAACCTGGGCTCGGTTCAGGGCCTCCAAGCCCCCGACATCGAGAACTACTCGTACTCGGCCAGCAAGGCCGCGGTCCACCACATGACCCGGGTGCTGGCCAAGAAGCTGGGGCCCAGCCACATCACGGTGAACGCCATCGCCCCGGGGGCGTTCTACACCAAGATGATGGCTCACACCCTGGACAATTTCGGCGACGAGATCGCGGCGGCCACCGCCCTGGGACGGCTGGGCCAGCCTGAGGACATGGCCGGCGCGGCGATCTTCCTATCCGGGCGGGGCGGTTCGTATCTGACCGGCGCGGTCATCCCGGTGGACGGCGGCTACGCCACCACCCTCTAGCCGAAGAAGACGGCAATGTCTCCCGTGTTCATCGAAGTCCGGGCCAACGAGTACACCGGCCGGGAAGCCAACCCCAACGTCCCCTGGTCGATCGACGAGCTGATCGCCGTTCTGGTCAGGCAGAGTCCGGGACTCTCGCCAACAGCACCCCTTCGGGGGCGTCGAGGCTGACGGCGGAGGCGGCCACCGCGCCGGGGGGCTGCTGGGAGGAGAACGCCAGACGCCACTGACCGGGCGGGAGTTGGAAGTCGACCGGCACATCACCGGCGTTGAGGGCACATACGGTGTCGCCCCGGCGAAAGCCGATCACCGGGCTTGTCCGGTCGGTCAGCCACTCCAGCCCGCCGGCGTGGAGGTCGTGCAGCTCGCGGCGCAGGGCCAACAGCTCCCGGTACTTGTGGAGGATCGCCTGAGGATCGTCGCGCTGGACTGCGGCCGTATCGCTATCGTTACGGCCCACCGGCAGCCACGGCTCGGCGCCATCGGTGAAGCCAGCCTCCGGCCCCGGCACCCACGGCATCGGTGTCCGGCAGCCGTCTCGTCCGTTGGAGGGGTTCCGGTTGCGGACCGCCACCGGGTCCTGGCACCGGTCCAGAGGGACATCGACGTCGGCGAGGCCCAGCTCGTCGCCCTGGTAGAGGAATGGCAAGCCGGGCAGGGCGAACATCAGTACGCAGTAGGCCAGAGCCCGTGACTGGCCGAGCTCCCCACCCCCGAGGCGGGTGGGTGCCCGGGGATCGTCGTGGCTGCTGACCGCCCAGGAGAAGTCCCTGGGGGCGGCGGCGAGCGCATCGCCGAACGTGGACCACATGGCTGATGGCTCCCAGGGGGTGTGCATGGGGGAGAAGTAGAAGGCCCGGTGAAGGCCGTCTTGGTTGGCCACATAGCGGCTGGCCCGGCTGGGGTTGTTGTCCCTCAGGTACACCTCTCCCAGCAGGAGCGCGTCATAGGGCTCAACGATGTCCCGCCACCGGCGGTAGATGGCGGTGTTGCCCGCCTGATCCAAGTCATAGCGATGCTCGTAGCTGTCGAACACCTGACGCGGCCCCATTTCGGGGGTGACCGGATAGCGCTGCGGGTTGTCAGGCATGAGCATGTTCTTGACCAGGCCATGGGCCACGTCGATGCGGAACCCGTCGGCCCCGCGCTCAAGCCAGAACCTCAGCACATCGTCGAATTCCCGCATCACATTGGGGTTGGACCAATTCAGGTCGGGCTGCTCGGGCAGGAACAAGTGCAGGTAGTACTGCTCGGAAGCTTCGTCGTAGGTCCAGGCCGGCCCGCCGAAGTGCGACACCCAGTTGTTGGGCGGCCCGCCTCCCCGCGCGGGGTCGCGCCAGTGGTAGTAGCCCCTCATGGGGCTGTCGGGATCAGAACGAGACGCCTGGAACCACTGATGCTGGTCGGAGGTGTGGTTGGGCACCAGGTCGATGAGCACCCGCAGGCCAAGCCGGTGGGCCTCGGCGATACAGGTGTCGAAGTCGTCCAGGGTGCCGAACAGGGGGTCGACCCCGGTGTAGTCGGCCACGTCATAGCCGAAATCGGCCATGGGCGACGGGTAGAAGGGGGTGACCCACACGATGCCCACCCCCAGCCAGGCCAGGTAGTCCAGCTTCTCGGCGAGGCCGGGGAAGTCGCCCACCCCGTCGCCGTTGCCGTCGGCAAACGAGCGGATGTACACCTCGTAGCCCACCTCGCGGTCCCACCAGCGCAGGTTGTCTTGGACCATGGCCATAAGCGTCTCTTGGCGCGGGGCGGTCTTGCTCAGTCGAAGGCGATGACGCTGCGCACCACGTCGCCCGCCTTCATGGCGGCAAAGCCGTCGTTCACGTCGTCAAGTCCGATGGTGGCCGAGACCATCTCGTCGAGCAGCAGCCGGCCGTCGAGGTAGAGGTCGACTAGTCGGGGCATGTCAACCCGGAACACGTTGGATCCCATCAGCGAGCCTTGGAGCCGCTTGTCGGACATGAACAGCTCCTGGCCTTCGATCTCTACCTTGGATCCCGGCGG
This sequence comes from bacterium, assembly GCA_028819295.1. Classification (GTDB taxonomy): domain Bacteria; phylum Actinomycetota; class Acidimicrobiia; order Acidimicrobiales; family Bin134; genus Poriferisocius. The sequence continues at coordinate 26,535 of JAPPMA010000077.1, read as the reverse complement.
GATCATGCCCATCACGGTGGCCGTTCCCCCGCGGCGGATCATCCCGAACGCCTGCTGGGCGGTGATGGCCAAGCCGATGGCCTCAAAGGAGTAGTCCACCCCACCGCCGGTCAACTCCATAACCTGTTCCACGGGGTCGCCGTCGGCGGGATTGACCGCGTGAGTGGCCCCCAAGCGCAGCGCGGCGTCCAGCTTCCAGGGTTCAAGGTCGACAGCGATGATGGTGGTCGCGCCCGCGATGCGGGCGGCCTGGAGCGACGACATTCCCACGCCGCCGCAGCCGATGACCGCGATTGAGGCACCGGGCTCCACACCGGCGGTGCGGAACACCGCGCCGGTGCCGGTGGTGACCCCGCAGCCGATGAGCGCGGCCCGGTCGAGTGGCATTTCCTCGCGGACCTTCACCACCGCGTTCTCGTGTACCAGCATCTGCTCGGCGAACGACGACAGGTTGGCAAACTGGAACACCTCCTGGCCGTGACGACTGAGCCGGGCGGGTTGATCCTCGGAGCGAACACAATCGACCCGGCTCTGCACGCACAGGTAGGGCTGGCCGCTCAAGCAGAAACCGCAGCGCCCGCAGAACACCGATAGACAGCAGATGACATGATCGCCGGGCTGCACTTCCCGCACATCGGGACCAACGGCCTCAACGATGCCGGCGGCCTCATGGCCGAGCACGATCGGTCGGGGTACCACCCAGCCGTCGGTCTCCATGAAGTGCAAGTCGCTATGGCACAGCCCTGACGCCGCGGTCTGAATCAGCACCTCACTACCGATCGGGGCCGCAACGTCCACCTCGTCCACTGCCAAGTCGTCGTGCCCATCCAAAAACAGCGCTGCTCTCATGGATTCCTCCCCTGCCTAGTGGTGTGTCTTGGGTTTAGCGCCGTGGATTGCGACGGCAGCGGCGTTCCTCGCAAGGCGCGCCGACGCAGCCATACTCCCAGTGTACGGCAAGGAGGCGCAACGCAGCGAGGGGCGTCGATGCCCAGCAGGACACGCGCGAATAAACCCAAAACACACCACTAGGCAGCCGTGGCCAGGGCAAAATAGCGATGGAAGCTGATAACGACCCTCTGGGTTACGGACAGGCCCAAAGAGACATGGCTGCTTTGATGGTGGAGGCTGCTCGTCTCGCAAGGGGCTAACGGGGTCGGAGGGCTCATCACTGGCGAAGAATGCCAGAGCGCCGTCAGCAGTGAGTTAGCGAGAAGCAGACCCAGCAGCTCAGGAGCAGCCGGAGGTGGTGCCGCAGCCGGGACAGGCGTGGCAGCTTCCGGCCCGGACCATGAGGACGCCGCAGTCGTAGCAGACGGGTGCGTGGGCGTCCAGGGGGCTCTGGCGGGTGAACGGAGACGGCGGGTCGGGTTCCACGATGTCGCCGGGCACGGTTACCGGAACCTGCTCCTCTACTCCGGGCAGGGTGGGTTGGATGCGCTCGTCGGTGGTGAATATCGCCAGCTCGTGGCGTTCCTCGGGCTCTAGGTACTCCACCGCCAGGCGGCGCAACAGGTAGTCGATGAGGCTGGTGGCGATCCGGATGTCGGGGTCGTCGGTCATCCCGGCCGGCTCGAAGCGCATGCCGGTGAAGGCGTCCACATAGGCCCGCAGGGGCACCCCGTATTGCAGACCGTGGCTCACGGCCATGGCGAACGCGTCCATGACCCCGGCCAGGGTGGAGCCCTGTTTGGACACCCGGAGGAAGATCTCGCCGGGACTGCCGTCCTCGTACTCCCCCACGGTGGCGAATCCCTTGCAGTCGGCCACTCGGAACTCGAAGGTGCGGCTGGTGCGGGACCGGGGCAGACGGCGCCGCGACGGTGCTGATGCTTGGCCTGATTCTGGATTGTCGGCGGTGGCCGAAGCGTCTGCCACCGAGAGCGGCTGGCCCAGCTTGCAGTTGTCCCGGTACACGGCCAGCGCCTTGACCCCCATCTGCCACGCGTCGACGAAGAGCTGCTCGATCTCCGCCGCGGTGGTTTCCTCGGGAACGTTGACCGTCTTGCTGATGCCCCCTGAGAGCCAGGGTTGCACGGCGGCCATCATCTTCACGTGGCCGCTGGGGGAGATCACATTGTCGCCCATCGAGCAGGCGAACACCGGCAGGTGTGCCGGAGCCAGATGGGGAGCGCCCACCACTGTGCCCCGGGCATGCACATGGGCCTCGATGTCGTCGACCTGGGCCGGGCTGTAGCCCAGCCGGTGCAGCGCCCGGTCCAACGTCTGGTTGACGATGGGCATGGTGCCGCCCCCCACGAGCTTTTTGGTCTTGACCAGGCCCAAATCGGGTTCGATGCCGGTGGTGTCGCAGTCCATCATGAACGAGATGGTGCCGGTGGGGGCCAGCACGGTGGCCTGTGAGTTGCGGACCCCGACCGTGTCGCCCCACTCCACCGCGGCATCCCATGCGGCTCGGGCGGCATCGAGCACGCCGGGGGGCACCGGCTCGCCCTCCAAGCGGCTCAGCGCGTCGCGGTGCATGTGCAGCACTCGCCGGGTGGGCTCCTGGTTCTCGGCGAACCCTTCGAATGGTCCGAGGCGAGCGGCCATGCGGCCCGACGTCTCATAGGCCACCCCGGTCATCAGCGCGGTGACCGCAGCAGCCCACCCCCGGCCCTCGTCGGAGTCGTAGGCCAGGCCTAAGGCCATGAGCATTGCCCCCAGGTTGGCGTAGCCCAATCCCAGCTGTCGGAACCGCCTGGTGGTGGCCCCGATCTGCTCGGTGGGATAGTGCGACGGGCTGACCAATATCTCCTGGGCGACGGTCATCACCCTGACTGCGGCGCTGAAGCCGTCGGCATCGAACGCCCCTTCGTCGTCGACGAACGCCAGCAGGTTCAAACTGGACAGGTTGCAGGCCGAGTTGTCCAGGTGGAGGTATTCCGAACAGGGGTTGCTGGCGGTGATGCGTCCGGTTTCGGCCGCGGTGTTCCATTGGTTGATGGTGGTCTCGAACTGCACTCCGGGATCGGCGCACTCCCAGGCGGCCTCGGCGATCTGGGAGAGAAGCGACCGGGCTGACACCGTCTCAATCACCTCGCCAGTGGTACGGGCGGTTAGCTGCCACTCCCGGTTGTCGGCCACCGCCGACATGAAGGCGTCGCTGAGGCGCACCGAGTTGTTGGCGTTCTGGTATTGGACGGAGTGGACGTCGGCGCCGTCCAAGTCCATGTCGAAGCCGGCATCCCGCAGCGCTCGGGCCTTGCGCTCCTCTACGGCCTTGCACCAGATGAACTCGGATACGTCGGGATGGTCGGCGTCGAGCACCACCATCTTGGCCGCCCGCCGGGTTTTGCCCCCCGACTTGATGGTGCCGGCCGAGGCATCCGCGCCCCGCATGAAGCTCACCGGGCCGCTGGGGGCGCCCCCGCCGCTCATCTTCTCCCGCCGAGACCGGATCCGGCTCAGGTTGACGCCGGCCCCCGACCCGCCCTTGAAGATGCGGCCCTCCTCCCCGTACCAGTCGAGGATCGACTCCATGGTGTCGTCCACCGACAAGATGAAGCAGGCCGACGACTGGGGCACCGCGCCGGGAACCCCGAGGTTGAACCACACCGGCGAGTTGAACGCCGCCCGCTGGCGGACCAGCAGCCACCGAAGCTCATCGCCGAACGCCTCCGCCTCCTCCGGCTCGGCCAGATGCCCCGACTCGGTTCCCCACGCCACCAGCGTGTCCACCACCCGGTCGATGACCTGGCGCAGCGAGATCTCCCGCTCCGGGGTGCCCAAACCGCCCCGCAAGTACTTCTGGGCCACAATGTTGCCGGCATTTACCGACCAGTTCTCCGGGAACTCCACATTCGTCTGCTCGAACGCAACCTTGCCGTCTGCGCTGGTGATTCGGGCGTCGCGGCGGTGCCAGTCCACCTCGTCATAGGGGTGGACATCGGGGCGGCTGTGGTAGCGGCTCAGACCTATTCTGGTGCGGTCAGATGCCAGAACCATCAGCACTCCTCAACGGATGCAGCTCTTATGGCGCATACCGCCCTAATTTTATCCTTGCTCGCTTGAGGCTGCGGCGTGAGCGGCCAGGTCAAAGGAGCCTCATCATGAGGCACGTCAGCCCGCCCATGCAGCGGACTGAACCCCTCAAGGAGTCGCCTGAACCCCACTATGGTCGTCGGCGTCAGCCACCATTCCGGCCCCCCACGCCGCAGCAGTAGGCCACCGTAGAGCATGAAGCCTGTGGACGGTAAGGAGGAGAATAGGGATTCCCTGTGGATTTCAGGTGAATATCTGGTGACATGCCGTACAGAGCCGCCTGCTACGGTCGGCGGCAGGTGGATCAGCTGCTCCCTCGGTTTGTCTCCGACGTCAACCCGGTCGCTCTGTATGCGTCTGACAGCCGCGATCCGCACCCTGACCGCCCGTGGTTGATGCTGAATATGGTCACCTCCGCGGATGGCGCGACATCGGACGACGGCGTGTCCGGCGGTCTGTCGAGTCCGGAGGATCGCGAGGTGTTCGCGGCTCTCCGGGCAGTGGCCGACGTGATACTGGTGGCCGCAGAGACTGTGCGGCGGGAAAACTACGGGCCGCCGAAGACCCGCCCTGAGGTTGCCGGGAGCAGAGTGAGCCGGAGCCAAGCTCCAAGACCGCGCGTGGCTGTGGTGAGCCGCACGCTTAACCTGGATTTCGCCGCCCCGCTGTTCGACGACCACCCTCCACCGATGCTGTTCACCGTGGCCGACCCGCCCCCTGGCCGGCTGGCCCAGGCCGAAGCGGTGGCCGCAGTCCACCGCCTGGGCGCCGACCGCGTGGACTTGGCCGAGGTCTTGCGGCAGATAGGCCGATCGGGTGCCCGAGTGGTGCTGGCCGAGGGAGGGCCGAGCCTCAACGGGCAGCTTCTGGCCGCCGGACTCCTGGACGAACTGTGCTGGACGGTCTCGCCGACGCTGGCCGGTGGCGACACCCCTCGGATGGTGCAGGGCGCCCCTCCCCGGCTCGACCGGCTCCGGCTGGTGCGGGTGCTGGCCCAGGGCCACACCCTGTTCTTGCGCTATCTCACTCATTGACCGACCCTCCGCGTCCCGCTGATCAGCGGCCGTCGGAGCTGACCGGCAGAGCGGTGTCGCCCACGATCACGTAGGCCGGCGCCGGTGGACCCAACCCCGCGGCCGGCGCCTCCGGGGACAGCGACCAGTGGAGCTTGGCGGCCAGGAGCGAACTGGCCCACAGCACGAGGAACAAGACGGACACGGCCAGCGCCCTTCGGACCCAGTACACCTGGACCGGCAATCGCCGGGAAACCGGCGGCTCGCGGCGGACATCGTCCACCAGTACCAGTGCGGGACGGGCCAAAGGTTGGTCAAACATGGGTAAAGCCATGCGACCATTGTCCAGACCGCGGTGACAGTTAGGCAGAATACGGCTGTCTAGCTGGCTTTTTTCAAATTTCAGGCCGGTATTTCACCGGGTGGCGAGCAGCGCCTCCAAAGCACGGTGATATGCCTCCAGCGCGGCTCTGTCCACCCGCTCCTCGGCGGTATGGGCCAAGGTCGAGTCTCCGGGCCCAAAGTTGGCCGCAGGAATGCCCCGCGCCGCGAAGAAGGCCACGTCGGTCCATCCCAGCTTGGCTTTGATTTCCAGGTCGTTGTCGGCGATGAGCCGTTGCAGCACCGGGTGGCCCAAACCCGGTGCGGCAGCCGGTGCGTGCTCGGTCACCTCGAAGCGGTCGTCACCGCCCAGCAAGGGCGCCAGCATCTCTCGCAGAATGCCCTCGGCTTCGGCGGGTTCGCGGTCGGGGGCATAGCGATATCCCAGGGTCACCTCGGCCCGGTCGGGCACCACATTCCCGGCCACGCCGCCTTCGACGGCCACCGCCTGAAGCGACTCCCGGTACTGACAGCCATCGATCACCGGGGTGCGGGGCTCGTGCTCCTCGGCCAGCCTGAGCACCGATCCCAGCCGGTGGATGGCGTTGACCCCCATCCAGGGCCGGGCGGTGTGGGCCCGGGCCCCGGCCAGCGTCACCACGGCCCGCATCGATCCCTGGCAGCCGGCCTCCACCGCTCCCCCAGTGGGCTCGCCCAGAAGAGCCACGTCGGCGGCCAGCAGGTCGGGACGGACATCGAACAGCTCCCGCAGCCCGCTGTCGGCGACGCGGACTTCCTCGCGGGCGTAGAACAGCCACGTCACATCCACCGCCGGATCGGGCCCCGCGGCGGCCAACTCCAGCATCACCGCCAAGGCGGATTTCATGTCCGCGGCTCCGAGGCCCCACAACACGTCGCCCTCGATGCGGGCAACCGCGTTTTCGTTGGGGGGCACGGTGTCGCTGTGGCCGCCGATCAGCACCCGCAGGGGTCGGCCCAGATCGGTTCGGGCCACCACGTTGTCGCCCACGCGGTCCACGGTGAGTCCGGGCACGGCCCTCAGCCGCCCCTCGATGAGATCGGCGATATCGCTCTCGTGATAGGACACCGAGGCGATGTCGATCAGCTCGGCCGCCTTGGCCAGCAGATCAGTGCTCATGGCCTACCCCGGTAACGGTTCTCGCCGGACCGGCAGCCGCAGACCCCCGGATGGGGTCAGCCTGTGGATAAACCATGCCTAAGTGGCCGCGCCGTGCTCTCGCAGCACATCGTTCAGCTGGGCCTTGTCGTGGCGCTCGCCGGGCTCGAGATGCTTGATCACCAACACGCAGGGCATGCCAAACGTCCCCCCGCCGAACTCCCGAGGGCGGGTGGCGGACACCGCTACCGACCAAGCAGGAACCGAGCCGCGGCCCAACTCCTCGCCAGTGGCCGCGTCGATCACCGGAATCGATCCGGTGAGCACGCACCCCGCCCCCAACACCACCCCGTCTCCCAGCTTGGCGCCCTCGGCCACGATACAGCGGCTGCCCACCAGGCAGTCGTCGCCGACAATGACTGGTGCGGCCTGGGGGGGCTCCAGCACGCCGCCGATGCCCACCCCGCCCGAGAGATGCACGTTGGCGCCGATCTGGGCGCACGAGCCCACCGTGGCCCAGGTGTCGACCATGGTGTTGGCCCCCACCCGGGCCCCGATGTTCACGTAGCTGGGCATCATGATCACGCCCCGGTCCAAGAACGAGCCCCAGCGGGCCGACGCCCCGGGGACGACCCGCACGCCGGCGGCCTGATAGTCGGTCTTGAGGGGGATCTTGTCGGCAAACTCGAACGGCCCCAGCTCCATGGTCTCCATCTCGGCCATCGAGAACAGCAACAAGATGGCCTGCTTGAGCCATTGGTGTACCACGACCCCGCCGTCGCCGTCGGCTTCGGCCACCCGTGCCGCTCCGGTGTCCAGCAGGCCGATGGCCTCTTTCACCGCGGCGCGGGCCCCGGGGTCGCCTTCGGCAATCGGTGTCCGGTCGGCCCACAGCGCCTCGATCCGGGCTTGCAGATCGCTCATGCTATTGCTCACTTCCCCACGGTATCGCCGCGCCGGGTGGCCATACGCTGTTCAAGCAGGTCGATTCGGACATCGGGGGACACCGCGGCCACCCTGATGTGGCCCCGGCCCGATGAACCGTAGAACTCCCCCGGGCTGGCCAGCGCCCCCATTTCTTCGGCCACTCGGCGGGCCAGCACCCAGCCGTCGCCCTCGGGACAAGCCACCCACAGATACAGCCCGCCGCCGGGCAGGGCCACTTCGGCGTCATAGGCCGAGAAGAGCTCCCGCAGGCGGTTCAGCCGGGTCGCATAGATCAACCGCTGAGCCTCCGCGTGGGCGTCGTCGCTGAACGCCGCTATCGCTGCGGTTTGCACGGGGCCGGGGATCATCATGCCGGCGTGTTTGCGCACTTCCGACAGGTAGCCCACCAGATCGGGGTCCCCGGCGTAGAAGCCAGCCCGAAGCCCGGCCATGTTGGACCGCTTGGACAAAGAATGCACCGCCATCACCCCCTGGGAGCCGTGATGCAGGATGCTGGCCCCGCTTTCGGCCCCCCAGGTGAACTCGATGTAGCACTCATCGCTGAACACCGGCACGCGGCGATCCCTCCCCCATTGGGAGACAGCCGCCAGGTCTTCAAGCCCGCCTGCGGGGTTGCCCGGCGTGTTGACCCACAGGCAAAGGGCGCGAGCGGCGTCTTCGGCGTCCACCGCATCGAGGTTGAGGCGCCACTGGCCATCTACCGGCACGGGAACCGCCCGGCACCCGGCCAGTTCCGCGCCCATGGCATACGTCGGGTAGGAGATGGCCGGGTACAGCACGGTGTCTCGGCTGGGATCGCGCAACCTCAGGTAATGGGGCAGCGAGGCCACGAACTCCTTGGTGCCCACGCAGGCGGCCACCGCCGACGCGGAAGTGTCGATGCCGAACCGGCGGGCCAGCCATGCCAGCGCGGCTTCCCGGTAGGCGGGCGACCCCACAGAGGCCGGATAGCCCCGCTCGGCGCCGGAGGCCGACAGCGCGGCCACCACCTCGGCCGGCGACGGGTCAGACGGCGCACCCACCGACAGGTCTACGCAGCCGCCGTCGAAGCGGTCGGCCACCGCCCGCAGTTCGTCGAGGCGGTCGTAGGGGTAGGGAGGGGGGACGAAGCCGTCCACTACTCAACCACCCACTCAGACAATCGAGCGGCTGACGCTTCATCGAGGCGGGCCTGGATCCGGTAGCCGTCCTCGTCGGTGTCGGTGGCCAGCACATGGCCGGCCCGCTGAACCGCAGCCAGCACCTCGCCCCGGGCATACGGCACGGCCAGCTCGACGATGGATGCACTCGAGCGCAGCTCATCGGCCATGGCGGCCAGCAGCTTGTCGGTGCCCTCGCCGGTGGCGGCCGAGACCGCAATGGCATCCTTGTCGCTCCCCAGGGGAACATCGCGCCCGGCCAACAGGTCGCACTTGTTGAACACCAGCAGCTCGGGAACGGCGCCCGCGCCGATCTCCCGCAGCACTCGGCGCACCGCGGCAGTGTGGACGTCGGGGTCGGGTCCGACGGCGTCCACCACATGCAGCAGCAAGTCGGCCTCGACCACCACATCGAGCGTCGAGCGGAACGCCTCCACCAACTGGTGGGGCAGCTTCTGGATGAACCCGACGGTGTCGGTGACCAGCACCCGCTCCCCGCCGGGCAACTCGAGTCGGCGGGTGGCGGCGTCGAGGGTGGCGAACAGCCGATTCTGCACCAGCACCTCGGAGTCAGTGAGCAGGTTGAGCAGCCGGGATTTGCCCGCGTTGGTATAGCCCACGATGGCCACCGTGCTCTGGGCAGAACGGCGGCGGCTCCGGCTCTGCACGCTGCGGTTCTTGGCGATGCCGCGGAGCTGGGCCTCCAGCTTGTGGATTCGCCGCTGGATGCGCCGACGGTCCACCTCAAGCTGGGTCTCGCCCGGGCCCCTGGTGCCGATCCCGCCAGCCTGCTGGCTGAACCCCCGGCCCCGGCGCAGGCGGGGCAGCCGGTAGCGGTGCAGGGCCAGTTCGACCTGGGCCTTTCCCTCCTGGCTGCTGGCGTTCTGGGCGAAGATGTCGAGAATCACCGCGGTGCGGTCGATGGCGGTGCGGCCGAGGCTCTTCTCCAGGTTGAACTGCTGGGCCGGACTCAGCTCGTCGTCGAACACCACGGTGTCGGCGTCGGCCTGCTCGCACAGCGCCATAATCTCGTCGACCTTGCCCCTGCCGATATAGGTGGACGGATCGGGCGCGCGGCGGCGCTGGACCATGCGCCCCACTTCGTCGGCGCCCGCGGTGTCTATGAGCTGGGCCAGCTCGTCGAGGTCGGCATCGGTCTTCGCCGGGTCAGCCCCGCCGAGGGTCACCCCCACCAGCACGATGCGCTCCCGGAACGCCCGCTCGATGAACGCCCCAGACTCGCCTCCGTGGGCGCCGAATCCGCCTCGGTGGGTCTCTGCCGCACCATCCCCGCCAGCGGTGCTCTGGGGGCGGTTGCCGATCTCAGCCATAGCCCACCGTAGCGATATAGACCGCGGGGCCGACCAGTACCGCAGGGTCTCCAAGCTGTACCACCACATTGCCCCCGGGCATATCCACTAGGACCACCGAATCGGCAATGCCCCAATCATGGGCCGCTTGAGCCGCGGCGCATGCGCCGGTCCCGCACGAATTGGTCACACCCACCCCGCGCTCCCACACCCTCATTTCGACCCCGATGCGGTCGGGAAGCGGACTGATGAACTCCACATTGACCCGGCCCGCGGCATCCGACAAGCGAGCTCCGTCGACGGCCACGTCCACATCATCGACATCGGCCACCAACACCACCAGATGGGGATTGCCCACATCGGCGGTGGTGAACCGCAGTGCCCTTGGGCAGTCGATGCTGTCCAACTCCGCGCCGGGGCCGATCGACCCCATATCGACGCTGGCCTTGATCACATGAGGGTCGTCGGTGGACTCGATATACATCTCGCGAACGCCGTTATCGGTTCCAACCCACATCTCCAGACTGTAGGAATCTTCCCGGTGGAGGCCGTTCTTCCTGATAAACGCCTGGGCCAGACACCGGATGCCGTTGCCGCTCATCTCGGCCCGGCTGCCATCGGCGTTGAACAGCACCATGGTGACGTCGGTATCTGCGACTTCACTGCCGGGCAGCGCAAAAATCAGGCCGTCCGCGCCGATTCCATGGGTGCGGTGGCACAGCGCCTCGGCCATGGCTGGGGCGTCTTCGGGCAACAGGTCCTCAAACGCGATCAGAAAATCGTTTCCCAAGCCGTGGTGCTTGCTCAGTTCCATCGTCCCAGTCTGACAAGTTCTCCCCGCTGTTCCGCTCACCATTTGCCCGTTCACCTCTGAGCAAAGTGCATTTGGAGGCGGGAAAGCACCCCATCGACCAGAGACTCTACGTCGTCGTCGGCGTTGAGCCAGACGATGCGGGGGTCGCGCCGGAACCAGCGCTCTTGGCGGCGGGCGAACCGCCGAGTGCGGGTGATGGCCAGCGCCAAGGCCTCGTCCAGGGACATCTCGCCGTTGAGATGCCCCAAGAGCTCTTTGTAGCCCAGCGCCTGTGACGCGGTGCGCGACAGAGGCGGCCGGCGAACGGCCAGCCCTTCCACCTCGGCCAGGAATCCGGCTTCCATCTGCTGGTGGTAGCGCTGCTCGATGCGGCAGTCGACCTCCGCCCGAGACAACGACAGTCCTATCTGGGCGATGTCGCAGGGCGGGTACTGGCCCAGCCCCGGCCCGTGGGAGGAGAACGGGCGCCCGCTGCCCACCGTTACCTCCAGTGCCCGCAGAATTCGTCGGCGGTTGGTGGGCTCCATGCGGGATGCTGCCACCGGGTCGAGGTCGGCCAGGCGGCAGTGCAGGGCTTCGGTGTCGGGCTCCTGATCCAGGGCGGCCACCGTCTCGGGATAGCGGCCGGGTATGTCCAGGTCGTCGATCACCGCCCGGTGGTAGAGCCCGGTGCCCCCCACCAGCACCGCGGTGAGGCCTCGGGCGGCGATGTCGGCCCGGGCCCGGCGGGCGGCAGCTTGGAACATGGTCAGGGAGTAGTCCTCAGAGGGATCGGCCACGTCGATGAGGTGGTGGGGCACCTCATCCCGCACCGAGGCAGGAGGCTTGTCGGTGCCGATATCCATTTCCCGGTAGACCTGCATGGAGTCCACCGAGATGATCTCGACACTTCCCAGCCGTCGGGCAATGGCCAGCGCCACCGCCGATTTGCCGGTGGCCGTGACCCCGACGATGGCCAGCGTGCTCAGAGCGCAGCCACCGGGATCCGGGTGCGCCACCGGGGCGGCGCGGTGACCTCGGCCATCTCGCCCTTCAAATGGTGGGCGCCGGCCTCGGTGACGTCTACTTTGGCAAAGGTTCCCGGCTTCAGCTTCTGCGCCGAGGGGAAATGCACCAGGCGGTTCTGGCGGGTGCGCCCGGTGAACAGGCCGGGGTCTTTCTTGGACGGGCCTTCCACCACGACCTCCTCGCGGCGACCGATCCGGGCCTGGTTGCCCCGGCGGCTGGAGCGCTCCACAACCGCCCGGAGCCGCTCGAAGCGGTCCCTAACCTCGTCGGGGTCGCAATACTGGTCGGCCATCTCAGCCGCCTCGGTGCCCGGCCGGGGCGAGAACACGAAGGTGAACGCCGAATCGTACTCGGCCTCGGCGGCCACCAGCAGAGTCTGCTCGAAGTCGTCCTCGGTCTCGCCGGGGAAGCCCACAATGATGTCGGTGGACACTGCCAGGTCGCTTACCGCCTCCCGGGCGGCCCGCAGCCGCTCCAGGTACCGCTCGGCGGTGTAGCCCCGGTGCATGGCGGCCAGCACCCGGTCGCTGCCCGATTGCAGGGGAAGGTGCAGGTGCTCGCACACCGCGGGAACCTCGGCCATGGCCTCGATGGTCTCGGGACGCAGGTCTTTGGGGTGGGGGCTGGTGAACCGGATCCGCTCGATGCCGTCCACCGCTCCCACAGCCCGGAGCAGATCGGCGAACAGCGGCCGCAGCGACACCCGCTCGCCGGCTTGGCGGCGACCCCGCTGGAGATCGCGGCCGTAGGAGTTGACGTTCTGGCCCAGCAGCGTGATCTCGGTTGCCCCGCCCTCAACAAGCTCAACGGCCTCGGCCACCAGCAGTTCCATGGGACGGCTGATCTCGGCCCCCCGCACTGCTGGCACGATGCAGAAAGCGCACGAGTTGTCGCAGCCCACCTGGATGGTCATCCACGCCGCGTAGGGGGCGTCGCGGCGCACCGGCAAGGCGGAGGGGAAGCTGTCGCGGTCGTCCTCGACTGCTTCCTCCAGAATCTCGATGACGGGCCCGTCGGCGGCGGCCCCGATCAGTTCCGCAGCCCGATGAACGTTGAGGGTGCCGAACACCACGTCCACATGGTCGGCTCTCTCCCGGATCAGATCCCGGTCTTTCTGAGCCAGACAGCCGGCCACCGCGATCTGCATACCGGGGCGGGCCTGCTTGAGCGCCTTGAGGTGGCCGAGCTGGCCGTAGAGCTTGTTGTCGGCGTTCTCCCGGATGCAGCAGGTGTTGAGCACGATGACGTCGGCCGACTCCATGGCGTCGGCCGACGTCATCCCGTCGGCCTCCAGCAGCCCGGCGATGCGCTCGGTGTCGTGCGCGTTCATCTGGCACCCGTAGGTGCGGATGAAATAGCTGCGGCTCACCCCGTCAGGCTACCTGTCGGCTGCTATTGGCCCACTAGCCGGTTTGTGCCGCGGCCTCCTCGGCCTCCACCGCATCCTCCTCGGCTGGAGGGTTGACGGTGTTCCACACCCGGTTCGTGATCTCCACCATGATCTCGGGATGCTCGGCCAAGAACGCCTTGGCCTTCTCCCGGCCCTGGCCGAGGTGCTCTCCCTCGTAGGTGAACCAGGCGCCCGACTTCTCGACAAAGCCCAGATCAACCCCCACGTCGAGCAGCGAGCCCTCGCGGCTGATGCCCTTGGAGTACATGATGTCGAACTCGGCCTGCCGGAACGGTGGGGCCACCTTGTTCTTGGCCACCTTCACCCGGGTGCGGTTGCCGATCACATCCACCCCCTGTTTGAGGGACTCGATGCGGCGGATGTCGAGGCGGACCGACGAGTAGAACTTCAGCGCCCGTCCGCCCGGAGTGGTCTCGGGCGAGCCGAACATCACGCCGATCTTCTCCCTCAGCTGGTTGATGAAGATGCAAACCGTCTTGGACTTGTTCAAGTTGGCGGTGAGCTTGCGCAGCGCCTGCGACATGAGCCGGGCTTGGAGGCCCACATGGGTGTCGCCCATGTCGCCCTCGATCTCGGCCCGTGGGGTGAGGGCGGCCACCGAGTCGATGACGATCACGTCGAGCGCGCTCGACCGGATCAACATGTCGGCGATCTCCAGGGCCTGCTCGCCGGTGTCGGGCTGTGAGATCAACAGCTCGTCCACATCGACGCCGATGGCCTTGGCGTAGATCGGGTCGAGGGCGTGCTCGGCGTCGACGAACGCGCAGATCCCCCCGTTGCGCTGGGCCTCGGCCACAGCGTGGAGGGCCAGAGTTGTCTTGCCCGACGACTCGGGGCCGTAGATCTCAACCACCCGGCCCCGGGGCAGCCCCCCGACGCCCAGCGCCAAGTCGAGGGCGAGCGCCCCGGTGGGGATGGTCTCAATGGCCATGGCGCCCTTCTCGCCCATCTTCATGACGGCGCCTTGTCCGAATTGCTTCTCGATCTGGCCAAGGGCCATCTCCAGTGCCTTCTCTCGCTCCACATCTCCTCCTTCAGGTCGTGGGTGTCGCTGCTGCGAGCTTGTGGGGAATGTCGAGGCACACTCTAAAGACGACCAGTGACAGTTTGTCCCCGATGAATGACATCAGCGTAGTTACGATGCCCGGATTTCACAAGCACCCCACGGCGCCCACCTGCCCGCTGCCCCAGGAATCCGATACGGTGAAACCCATGGCAGAGCAAACATTCACCGATGATGAACTTCGCCGGCGGCTGACCGCCGAGCAGTATCACATCACCCAGCAGGCCGGCACCGAAAGGGCCTTCACCGGCGAGTACTGGGACTGCAAAGACAAGGGCATGTACCGCTGCCGGGTGTGCGGCGAGGTGCTGTTCTCGTCGGAGACCAAGTACGACTCGGGCACCGGGTGGCCGTCGTTCTACAAGGAGGTCGCCGAGGGCAAGGTGGATCGCCACAGCGACACCAGCCTCGGCATGGTCCGCACCGAGGCGGTGTGCGCATCGTGCGGCGCCCACCTGGGCCACATCTTCCCCGACGGCCCCCAACCCACCGGCGAGCGCTACTGCATGAACTCGGCCTCACTGCGCCTCGACCGCGACACCACCGGAGAGGAGAACTGAGGTGGGCAGGCTCGACGGCAAGACAGCCTCTGGATGATCCCGTCGGCTTGGAGTGCGGCGAGGGAGAACTGAGGTGGGCAGGCTCGACGGCAAGACAGCCCTTGTCGCCGGCGGATCAGGGGAGGCTCACTTCCCGGCGAGCACCCTCATGCGGAGGTTGTTGAGGACCGAGACGGTGGTGAACTGGCGCGTGCGCTCGCGGTCGAAGGGGAACTTGACCCGGGTGGCCGCCACTTCGCCGTTGACCAGGGTGGCCATCCACACGGTGCCGGGGTCCTCGCCGTCGAGGGGGTCGGGGCCGGCCACGCCGGTGACGGCGATGGCGCAGTCGGCGCCCAGCAGCTTGGCCGCGCCGCGGGCCATGGCGGTCACCGCCTCCTCGCTGACCACTGGGCCCTCGGGCACGTCCAGCAGGTTGAACTTCACATCGCCGGCGTAGGACACCAGCCCGCCCCGAAACACGTCGCTGGCGCCGGGCACGGCGGTGAGCCGGGCGCCGATCAGCCCGCCGGTGAGCGACTCGGCCAGCGCCAGGGTCCAACCCCGCTGCCGCAGGGCATCGAGCACGGCCGACTCCATGGTCTCGTCGTCCACCCCGAACACGATGTCGCCGATGATGGCCCGCACGATCTGCTCCTCGTGGGCCAAGATCTCGTCGGCCTGGGCGTCGTTGGAAGCCTTGGCAGTGAGCCGCACCTTGAGGCCCTCCATGCCCGAGGCCAGAAAGGCGATGGTACACCCGCCGGTCTCGTCCAGACGCTCGATCTCTTCGTGCAGCTTCTCGGCCAGGCCCGACTCGGAGTCGCCCCAGGTGCGAAGGGTGCGGCTCTTGATGACCGCGGTGATCCCGGCCCGCTGCTTGAGGTCGGGCAGCACGCACTCTCCCACCATCTGCTGCATCTCCCAGGGCACGCCGGGCACGGCGTACACCGCCTTGCCGCCGGTCTCCACTTTGAAGCCGGGAGCGGTGCCGGGCATCACCGGCAGCACCTCGGCCCCGTCGGGCATGTCTGCCTGGCGCAGGTTGTTCTCCGGCATGGCCCGCCCTCGGCCGCCGAACACGGCCGATATGCGATCCACCAGGTCGTCGCGGCGCACCAGCTCCACCCCCAACGCCGCGGCGATCACGTCCCTGGTGATGTCGTCCTGGGTGGGGCCCAGCCCGCCGCACATTATGACCGAGTCGCTGCGCTCGAGAGCCTGGGCCAAAACCGCCTGCATGCGCCCGAAGTTGTCGCCCACCTTGACCTGATGGTGGGAATCGATGCCGGCCAGCGCCAGCTGCTCGCCGATCCACGACGAGTTGGTGTCGACAATCTGGCCGAGCAGGAGCTCGGTTCCCACCGCGATTACTTCACAGTTCACGCTGGGAGGCTATACCGCCGCCCGCCCCCGGCTACTGGCCTGAGGCGGCAATGGCGCCGGCGCGTCCGTCGGCCCAGTACCGGCCACCGGTGTAGACGGTGATGGCCACCGCCAACCATATGGCCAACGACGCCGCCCAGTCGGTGTTCTCCAGCGGCGGCAGGGCGGCCACGGTGAGCGCCCCGCCCTGCATGAGGGTCTTCAGCTTGGCCGAGTGGCGGGCTGGAAGCGACAGGCCGTCTCGAGCCCACCGGGTGCGAGCGGCGCTCACCAGCAGCTCCCGCGCAGTGATGATCAGCACCGGCACCCAGAACAGCCGGCCCACGGCCACAAAGCACCAAGCCGCCCCCAGAATCATCACCTTGTCGGCCAGGGGATCCAAGAAGGCCCCCCAGCGGCTGACGCTGCCGGAAGAACGGGCGAGCTTGCCGTCGCAGTAGTCGCTGGCCCCCAGAACCCAGCCTGCGGCGACAACGGCCCAGGAGGCGCCCCCCGAATCGGAGGCGGCCAAGATCAGAACGAACAGCAATGGGGACAATGCGATCCGCCCCAGCGTGATGAGGTTGGCGGCCAACCGCAGGTCGGCCCACGAGTACACCCCCACCTCGCTCATGGCGACACTGCCTCGGCCGCCAGATCTGGCCCCAGGGCATCGGTGACCCTCACGGTGTGGAACTGGCCGACGGCCAGGTGGTCGGGCACAGTGATGATCCCGTCGATCTCCGGTGCTTCTCGATAACTGCGGGCGATACCGGGATTGTCCACTAGCACTACGACTTCTCGGCTGATGAGTTGGTCACGTTTCGCCGCGGTGATCCCGTCTTGGACCTCGGCCAGCTCTCGGCGGCGCTCGGCCGCCAACTCGGGCGGCACCTGGCTGTCGAGGGAGGTGGCGTAGGTGCCCGCCTCCGGCGAGTAGGTGAAGAACCCGCACCAATCGAGGCCGATGCCGGCCACGAATTCGAGCAGGGCGTCGTGGTCGGCCTCGGTCTCGCCGGGATAGCCAACGATGAAGTTCGACCGGAACACCGCCTCGGGCTGTCGGCGGCGGATCTCGGCGATGCGGGCGGCGAAGCGGTCTCCGTCGCCCCAGCGGCGCATTCGAGCCAGAAGCGGCCGGGACACATGCTGCAAAGACAGATCGAAGTAGGGCACGCCGGTGGCGCAGATGGCGTCGATGAGCGGGGGGGTGAGGTCGGACGGGTACAGATACAGCAGCCGAATCCAGTCGACCCGGTGGCGCAGCGACTCCACCAGCGGGATGATCCCCCGCTCGCCTCGGCCCTGGTCGCGCCCGTAGGAGGCCAGGTCTTGGGCCACCAGCACCGCCTCTTTCACTCCGAGCGCCTCCACCTCGGCCAAAATGGCGCCGGTCGACCGGGATCGCTGGGATCCCCGGAAGCTGGGGATGGCGCAATACCCGCAGCGCCGGTCGCAGCCCTCGGCGATCTTCACGTAGGCCCACGGCGCCTCCGCCGGCGGCCGGGGCAGGTTCAGCAGGTCGAAAAGAGGAAGCTCCGGCGGCCGCGGCGTTGCGGGGGGCTTGGAGCCGATGCTTACCGGAACCCCGAATCCGGCCACCCGGTCGGCCTCGGGCAGCGCTTCTGCCAGCTCGGCGCCGTAGCGCTCAGCCATGCAGCCGGTGACCACCAGCTCGGCGCCGGCGGCGGCCGCCCGCAGCGACAGCACCGCATCCACCGACTCCTGGCGGGCCTCCTCGATGAAGGCACATGTGTTCACCACCACCAAATCAGCCTCTTCGGGGGCTTCGGCGGCGGCCATCCCATCCCCTGCCAGCATGCCGGTGATCTTGTCGGAGTCCACCTGATTCTTGGGACACCCCAGCGTCTCAACCCAAAACCGGCGCACCCTATGGAGATTAGGGGGAAACGGCGTCGTAGACACCAGTGCCCGGCACCGCCTCGACCGACTCTGCGGCCGGAGCGGCATCCAGATCCTCTTGGTGGTCGGACACCAGGAACGGCAACGACACCACATAGACGGCCAGCAAGAGCGCCCCCTCCCACCATCGCTCCAAGCCGTCGCCCTGGAACATCAACACCCAGGCAGCCGCGGAGATGCCCACCATGATCCACACCGCCAGCCCGGAGAGGTTTCCGTCAACCAGTGGCCCGGGGCCGGCCAGCGCCACCACCGCGCTCACCAGCAGGCTGTTGAACGTGTTGGAGCCCAAGATGTTGCCCACCAGCAGTTCGGCCTCTCCGCGGCGGGCAGCCTGAACCCCGGTGATCAGCTCGGGCAGCGACGTTCCGAACGCCACCAGCGACAGCCCGACGAACCCGGCGCCCAGGCCGAGTTCTTCGGCGATGTCCAACGCGCCGTTCACGGCGAGCTGCGCGCCCACCACCGTGGCCGCCAAGCCCGCCACGGTGCGAACAAGCTCGACGGGCTGGCGTATCGGCTTATCGGCGCGCACCGCTGCGACTGCGCCCGCGCCATCGCTCGGCCGCAACAGGATCACTGCCATGGCCCCCGCGAAGGCCGCGAGCAGCACGATGCCCTCCCAGCGCTCGAATCCGTCTTGCACCAATACCCAGAACAAGAACGCGGCGGCGAGCGACACCACGCCCTCCCGCCACAGCGTGCTGTTGGACACCCGGATGTGGCGACCCCCCACAGCAACCACCCCCACCAGCGCGGAAATGCCCAGAACCAGGCTCAAGTTGGCCACGTTGGAGCCGACGATGTTGCCCACCCCCAGGTCGACGTTTCCCTCGGCGGCGGCCAGGCCCGACACCAGCATCTCCGGGGCGCTGGTGCCGAAGCCGATAACCAGCGCTCCGATCACGATGGGCGATATTCCCCGGGCTAAGGCCAGCCGGGATGCGCCGATCACCAGTTGGTCGGCGCCCACCGCCAGCACGAGGAGACCCCCCGCCAAAAGCACCGCTGCTAAAGCCACGAGCCGAGACTACCGATGCTCAATCAGCATTTATGAAGGGAGCTCATCGGGCGACATCAGCACCTCTCGGGCCTTCGATCCCTCCGACGGCCCCACCACGCCCCGCTGCTCCAGAAGGTCCATCAGCCGGCCGGCTCGGGCGAAGCCCACCCGAAGCTTGCGCTGGAGCATCGACGTGGAGCCGAGCTGGCTCTCCACCACCAGCCTCATGGCCTGCACCAGTAGCTCGTCGTCATCGTCTCCCCGGCCCTCCGATGCCGACGACGGCGCCGGCGCCAGCGGATCCATGTCGCCGGCTGCCCCGTCGGAGGCCACCGATGAGCTCGATGCGCTCGTTGGGCCCATGGCCGCGGCTTGGCGGCGCCAATTGCCCACCACGCCTCGAACCTCGGCCTCGGTCACCCAGGCACCCTGGATCCGCTGCGGGGAGGTTGAGGTCGGGCTGAGCAGCAGCATGTCGCCTTGGCCCACCAAGCGCTCGGCGCCCTGTTGGTCGAGGATCACCCGGCTGTCGGTTTGGCTGGACACGGCGAAGGCCAGCCGGGCCGGGATGTTGGCCTTGATGACACCGGTGATCACGTTGATCGACGGCCGCTGGGTGGCGATCACCAGATGGATGCCCACCGCTCGGGCCTTCTGGGCGATCCGGCAGATGGAGTCCTCCACATCTCGGGGGGCCACCATCATCAGATCGGACAGCTCGTCCACCACCACCAGGATGAGCGGCATGCGCTCTTTGGGCTCAGAGCCGTCGATCCCCAGCTTGCGGTCGTTCTCGAACACGCCCCGGTCGCAGGCTTCGTTATAGCCATCGATGTCGCGCACGCCCACCGAGGCCAGAACCTCGTAGCGCCGGTCCATCTCCCGGCAGGCCCAGGCCAGGGCGTTGGCCGCCTTTTTCGGATCGGTCACCGGCTGGGTGAGCAAATGGGGAACGTTCTCGTACTGCGCCATCTCCACCATCTTGGGATCGATCAGGATCATGCGCACCTGGTCGGGGGTGGAGCGCATGAGCACCGAGGTGATCATCGAGTTGATGCACGACGACTTGCCCGCCCCGGTGGCCCCGGCGATGAGGATGTGGGGCATCCGGGTGAGGTCCATCATCACCGGCTTGGCATTGATGTCGCGGCCGATGGCCACCTCGAGGGGATGGGTGGCCTTGCCGGCCTCGGGCGACGCCAGGATGCCGCCCAGCGACACCACTTGGCGGTCGCGGTTGGGCACCTCCACGCCAATGGCCTGACGCCCCGGTATCGGCGCCAGGATGCGGACGTCGGGAGAGGCCATGGCATAGGCGATGTCCTTGCTGAGGCTGGTAACCCGGCTGACTTTGACCCCGGGCGCCAGCTCCAGCTCATAGCGGGTCACGGTGGGGCCCATCACCATGCCCACCAGCTTGGTGTCCACATCGTGCGCGGCCAGAGCCTGCTCCAAGACGGCGCCCTTCCGGGATGCCTCCTCCTGGTTGATCTGCCGGGGGTCGGACCCGGCCAGCAGATCGAGCGAGGGGAGCTTCCACTTCGACGACTTGGGCTTCGACGGCCGGGGGGCTTTGTCGGAGACGATGGTCGGCGCCTGCCACTCGGGCTCGGGATCGGAGGGCGCCAGGCTGGGCGTCGGCGGCAAGGGCGCGGCACCCGACTCCGGCTCGGGCTCGGGGAGCGGGACGGGGATCACCACCGTCTCGGCCGCGGGCGGTTCGGGCTCGGTGGGGCTGGGATTCAGATCGGCTGGCGCCCTCGACGCGGGCCTGTTGGCCGAGAACGAGCAGATGATCCGGCCCAGAGCGGCCTTGAGCCTGGCGCCGTCCATCCGGCGGGCCCAAGCCCGCAAAGACACCCGGGTGAGCACCACCATGCCCAGCAGTCCGAACGCGCTCATCGCCAAGCCGGCGCCCCACCCGCCCATCGCGGCGGCCAAAGAGCCCCCAATGGCCAGCCCCAGCACCCCGCCCGCGCCCGCCAAATCGTCGAAGTCGGCGAGGCCGGGGCGGCCCAGAGTGATGTGCAGAAGGCTGGTGAGCGACACCAGCAGCAGGGCCGTGCCGATGCCCAGGCGCACGGCCAGCACCAGCTCCGACCGGGAGGGATCGCCGCTGTCATCGACGCTCGGGCCGTCTTGGGCGCCTTCGGCGGGGGCATTTCCGGGCCGGGGGCCCCGCAGCAGCATAACCCCGATCCCCACCAGCGCGACGGGCGCCGCGGCCCGCACCGAGCCGATCAGCGCTCCGGCGGCAATTCGCAGCCCCGCGCCGAACGGGCCGGCCACATCAGCCCAGATCCCGCAGGCCGCCAGCAGCCCGGCGAGGACGAAGCCCACGGCGATGATGTCGCCGCGATGGCTGGCCCAGACTGAGGCCGACGCCTGCCTCAGCTTGCTGTCAGACTTGGACTCGGCCTTGGGACGGGCAGCGACCTTGGGCTTGGCACCGGTCTTCGGGCTGGGTTTGGAAGCAGGTTTGCGAGCGGTTCGAACAGCCACAACAGCCACAAACGTACCACTGACAACACCAGCAACCAACGGTTTGCCGTTCGGCCCGGCAGCGGCCGGTTTTGACGAGCTGCTCCGGTTTGCCGTTCGGCCCGGCAGCGGCCGGTTTTCTCAGACCTCGATGATGATGGGAACGATCATCGGACGGCGACCGGTGCTGTGGTTCACGAACTGGCCCGCAGCCCGCCGAACCACCCGCTCCAAGCCGCATCCCTGTCCGGAAGCCAAGTGCTCCTCCACCGCGGCCGCCACCTCATCGGCGCCGGCCTTCTCCAAATCAACGAGGCTGTCGGCCCCGACCCAGCCCTTTCCCAAAACCCGGGGCCGAGCCAGCAGGCGCCCCTCGGCGCGGCTCAGCACCACCACCACGCTGAC
Source organism: bacterium (assembly GCA_028819295.1). Lineage (GTDB taxonomy): Bacteria > Actinomycetota > Acidimicrobiia > Acidimicrobiales > Bin134 > Poriferisocius. The sequence goes on along the minus strand of JAPPMA010000077.1, from coordinate 4,670 downwards.
CACCCCGTGGCTGCCGAGGATGGACCTCTCTGCGAACAGCTCTCGGCCGCTCTCGACCACATGCCCGTTCGCGTAGTAGTAGTCGCCGGAGGTGGTCTTGCCCCGGTTGGCCAGGCCGTGGCCGCCCAGCTCCACCTGCTCTCCGTCGCGGGCCAGAACCACCCGATCGGGGGGCATGCCCATCTCGATGGCCAGCGCGGCGTGGGCCGCGAGATGGCGGCTCTCGCCGTGGACCGGCACGAAGTACTCGGGGTCGGCCACCGTGTGCAGGGTTCGCAACTCGTCCTGCTTGCCGTGGCCGGTGGTGTGGACATCCACCTGGCCGCTGTGGACCACACGAGCCCCCCGGCGCACGAGGTTGTTGATCATGCGGGCCACCCGAGCCTCGTTGCCGGGTATCGGACTGGAGCTCAGCACCACAGTGTCTGCGGCGCCGATATCGATCCAGCGGCTGTCGCCGGTGGCGGCCATGGCCAGGGCCGAGCGGGTCTCCCCCTGAGAGCCGGTGGACACCACGCACACCCGGCCAGGCGGATGGTGCTCGGCTTCAGACACGTCGATCACTGCGTGGTCGGGCAGCCGGAGCAGGCCCAATTCCCGGGCCAAGGCGAAGTTGCGCTTCATCGACAGCCCCAGCGTGGCCACCTTGCGCCCCGTTTCCACTGCCGCGTCCGCTACCTGCTGGAGCCGGTGGATGTGACTGGCGAACGCCGCCACCACCAGGCGCCGTCCAGGGTGGGCGGCGAACACCCCTCGCAATACCTCTCCCACCTCGGTCTCGGAGCGGGAACTGCCGGGCACCTCCGAGTTGGTTGAGTCGCACAGGAGCAGCCGCACCCCCTCGCCGCGGGCGATGGCCCCGATGCGGGCCAGGTCGGTGCGCCGGCCGTCAACCGGGTTCAGGTCCAGCTTGAAGTCGCTGGAATGCAGGATCACCCCCTGAGGGGTTCGGATGGCCGACATCAGCCCGGAGGGAACCGAGTGGGTGACGGGTATGAACTCGCAGTCGAACGACCCGATGCGGACTCTGTCGTGGTCGCCGATGGGGATGAGGGTGGTTCGGTGGGCGACGCCGCGCTCCTCGAGGCGGTGGCTGATCAATCCCAGGGTGAACGGCGAGGCGTATACCGGGAACGACAGCCATTCCAGCGCATGGGGCAGTGCGCCGATGTGGTCTTCATGGCCGTGGGTGCAGATGCAGCCCACGATGCGATCAGACCGGTCTCGCAGGTACTCCAAGTCGGGAAGCACGAAATCGGCGCCGGGCATGTCCTCGTCGGGGAACAGAACCCCGCAGTCCAACAGGAGCACCTCGCCTCGGCACTCGATGGCCGCGCAGTTCCTCCCGATGTCGCCCAACCCACCCAAGAACGTGATCTTTACCGGGTCGGCCATCGGCGGGAATCCTCGAAACGCCCGCTGGCTCAGCCCTGGGCGCCGAGCCGCGTGCCGGCCAGCACGGCGGCGGCGGCGGCGGCCAGGCCATCGGGCTCGACGTCCAGCGGCGGGCGGCAATGGCCCACCGGCAACCCGATGCGGCGCATCATGGCCTTGGCCGGAACGGGGTTGGGGGCCGCCAATCCCGTCTCGTAGTTGAACGAAGGCTGGAGGCCGGCGTTGATCCGGCGGGCGGCGGCAACGTCGCCCCGCTCGAAGGCGGCGATCATGTCGGCGTGCTCGGCGCCGGTCCAGTGGGTGGCCACCCCGATCACTCCCACCGCCCCAACCGCGAGCAGGGGCAGGGTGAGGCTGTCGTCGCCGCTGTACACCTCGAAGCCATCGGGGGCCTGGGCGATCAGCTGGGCGGTCTCGGCGGGGTCGCCGGCCGCGTCTTTGATGCCGGCGATGTTGGCCACGCCGTGGGCTAGTTCGAGCAGCGTGGCCGTGTCCACCTTCCGCCCAGTGCGGACGGGAATGTCGTAGATGAGCACCGGAAGGCGGGTTGCCGCCGCCACCGCGGAGAAGTGCCTGGCCATGCCGGCCTGCGAGGGCCGGTTGTAGTACGGGGCCACCGACAAGATGCCGCCGGCGCCGGCCTCGGCGGCCCGCTCGGTGAGCTCGACGGCCGCCGCAGTATCGTTGCTGCCCGCACCAGCCACAACAGGGACGTCCACCGCTGAGACCACCGCGCCGATGAGCTCGATCTGCTCGTCGTGGGTCAGGGTCGGCGCCTCTCCCGTGGTGCCGGCCACCACCAGCCCATCGCTTCCGTTGTCGGCCAGCCAGCGGGCCAGCACTGCGGCGGCGCCCAAGTCGAGCGAACCGTCATCTCGAAACGGCGTGACCATGGCGGTGAGCACCTTGCCGAATCGGGCCATGGGATCTCCTTACGCGCCTGCGGATTCGTTCACTTCTTCGGCCGCTCGATCAATGCCCAGGGTCACCAGGAGATCCTCGTGCAGCTCGAACCACACCTCATGGTAGGAATCCAAAGAAGGCTTCGTAAACCAATTAAGGTCGCCTCCCAGCACCTGGCCCAGCGCATGCTCCAGCCGCGGCCCATAGTGGCCGAAGCGATCGACCGCCTCAGCCAACCGAGCCAGAATGGGCTGGACCTGTCGATTGATGTCGGACAAACGGGCTATCACCTCGGCGTCGTAGTGCGGGTCGGTGTGGTCGTTGAGGGTTTGGCCTGCTTTGACCTGGAAGTCGGTGCAGGCCGTCTTCAGCTTCGGATCCAATACCCGGAACGACTCATAGAGCTCCCGAACCACCGAGCGCAGGCCCGAATCCTCGACCTCGGCGGCCGCCAAACGCTCAGCCTCGGCCCGGCCCTCCCCCAGCAGCATCCAGCCCCTGACCCGGCTGGCGTCTCGGTAGCGCGCCCAGTTCCGCTCCCCCAATTCACCGAGCACATCGGCAACCTGCCCCGGCGAGAGGCCCGCTGCCTGGGCCAAAGCGCCGACGTCGGCCATGCCCTTGGCCCGCAGCCCGCAGAGCACCCGCACAACCCCATCAGATGCCCTCGGCAACCCGCTCACCAACCCACCCTACCCCAACCCCCTCGCCAAACCCCGCCCCCAGATCGGCCCCGCCTTCGACGGACACGCGGCTTTTCCGGGAGTTGGCTGGCGCATTTTCGAGCCGGTTGACAGGTGGATAGCGTGGTGGAGATGACGGCGGGGCACCCAAGCTGGGCCGACAATTGACCGGGTCTGCGCCGCCCATGGCGCAGAAGCTGATGGCCGCTGCCCTCGCGGTGCTGATGGCGTCGTTCGGGTTGGCCGCTTTGTCGTCCGGCCCGCTAGCCGCCAACCCGGCGGCCGACAGGTGCTCAGAGGCCCATCGCTTCGGCGCCTCCCCCGTCCCGGTGGCCAAAACCGCCGACGGAGCCACCGTGCTGGCCTATGTGGAGTGGGGCTACGACTCGTCCATCGGCTGCTATCTGTCGCTCGACCAAAATGCCGCCACCACGCTCCGAGCCGACGCCGTCGCCTTCAGGCTCCCCACAGGACCCGTCGACCCCATTTCCCGGCAGTGCTCAGCGGTCCACAAGTTCGGAGAGCACCCGGTCCCGGTGGCCAAAACCGCGGATGGGACCGCCATATTGGCCTACATCAGATGGCTGCCCAATGACACCGGGGCCTGCTACCTCGTGCTCGACAACCAGGCGACGACCGTGCTGCGAGCCAGCGTCGCCGAACTCCTGCCCGAACCCGACCTCGAAGTGCAGCAAAACCCCTTGTCTGTCGGCGACTGGCACTCGTGCGCCATCCAGGACAACGGAACCGTCGAGTGCTGGGGCAGCAACTGGGCCGGACAACTCGACGCGCCCAACGGCCAATACACCGCCATCGCAGCCGGCAGCGCCCACACCTGCGGCCTGCAAACCGACGGCGCTGTCGAGTGCTGGGGCAGCAATGCAACACCGATGAATGCCTATCGCGGCCAGGCAGATGCCCCCCGCGGCCAATTCACCGCCATCGCAGCCGGCGCCTGGCACTCGTGCGCCATCCGGGAAGACGACACCATCGAGTGCTGGGGCGACAACGACAACAACCAGGCCACTGCCCCCGACGGCAGATTCACCGCCATCGCAGCCGGAGGAGCCCACACCTGCGGCCTGCAAACCAACGGCGCCGTCAGATGCTGGGGCCACAACTGGGCCGGACAGCTCAACGCCCCCAACGCCCAATTCACCGCCATCGCAGCCGGATGGGCCCACACCTGCGGCCTGCAAACCAACGGCACCGTCAGATGCTGGGGCCACAACTGGGCCGGACAGCTCAACGCCCCCAACGTCCAATACACCGCCATCGCAGCCGGATGGGCCCACACCTGCGGACTCCGGCCAGCCGGCTTCACCCTATGCTGGGGCGACAACAGCAGCAGGCAGTCCAGCGAGCCCGGTGGCCAGTTCTCCGCCATCACCGCCGGCGGCTACCACACCTGCGGAATCCGCCGAACCGGCCCGATCCACTGCTGGGGGAACAACTTCTATGGCCAGCTTGACGCGCCGGCGAATCCCGAGAGCCAGTACAGCCCGATCGCCGCCGGCGCCGAGCACTCGTGCCGCATCCAGGACAACGGAACCGTCGAGTGCTGGGGCAGCAACGACGAGAACCAAACCAACACCCCCGACGGCCAGCTCACCGCCATCACCGCCGGCGGCTACCACACCTGCGGAATCCGCCCAACCGGCACCGCCCAATGCTGGGGCGACAACAGCA
>JAPPMA010000091.1 GCA_028819295.1 bacterium | reverse complement strand
CCAGGCCGAGGATGGCCAGCGACCGCCCCACGTAGTCGGCGGCGGTATCCTGGCGAATCGCCGAGTAGATACCCACCGGAACGGCTATCATTAGCCCGATGAGGATCGCCATCAGGCCCAGCTGAATAGTCACCGGCAGTCTCTGGGCGATGCTCTGCTCCACCGTGTCGCTGCTCGTCAGTGATGGACCGAGAGTGCCGCGCAGGAAGATCCCGCCCACCCAGCGCCCATACTGGACGTAGACCGGCACATCCAGGCCCAGCCGGCGCTCGAGGGCGGCGCGGTCGATCCCCCCCGTCGCACCTTGCGTGGCTCGCAAGCGCGCTTCCATCACATCGATCACGTCGCCCGGGAGGAAGCGGACCGAGAGAAATACCAGGACGGTCACGAGGAACAGGGTCGGGATGACCATCAGCAGCCGCCGGACGGCATACGCCCTCATGCACTACGCTCCATCATTTGCTGGGGGAATGAGCGCCGGGAAGCGGGGCCCAAGACCTGCATGAGGTCCAGGCCCCCGCCCCCCAGCTGCAAGTGCCGTGCGCCCTACGGCTTCAGACTGCTATCGAACCACAGGCGCGCGAAAGCCAGATATTGGCCGGACTTCGTCAAAGTCGACTCGCCGTTGTATCCCGCGAGCCACGGCTGGGTCACCGAGAATTCCGGCCCCACCGCCCCGGCCAGCTGCCAGAACTGCTCGATCGAGTACATCTCCAGCTCGCGGAGCGCCGCGTTTTGTTCGTCAAGCGTGGTCGCGGCTTGGTACTCTTCGAACTTGGCCCTGTACCACTCGTCGTCGACCTCGGAGGTGTTCCATGATGTCGAGAGGAATTTCCCCAAAATAGCCGCTGCGGAGCCCTTGTAAGCCCCTTCCGCGGTGATGAGCTCATAGTCTCCCTGTGTTCTTGCGGCCACGTGCTCAGCCAGTGGCAGAATGACGACCTCTGCCTTGACGCCGATGGCGTCCCAATAACTGATCAGGAGCTCGGTGTAGTTCAGATCGTAGCGCGGTTGGTGTACGATCTCGGTCTCGAATCTGACGCCGTCGGCGCCGCGCGGATACCCCGCCTCGTCGAGCAGCGCCTCGGCACCGGCTGGGTCATACTCGAACGCCTTCCTGACATCTGCCGGCCAATCTTCGAACGGGGTCGCGACGGCAGTATTGAAACGGCTTATCTGCCCCTGGGGGATGGCATCCGCCAAGCCTTTATAGTATCCTTGGTCGATCTCGTCGAGGTTGAGGGCCATCTGCATCGCCTTGCGTACCCGGATGTCGTCAAAGGGCTTGACCTTAATGTTCATGCCGACATCCTGGTCCGACCGAAGCGCAAACGGATAGACCTTCAGCTCAGGGTTGGTGCGCTGCAGGCTCTCCAACTGGTCGACACCCCGCAACGTGGTAGTGCCGCCTGCTGCACCTATGTAATCGAGCTGGCCGCTGCGCAGCGCTGAGACGTACGTCGCCACCTCGGGCATGACCAGCGCGCGTATCTGGTCGAAATAGGGGAGCCGGTTCTCCGGGAACTTCTCGTCGAAGCGCCAGTAGTCGGGATTCTTGTCATAGGTAACGGAGCTGCCCTTGGTCCAGTCGGTGAGAGTATAGGGCCCGGTGCCGACCAGATCCCGCCAATCACTCGCGTTCCCCTTTGCCCGGATGACCTCGGGGGCGTAGATGATGTTCATGCCCCCTTGGATGATCGCCACAAGAGCACCGCTGTTTGGCGCTGGCAGCTTGATCACCACCGTCGAGCTGTCGGTGGCGGTTACCGATTCGAGCTCGACGCCGGTGTACTCGCCGGCATTAATAAACTCGCTGCGTTCGGTGTAGCCGCTGCCGATGCCAAACAATCGGTGGAAGTTGAACTCGACATCCTCGGCGGTCAGCGCGCGACCGTTCATCGGCGCCTTGTCCTGCCAGCGAACGCCCTGGCGGATGTTGAGGACGTAGGTAAGAGGGTCGGGCTGCGACCAGCTCTCGGCCAGGAGCCCGATGGTGTGCGTCGGCGGGAGGGCCACCGCAAAGTCGTGCTCGTCTCTTGGCGTTGACCAGTCCTGGATCGTCAGATTCTCGAGGACGAGATTGTAGATGATGGATCCCCAACCACCGGCGAGCACGGCGTCGATGTCCCCTGGCTCTTCCTTGAGTGCATAGGTGAACGTGCCGCCGTACTCGGGCGCACTGATCA
>JAPPMA010000062.1 GCA_028819295.1 bacterium | reverse complement strand
AGGAACGCCGCTGCCGTCGCAATCCACGGCGCTAAACCCAAGACACACCACTAGGACTACAGCGCAGACGGCAAAACTAGCAGCGCTTCCTCATCGCTTTCGCCGAATTCTGCAATCACCCCGCTGTGCCCCCTGAGAACTTCGACGACTTCCAGTGTCGTGGCGTTGCCAACTCTCAGCCAGATGGCTTTCGGTGGCGGGCCCCGCAGGAATGCGAACTGGCGGAAATCAGAGTCCTTCGAGACGATGACAAAGTCGTGGTCCCCAGCGTATTCCCAAATTGCGAGGTCCGCTGCGGTATCGAGCCCTACTTCGACAACATGGCTGCTGCCGGGATATTCGTCCTCCAGCATCCTCACAAGCCGGCGCGACAGGTTCTGGTCGAACAGCAGCCTCACGCGGGAGTCGCCAAGCGCCGCTCGCGCAACGCAGCGAACTCAATTGCTCCCAGAACTTGCTGCTCGCTCAATTCAGGGAAGTCGCCAGCTATCTCCGACGGCGTCATCCCCGCAGCCAGATAGTCCAGAACGTCATAGACCGTTATGCGCGTGCCCTTGAAGCAAGGCTTGCCGCTTCGAACACCGGCTCGCGTCTCAATCATTGCGGTCAACTCCACGGATAGAGCATACCCGGGAGGATTACCAATGAGACCCGGCGGTTCGCGGCCCGTATCGAGGTGGCGGTGGCCACCCTGGCCGACGAGTGCGCCACCGACTGGTACCAGGCCCGCCGCCGAGCCCACGCCGGAACCACCCCCGGCCTCACCGGCCCAAACATCTCCCCCTGGCACCGGGCCTGGGCACTAGGCGACCGCTCCCCCCGCTCCCGCCGCCAACACCGCCGCTGGCCCTAGCAGAACCCCGCAAACGACCCCTTCCGCGACAAGGCCAAACTGCCGGGAAACCCGTAGAATCGAGGGCATGCCGGTTGCCGCTTCCACTCCTATTGAGCTGATCGAAAACGTGTATTCCACCCTGGACGAGCGGGTTGGCGCCGCCCGGGATCGCTTCGGGCGAGAGCTCACGCTGGCCGAGAAAATCCTGGTCAACCACCTCGACGACCCCACTGTCATCCCGGAGCGGGGGGCTACCTACGTGGATCTGCGGCCCGATCGGGTGGCCATGCAGGACGCCACCGCCCAGATGGCCTGGCTCCAGTTCATGACCGCCGGGCTCGACGAGGTGCAGGTGCCCACCACCACCCACTGCGACCACCTCATCTCCGCCCGCCTCGACGCCCAGCGCGACCTGGCCGCCGCCCTCGACAACAACGAGGAGGTGTACGACTTTCTGGAGTCGGTGTGCGCCCGCTACGGCGCCGGGTTCTGGAAGCCGGGCTCGGGGATCATCCACCAGGTGGTGCTGGAGCAGTACGCCTTCCCCGGCGGCATGATGATCGGCACCGACAGCCACACCCCCAACGCCGGCGGCCTGGCCATGGTGGCGGTGGGCGTGGGCGGGGCCGACGCAGTTGATGTGATGACCGGATTCGGCTGGAACGTGCGCTGGCCCAAGCTGATCGGCGTGTGCCTCACCGGCGAGCTCGACGGCTGGGCCGCCCCCAAAGACGCGATCTTGAAGGTGGCCGAGATCCTCACCGTGGCCGGCGGAACCGGGGCCATCGTGGAGTACTTCGGCGAGGGGGCCCACTCGCTGTCGGCCACCGGCAAGGCCACCATCTGCAACATGGGCGCCGAGATCGGCGCCACCACCTCGCTGTTCGCCTACGACGACGCCATCGCCCGCTATCTGAAGGCCACCGGCCGGGAGGCCGTGGCCGACGCGGCCAACGCCGCCGCCCACAACCTGCGGGCCGACGACGCCGCGCTGGCCGACCCCGGCCGCTACTTCGACCGGGTGGTGGAGATCGACCTGTCCGAGCTGGGACCGCACATCAACGGCCCCCACACCCCCGACCGAGCCCGCCCGGTGGCCGAGCTGGGCGCCGAGGCCAAGCTGAACGGCTGGCCGCTGGAGGTGAGCGCGGCGCTGGTGGGGTCGTGTACCAACTCCAGCTACGAGGACATCACCCGGGCGGCCAGCATCGCCCGCCACGCCGCCGCCCACGGGATCACCGCCAAGTCGCCCCTCATGGTCACCCCCGGCTCCGAGCAGGTGCGGGCCACCATCGAGCGTGACGGCCTGTTGGCCGACCTGGAGTCCGTCGGGGCCACCGTTTTGGCCAACGCCTGCGGCCCTTGCATCGGCCAGTGGAACCGCGACGACGTGGCCGAGGGCACCCCCAACAGCATCGTCACCAGCTACAACCGGAACTTTCCCAAGCGCAACGACGGCTACGCCTCCACCAACGCCTTCGTGACCTCGCCGGAGACGGTGGTGGCCCTGGCCCTGGCCGGAACGCTGGACTTCGACCCCGCCAACGACACCATCTGCGCCCCCGACGGCACCGAGGTGGCGCTCATGGTGGGGCCGGGCACCGAGCTTCCCGACCAGGGATTCGACCCCGGCGCCAGCGGCTTCACAGCCCCGCCCGACGACGGCAGCGGCGTGGACGTGCGGGTGTCGCCCGACTCCGAGCGGCTCCAGTTGCTCGAGCCGTTCGCCCCGTGGGACGGCGAGGACTTCCACAGCCTGCCGGTACTGCTCAAGGCCCAGGGCAAATGCACCACCGACCACATCTCCATGGCCGGGCCGTGGCTGCGCTACCGGGGACACTTGGAGAACATCTCCGGCAACCTCTACCTGGGAGCGGTGAACGCCTTCACCGGGGCGGTTGGCGAGGGCAAGAACCAGCTCGACGGCACCACCGGTTCGTTCCCCGATGTCGCCGCCGCCTACCACGCCGCCGGGCAGCGCTGGGTGGTGGTGGGCGACCGCAACATCGGCGAGGGCTCATCACGGGAGCACGCCGCCATGGAGCCCCGCTTCCGGGGGTGCGCGGCGGTGATCGCCCGGTCGTTCGCCCGCATCCACGAGACCAACCTGAAGAAGCAGGGCGTGCTGGCTCTGACCTTCGCCGACCCCGACGACTACGACCGCATCGACGAGGACGACCGCATCTCGGTGCTCGGGCTGGCCGACCTGGCCCCCGGCGCGCCGGTGCGGGTGCAGGTGGCCAAGACCGACGGATCCACTATTGACATCACCGCCGAGCACACCCTGTCGCACGACCAGATCGAGTGGTTCCAGGCGGGCAGCGCCCTGAACCTGATCCGCCGGCGAACCAGGGGCTGAGCGGGCACCGCCCCTGCCACGACCCTCCATGGACATCCGCTCCTCCTGCTGATCGTAGATTTGCAGTCATGGACATCCGCCAGCTCGACGCCCTGTTGGCGATAGCCGAGCACAAGACATTCTCCAGCGCGGCCCGCTCGCTGCACACGGTGCAGTCCAACGTGTCCAAGCACATAGCCCGCCTGGAGGAGGAGCTGGGCACCCGGCTGGTGGACCGCGACGCTGGCACCCTCACCGAGGAGGGCGAGGCGGTAGTTGCCCGAGCCCGGCGCATCCGAGCCGAGACCGACGCCATCGCACACGACATATCGGCCATGCGCGACGACATCTCCGGCATCACCCGCCTGGGCATCATCGACTCCACCGCCCGATGGCTGATCCCCATGGTGCTGCCCGCCCTGGAAGCCACATATCCCAATATCCGGCTCCAGGTGCTCACCGCCACCACCACCAGCCTGCTCCCCCAGGTCGTGGCAGGCCACCTGCACAGTGCCGTGGTCAACCTGCCCCTCCGCGAATCGGAGATACGGGTCGAGGAGCTGTTCGAAGAAGATCGCCTGCTCATCGCCCCGCCCGATCACCCGCTGGCCCGCCAATCATCGGTCACGCCCGCCGAATTGAGCCGGCATGAGCTGCTGCTGACCCCGGTGGGCACCGCCTTTCGGGACGAGATCGACTCAGAGCTCAAAAAACAGGGGGTGGTGCTCACTACCCGGGCGGAGATCGACGGGATGCGGATGATCGCCACTCTGGTCCACGACGGGTTCGGCGCCGCCATCCTGCCGGCCACCGCCGCGCCAGACGACGGTCCGTGGCGGCGCATCCCCATCACCGGCCTGGTCCCCCGTTCTGTGGGCCTCATCTTCAGCCGGCGGGTGGCCCCTTCGGCCATCACCCGGGCGGTGCGCGACGTGATCCTCGAAGCAGTGGCAACCCACGGCTACGACCAGGCCGGGGTGTACCCGAGTTGAATTCGGCGCGCGAGACTGAACCTGACCATGTCTGACGCCATGACCGCCACCGGGAACCGGCCCGATCGGGTTCCGCTGCGAGCCGGAGCACCGGGGTCGGCTCTCGCCTGGCTGGACTCATACGACGGCCGAGAATGCGTGGTCTTTGAGGTGGAGGACAACGACGCCGACCGGGGGGCGCTCAGCCCGGCCGACAGCGAGACGCTGGAGCGGGCCGCCCAGGAGGCCCTCTTGCGGCGGGTTCCCCTAGTGGGGTTCATCGCCTCGTCGGGCGCCGACATCGACTCGGGCATCGACGCCACCATGGGCTGGGGCCGGGTGGCCAAAGCGGTGGTGGACTGCTCGGGCCAGGTGCCCACCATCTTCTGCGCCACCGGCCCGGCCGTGTCGGGGCCGGCCCTGCTGCTGGGGCTGGCCGACATCGCCATCGCCACCGAGGACAGCTACGCCTTTGTCTCCGGCCCCCGCATGGTCACCCAGTTCACCGGCGAGGTGATCAGCAACCAGACCCTGGGCGGCGCCGGCCAGCTTTCCCGGCGCAGCGGGGTGGCCGCCTTCCTGGTGGAGGACAAAGAGGCTGCCTCCGACCTCATGGGCGCGCTGTTGAGCCTGCTGCCCGCCCACGCCGACGAGCTGCCTCCCCGATATCCAGTCGACGACCCCGTGGACCGGCCCACCCCCGAGCTGCGCGGCATTCTGCCCGAATCGCCCCTGGGCAGCTACGACATCCGGGATGTGGTGAGGGCGGTGGCCGACGACGGCGACCTGCTGGAGTACAAGGCCGATTGGGCCGCCAACCTGGTGTGCGCCTTCGCCACCGTGGCCGGACGACCGGTGGGGATGCTGGCCAACCAGCCCCAGACCCTGGCCGGAACCCTCGACATCGCGTGCAGCCAGAAGGGGGCCCGGTTCGTGTCGTTCTGCGACGCCTTCAACCTGCCGCTGGTCACCTTCGTGGACACCTCGGGCTTCCAGCCCGGCAAGGACCTGGAGTGGCGGGGCATCATCCGCCACGGCGCGCAACTCGCCTTCGCCTACGCCCGGGCCACGGTGGGCCGGGTGAACGTGACCCTGCGCAAATCCTACGGCGGGGCCTACATCGTGATGGACTCCCGCCACATGGGAAACGACATCGCCCTGGCCTGGCCCTCGGCGGAGATCGCAGTGATGGGGGCCCGAGGCGCGGTGGAGATCGTCCACCGCCGAGCCAGCCCCGACGAGCGGGCCGAACTGGAAGCCGCCTACGAAGAGCGCTACCTCAACCCCTACATCGCCGCAGAACGGGGATCCATCGACGCGGTGATCGACCCGGCCGACACTCGGGCCGAGGTGGCCGCCGCCTTGGAGATCTTGGAGTCCAAGCGGGAGCCACTCCCCCGCCGCCGCCACGACAACACCCCGCTCTGAGCAGCGGGACCGCCCACCCCTTACCGGCGGCAACAGCCTCTCTGGGGCGAACAGAGCGACCTGAGGTATGCTGCGGCAACGCCGGAGGGGGAAGGGAAAGGAGCCGTGCGTGCCTGAGTCCATAACGATCACCGACAATCGGACCGGTGAGTCGATTGAGGTACCGATTGTCGACGGTGGTGTGGATGCCGCGGCCTGGCGCAAACTGCTTCCCAACGTCTGGTTCCTCGACCCCTCCTTCAGCACCACCGCGGCCACCACCAGCGCCGTCAGCGAGGTGGACGGCGAGAACGGCATCCTGCGCTACCGGGGCTACCCCATAGAGCAGTTGGCCGAGCACTCCACCTTCCTGGAAGTGGCCTACCTGCTGCTACACGGCGATCTGCCCTCCCCCGGCGAGTACGACAAATGGGTACACGACATCACCCACCACACCTTCATCCACGAGCGCTTCCGCAAGCGATTCATGGAGTCGTTCCTCCACGACGCCCACCCGATGGGGATGTTCGTGTCCACCATCGCCGCGCTGTCCACCTTCTACCCGGAGGCCAAGGACATCGACGATCCCGAGAACCGCATGCACCAGATCGTGCGGCTCATCGCCAAGGTGCCGACGGTGGCCGCCGCGGGCTCACGCTTCAACTCCGGGCTGCCGTTCGTGTATCCCGACAACAACCTCGATTTCGCCACCAACTTCTTGTCGATGATGTTCAAGATCGCCGAGCCCACCTACCAGTGCGACCCGGCCCTGAGCCGGGCGCTCGACCTTTTGCTCATCACCCACGCCGACCACGGCCAGAACTGCTCCACCAGCACCGCCCGGGTGGTGGGCAGCGCCCACACCGACCCCTACTCGGTGATCGCCGCCGCGGCTTGCAGCCTGTACGGCCCCCGCCACGGGGGGGCCAACCAGGCCGTGATGGAGATGCTCCACGACATCGGCAGCTACGAGAACATCGACCCGTTCATCAAGGCGGTCAAGGCCGGGGACACCCGCCTGATGGGGTTCGGCCACCGGGTGTACAAGAACTACGACCCCCGGGCCCGCATCATCAAAGACGCCGCCTACGACGTGTTCGATGTGACCGGCTCCAACCCGCTGCTCGACATCGCCCTCAAGCTGGAAGAGGTGGCGCTGGGCGACGACTACTTCGTGAGCCGCCGCCTGTACCCCAATGTCGACTTCTACTCCGGGCTCATCTACCAGTCGATGGGGTTCCCCACCGACATGTTCACCGTGCTGTTCGCCATCGCCCGCACCGCCGGCTGGCTGGCCCACTGGGTAGAGCTCCTAGAACAAGACAGCCGCATAGCCCGCCCCCGCCAAGTCTACACCGGCTCCACCGAGCGCACCTACACCCCCATCACCGAGCGCGCCTAGTGGTGTGTCGCGGAGGGCATCCTCCGAATTTCCCTGAGAACCTCCAAACCTCACCGGCGGTGCCGATAGCAGATTTGGCTAACGGATTATCCATATTGTGGACCATCTGGCATCTTGGAGCAGTCAGGTGGCGTCCGCTCCAAAGATGGTCAACATCAACTCAGCATCGTCGAGCACGCGGTACTCGGGTTCTCGCCCTGAAAGCAGAGTGCTATTGTCGAGGATGATCGGCACGCCCTCACCCCGTTTCTCCATAAAGTGAGCTCGACTAGAAGTGAGCCAGGATTCGTCGGGCACCGGACACCTGCTGAGCAGGCTGCACATCGTCTCATTGCGGGCCGTCTGCCGGTACCGCAAAGACTCCACCGTTAGAGTGTTCGCCAATGATCCCGGCGAATACAACTCGAGTCGGTCTTCAAACATCCGCAGACGGATCTTCGCCCCATGGACTGAATAATCCCGGTGGGCAACGGCGTTCACGAGAGCTTCAAACACGGCCGACAGGTCGAACTGGGGCAAGTCGACGCGACCAATAGACTTAACCGCGGATACTCTCATGTTTTTGAAGACAAATTGACAAGTTCCAATTATCTGTCTATCCAGTGGCCCAGTGATGTCAGCCGCGTCAATCTGATAGGCGGGATCGCCTGCTTCGGCCCCTATACCTTGCCCCCGATATGCCACCGCCTGAACATAGGCATTGGGCAGCCAGTCGTGGGGGGCGTCGCTTCCCATCAGCATTCCTGCAACTGTCGGCTTCGGTGGACCTGCACCATCCTGCGCGGCCATACCCAGTTTGACGAGAAATGTCTCAGGTTCTTGATCGGAGCGAGGGGTGCGGAATCTCTCCCACAGTTCAGCGGAGAGATCGCTGATTTGCGCAGTCGCAACGGGCTGCTCGTCGAATCGGATTATTCGTGTCTGGCTGCGCTGTTGGAATAGGCGGGCCAGGAATTCTGGCGACATGATGCGCTTGGAATCACCGACTCGATGGAGATAACCGCTTGGGCCACGATGTACAAAAAGGCTGCGCGGTACCTCCAGTTTCACCACATCCACCATGTGTCCAGCGCTGGATGGAAGCGCGAGCCTGTCGATTACAACAATCTCGATCGAGGGCTTAATCGAGTCGGAGCATATCTCTTTCACGAAATCCACAACGGTGTCGAGGCGCTCTCTGGGAATGCCGATAATGTCCCGCGACTTATCTTCGACGCCGAGCACCAACACTCCTCCGCGGCTATTGGCAAAAGCAGTGATCCCGTCGGCGAAATCATCCCTTGTGGGAGCGCTCACTCTGTTACCGGTGAAACGGACTTCTTTGAGTTCTAGGTGGCTGGTCTCGCCGAGTTGGATGGCATCGAGGAGTTCTCTTCGGCTGTCAAACATCACCTAGTCCGGCTTCCAGTCTCTGGTAGCGCCGCTCGAGGGCGTCCCTGCCGCCTTCCATCACACTACATACCTGGTCACGTATCTTTGCGCCCTGAAGTGAGCCTGACTGCACAACTGCGCACTGGCCATTGACGAAGTCAAGCACATGCACCATCTCGGCATCCCCATTCACAACAATATTTGGGTTGTGCGTAACTGCAATGATCTGGCGACGCAGTTTGTTTTCACGCATCTGCCGTACCACTAGGCTGTAAATCAGTTGGTTGTCGAGGTCGTCTTCGGGCTGATCGAGCACCAGCGGCTCCTCGCCATGCGCCAGCAAGAAAGCCAGTATCGCCGCGGCGCGTTGGCCTGCCGAACCCTGTCCAATAGGTCTGAAATCGGTGCCCTCACCCGTAATGCGGTGCTCAATGTGGAGGCTATCCGGTGGAAACCAGGTCAAAAGCCGATCTATGAACTCTGCGCTTCGCTCACATTGCCGTTGCAGATAATTGTTGAAACGTCCTCCGAATTCCCCCCTTCCTTCACTGGCCCTAACAAACTGAATTCGCAGTGTTTCAAGGCGACTTTCAAGTACTTCTTGGCGATCTTCGAGAGCCTCAGGGAGATCAACGAGCAGACGTTCTGCAATACTCCCGTCCTGTATTCCGCTCTCTGAGCCGCCAATGTCAGCGCTGAAGCGGTCGTCTTCGATATTGAGAGCTTCTCTCAGAGACTGCCCAACTGCTAGGGGATCGTCGCCATAGGGAATCAATCGAATCCGTACAAACTCATTCTGAGCCAGCGTATTTGCAAGAAACTTGACGCGAATATCACTGAGCACCCTTCTAGCTTCCGCCAATTTGGCTCGCTCTACTTGGGCTTGACCTTCAAGACGCTGCCTTTCCTCCTGCAACGAATCCAGTACCGATTGCTCATCGGTGAGGCTTTGCCGTTGCTGGATCAAAATTGCATGACGTGCGGGTCCATCAATGCTGTCCTTTTTCAGCGAATCAGCGAGGGCGCTATACTCGGTTTGGATGCGCGCCAGATTGCGCTGCCATTGGCTAGCAGAAATCGTGGAGCGCTGCTGATCGATAGTCGCCTTCAACCCTTCCACAATCTCACTCAACTTGACTGAAGCATCTTGAATTGCCCGCTGCAGCACCTCGATAGCAACCCTGACACCTTGTTCGGCATCATCAGTTCCGTCAAAGATCCCGGTTGCCACTTCCTCCGGTTGAAGTTGCTCTGCGAATTCTTCGATACGTCGCGCGGCCTGATCTGTGATGTCGAAATGGCGGTCTAGCTCGCGTTGCTGACGCTCACCACGACGAAAAGCCTCAAGCGTCTCTGCATATCCCGAATCTTCGACTTCTGCGATCTCTCGCTCGGCATCTGCGAGAGCGACACTGATGCTGTCGCGACGTACGAGCTTGGCTTCAATATTTCGAATACGTGCCCGCGTTTCCATGTAGGCACGTTGCGCCGATTCGATTGCTTGTTTGCACCCCAGTGACCCGGCACCTTCGTCGATCAGATCCAAAAGTGCGCTCTGGTTGTCGCCTGCCAACTCGGCAATTTGCCCTTGGCTGAACAACCTGATCGGGAAACGGTCTTCGCCTACATGCTGGGCTTGGGATCCAACCCAGCTTTCAGCGTCTGACAACTCTTCGACAACCGTCGACTCAGCTTCAGATTGCATCTGCCAGTGGACACGGTGTGCAACCCCATGACGAGCCAAGGCCCAAGTAATGTGGGTTTCCTGCCTGAGTCCACCTTCACCGTTTCGAGACTTGGGCACTTGCCTAAACCGCTCGAAGGTAGCGCGCGAGTCACTGCGCTCGTCTAGGCGCCGGAGTTCTGATTCGCGTCTCGCAGCAAGTCGTAGACAGTGCAGTACCGTCGACTTGCCTGTTCCCCGTCCTCCGATCAACACGTTGAGCCAAGGACTGAATTCGAGTCTCGCAGACGTGCCCAATCCCATGTGCTGCGCTCGGTCGATTTCGATCGAACGGACATGATGGTTAGGAAGCGAGGGCGGGGACAGAGGTTCTGGGTCGTCGCTCCTACACACTGAGAATTTCTCGCCATCAAGAAGAGCCAGTCGAAGGCCGTCTATAGACGGTCGCTCCATCTTGATCCACGTGTAGTGGGTTCCCGGATACCGCTGACCATTTGCGCCCGGAGGCTGGTGAGAATCGGACCCCAACACCTCTGCCCACCCAAGATTACGCTGCCGATACAGTTCCGGCTTCGCGGCCGAGGTGTCCGCGACTTCGACGGCGAAGACGTCTCCGCTGGTGAGCACTGGCTCCAACGAATTCCCAGATAGCCTCCAGAGGCCGCTGGCCCGGTCAACGTGGGCAGGAATGGCAATGCCTCCTGCTTTCACGATCTCAGCAACCACCTCGATGACGGACGCGTCTGTTGCACGTTCGCTCTTTCCGCGCTCCCCGTGGTATCCGGTTGCTCCTAGGAGGGTGTCGATGTCTTCAGTAGCTTTGTTCGGGTCAAGAATTGCGAGAACATGGGTGTTGCCATTGGCGGTGACTTCGACCCCCGGAAAGAGATACAGAGGCCGGAAATCAGGGTGCTGCTGTTCTTCTAGGTCGCTGAGAGCGGACTTGAGTCGGTCCACCCATGCGCCTGAGTTGTGATCAGTGACGGCTACACAATCGATCTCGGCACGCATGAAGCCCAACAGCCAGTTTGCGGGTGTCACCTCGCAATCCCGGTAGTCGCTGGATGCCGGAGTATGGGTGTGGACATCGAACTTCCACCAGCGTGCCCCTGGGTAGTCCCATGAAACTGCGTCTTGGGCGGACATGGCTCCAAGATAGCGAGTGGGCGTCCATGCACAGAGTCTCAATTCCACTGCATGTGACCAGCAGCAATTGGATCAATCACGAATCGGGCCGTCGCGGAGGGCGGCAAGGAGGGTGGCGGCGGCGATATCCTTGGTGGAGTGCCGGTGATTGGCAAATCTGATTACCCATATTGTGGATAGTATATTAGTCTTTTTTGTATGGCCTACTTGCGGCGGCATCTCGATGACCGGCTAGCCCACCTGGCCAGTGTGCATCCGGCGTGCCTGATTGAAGGCATCCGGGGTGTGGGCAAAACCAGTACCGCCAGCCGTCTCGCGGCATCAACGCTTCGACTTGACCATCCCCCAACGGCCGATCTGGTGGCCCGCGACCCGGAGGCGGCCTGCGCGACATTGCCAAGGCCATTGCTCATCGACGAATGGCAACGAGTTCCAACGGTGTGGGATGCAGTGCGGCGCATGATCGACGACGACCGGTCTCCCGGCCAGTTCCTCTTGAGCGGATCATCCCGAACGGCAATGAGTGCCGACATACATGCTGGTGCTGGAAGGATCATGCCCCTACGGCTGAGGCCGATGACCCTCTCCGAGAGACGGGGCCACGCCCCCACCGTTGCGCTAGCCGACGCGGGCGAGCACGGGATCGACGTGTTGCGAGGCATCCAGTCGCCATTCTCGGCGGCTGAGCAAATCTCCCCAACGGTGCATTCAGGCCTGCCCGGCTACCTTGGGATGGATGAGGTTGACCACCAGGAAGCGCTGCGCGCCTATTTGGACCTCGCCATTTCACGGGACCTGACCGAGATCGCTGCTGGCCAGCGCAACGTCGGCAAGCTCCGCTCCTACTTGCGTGCCTATGGGGCGACCTTGGGGACGACTGTAGAACACGCCACCATCCACAATGCCGCAGAAGTGTCGAAGGCCACCGGCGAGACGTACCACGACCTATTGGAACGGCTCGGGATTATCGAGCAATTGCCCGGCTGGTCTGACAACCGCCTGAAACGCCTCACCAAACGCCCGAAGCGCCACCTTGTAGACCCAGCCCTCGCCGCCGCTGACCACTTCGACACTGCGCCGAGATTGAGCGATAACCGGGAGCGTCTCGGCAACCTATTTGAGAGCGCGGCGACCTGCCAGATCAAAGCAACCGCCGAGGCACTGGGCTTGGGATGGCGGTTCTCCCACCTGCGATCAGCGGGCGGCGAGAATGAGGTCGACCTAATCGCTGATCTTCCCGACGGAGGAGTGATCGCATTTGAGATCAAGCTTGCTGAGGCAATTTCGACCAGGGACGCCCGACACCTCAGCGCCCTGCGAGACCGATTGGGCGGTACCTTCCGCGCTGGACTCGTCGTCCACCCTGGCACCACCGCCCATCGCCTCGACGAGCGCATCGCCGCCGTCCCCCTCGGCACCCTCGTCTGATCGGCCCCGCCTCACGTTTCCGCAACGGCTCAGAAACTTCATACGGGATCGCCGACCTGATGTCCTAGTGGGGCTATCTTTGCCCAAATCTGTCCGAGAATGGATGGCAATGCGTTTGCTGCGGGCCTGGGAGCCCAAGTATCTCCCGATGGCAAAGGGGTTGTCCTTGTCGATGGGGAGGACGGCAAGCAGGGGTGTCAGCGTGACATAGGGGGCGATGGTCTCACCGAGGTGGATGTTGAACAGGTGTGACTTATCAACGGATGTGCCCAGTGTTCTCCGGTTGATGCTGCGCCATGGCAGCGCTAGCGGAGCGATTCCAAAAATGTGATGCTATGATATCACTTCATGAGAACGGTCATCACGATGCCGGATCACATCCACGCCAAGGCAAAGCAGCGCGCCGCGGAACTCGGCATCAGTTTCGCGGAGTTTGCCCGACGCCTGTTCGAGAGAGAGTTGGACGAGGCCGCTCCGCGAGGCGACATCGACGCAATATGCGGCATGGTAAGCGGTGCTCCCTTCGACATGGCCCAAGACGGGAAGAAGGTCATCGTTGAGGCAGCCAATCGTCAATTGGCCGACAAGACCAGCTGAGGGATGGACTACGTCTACGTGGACACCTCAGCGTGGGTGTCGCTAGCCGATAGCACCGAGGCACATCACCAGCGAATTGCCGAAGCCCTGCGCAACCGGCAAGGTCAGCTTGTCAGCAGTGATCACATCCTTCACGAGACTTGGATGGTCATGCGTTATAGGCACACTGCCCATGCAGCAGAGACCCTCGTCAATTCCATTCGCAGCGGAATCGCCAAGATCGAGGTTTCTGGGCTTGCCGATCTCGAAGTCGCCGCCGCAATCGGGGAAGCCTTCGCCGACCAGGACTTCTCACTGTCGGATCGGACGAGCTGGGCCATCATGGAACGACTCGGAATTCACCAGGCAATCTCGCTCGACAACGACTTCCGCATCTACCGATTCGGCCCCGACCGCCGCCGCTCCTTCACGGTTTCCCCGTAACGCCGTCGCGGAGGGCGGTCAACAGGGCGGCGGCGGTGATGGCGGCGGTCTCGGAGCGGAGGACTGAGGAACTGAGGCGGATGGCGGGTAGCTGGCGGCGTTCGGCGTCGGACCAGCCGCCTTCGGGGCCGATCAGGACGGTGGGGTGGTCCAGGGATGGGGGGTTGCCGGTGATGTCGGCTCGGACGGCTCCCGGACCAGCGGCCAGGTCGGCGAACTCGGCTACTTCGCCGATCTCGGGGATTCGCACCTGGCGGCTCTGCATGGCGGCCTCTCGGGCTACTCGGCGCAATCGCTCGATATGGCGGGTTGCCCGGTCGGCGTCCCAGCGCACCACGCTGTGCTCGGCGGTGAACGGAACGATGGCGTCCACCCCCAGCTCGGTGAGCTTTTGCACGACCAACTCGGGACGGCCGCCTTTGATGAGGGCGAAGCCGACGGTGAGCTTGGGGCGGGGCGCCTCGACGTACACGACCTCACCGTTGGGCTCAGCAGCGCCTTGAGTGCCTGACCCCAGGCGGCACACCCGCCACGATCCCTCCCCATCGGACACGGTAAAGGTGTCTCCGGGCCTCAGCCGCAGCGACCGGGTGAGATGATGGCGGTCTTCGTCGCGCAGCGCGGGGGTTTCTAGGTTGTTGGCAAAGACGTGGGGGCCGTCACCGCCGCCGGGCTTCACGGCGTCGCTTCCTGGTGGTGGGCGCCACCTCTTCACCCCGCAGCTCGGCAAGCTGGTGAAGCAGGTCGATCTCGTCGTCGCTCAGCCCGGTGGGTGTCTCCACCATGGCCTGCACCAGCAGATCGCCGCGGCCCCGACCCTCCAGCCGGGGCACGCCCCGGCCTCTGATGCGGAACACATCGCCGGCCTGGGTGCCGGCGGGAATCTCCAGCTCTTCCACGCTGTCGAGCGTCTCGTACTTCAAGTCGGCCCCCAGGGCGGCCTGGACCATGGTCAGGTGCAGCCGGTCCACCAGGTTGTCGCCGTCGCGCTCGAAGCGGGGGTGGGGGCGCACGTCGATATGCACGTACAAGTCCCCAGGAGGACCGCCCCGAGGGCCGGCCGCGCCCCGGCGGGCCACCCGCAACGTCGAACCTTGGCCCACTCCGGCGGGGACAGTCACCGTGTAGTCGCGGTTGCCCACCACCCGGCCGTCGCCTCGGCACTCCCGGCACGGGTCGGCGATCACCTCACCGCTGCCGGAGCATGCGTCGCACTCCGTGCGGGTGACCATCTGGCCGAGGATCGACTGGCGCACCCGCTGCACCTGGCCCATGCCGTCGCAGGTGCCGCAGGTGATCGGCTGGGTTCCCTCGGCCGCGCCGCGGCCCTCGCACTGCTCGCACACCGTGGCGGTGCGCACGGTCACCTCGGCGTCGGCGCCCAGCACCGCGTCTTCAAAGTCGAGGGCCAGCACTGCCTCGAGGTCGGCGCCCCGCTGAGGGCCAGTGCGGGCCCGGCCGCTTGCGGCGCCGAACGGGCTGCCGCCGAACGGCCCGGCGCCGCCGAAGAAGGCGTCGAAGATGTCGCTCAGGTTCATGCCCGAGAACGGGTCACCCCCGCCAGCCGCTCCCGGCGCAGTGCCGAAGCGGTCGTAGTGGGCCCGCTTCTGGGGGTCGCTCAGCGTCTCATAGGCCAGGGCGATCTCCTTGAACCGGGCCTCGGCCTCGGCGTCGTCGGGGTTGGCATCGGGGTGGTACTGGCGGGCCAGCTTGCGGAACGCCTTTTTGAGGTCGTCCTCGGTGGCGTCTCGGCCCACGCCGAGCAGGTTGTAGAAGTCGGTGGCCATGAGCTAGGGAGTCGACAGCCTGTCGCCCAGGTTCTGGCTCACCACCGCCACTGCGGCCAGCGCCTGGGGATAGTTCATGCGGGTGGGGCCCAGCACCCCGATGGAGCCCACCGGCCGGCCGGCCACCTCGTAGGGGGCCACAATCAGCGAGCACTCGGACAGTGGGGCCACCCCGGTCTCCGAGCCGATGGCCACGGTGAGGCCTCGATCCAAAATGTCTTTCACCAACGACACAACCACCAACTGCTTCTCCAGTATTCCCAGAACCGACCGGACGGTGTCGGTGGCGTCGAACAGGCCGGCAACGCTGGCCGCACCACCCACGAAGAGCTGCTCCTCGGTGTCGCTCAGATCGGCCAGCGAATCCAGGATTCGGACCGACAGCGGGTTCAGGGCATAGGCCATCTCGCGATCTCGCAGCGCGCTGGCGGGGCATCCGGCCAGAAGGTCGGTGAGCTGGGCCGCCGCCCGAGCCAGTTCCCCCGAGCCGACGGGCTGGTCCATCTCGATGGTCCGCTTGTCCACCGACCCGTTCTCATACACCACCAGGGCCATCACCAGACGCTCCGACAAATCCACCAGGTTCACCGATCGGATGGTGGCGCTGGAGTGCTGGGGGGCCACCACCAACGCCGCGTACGCAGTGAGGTCGGCCAAAAGCGCGCTGGTGTCGGCCAGCATCTGCTCCAACTCGCTGTGGGTGGTGTCGAAGAACTCCCGCACCTGCTGGTGCTCGGTGCGGCCCAGGGTGCCGGAAACGTCGGTGAGGGCGTCCACGAAATGGCGGTAGCCCTTCTCGGTGGGGATGCGGCCCGCACTGGTGTGGGGCTGGCTCAGGTATCCCGCCTGCTCCAAGGCCAGCATCTCGTTGCGGACCGTGGCCGGGGAGACGCCCAAGTCGGCCATCTCGGAGACATGGGAGGAGCCCACAGGCTGCGTGGTGGAGATGTATCCCTCCACCACGGCCCTCAGCACCGCGGCCTTGCGGGCCGAGAGCGTCTCGCCTTGGGTTCCCATAAGCCTTGAATACTAATGGCCTGGGCTGATGTGCCACTCAGCGAGCGTCGGCGCTGAGGTTCAGTCGTCGAGGCGGAGGGCGGAGATGAACGCGTCTTGGGGCACGTCAACCCGGCCGATCGCCTTCATCTTCTTCTTGCCGGCCTTCTGGTTCTCCAACAGCTTGCGCTTGCGGGTCACGTCGCCCCCGTACAGCTTGGCGGTGACGTCCTTGCGGAAGGCCTTTACCGTCTCCCGGGCGATGATCTTGCCGCCGATGGCCGCCTGAATGGGAACGTCGAATTGCTGGCGGGGGATCAGCTCTTTGAGCTTGGTGGTCATGCGCCGGCCGTAGGAATAGGCCACATCGCGATGAACGATGGAGCTGAAGGCGTCAACCGGTTCGTGCTGGAGCAGGATGTCCACCTTGGTGAGATCGGAGGCGGCGTAGCCGTCGGGCTCGTAGTCCAAGCTGGCGTAGCCCTGGGTGCGGCTCTTGAGCTGGTCGAAGAAGTCCACCACCACCTCGGCCAGCGGCAGCCGGTAGGCCAGCTCAACCCGCTCGGGCGACAGATATTCCAGCTTCTTCATCTCCCCCCGGCGAGACTGGCACAGGTCCATAAGCGCGCCGGTGTAGTCGGCGGGGGCGATGATGGTGGCGGCCAGCATGGGCTCCTGGATGCCCCGCACCTCAGCGGCCGGGGGCATTTCGGAGGGGTTGTCCACCTCCATCTCCTCGCCGTTGTCCAACTCCACCCGGTAGGCCACCGACGGGGCGGTGGCGATGAGACTGAGGCCGAACTCTCGCTCAAGGCGCTCACGCACGATCTCCATGTGAAGAAGCCCGAGGAATCCACAGCGGAAGCCGAACCCCAGCGCACCCGAGGATTCCGGCTGGTATTTGAAGCTGGAGTCGCTCACGCGCAGCCGCTCCAGCGAGTCGCGCAGCGCGGCGAACTCGTCGCCGTCAATGGGGTACAAGCCGCAGAACACCATGGACTTGGGCTCCTGATATCCGGCCAAGGGCTCGGCCGCGCCGTCTCGGGCGGTGGTAACCGTCTCGCCCGACCGGGCCTCGGACACGTTTTTCATGCCGGCAATGAGATAGCCCACCTCGCCCGGTCCCAGCTCATCGACCGGAGAGGGCTGGGGGCGCCACGTTCCGATCTCGTCAGCCTCCCGGTCGGTGCGGGCCTGCATGAACCGGATCTTGGCCCCCGACCGCAGCCGCCCGCCCATCACCCGCACCGAGCTCACCACGCCTCGGTACTGGTCGAAGTGGGAATCGAAGATCAGCGCCTGGAGCGGCCCGTTGAGGTCGCCGACAGGAGGAGGGGTGCGGGCCACCACCGCATCCAGCAGTTCCTTCACGCCCTCGCCGGTCTTGGCACTGACGTGCAGCACATCTTCGGCGGCGATGCCCAGCACCTGCTCGATCTCCTCGGCCCGGCGCTCGGGTTCGGCCGCGGGCAGGTCGATCTTGTTCAGTGCGGCCACCACCTCCAGTTCATTCTCCAGAGCCAGATAGCAGTTGGCCAGCGTCTGGGCTTCGATTCCCTGGGCTGCGTCAACCAGCAAAATCACCGACTCGCAGGCGGCCAGCGATCGGCTCACCTCGTAGCCGAAATCCACGTGCCCGGGAGTGTCGATGAGGTTGATCACATAGCCGTCATGGTCCAAGCGGACGCTCTGGAGCTTGATGGTGATGCCCCGCTCCCGCTCCAGGTCCATGGAGTCGAGATACTGGGCCCGCATCTCCCGGGGGTCCACCGCCCCGCACAGCTCCAGCATGCGGTCGGCCAGCGTCGACTTGCCGTGGTCGATGTGGGCGATGATCGAGGTGTTGCGGATGCGAGAGAGAACCATGGGAACCGGGCAACGCTACCGCCCTTTTTCACCGGGTTCCCATGTGGTTGTCGGCAGTTGCCGCACGGTAGAGTTGTGATTCTGTGGCAAACATCAAGAGCCAGATAAAGCGCAACCGCCAGAACGAGAAGCGCCGCCAGCGCAACCGGGCTGTGCGCTCGGAGATAAACACCCGAACCAGGAGCGCGGAGGCCGCCGCGGAGCTCGGCGATGCCGAGAAGACCGCCGAAGCAGCCCGGATGGCCATCAAGCGCATCGACAAGGCCGCCGGCAAAAGAGTGCTGCACCCCAACACCGCAGCCCGGAAGAAATCCCGCCTGATGAAGCGCCTGGCGCGCCTCCAAGCCGAGTAGTCCGCGGCTAGCGGTTCAGCTGGGTCAAGCGGGCAACCAGCACCTCCAGTACCGCCTCGGGGGGGATGGCGGTGGCGCCCCGCAAGTCCAAGTCGGCTTGGGCCAGCAGCTCGATCGACCGCGCCACCCGCTTGGACCCCAGCTTCCGGGTTTGGCGCAGCGCCTTGCGGGCCGGGAACGTAGAGCCCTTGATTCCCAGCAGCTCAGCCGCCTCCTTGTCGTCCGCGGCGTCGGCTCCGTCGAGGCGCAGCAGCCGGTGGTGGTGGTTGTAGAGGGTGGACAGCACCTGCATCTCATTGCGGCCCCCGGCATGGAGCATGCGCCGCAGCTTGCCCAACGCGTCGGCAATGTTGCCCGACTCCACCGCGTCGGTGAGCTCCCAGGGGGGCACCGATCCGGCCTCTCCGATGAAGGGGGCCACATCATCGGCCTCCAGGGCCCGATCCGGGCCATAGGCCGAGGCCAAGGTGGTGAGCACCGCGGGCAGCCGGCTCAAGTCCTCTCCGAGATGATCGGCCAGCAGCCGCTTGGCCCCCGGCCGCAGCCGCAGACCGGCGGCGGCGACCTGCGCATCCATCCACTGGGCCGTCCCATCGCGGCCCCGGGGAACCCCGGCGCCAACCACCTCGCCGCCGGCCGCCGCCACCGCCTCGGTCAAGCGCTTGGGCACCGCGCCCAGCCGCTGAAGCGCCGGCCCCTTCTCCCACACCAACACCAAATCGGTGGTGTCCAGCGGGTTCTCCAGATAGCCGAGCAGGGGTCCGAGGGATTCGATGGTGGAAAACCGGCCCATCTCGCGGCCCACCACCACCCGCCGGGATGTGAGGAACGGCGGGGTCTGGGCCGCGTCCACCAAAGGGGCGATCTCGTACTCCTCGCCCTCCAGGTAGGCGGCCTCGTTCAACTCAGCCACCATCAGCGACCGGTCGCCGGCGCCCACCAGATCGGCCACCCGATCACGCACCGCGTTCGACAACAGCACCTCGTCGCCGCCGTGAAGAAGAACCACAGTGGCGCTCATATCGACTCCCGCCGACACTGGAGCACCGCGCCCATGAAATCGGCCACCCGGCGGGTGCCGGCCACATCATGGGCTCGCAGAATCCGACAGCCCAGGCCAACTCCGAGGGCGTGGGCGGCCAGCGTGGCCTGCCGCCGGTCTGCCACCTCGGTGCCGGTCAGCGCCCCCAAGAATCCCTTGTTGGACACCGACAGGAATATCGGATATCCCAAGCCAGCCATCTCGTCGGCTCGGCGCAGCAGCTCGGCCGACATCTCGGGGGTCTTGCCCAGATCGTGGCCCGCGTCGAGCATGATCCGCTGGGGAGGAATCCCCGCATCCACCGCCCATTGGGCCCGCTCCGACAAGTACCGGCTCACCTCGCCCACCAAGTCGTCGTAAACCGGCTCGGGGTCGGCCACCCTCGGCGCCAACCGCACATGGCAGGCCACCACTGATGCTCCTGCCTCTGCGGCCTCGTACACGAAGTTCGGGTCGGCGAACCCGCTGATGTCGTTGCCCACCACCGCCCCGGCGGCGTAGCTCTCCCGGGCCACCGAGGCCCTCCAGGTGTCCACCGAGATGGGCAAGTCGAAGCGCCTTCTCAGCGCCTCGATGGCCGGCACCACCCGGTCCATCTCCTCGGCCTCGCCCACCTCGGGGCCGGGTCCGGCCTTCACCCCGCCCACATCCAAGAAATCGGCCCCCTCAGCGACCAGCGTCTCCGCCTTGGCCAAGAAGGCGCCGAAATCCCAGTACTGCCCAGCGTCGTAGAAGGAGTCGGGCGTGCGGTTCAATATCCCCATCACCAGAGCCCGTGTGGTCACATCGTAGCGATGGGGCCCGAGCTCCAGGATCACGACGGCGACGCTACACCGCGCTGGCAGCGGATTGGGATGCCGACGAAGCAACCGTAACCACCAGGCGGGGATCATGGGACACAACCTCCGCTTCGAGACCGCCGACCTGTACTCGTTGGCCCGACCGGACGGTGGTGCCACCGCCGACGCGATGGCCGGGCGGGGCGATCACCGCGCCCACCCACATCCGCTCCCCCATTGACCGAATCTGATCGCGCTGGGCACGGGTGCCCCGGTCGGCCACCACCAGATCCACCGCTTCGACACCGGCGCGGCGCAAGTCCTCCAGCAGCCTCTCGGTGGACCGATTGGATCCGAGCACCACCACCGTGGCGCCGTGTTCCCGCCACACCTCGACCCCGGAGTCGAGCACGGCGTGGAACGGTGGGTCGGAGACTCGCAGGGCCACTGCCGGCAAGAGCAGCGCCGCCGCCAGCGCCGCCGCGGCCACAGCCCGCAGAGGCCTTCGCCCGGCCAGCCACCATCCCCCCGCGGCTGCTGCCACAACCAGCAGGTGGGGGGTTCGGAGCTCCCCCAGTCGAGCCGACGCCGCCCAGCCGGCCACCCACTGAATCCAGCCGATTCCCACACCGGTGGGCCAGTGGATGACATGGGCGAGTGGGCCGCCGAAGAGTCCGGCCACCACCCCGGCCGAGAGGCTCCACATCATGACCGGCCCGGCCACCGGAGCGGCCAACAGGTTGGCCGGCAGGGAGGCCACCGGGACGCCGCCGAATGTGGCAACCAGCAACGGCGCCACGGCCAACTGGGCCGAGACGGTCACGGCCAGCGCGTCGGCCAGCAAACGGGGACCGGGCAGGCGCTCTGCTAGGCGGGGCGCCCACACGATGATTCCCGCCGAGGCGGCCACCGACAGACGGAAGGCCACCGCGTGTACCAGCAGCGGATCGACCAGCACCAACAGGGTCACGGCCAGGGCCAGCACCCGGCGGCTGGACGCGTCGCGCCCCAACAGGGTGGCGGTGGCGGCGATGGCGGCCATGGTGGTGGCTCGCAAAACAGAGGGCTCGAATCTGGTGACCAGCGCGAAGAAGCCGATGACGCCCAGCGTGAGCAGCCACCGGCCCCGGTAGTCGAAGCGCTCGATCAGGGGCCGGGCCAAGATGAGCACAAAGGCCACGTTCTGACCCGACACCGCCAGCAGGTGGGTGAGCCCCGCGGCCCGGAAGTCGTCGGACACCACCGGCGACTGATAGCGGTCATCACCGTAGGTAAGGCCGGTGAGCAACCCATGGCGGTCGTGATCGAGCGA
Source organism: bacterium (assembly GCA_028819295.1). Classification (GTDB taxonomy): domain Bacteria; phylum Actinomycetota; class Acidimicrobiia; order Acidimicrobiales; family Bin134; genus Poriferisocius. Next base: position 102,177 of record JAPPMA010000062.1, on the reverse strand, counting down.
CTCTGCGCCGGTGGCGATGGTGCGCCGCAGCCGGTTGGCCAACCGGTAGGGCAGCAACCCGCTTCGCTGGCTGTGTATCCGGTCGATGTCCAACCGGTTGGCGATGTGGCGGACCGCCTGGTGACGGGGCAGCGGCCGGATCGGGCGCACGCTGCCGCTGATGAGGATGCGATCGCCAGCCAGCCGCCTGCTCAGCAGGCGGGCCGCCGAGCCATAGGCCCACCCCTCGTAGCGCCGCCCTTCCGCCCTCACCGTCACCCGCATTCCGGCGCCAACCGGCACCGGATCGGCTACCAAGGCGACCTCGCCCTCGAAGGCTGCGGGATCAACCGGATCGAGGCCCGCCCAGGCCTTGGCGCCCAGCGATGAGCTGAGCAGCATGATGGCGGCCACCAGCAACCACGGCTTGCGGACGGCCAAGGCCGCGACTCCGAGAACCACCCCAAGAGAAAGCGGTATTGCTGCCGACCACCACGCTCCAACCGCAGCGGCCCCGGCGAGGGCCACCACTTGGCGGTCGCTCATCGCCGTCTGGCGTTCGCGCCGTCGCTGTGACGCCCTTGTGCCGCGCTCACCATCGGCGGCCAGCTGGACCGGCTCGGCTTGGACACTCGCGTCGTCGCGGTTACGCCCTTGTGCCGCGCTCACACAGCGACCAGATCGCGGAGCTTGTCGAGCTTGCTGGGGCCGATGCCCGACACCGCCAGCAGCCCGTCCACAGAGGAGAAACCGCCGATGCGCTGACGGTGCTCGATGATGGCGGCGGCAATGGCCGGCCCCACACCGGGCAGGGACTCCAGCTGCTCAGCGGTGGCGGCATTGAGATTGAGGGGCGCGGATCGGGCGGTGGCCGCTCCCCCAACCGACCCGCTTCCGTTGAGGGGGGCGGGTATCTCGGTCTGGCCGAAGCGGGGGAAGTACACCCTCTGCCCGTCAACCAGCGCTTCGGCGAGGTTTACCCGGTCGTAGTCGGCATCGGGGGTCAGTCCCCCGGCCGCCTCAACCAAGTCGAGCACGCGGGCTTGCTCTCGAAAGAGGTACACCCCCGGCGCATGGACCGCGCCGGCAGCGTGGACCAATATCGGCGTCGGCTCGGCTGTGGGAACCGAGGGGGCGGGCAGGGGCGTGGCCAGGGGGATCACCGCCTCGGGCCGGGGGACACCGCTGGCCCCCATCGTCAGGTAGGCCGCCACCGCAATGGCCGCCGCAAGCCCGGCGCCGGCAATCAGCAACCGGGCTGGCGTGATCAGGTGGCGGTAGTCGTCCCACAACTCCCGGACTCGCTCTGCCGGAGTCGGCCGGGGAGGAGGCAGCGAGGAATCTTCCATAGCCTTGTCCGGGCGCGCCGCGCCGCCTCAAAGAGAGGGGAAGCACATCTATTGTATCAGCTAGCCTCAACATTCGCATGGGCCACATCCAAGGCATTCAACACGACGATGTCAGCGCGTGGCTCGAGGCCAATGTGCCGGGGGTTGCGCTGCCGCTGAGCTTCGAGCTGATCGCCGGCGGTCACTCCAACCTCACCTTCAAGGCCACCGATACCAACGGCCGGTGCTACGTGCTGCGCCGACCCCCGCTGCACCAGGTGCTGGCCACCGCCCACGACATGGGCCGAGAGCACAAGATCATCGCCGCCCTGGCCAGCACCGACGTGCCGGTGCCCGAAGCCCTCGGGCTGTGCGAGGACGAGGCGGTAAACGAGCGCCCGTTCTACGTCATGGAGTATGTGGACGGCAGGGTGGTTCGCAACCGCACGCATGCGGCCGCCCTGGCCCCTGAGGTGCGCCGGGCCGCATCCAAATCGATTGCCGAGACGCTGGCCCTCATCCACGCGGTGAACGCGGATGAGGTGGGGCTGGGCGATCTGGGCCGCAAGGAGGACTACATCACCCGCCAGCTCCGGCGCTGGCTGCGCCAGTTCGAGGAGTCCAGAACCCAGGAGCGCCCCCAGATCCTCCAGGTCCACGACCATCTTGTCGCCCGCATCCCCGAGCAGGGAGAAGCCGGCATCGTCCACGGCGACTACCGCCTGGACAACTGCATCCTCGGCGAGCAGGGCCATGTCTTGGCGGTGCTCGACTGGGAGCTTTGCACCTTGGGCGACCGCAACGCCGACGTGGCCCAGCTTCTGGTGTACTGGGCCGAGCCCGGTGATCCCGAATCGGCGTTGGACGACCCCCCCACCGGCGAGGCCGGTTTCGCCAGCCGAGCCGAGATGCTCGATCTCTACTCGGAGGCATCCGGGCGCGAGATCGACAACTTCGAGTTCTACCTGGCCTTTGGCTACTGGAAGCTAGCCTGCATACTGGAGGGCGTGTACAGCCGGTATGTGGGCGGGGCGATGGGAGACAAGACGCCGCCGCAGGGCGCCGACAGCTTCGCAGCCCGGGTTGACGCGCTGGTTGAATTGGCCGCATCATCCGCAGAGCAGGTGGCATGAGCAGCGATCTGGTCACCGTCCACCAAGAACTCGACTTGGCCGATCCTGTGTTGGTGGTCGCTCTGGATGGGTGGGTGGATGCCGGTTTCGGCATGCGCAACGCCACCGAGATCATGGTGAATGCCGATGGCGGAGTGCTGGTGGCCAGCTTCGACGCCGACCTGCTGGTGGACCACCGAGCCCGCCGCCCCACCATGACCGTTCGGGACGGCCGGGTCGAAGACATAAGCTGGCCGGCCATCCAGCTCCAAGTGGTGAGCGACCTCGACCGACGGGAGTTCTTGATGCTCCACGGCCCAGAGCCCGACTTTCGCTGGCAGGCGTTCTGCGCCGCGGTCGGCGAACTGGTTCAGCGGTTGGGGGTGGCCCGAGTGGTGTCGTTGGGGGCGTACCCCGCCGCGGTACCCCATACCCGACCGGTGCGGTTGTCGGCCACTGGCACCTCCCAAGACCTGATCGGGCGGTTCGGCGCCCCCTCGGGAACCCTTGAGGTTCCTGCCGGGATCAGTGCGGCGTTGGCCAAGCGATTCGAGACCGCCGGACTGGACACGGTGTCGGTGTGGGCCCAGGTGCCCCACTATGCGGCGGGGTCACCATTCCCGGCCGCCACCGCAGCGCTCTTCCAGGGCTTGCGGGCTGTGACCGATCTGCGGTTCGACCCGGCCCCGCTGATCGCTGAGGGTCTGGAGGTGTCACGGCGCATGGACTCGATGATCGCCCAAAACGCCAGCCACCAGCGACTGCTCGGCCGGCTGGAAAGCACTTACGATGCCAGTACGGGAGAACAGGAGGCTAAAATCCCCACCGCCGACGAACTGGCCGAGGAGCTGGAGCGCTTCCTGCGCGACCAGGACGAGTCGAAATGACCACGCAAGCAACTGGGGAGAACCAGACATGAAACTGGACGGCGGGCTGGTGGCAAGAGCGGCCCGAAAGGGCTCGGTCGGACCTCTGGGAGAGGTCGCCGATTCAGTCCGCAGCTTGGAGGCCGCAGGCTACGACGGGGTCTGGTCGGCCGAGCTCGATCACGACCCGTTCCTGCCGCTGGTGCTGGCCGCCGAGCACACCAGCCGCATCCAGATCGGAACCTCGATTGCGGTGGCATTCGCCCGAAACCCCATGACCCTGGCCAACTTGGGGTGGGATCTCCAGGCGTATTCCGGCGGGCGCTTCATTCTCGGCCTCGGCTCTCAGATCAAGCCCCACATCACCAAGCGATTCTCCATGCCCTGGTCTCATCCCGCCGCCCGCATGAAGGAGATGATCGACGCCATCAAGGCAATATGGCAGAGCTGGGAAACCGGAGAGCGCCTGCGCTTTCGAGGCGAGTTCTACCGGCACACCCTCATGACGCCGATGTTCAGCCCCGGTTCCAACCCCTTCGGCCCACCCCCCATACATCTGGCCGCGGTGGGCGACCTCATGACCGAGATGGCCGGCGAGTCGGCCGACGGCTGGATCAGCCACGGGTTCTCCACCCCCAGCTACGTGCGGGATGTTTCGCTGCCCGCCCTCGAGCGCGGGGCTGCCAGGGCAGGCCGCAATCCGATGGACATCGAGGTGTCGATGCCCGTGTTCATCATCACCGGAGAGACCGAGGAGGAGATGGCATCGTCGGCCCAAGCGGCCCGTCAGCAACTGGCCTTCTATGGCTCGACGCCCGCCTATCGCCCGGTGCTCGAGCACCACGGCTGGGGCGACGCCCAAAACGAGTTAAACCACATGTCCATGCAGGGCCAGTGGGTTGAGATGGCCGATGTGATCGACGACACCATGCTGAGAACCTTCGGCGTTGTGGCCGAGCCCCAGAACCTGGCCACCGGCGTCGCGGCCAGCTACGGCGGGCTGATCGACCGCATGTCGTTCGGCCAGGGCCTCCGCCCCGACGGACCCTGGCCCGAGGTCCGCGAGGCCCTTCGAGCCATTCCGGGACGGTCTTCGGGCTAGCGGTTCTCTACACCACCACGTTCACCAGCTTGGGCGGGCGGGCGATCACTCGCCGGGGGGTGCCGCCGTCTAGGTACTGCTGGACCCGTTCCGAGGCGAGCGCCAGCGCCTCGGCGTCTACCTCGGCGATGTCGGCGGCCACTTCGATGCGGTCGCGCACCTTTCCGTTCACCTGCACCACCATGGTCACCGTCTCCAGCACCAGCTTGGCCTCGTCGGCAGTTGGCCATGGCTCGGCGTGGATGTTGCCGCCCCGGCGCATCTCCCACAGCTCGGCGCAGATGTGGGGAACCATGGGGGCCATCACCAGCAGCAGGTTGTCGACGGCGAACGCCAGCGTGTCGTGGTGGGGGCCGTCGTCGGCCTGGATGTAGCGGTAGAGCTCGTTGGTGAACTCCATGCAGCCGGCCACCGCGGTGTTGTAAGACCAGCGGTCGAACTCCGAGGTGATTCGATGGATGTGCCGGTGGGCAGCCGTGTCGATGGCGGCGTCGGCCGGTGTGACTGCACCGGCGCGAGCCGGGTTGGCCCGCTCCGCAGTACCGGCGGCCAGCCGCCACAGCCGGCCCAAGAAGCGGTTGCAGCCTTCGAGGCCGAAATCCTCCCAGTCAACGTCCTCGGCGGGGGGCTTAACCTGCAAAATAGCCAAGCGCAGCGCGTCGGCGCCGTGAGCGTCGATGATGTCCTCGGGGGCCACCAGATTGCCCCGCGACTTCGACATCTTGCCCCCGCCCATCCGCACCATGCCCTGGGTGAACAGCCGCTGGAAGGGCTCCCGCAGGCCGGCGGGGGCCACTCCCAGATCAGACAGCGCCCGGGTGAAGAATCGGGCGTACATCAGGTGCAAGATGGCGTGCTCCACCCCGCCGATGTACTGGTCGACGGGCAGCCATCGCTCCAGCGCCTCCGGGCTGAACGGCAGTTCGGAGTTGTGGGGGTCGGCGAAGCGCAGGAAGTACCAAGACGAGTCCACGAAAGTGTCCATGGTGTCGGTCTCCCGACGGGCCGGGCCGCCGCAGTCTGGGCAGGTGGTGTGCAAGAAGCCAGGATGGTCCACCAGTGGAGAGCGGCCGGTGGGCATGAAGGCCACGTCGTCGGGCAGGCCCACCGGCAGATCGTCGTAGGGCACCGGCACCGCCCCGCACGCCTCGCAGTACACGATGGGTATGGGGCACCCCCAATAGCGCTGGCGCGACAGCAGCCAGTCGCGCAGGCGATAATTCACCTTCCGCCGTCCGATGCCCTGGCGCTCCAGCCAGTCGATGGATGTGGCCTTGGCCTCGTCCATCCACAGGCCGTTCAGCCACTCGCTGTTGATGGACGGCCCGTCGCCGGTGTAGGCCTCGCCGTCGAAATCCTCTGGCGGCTGCACGGTGCGGATAATGGGCAGCCCATAAGCAGTGGCGAAGTCCCAGTCGCGCTGGTCCTCGCCGGGCACGGCCATGATGGCCCCAGTGCCGTAGGTGGTGAGCACGTAGTCGGCCAAAAAAAGCGGGATGGGCTGGCCGTTAAATGGGTTGATCACCCGGGTGCCGGTGTCCACCCCTCGCTTGTCGGCCGGGCCGCCCACCGACAGCCGCTCGAATTCGCTGCGTTCGGCCACCGCGGTGATGAACGCCTCCACCTCGGATTGGCGGTTATCTGTGGTGAGTTCGGCCACCCGGGGGTGCTCGGGGGACATGACCGCAAACGTCATGCCGAAGCTGGTGTCGGGCCGGGTGGTGAATACTGGGATCCCGTCTATGTCGTCGCGGGGATTGCCTTCCGCATCGGCGATGGGCAAGGCGAACTCGGCGCCCTCGGAGCGGCCGATCCAGTTGCGCTGCATGACCTTCACCCGGTTGGGCCAGTCCAAGCCGTCGAGTCCGCCGAGCAGCTCCTCGGCATAGGCGGTGATGCGGTAGAACCATTGCTCCAGCTCGCGTTGCTGGGCCAAATTGCTACAGCGCTCGCAGGTGCCGTCGGCCAGCACCTGCTCGTTGGCCAGCACGGTCTGACAGCCGGGGCACCAGTTCACCGGGGCGGTGGCCCGGTACACCAGGCCGGCCTCGTAGAACTTCAGGAATATCCACTGGGTGAAGCGGATGTAGTCGGGGTCGTGGCTGCTCAGCTTTCGGCGCCAGTCGTAAACCGCGCCGATGCGGCGCAGCGAAGACGAGAGCCGCTCGATGTTGGCGTCGGTGTGCTCTCGTGGGTGGGTGCCGGTTTTGATGGCCGCGTTCTCCGCGGGCAGGCCGAAGCTGTCGAATCCGATGGGCGACAGCACGCCGTCGCCCTGCATGGCGCGGTAGCGCACCAGCAGGTCGCCGAAGGTGTAGTTGCGGACGTGGCCGATGTGGGCCGGGCCGCTGGGATACGGGTACATGCTCAGCACGTAGTAGGGCGGCCGGGGATCGTCGTTGTCGATGTCGTAGGTAGCATCGTCGGCCCAGCGCTGCTGCCATTTGGGCTCGATAGCCGCTGGGTCGTAGCCGTCCATCGCCGCTAAATCTACCGAGCCGCCCGACAAGGCCAATAACCGTTATCCCATGCAGGGAAGCGTCAGAATGGCTGTTACAGTTCTCTCTTCGCGGGGCTGTAGCTCAGTTGGCTAGAGCGCTTGCATGGCATGCAAGAGGTCGTGGGTTCGAGTCCCATCAGCTCCACCGCCAATTCAGCAGTCGGCTACTGCATTCAGGGCGGCGCAGATCTCGTAACGACGGTGGGCGATCGTTCCCACGCGCTGCGTCAAGTGCGACTTTAGGACTACCTGGAGATTGTCGAACGACGCCACGCAGGGTTGGACCAAGCCGTCCTCGGGGCCAAGGTGTACTTCGGTGGGCAACCCTCGGATCATGCGGGTAACCGGGGCGACCATGATTCGCTTCAGCCCCGGAATGACCTTGTTGCGAGTCACCACCAACACTGGTCGGCTCTTGTCGTGCTCGCTGTCATACCACCAGATTTCCGATTGCTCCGGATTCACCACTTCTCCCACGGCTCCTCAGCGACCATCTCCCGCCCATTTTGCTCAGCCCAGCGCAGCTCCTCCTCGGTCTCGGGAATGCGCCGGTAACCCTCCACGATCGCTTCACCGATGAGCCGCCGACGGCGCTGATCGAGCATCTCCTCCAGCGCACTCCGCACTGCGTCAGAACGAGACTTCACCTCACCCTTGTAGACCATCTCATCCAATTGAGCCACCAACTCGTCATCCACCCTCGTCACCAACTGTGCCATGCAGTAAGCATACCAATCTGAAATGCGCTTCAATATGCAAATTTTTCCCGCCCCCTCCTAATCCACCGCCTTTCGGCACTTCACCGAGGGCTGCGTGATGACCTGCTCGTAGTCAGCACCTTCCAGGCTGTTCTCACTCACGATCAGTTCTCGCCCAATGCTTGCTGTCACTCACAGGCGCGATAATGATGGCGAAGCACACCTCTGTAATTCGAACGCTCAGTAAATCCGAAGATCTGGAGTGCGGACATGAGCACAATTGGAACAGCGACAGCGCCCAGTCGGTCACATTGTGCCCGTCGCCCTGTTGTTCTGCGACTTCGATGCCCAGCGTGAGGTCGACACCAGCCTGCGATCCGCTCACCCCCTAAACGGTAGGGAAGCGGCTGCACCCCGTAATCGGGCGACGCGGTCCTCACCCTGAGAGGCAGGTGAGCCTGCCATGCCCTAGAGCCGCGCCCGCCCTATCTCCCCACAAGCGACGAGAAGTAGGGTGCTGAGATGGGATTTATCCACAACCAGCACGAGGGGCCGATGTCGGACGGCGTGGCCATGATCCGCCACGCCTACGACAAGGCCGAATACCAGCGGATCCTTGCCGCTGGCGACACGGTGAGCATGGCCGACCCGGACTCCCTGTCGCCTCTCGCTCCTGCTGCGTGAGACTCGGATGCCAGCCCGAATGGGAGCGGGCGCGAGTGGCGTTACCCTCTCAGCGGCGTGGGGAGACTGATTGAGTGTCGCGTAACCTGCGGGCGACATCTTGCCAATACGCTATGATTGTAGCGTGAGGGCTACAAAACAAGGTCTGGGAGAAGAAGGTGGAGTGAAGCGGCGCCCCAGCCGAATACGCAGACCAATGGGCAGAAAACAACCCGAAAACACTCTCATAACACCTGGACCAAAAAACGGGGTCCGGTCAGATGCCTCGGCGGTCAGCCAAGACTACCGTTGTCGTCGTAGGCGAGAAGCCCGGAGCCTCCAAACTCGGCAAAGCAGAAGCGCTCGGGATACCGACCATTGGCGAGGGGCAGTTCGAGCACCTCTTGGAGACTGGGGAACTGCGGTAGAGGCGACCAGTCCTGTGGCGCGGCTCCCTCACTGCCTATTCGCGTAATAGCACCCTTACAATCTATTCGTGGCGCGGTTCCCTCACATGCTATTTTGAGTCGATGGCAAAGGAATTCTTCCGAGGTTTCACCACCATCGGGCATCTCGGGCAAGAACTGCGCCGCCTCAGAATAGCCTCGGGGCTAACCCAAGGCGAGCTGGCAGAGCGCGCCGGGGTCTCCCGCAGGTGGATCAATCTCGCGGAGCAAGGTCACAGAGGCGGCGAGATCGGGAATCTGATGAAGGTGGTGCGCTCCCTGGATCTGGAATTGCGATTCGACCGCCCGCCTGGAAGGAACTGATGGCCGAAAGCACGGAGCTGACAGTGCTCCTGAACGGGCTTGTCGCAGGAAGCGTGAGAATCCTCGATGCGGGTCGCGCCGAATTCGCCTATGACTCCGACTACCTCGCCCGCAGGGAGTCGATACCGCTGTCGATGTCCCTCCCGTTCAGCGACCAGCCGTTCAATGCCGAGACAACAATGAGGTGGATCAATGGATTGTTGCCCGACAACGAGCGGGTCTTGGAGCGCTGGTATCAAAACGAGGGGGTGTCTCCGCCCACAACGCTGGGCTTGATGGCTACGCGTGTCGGCCATGACTGCGCTGGGGCAGTCCAATTCTGCCGTTCTGGCCAAGAGTCGGAACTGACCGCCCGAGAAAGCGGTCTACGCACACTGGGCCAGGCGCAACTCGAAGAAGAGGTCGCTCTTATGGCGTTGGACACGGCGAGATGGCTTCCTGATGATGAGGATGCCTATTTCAGTCTCGGGGGATTCCAGGCGAAGACAGCCCTGCACCGCCAAGGCAGCGGTTGGGCGAGGCCGTATGGGGCCACTCCGACTACTCACATTCTCAAGCCGTCTCCATCTGGCCGGCCCGATCAAGCGGTGGTCGAGCACCTCTGCCTTGCGTCTGCTCGGCGTCTGGGGATGCCCGCTGCGGATTCAGAGATCGCAGCCTTCGCAGGCCACCCGACGGTGATCGTCACCCGCTACGACAGAGAACGTACAGGCGGAAATTGGATTCGGGTCCACCAAGAGGACATGTGCCAGGCGCTAGGCCGCTCACCTCAACAGAAGTATGAGAAGTACGGTGGCCCAGGGATACTCGCCATTGGCGATGCCATCAGCCTGTTTTCGATTGAGCCCGAAATCGACCTAGGGAGATTCCGTGACGCTCTGCTCTACTACTGGATGATCGTAAATCGGGACGGACACGCCCGAAACTTCAGCATCATCGTCCATACAAGGGGAGTCCGACTTGCTCCTCTTTACGATGTCGGCTCGGCCCTGCCATTCGCCAAGAAGAGGATCGGGGAGATGGAATTGGCGATGCGATTCGGCTCAGACTTCACCGTCTACAGGTCGGGGGCGAAGGACTCTCTGAGAAGCCTGGCGGCCTACCTAGCGCTTCCCTTGGACTCAACACTCGACCGCGCTGAGGAGATCGCCGCTTCGGCCGTATCGGCGCTGGATTCTGAGATCGCCGCGATGCCGCCAGGTATCCCTACCAGTCGATCTCTGGACACTTTTCGTTCAAGACTCAAGAAGAGGTCCGACGATTGTCTCCGCACGGTAGCCGCCAACAGGCGAGCAGCGAGGAAAAAGCCTGTTAGCGAAGATCGGGAATTGGCGCCAAGAGATCTGTCGCCGTTGGACGTGACCGTCGGGGTGAAACAACTCTGCCGTCACATCGGCAAACGGACAAGGAAGCCATGCGTGCTTCCCCTTGGCCATCAAGGCCAGCACAGGTATGGATAGGCAACGCCGTCAACAATTCCTATCGCATTTCTAGGTGGTCCGCGACTCCAACTTCCCAACAAGGGATGCCGACCATCGACGAGGCGCAGTTCGAGGCTCTGCTCGAACACGGCCGACCTGTACTCAGCGGCTCTGCGTCCTAGCCACCATCCAGCGAGGCCGCTGCTGCCAGAATGTGGTCTGCCATCTCTAACCACATCGCCTTACCGACACACTCGGCAAAGCATTGGCCAGCGCGGTGCCTTCTCCCACTCGTCGAGCAGGGGGGCTCGCAGGCTATGGCAGGTTTCCCTGCCGAGATCACCGGCGGGGTCGACACCCGCGAACACGGCCATGTGGCCGCAGCGGTCGAACTCGGCGGGGCGCCTGTTGGGCGCCGCGTCCTTCGCCGCCGACAGGTCCGGCTACCAGCAGTTGCTGGAATGGCTGGAGTCGTGGGGGAAAGTGGCGCGCGTCGGGGTGGAGGGCGCCGGCTCCTGCGGGGCGGGGCTTGCCCGGCGCCTCGCGGCTGCCGGCGTCACAGCAGTGGGGGTGAACCGCCCGAACCGCCAGATGCGCCCCACCGCCGCATCCGACCCGGCGACCGCCGCGGCCAACACCGCGCTTCGCTTGCCGGCCCGACGCAACCCACGCACTCAACGTCGCACCCACCCGCATCTCACCCCTCGAACGACACAGATACCACAACAGCGACCTCGCCCACCGCTACCAACAACATGCGTGTCATTGTTTGAGGGTGGCAGCACCGGCGGGGATGACCTCCGAGCCCATCCCGAAGAAGTCATCGCCCCGGGCGTATTCCCCCTCGGTGGCATCCAGCACCACTTGGCCGTCAAGCAGAACCCGGCACCGACCGAGTTGCACCAATCCCAAGTTGTGTTCGCCGGTCTCCTCGGCCACCAGAACGCCCGACGCCCGCACCGAGAACGCCTCTGGGCTCACCCCCGGTCCCGGCTCGCCGAAGAAGACCATCTCAGCCGACGCCGACTCTCTGGTATGCACCACCGGACCCGACCACTCGTGGCCGTCGAAGTACTCCAACCGGACCTCGTCTCGATTGATTCCGACATCGGTTTAGCGTTTCACACCTATTCGATCGTGCAGCAGTCCAAGACCCCTACCGGGCTCGGCGACTAGCAGCCCCGGAGGGGAAGGCCGCCATGATCAGCGCCGCCGATGCGCCGAATGCGGCAATGACCCAGATCCAGGCCCGTTGGAAACCTCCCAGCGGGTCGCCGCTGGGCGCAGAGCTGAACAGCGCGACCACCACGGCGATGCCCAGGGCGAAGCACACTTGCTGAACGGTGCGGGTGGTGGCGTTGGCGATGGCGAATTGAGACGGGGGAACGTCGCTCATGGCTGCGCTGACGAATGTGGCGATGGACAGTCCCACGCCGATGCCCAAGACCAAATTGGCGGGCAAGAACACGGTGAAGTAGGCCGACGACTCCCCTGCCAACAACAGCAGCCACAAATACGACAGCGCGCACAGCACCACCCCAAGAGTCAGCAGCCAGCGGTGCCCCCAGCGGTCGGCCATCCTCCCAATCGGCACCGACAGCAGCGACGCCATGATCGGCCCCGGGGTGAGCCCGAGACCGGTCTCCAGCACCGAGAGCCCCCACAGGTTCTGCAACAACAGCGAGCTCATCAAGAACCCGGGGACAAATCCCAGCGCATACAAGCCGAACGATGCGGTGGCCGCCGAGAATGACCGATGGCTGAACAGGCTCAGGTCGAGCAGCGGATTGGGGTGGGACCGCGAACGCCAGATGACGAAGGGCAGCAGAACGACCCCCAGCGCGGCAAAGACAATGATTCGGGAATCGCCGTAGCCCCACCCTTCGCCTTGAACGATGGCCACCATGATTAGCGCCAGTGCCAGAGTGCCCACGGGCACCCCCACCACGTCGAGACGACCCTCAGTGCTTTCATCGCGCGACTCCCGCACCAATCGAAGGGAGGCCGCGAACACCAGAGCAGCTATGGGCAGGTTGACGTAGAAGATCCACCGCCAGCCCAGGCCTTCGATCAGCAACGCGCCGATCGATGGGCCGAACGCCGCCCCCAGCGCCCCCATCGCCCCCCACATGCCGATGGCCGCCGAGCGGCGGGACACCGGGAACTCCGGCAGCACCATGGCCAACGACGACGGCATGATCAGCGACCCGCCCATCGCCTGCACCACCCGGGCCGCGATGAGCACCTCCACTTGGGGCGCTATTCCGCAGAAGAACGACCCGACCGCGAAGATGGCCAAGCCGAGATTGAACATCCGGCGCCGGCCCTGGCGGTCGGCCAGCCGCCCCGACAGCAGCAGGAACGACCCCACCGTGATGGAGTAGCCGCTCACGATCCATGACAGGGCGGCGTTGGAGGCATCCAGTGATCTCTGGATCGACGGGAAGGCCACGTTGACGATGGAAACGTCCACCACCACCATGAACGCCGCCGCCGTGGCCGCCCCCAGAGCCAGCCAGGAACGCCGCTCTACAGTCTCAACCATTGCTCTAGCCGTTCGCCGCCTGGACTGACCCCGATCGACACCCAGTGGCTATGACGGCAACTGGTTTGCGGCCAGGGCCGGGCAGTCTTTCCAGAGAAGGTCGAGGGCGTAGTAGTCCCGGGCCGAGGCGGTGAAAATGTGGACCACGAAGTCGCCGTAGTCCATCAGCACCCACTCGCAGTCGGAGAGGCCCTCGATGCAGATGGGCTTGGGACCGCCGATGATGTCCACCGCTTCCTCGATCCGCTCGGCCAAGGCTCGCACGGCTCGGGTGTTGGCACCGCTGGTGATAACGAAGTGGTCAGTGATGGCCAGCACCTCGCCCACATCGATGATGACGGTGTCGGCACCGGGGCCCTCTTCCGCCGCGGCCGCAACAGCTTTTGTCCAATCCTCCACGAACGTTGTGCCAGCGGCGCTGACCCTCATGTGGCCATCACATCAATGCCCGCATTGTTCGTGGGGGCGGATCTCATGCTCATGCGGCGACCACGCTGTCATCCTAACCGTCTCCGCCCGGCACCGGAGAGAAATCTGCTCCGAACGTCACAGTGACGCCGATAGAAGAATCGGGCTGCTCCTCGGCGATCACCGACCCGACACCCAGTGCGTCTCGGTAGGCCTCGGCGTGGGAGGCGAACCCGATGTCGTGATAAGCGATCTTGGTGGTCTCCCAACCGAATTCGGTGGCATTGCCAATTATCGTGATCTGGGCCCCGGCCCGGCTGAGGGTGCGGGCCGCGGTTTCGATGAGTCCGGGGGAACCAGTGCCATCAAGCAATCTCACCCGGGGCGAGCTGCCGCCCGAGGCCGATGTCGGGAATGGGACCATCTCGTTGACCAAACCGCCGACCCCGGGCGCATCCAAGACCACCGCACCGCTCGCGTCGATGGCGCTGGGTGCCGCCTCCAGTCGGGCTTGTCCCGCGGCCAAGGCCCGCACGAACAGGCCCACCCCCCGGTCGGTCTCGCCGGGAATCACGTCGGGCATCGACGAAAGTGCCACTTGCTCCAGCCAGGCCCCCCAAAGCAGCTCATGACGGAACAAGGCCGCAACCGGCGACTCGCCGGGATTGCGCCACCCCAGGTATGGGCCGACGTCGGCCGCAGCCAGGGCCAGTACACCAGGCTCGAAGCGGGTCTCTCCGATTGCTGAGACCAGCGCATCGGGATTGATGAGCGGGATGGGCGCCACGGCGGACACCATTGCCGTCCAGCCTCGGTCATCTACTACTTGAACCTCGCCAACCCTGATGCCCAGCAGCTTTGCGACGGCATCGACCACCCCGGTGCTGCCCGACTCGATCCAGCGCGTGCCGAGCGGTCCGGCGGTGGTCATGGTCTCAGGGGCGAGAAACAAGGCTGCGCCCTCAACCCCGGCGTCGGTCAGCGCCAACAGCGTCACCCCGTCGAGGCCGTCGCCATCACCGTGGATGAGCAACAGCGTGGGCGTCGGGTCCACATATGCCTGGTAGCCGGGGGCTGAGGGATCGGCTGTGGCACTCACGTCGGTGCCGTCGCTGCTGTCGGAGATGGCCGCCCACCCCAGCCAAACCAACAGCGGCACTGCTGCGGCCAGTCCTAGCAGCATCACTGGCCAGCCCCAGCGCCACCGCCCAAGGCCGCCGCGCTCATCCATACAGGCCCCTCCAGCCCGCTCGACACTTCCAAGACACTCCGCCGCGCTCACCCATACAGGCCCCTTCGGCGGCCGTAGACCAGTGCGGTCGGAGGAATCAGGCCGTCGAGCGGTCGACCGGCGTCAGCCCACTCCCGCACCTGGGTGCTGGACAGATCAAGCAGGGGGCAGTCAACCACCATGTGGGCCGCCGGCGGACGCTCCCCCACCGCGCCGGGCCGGTCAACCACCACGATCTCGGCCATCTCGGCAATCTCCTCATGGCGGTGCCAGGTGTCGAGGCTGCCTGCGGCATCGCTGCCCAGGATGAGGTAGAGCGAGCCGCCGGGGTCATCTCCCCGATACGCCTCCAGGGTGTCGACCGTATAGGTAGGCCCGCCCCGGTTGATCTCCACCGATGAGGCCACCACCCCCGCGATGCCATCTACTGCCGCCTCCACCATGGCCAGTCGATCCTGAGGGGGGTTGATGCGGGGCCGGTCCAGCTTCTGCCACGGCTCGTTGGCCACCACGAGTTCGACCGTGTCGAGACCAAGAGCAGCTCGCACCCAAACGGCCACCACCAGGTGCCCGACATGCACAGGGTCGAACGTGCCCCCAAAGATCCCGATGCGGCTCACGGTTTGCAGTGTAGGCAACAACGAGACGGCCTCGATGCCACCAGGGTGACCGCCCTGGCGAAAGGCCAGACCCAAAAAATAAGGCGACATCGAAGCGGTGAGTCGGTATGTTCGCGACACACCAAAGGGCTGCAACTGGGAACAAAGCAGTGGGCGGAGACGTTGCATCCAGCAGAGACGAAGAGACGGGAACTTATGGACGATTCAACAAGCCAGTACCTCAGCGCAATCGGCTTGGTACCACTCCTCACCAAGGAAGACGAAGTGCGACTTGCCCAGACAATCGAGCGAGGTCGCGAAGCCCAAGAGCGCTTGGACGCCGGAGAGCGCAATCCTCGGCTGCGGGCCCAGGTCCGGGAAGCGGCAGCGGCCAAGGATCTCTTCATCCGGGCCAATTTGCGCTTGGTGGTGAGCGTGGCCAAGAAGTACCCCCTGCCCACCGGCATGGAACTGCTGGATCTGATTCAAGAGGGCAACCTGGGGCTGGATCGAGCAGTGGAGAAGTTCGACTGGCGCAAGGGGTTCAAGTTCTCCACCTACGCCACGTTCTGGATCCGCCAGTCCATCGGCCGGGCGCTCGACCAGAAGGCCAACCTGATCCGGCTGCCGGGCGAGCGGGCCGCCAGCCTCCGGGCCGCCGTGCGCCAAGCCACCGGAGGGGGCGAAGAGCTCGACACCGAGCACGCCCTGCTCCATCGGCTCACTTCGCTGACCTCGTTGAACACAACTGTGGGCGACGACAACAGCAGCGAGCTTGTGGATCTCCAGCCCGACACCGGCCCCGGCCCCGAAGACCTGGTGCTGACCGCCGACCAGACGGCCATGCTGGCCGGACTGCTGGAGGATCTGGACGACCGATCCCGCTATGCGGTGGAAATGCGCTACGGGCTCATCGACGGCCAAAGGCACAGCTACCGCGAGATCGGCGAAGCCATAGGACTCACCTCGGAGGCTGTCCGCCGGATCATCGGGCGATCGCTGGACTCGGTTCGGGATCGGGCCGAGCTGTTGGACATCGACGCCGCGTAACCGCCTCTGGTGGTTCGACAGCTCAATTGGTTTGCCCCACACTCGGCGACAAGCGACGATTTCGCAATGAGTTCGGCTCCTGCTGAAGCAGCCAGCACGCCCCAGGCCGCCTGGCATCCCTCTTCTTGGCGGGACCGCCCCGCCGCCCAGCAGCCGCAGTGGCCGGAGCAGGCCTCGCTAGACCAGGTGCGCCAGACCCTGGCCGGCCTGCCCCCGCTAGTCTTCGCCGGGGAGTCCCGAGCCCTCCAAAACCAACTCGGCGAAGCATGCGCCGGCCGAGCCTTCGTTCTCCAGGCCGGAGACTGCGCCGAGTCGTTCGACGGCGTTACCGCCGACAGCATCCGGGACAAGCTCAAGGTCATCCTGCAAATGGCCGTCGTGCTGGCTTTCTCGGCTGGGGTGCCCACGGTCAAGATCGGCAGGATCGCCGGGCAGTTCGCCAAACCCCGGTCTTCGTCCACCGAGGTGGTGGACGATGTGGAGCTCCCCTCCTTCCGGGGGCACATGGTGAACGACATCAGCTTCTCCGAGCACTCTCGCACCGCTGATGCCGGGCGCTTGGTGCGGGCCTACCACCAGTCGGCATCCACCCTGAACCTGCTGCGGGCATTCACCAAGGGTGGCTATGCCGATCTCCGCCAAGTCCACATGTGGAATCAGGAGTTCATCGCCGCCAGCCCGGAGGGACGGCGCTACGAGCGGGTGGCCGACGGCATCGACTCCGCTCTGCGGTTCATGGCCGCCTGCGGGATTTCAACCGATGCGCCCGAACTGCACCAGGTGGACTTCTACACCAGCCACGAGGCACTGGTGCTCGACTACGAGGAGGCTCTCACCCGGCAAGACTCCATCACCGGCCAATGGTACGACTGCTCGGCCCACATGCTGTGGATCGGCGAGCGAACCCGCCAGCTCGACGGCGCCCACATGGAGTTCATGCGGGGCATCAAGAACCCGCTGGGCTGCAAGCTGGGGCCAACCTCGACCCCGGCAGAGGCACTCGCGCTGTGCGAGATCCTCAATCCCGAGCGCGTTCCCGGCCGGCTCACCCTCATCAGCCGCATGGGCGCCGACAAGGTAGCCGAAGTCCTGCCCCCCCTGTTGGCCGCGGTGCGCGATGCCGGCCACCCGGTGCTTTGGGAGTGCGATCCCATGCACGGGAACACCTACACCACCGCCGGAGGGCGCAAGACCCGCCACTTCGAGGACGTGATGGCCGAGATCGATCGCTACTTCACCGCCCACGCCGAAGCCGGCACCTGGCCCGGAGGCATCCATGTGGAGATCACCGGGGATGATGTGACCGAATGCGTGGGCGGCGCCGAGGCCATCAGCGACGACGACTTGGAACGCCGCTACGAGACCATGTGCGATCCCCGCCTGAACGGCGCCCAGAGCCTGGAATTGGCGTTCCGGGTGGCCGAGCGACTCGGCGGCTGACGTCGCACATCCGCTCCTTATTCGGATTATTCGGACCAAATCACTCGGGATTTGATCCGAGGCCGCTACCCTGATAGACAAGTAATCGGATCAAACTAGTCCGAATTAGTGGCTGCCTGAACCCCGCCACTTGCCCCAATTCCAAAGAAGAAGGCCCGATGGTCACGGTCCAAATCGACAACACCGCGGTAATCGACCCGGCCCAGCAAGCCGACATCGACAAGTTCGAGCGGATGCTGGTGCGCTACAAGGCCGGCGAGATACCTGAAGACGTGATGCGGGTGTTCCGCCTGAACAACGGCATCTACGGCCAGCGCCAGGGCGGCACGAACCAGATGGTGCGGGTCAAGATCCCCGCCGGAATCGCCCACCCCGAGCACTTCGAGGCCCTGGCCCACATCGCCCGCACCCACTCCCGGGGCTGGGGCCACATCACCACTCGCCAGAACATCCAATTCCACTATGTGCAGATCGACGACGTTCCCAACGTGATGCGCACCCTGGCCTCGGTGGGGCTCACCACCCGGGAGGCCTGCGGCGACACCGTCCGCAACGTGCAGGGCTGCCATCTGGCCGGCGCCTGCCCCCATGAGGTGCTCGACATCACCGCCTGGGCCCGGGCCACCGCACTGCACTTTTTGCGCCACCCCTACGCCCAGCGCCTGCCCCGCAAGTTCAAGATCAACTTCTCGGGCTGCGCCACCGACTGCGGCCAGGCCATGTTCAACGATGTGGGTGTAATCGCCGCCACCCGCGAGGTGGACGGCGGGGTCGAGGCCGGATTCCGGGTGTTCGTGGCCGGTGGCCTGGGGGCCAACCCCCACCCGGCGCTGGCCCTGGAGGAGTTCACCTCCCGCGAGGACCTGCTGCCCACGATTGAGGCCTGCCTGCGGGTGTTCGACCACGACGGCTACCGCGACAACAAGCTCCGGGCCCGTATGAAGTGGCTGGTGGAGAAGCTGGGCTTCGAGGAGCTCCAGCGCCGCATCTTCCGGGAGCGCAAGTTCTTGCTGGCCTCCTCCAGTTGGCCCGGCGGCATCCCCGATTTGGTTAGGGTCCACGGCGACGCCCCCGCCGGCCGCCACGCCGAGGTCGAGGTCACGCCGGTGGGCCAAGGGGTGTCGGTGTCCATCGGCGGCCGGGCGCCTTATGAGCGGTGGGAGCAGGCCAACGTGGTGAGAGGGGCCGCCAAGGGCACGGTCTCGGCCTACGCCTGGGCTCGGCTGGGCGACATCACCGCCGACCAGTTCGACGCCCTGGCCGACATCCAGCGGGAGCTGGGAGCGGAGTGCCGGATCACCAACCGCCAGAACATCGTCTTCCGCGACCTGGGCGAGCACCAACTTCCTCGACTGTTCGAGGCGTTGTCGGCCATCGGCATGGCCGAACCCGGCGCCGAGCTGCTGCGCGACGTGGTGGCCTGCCCCGGCGCCGACACCTGCAACCTGGCCGTCACCCAGTCTCGGGGCTTGGCCGACGCCATCGGCAACCGCTTGGACGAGGAGGGGCTTGCCGAGGTGGGCGGGCTGCGGATCAACATCTCGGGCTGCACCAACTCGTGCGGCCAGCACCACGCCTCCGACATCGGTTTCTTCGGCGCCGAGCGGCGGGCCCACGGCCGGTCGGCACCGGGTTACCAGATGCTGCTCGGCGGCTACGTGGGCGACTCCCAAATCCACTTCGGAGCCAAGGCCCTGCGCCTTCCGGCCCGCAACGCACCCGAGGCGGTGGTGCGGGTGGTGCGCCAGTTCACCGCCGAGCGGGAAGCCGGCGAGGAGTTCCGCCGCTGGCTGGAGCGCAAGGGCGGATCACGAGAAGTGGGCAAGACGCTGGCCGGCTTGGACGAGTTCCCCTTGCCCGAAGACGGCCCCGAGTTCTTTGTCGACTACGACGAGACCGGCCCCTACGAAGCAGTGATAGGCGACTCCGAATGCGCAACCTGACCATTCCGTCGCCCACCGACGCAGAACTGGCCGCCCTCAACGAGGAGTTCGAGGATCTCCCTGCGGAGAAAATCATCCAGTGGGGGGTGGACAACTTCTTCCCCCACCTGGCGCTGGCCGCGTCGATGACCGATGCGGTGCTGATCGATTTGGCCGTAAAGGTGGACCCCGCCATCGAGGTGGTTTTCATCGACACCGGCTTCCATTTCCCCGAGACGCTGGAGACCGTGGAGCGGGTGCGACGCCACTACGGCCTGAACCTGCGGCTGATGACGGTGGCCCGCCACGACCCCGAATTGTGGAACATGGATCCGGAGAACTGCTGCTCAGCGGTTAAAGCAGGCCAGCTCGACCGGGCTTTGGCCGGCAAAGAGGCGTGGATGAGCGGCCTGCGCCGAGTGGAGGCCGTCACCCGGGTGTCGGCGCCCATCGTGGTGCGAGACCTGCGGGGCTTGGTGAAGCTGAACCCCATTGCCACCTGGACCGACGAGCAGGTGGCCGACTACATGGCCGAGCACCGGGTTCCGTTCAACCCCCTGTTGGAGCGAGGCTACCCCTCAATCGGCTGCATGCCCTGCACCAAGCCCGTGGCCCCCGGCAACGACCCCCGCTCTGGCCGCTGGGCCGGCACCGACAAGACCGAGTGCGGCCTGCACGACTAGCCACCCCGAGCAGCAACAGCCAACCCGACACGGCGTAGGGTGGCCGACATGTCTGCATTGAACATGACGCCGACCACTGGTGTGGTGGTCACTGGCGGCGGATCAGGAATTGGACGGGCTTGCGCTCGCGCCTTGGCTGAAGTGGGGCGACCGGTGTCGCTCTGGGATCTCAACGGCGAAGGGGCGGCGGAGGCGGCGGTCTCGATTGCCGCAGATTGCGGCGTGACGACCCACTCCGTCGGGCTGGACGTGACTGATCGCGCCGCGGTGGACAACGCGGTGGTAGCCGCTCGGGAAGCGCTGGGCACCATCGGCGGGTTGGTCCATGCCGCGGGGATCGTGACCTCCATGGACATCGACCATCTCACCGAGGAGATCTGGGACTCGGTGATCGGAGTGAATCT
The DNA here is from genome assembly GCA_028819295.1 of bacterium. GTDB lineage: Bacteria > Actinomycetota > Acidimicrobiia > Acidimicrobiales > Bin134 > Poriferisocius. The sequence goes on along the minus strand of JAPPMA010000062.1, from coordinate 81,456 downwards.
TCGGGCCGAGGTATTTGTGGCGCAAGCGCTTCTGGGCGACCTGAGAAGCCATGAGGGGTCGGCCATCGTGGGCATCGGCTCCATCATGTCGGTGGTGGGCAGTCCGACAATCCCTTCGTACACCGCGTCCAAGCACGGTGTGGTGGGACTGACAAAGTCGCTGGCCAACTACCTCGGCCCCGACGGAATCCGAGTGAACGCCGTGGGCCCCGGCTACATCGAAACGCCGATGACCTCCATGATGATGGACGACCCCGCGAGCAAGGCCGCCTGTGTGGAAAAATCCCCGCTCGGCCGGGTGGGTGCCCCCACCGACATAGCCAAGGCGGTCCGCTTCCTCATGTCCGATGAGGCCGGCTTCGTGACCGGCACCATCCTCATCGTGGACGGCGGCGTCACCAGCCACGACTGAGGCGGGAGCCAATCAAACCTCTCTCTGCCTGAAACCTGCATTCGCGGGTCCTGAATCGCCCCATCCCCAACTACGTTTGATTGAGCCAGCGGGACCGGGGTCGCGGCAAGAGAAGGAGCGCACATGGCTATTCCACCACCTGATCTTGATGAGTTAAGGGCAATTTCTGACCGGTGGGAACTTGGCCTACGACAAGACCAGCTTGAGATTCACCAGGCACTGGTGGAAGGCGCCCTGGGCTCTTACGACCACGTCGACGCAATGTATGACGAATCCAGAGCTGCGACCCCTTCCCGAGACAGTTTCTGGCCTGATGACTCCGACAACGAACTGGGAGCCTGGTACGTCAAATGCGACATCCAAGACAAGGAAACGGGCCTGCTTGCCGGCAAGACCTTCGCCATCAAGGACAACGTCGCCGTGGCGGGCGTTCCCATGATGAATGGGTCGCGGATCTTGGAGGGCTATGTCCCCTCGGTTGACGCGACCGTCGTTCGCAGGATCCTTGACGCCGGTGGGAGAATTGTCGGCAAGGCCGCGTGCGAAGACCTTTGCTTTTCGGGTGCGAGCCACACGTCGGCGCTTGCTCCTATACGGAACCCGTGGGATACGTCAAGGGCTGCGGGAGGTTCGTCCGGGGGAAGCAGCGCGTTGGTCGCGGCTGGCGAAGTCGACATGGCTATCGCAGCTGACCAGGGCGGTTCGATCAGGATTCCCTCGTCGTTCTCAGGTACTTGTGGTGTCAAGCCCACGTTTGGACTGGTGCCGTACACCGGAATATATCCGATCGAATGGACCATCGATCACGTCGGCCCGGTCGCTCGAAATATGAGCGATCTCGCGGTGTTCTTGACAGCCATTGCCGGTCCCGACGGCAACGATCCGCGCCAAGCCACGGCGCCTTCTGGTATCAACTATGCCGCTGGAATCGAAGAAGGAATTGAGGGCCTGAGAGTAGGCGTTGTGTCCGAAGGGTTCGGATGGGACAACCTCAGTGATCCGGATTCGGACACACTTGTCGAGGCTGGGGCGAGCCGTCTCGCGGATCTCGGCGCCAAGGTGGAGACATTTTCTATGCCCGAACACCGCGATGCCTTGCATATTTGGAATGTCATCGCAACTGACGGCGCTATGTGGCAGATGATCCGCGGCAACGGATACGGCATGAACTACCGGGGCTTGTTTGACCCCGAGCAGATTGAGCACACCAAGCGTGGCTGGGAGACCAAAGCCCACCTTGTGTCGCAGACCCTGAAATTCGTGGTCTTATGCGCGGAGTACATGGCTGACCGCACGGGCGGCGGCGCTTATGCACGCGCCTCCAATGTGCGCCCACAGATCAACGCCGCGGTGAACCGGGCATTTCAGGTGTACGACGTTTTGTGCTATCCGACTCTGCCATTCCCCGCCAAGGCCATCCCATCCAGCGATGCGCCAGTCGACGAATATGTGGCAAGGGCGCTGGAGATGATCCCGAACACTGCGGTGTCGAATGTGACGGGCAACCCGGACTTGACGATCCCAGTCGCCGGTGGAAAGGGGATGCCGATCGGCATGAGCATCGTTGGCAAACAGTGGGACGAGGCAACGCTCCTAAGGGTTGGGCGCGCCTACGAGAAGCACGTAGGTGGGTTCGCCCTGTCACCGATAGCCCAACAGGCCCTAGCCGAATGAGGAAAACTGTGGTTCGCTTAAGGGATGGCGCATAGGCGCTACTGATGCCAGCGGCATTGGTCTGCACGTGCTGCCCACAATGCAGGGAGATCTAGTGTCTCAGACTTTCGCCCACTACTCACCCTTCCAGCCGATGATGTCCGGTCTCGATCCAGGTCGGCAGTACACAGGCAAGATCGAACTGGCGGACGCGGACGACCTTGAGCGGCTTGCCTCGCTTAGCGAGCATCTAGTGGGGTTCTTGGATCCTGGTGCCCTCGCCCAGAGGACCGCAGTGGAGCTATACCGCATGCTGGGACTGCCGCTGGTATCGGTTGCTGTTCGAGAGGGGTCAACGCTTTTTGCAATGCGGGGAGTACACGGTGCCCGTAACGACCGATTCCGCCAGGTCCAAGTCTCAACCGGGAAGGGCCTCGGCGGTCGGGTGATGGTCGAGCGGCGACAAGTCGAGGTCCAGAACTACGCCGATGACCCCAGGATCACAAACCACTTCGTGGATGTCGTCAACGGCGAGGGGCTTGGCGGAATGCTGGCTGTTCCCGTCGAGCATGACACCGAACTGGTTGGAATTCTCTACGGAGGCATTCGATCAATTGGGTCTATCGGCGACCGGGCGAGGACAATCCTCGCCGAGGCTGCCAGGAATATCGCGCCCATGATGGCGGCGTCGATACGCGCTTCGGCGGCGATACAACAGCGAGTCGACGCCGAGCGTCAGCGGATCGCCAGCGATCTGCATGACGACGTCGGCCAGCTTCTTTTCTCGATAAGTGTCGCTGCGCAGCGACTTCGCGACAGCGGCGATGAGACTCTTGCACAGGTAGCCGTGGGGATCGAAGAGCAGGCGCAAGAAGCGACAAAGCGAATGCGCCAAGCATTCAAGGTCATGGCCCCGGTTTCTCAGACAGAGGCAGTGGCGGTGGCCTTGCAGCGCGAGACTGACGACCTTCAGTCTCGATCTGACCTCACCATTCACTTCATGGTTCGAGGCAACCCCCGCTCGCTGCCGACACCAGCCGAAGCGGCGCTGATCGGCGCGGCACGCCAGGCATTGTTCAATATTGAGCGCCACGCGTCGGCGTCGCTTGTAGTAGTGACGCTTCACTTCGAGACAAGCAGGGTTTCATTGGTGATCCAAGATGACGGTCGCGGGCTGCCCGATGATTTCGAACTCCAAGTGATCCCACGCGGTGATCAACACTGGGGGCTGGCCTCGATCCTGAGGCAGGCGCAGCGCCAAGGTGGTGATCTCGAAGTGGCAGCCGGTGAAGACGGGGGAACCATCGTCAGAATCTCGCTGCCGCTGGAGGCGGCGTAATGATCGCGTCGGTGCTGGTGATTGACGATCACCCGGTAGTCATTGATGGCGTGCGGCAGCTCTTGGCGAACGAGCCCGACTTAACCCTGGTCGGCGAGGCAATGACAGGCGAAAACGGCGTCGCTTTGGCAAAGTCCTTGACTCCCGACGTGGTCATTTTGGATCTGAAGCTCGGCGACAACTTCGTCCCGCATCTGTGCCGGGCGCTGGGAGAGGTGTCCAGCCAATCTCGCATCGTGATTCACACCGCTTTCGACGACCGCGAACCCTTGCGTGCGTGTCTGAACGCCGGTGCAGTCGGAGTGGTGCTCAAAGACGGCAGCAATCTCGTCGATGCGCTGAGGAAGGTGCTGGCAGGCGAGCTGTTCGTCGATCCCTCGCTGGTAGAAGATCCACACACACGAGCCGTATCGCTGGGCGAGAACGGCGGCTTCTACGAATCACTCACTCTCCGGGAGTACGAGGTGCTGTGTGTGATGGCGCTCGGCCGGACCAGCAAGGAGATCGCGGCCGAGCTGCATCTGGCAGAGAACACCGTGCGCTCGTACATCCAATCGCTGCTCGCCAAGTTGCACGCGCGCAATCGGATCGAGGCATTGGCGACCGCAAGGCAGTTGCGATTGCTATGACTGGTGAGCGTCCCGCCAACGACGAAGTCGTCGATCTGCTTCGCCAACTCTCGTATTCGCTCGCGGGGATGGTTGAAGTCCCCGCGCAAGCCGAGCGAACGGTCGAGATGCTCTCGGATTCTCTCGGAATGCCGCTGACCAGCGTCGCTGTCGCCGATACTCCTACGTCGACGTCAATGAAGATGCAGGCGTCAAGAGGGACTCGGACGAAGGACTTCGGCCAGCTCAATTTCAGCGCGGGGCAAGGTCTAGGGGGCCGAGTCATGTCTACGGGCTGCTCGGTTGTTGTCGAGGACTACGCGACTGACCCGCAAATCACCCGGGACTTTGTCGATGTGGTTTCAAGGGGCGAAGGAATTGGAGGCATTGCCGCAGTTCCGGTAATCAGCGAAGACACGGTGGTCGGCGTGCTCTACGCCGGCGTTCGTTCCGTTGGGAGCATTGGTGATCGATCGCTGCAAGTGATGCAACAGGCGGCGGATGCTTCAGCGCCAGCATTCAAAACAGCTATCGGAACCAAAGCGATCATCGACTACCTAGTGGCTACCGAGCGCCACCGCATTGCCGGCGACCTTCACGACGAAGTCGGCCAGCTGCTGTTCAGCATGAGCGTCTCAGCAACCCAGTTACGAGGTTCCGGAGGCGACAATTCGACACTGCTCGACCTGGCTGAGCAGATCGAACAGCAGGTCCAGGATGCGGCAGGAAACCTCCGCAGGGCCCTTCACGTTCTTTCGCCACAGACACTTGACGAAGCGCTTCCAGTTGCCTTGTTGCAAGAGCTTCAGGACTATTCGACTCGAACAGGGGTGTGGTCGCAGCCGATTGTCCGAGGGATGGCAGGGGAGGCGATCTCGCAGTTCGAGTTCCCGACAGTGCAGTTGGCGCGGGTGATATTGCGATGGCTGGAGAACCAGGTAAACGTCAGAATCGTGGTTCTCTGCGCGGAATTCGACGGCAGCGAATTGGTGCTAACCGTGCAACACGATGGCGACACAGCATCTGACGACCCTGAGACGAATGAGTTGAAGTCCTCTATGAAGCAGCATCTCCGCTCGAGCGCGGATTCCATTCAGGTGCTTGCCGACTCCGATGGCACCAACCTGATTCGAGCGAGACTGGTTGCCAGCTAGCGCCTAACCGCTTGGTCTCTTGCCTTTTGCTCACGGAGTTCGACTCGTCTTATCTTGCCTGAGACTGTCTTTGGCAGTTCATCGACAAACTCGATTTCACGCGGGTACTTGTAGGGCGCGGTCGTGGCCTTGACGTGCTCCTTGAGCTGTTCGCCCAGCTCAGCGGTGGGTAGGAATCCGGCGGCAAGGATGACGAACGCCTTCACGATCTCCCCGCGCCCGGGGTCTGGCTTGCCGACGACTGCCGCCTCGGCCACTGCAACATGCTCCAACAGAGCAGACTCGACTTCGAAGGGTCCGATTCGGTAGGCGGACGACAAAATCACATCGTCGGCGCGACCCACGAACCATATGTAGCCGTCGCTGTCGCGGGTCGCCCTGTCACCGGTGTAGTACCAGCCATCACGAAAGACCCGCTCGTTCTTCTCCGAATCGCGCCAGTACTCCTTGAACAGTCCGACAGGGCGCTTGGGCTCTATGCGCACGGCAATGTTCCCCTCAACGCCGTCGTCCACGATATTTCCCGCATCGTCCACGATTTGGACATCGAATCCGGGGACAGGCAGGCCCATAGACCCAGGGCGCACGTCGATGCCGGGCAGGTTGGCGACAATGTTGACGGTCTCTGTCTGCCCGTAACCGTCATAGATTTGGAGCCCTGTGGCGTCGCGCCAGACCTTGATGACTTCTGGGTTGAGAGGCTCCCCCGCAGCAGTCGAATGCCTGAGTCCAGTCAGATCGTATTTCGAGAGGTCCATCTGGGCAAAGGCCCGGTATATCGTCGGCGGAGCGCAAAAGGTAGTGACGCCCTGCTCGCCGATGATGCGGAGCATGCGGTCGAAGTCGGGTTTCCCGATGATGTTCCACATCAGCACACAGGCACCGAGACGCCACTGGCCGAAGAGCTTGCCCCAAGCGGCCTTCGCCCACCCGGTGTCCGAGACCGTCCAGTGAACATCGGACTCACCAAGGTCATGCCAGAAGCGAGCAGTGATCTCATGGCCGATGCCGTAGGACGCCTGGGTGTGAAGCACCATCTTCGGATAGGACTCAGTGCCAGAGGTGAAATAAATCAGCATCGGGTCGTCAGACGCAGTGTCCTCAAGCATGGCGCTGGCGCGATGAGTGCGGATTGCGTCGCGGTAAGAAGTCCAGCCGCTTTTGACCTGTCCTACGATGATTTTGGCCTCGACTGCGGGGCACTCTCCTAACGCTCCGGCAACTGCTTCATGTCCGTCGTCATCGGTGACGACGACTGACGCGTCGGCAGCATTGACGCGGTACGCGACGTCTCTGGGCGTTAGCTGCATCGTTGCGGGCATCGGGATCGCTCCCAACCTGATGCAACCAAGCAGAATGTCGTACCACTCGACGACTCGCGGCAGCATGACGAAGACCCGATCGCCCTTGTTGACGCCCAGTTCTCCAAGAAGGTCAGCAGCTTCTGAAGCCCGGGCCGAAATGTCGGCGAATGTGTACCGGTTCGCCGAGTTGCCATCGGGTTCAACGGCAATGAGGGCCAACTTGTCGGGCTGGGACGAGGCCCAATTGTCAACGACATGACGTACATAGTTGAACCGCGGCGGCACCTTGAGCGCGAATGTCGACCGCAGCTGTTCGTAGTTGTCTCGCGTCAACATGGCGACTCCCCGTTCTTGCGATTCTGTGCGACGCACCGCGCGTTCTCCATTCGGCCCGCAGCCACAAAATGGTGGCCAGAGGCCGCTAGTAGGGCACACCTTCGATTGCAGGGTTCTGGTGCCTGGAAGGCGCGAAGCTCCAACCAACCTTCATTCGCGGGTAGTTGGCTCCAACCCTGCAATCGCGGGTGACGAGGCCGCCGATGCCGCGATGAACTCGATCCGCACAACTTTGCGCTTCCTTTGAGTGAATCACGCTCGAAGAGATAGCCAACTGGGGGCCAAATACCGGAATCCCCAGCTCGAGGAAGGAATTGCACTGCCAATGAACACTCCAAGAGAACAACGCAAGTGGAGTCGGTGGCCGCGGTTAGCGGCGGCTTTTTTCGCGCTTGCCTTTATCGCAGCCGCTTGCGGCAACGATGACGACGACCAAACAGGGTCCGCCGGTGACGGCGCCAGCCAGGTGGAGCAGCCTGCGACCGCCGAGGATGGTACCGGCGATACGCCCGAAGCCACCCAAGCGCCGCCTAGCAGCGACGAGGAAGAAGAGGAGGAAGAAGAAACAGCCAGCGTCGAAGAGAGCACGAGCGAGCCGATCAGAGTGGGCAGCCTTCTCGACGAGACCGGTCCTCTCAACATCTATGGGACCCCCATGGTCGATGCCACACGGTTGGCGATCGCAGACATCAATGCCAAAGGCGGGGTGCTCGGGCGCCAACTCGAACTCGTGGCCCTTGACTCCAAGTCGGATCAGAACGAGTACATCACCGGCGCCGATCGGCTAGTAGCTGAGGACCTCGCAGTGGTGCACGCCGGCATAACCAGTGCCTCTCGAGAGGCGATCCGACCGACATTCGGCGAGGCCGAGCTGCTGTACTTCTACAACGTCCTCTACGAAGGCGGCGTTTGCGACCGCAACACTTTCGTCACCGGGGTCGTACCCACCCAGCAGCTCCAGGTGCTCATACCCTGGGCAATTGAGAACATCGGCCCCCGCCTGTACATCCTTGCCGCCGACTACAACTACGGCCAGATCTCCGCTGATTGGGTGAGGCACTACGCCGCAGAGCACGGAGGCGAAATTGTTGGCGAGGACTTCTTCCCCCTTGATGTCGCCGAATTCGGCACGACGATCTCCGCCGTCCAGAGCGCAGCCCCTGACGCAGTGATGTCTTTGCTCGTCGGCGGCGCTCACATGTCGTTCTACAGCCAATATGCCGCCGCAGGCGTCAACGAGAGCATTCCCGTGGTGTCGACGACCTTCGGGCTCGGCAACGAGCAAGTAGCACTCGATCCCGTTTCGGCGGAGAACATTATCGTGGCCTACCCGTACTTCCAGGAGCTCGACACTCCCCAGAACCGGGCTTTCGTGGCCGCCTGGACGGCCGAATATGGCGACGACTACCCGTATATCACTGACTTGGCCGTCTACGTGTGGGAAGGCTGGCACATGTGGGCCGACGCGGTGAACGCAGCCGGAACCCTGGATCGCGACTCGGTCATCGCCCAGCTCGAAAGCGGCGTTAGCTTTGACAGCCCCAAGGGCATTGTGACCCTCGACGGCGGCTCCCACCACTTGGTCCAACCGGTGAGCCTGGCTCGCACGAACGATTCGGGAGGCTTCGACGTCTTCGAAACCTACGACAACATCCCACCTTCGTTCGAGCAGGAATCATGCGACCTGATTGCCAATCCAAACATCAACGAGCAGTTCACTCCCAATTAGGCCTGTTTTCCCCTCCAGGTTGGGAGTGACCATGCCACTCGCGGGGAGGGTGCCCAGCACCCTCCCCGCAGGGCTGTCAGCCAGCTCTCCGCATTCCAGCGGGCACCCTGAGAGACTCTGATTCAATGGCCCTTGACCGACTTTTCAATCTCGGCTTCGACCTCTTTTCGGGGATCTCTATCCTGCTCCTGGTCTCTATTGGACTCGCCGTCATCTTCGGGATGAGGGGCATCATCAACCTCGCCCACGGCGAATTCATCATGCTGGGGGCCTTCGCCACGCTCTCCGGGGTTCGAAGCGGGTTAAATGTGTGGCTCGCCATGCTGGTGGCCGCCGTGGCTGTCGGGATCTTTGGACTCGTGCTGGAGCGGCTGCTGATACGACGGCTATACGGCCGACTCTTCGACACCATGCTGGCCACCTGGGGGGTGTCGCTGATCCTTGTCCAGGTGGTTGACAACCACTACGGATCGGTTACGGAAGGAATTCGGGTTCCGGTGGGCAGCTTCACCGTCGGCGAATTCTCTATGTCTGCCTACAACTTGATCCTCATGGGAGCAGCTGCGGCTCTCACAGTGGGAACGTTCACGGTCATGCGCAAGACGCGGTACGGCCTTCTGGCCCGAGCGGCCACCCAGTCGCCGACTATGGCCCAGGAACTAGGAGTGAACACGTCATTGATCAATATGTGGACATTCGGGCTGGGATCCGCTCTCGCCGGGGCAGCCGGTGCGCTGCTAGCCCCGCTGGTCGGAGTCATCCCCACTATGGGCCACACATACGTCGCCCGGTCGTTCATGACAGTCATCGTTGGAGGCCCTTCGTTTATCGCCGGCACGGTGTCGGCCAGCGGACTGCTGGGTTTAGTGGAAAACGTGGCCACCAACCGCTTCACCCCGGTCATCGGGCAAGCGATGCTGCTCATCGCTGCCATTGTCATCCTGCGGTTCATGCCTCAAGGGCTCACTGGGAGGCGCGACACCCGATGATGGCTCAGCTAGCGAGACTAGCCGGCACCGGCGCCCAGTCTGGGCGGGGCTCATTGGGGACTGACATTTCGGCAGCCGTGTTGGCCCTGGTTGCCATGGCGATCCTTGGGAACCTGGTCGAAGAGTTCACTGCATTCGAATGGTCCTTATGGGCAATTCAGGCGATTTTGGCCCTTTCGCTGGTGCTGATTTGGGGCTACGGCGGCATTTTCAGCTTCGGCCAAGCCGCGATTTATGGCATTGGCGGCTATACGTACGGATTCTGGGCCATCAACTTCGCCGACAATACCGGCGAAACCCTGACAGCCGTGGTGGCCGCTGTTGTCGTCGGCGCGGCGTTCGCTGCGCTGTTGGGCTACTTCATGTTCTACGGCAACGTCACCAACGTGTACGTGGCCATCATCACACTGGCCACCAGCCTGGTCCTGTTCGCGTTCGTGAACTCCACTTCAGGATCGGAGTACCGGATCGGAGACGCACCCTTCGGGGGCTACAACGGAATGACCCGCATCCCCCGGCTCACTTGGCGGCTGCCCGGCGGCGCCAGCCATGAGCTGACCAGGGTCCAGTTCTTCGTCGTGTGCGTCGCCGCAGGTCTTCTGATTGCCGTCGGTATCCGCATGCTCTCCCGACGCCCATTTGGGCGAGTCGCGGTGGCGATGCAGCACAATGAGTTGCGAACCGAGCTGTCCGGCTACAACGTCCGATCTCACAAGCTGGCTTTGTTCACCATCGGAGGCGGCATCGCTGCGTTCGCCGGGGCACTATTTTCGGCGTGGGGTCGATTCATCAGCCCGCCAGTCTTCTCACTCACCCCCGCGGCCCTAGTTGTCATTTGGGTCCTCGTCGGCAGCAGATCCAGCGTTGCCGGGGCGTTCATCGGCGTTCTGATCGTCGAGGGACTCTCATCGTGGGCAGGAGGAGCTGACGGCAACAATGAGCCAATCGTGCTGGGCGCGATCCTGGTCTTCATAGTGCTGTTCCTACCCGGAGGGGTCATTGCAAACGCGGCAAAGGTATGGGCGATGACAGGCAGCCAAGCATTGAACCGCTGGTCCAAACCCCCCACCCCTCCCGAGGCAGCGCTACGCAGTCAACCCAAGCCGGGGTCATCGGTGTTTGACTGGATGACAGAAGCCAACGGAGTGCGCTCCAACACCCCCATTGCCACGCGCAACGTCACAAAGCGCTTCGGAGGTATCACCGCAGTTGACAACGTGACTATTGATTTCCCCCCAACGGGCGTGTCGTGCCTGATCGGGCCGAACGGAGCAGGCAAGAGCACACTCTTTGGGCTGCTGTCAGGGCAGTATTCGGTGACCGACGGGTCGGTGCTCTTGGAAGAGCAGAACCTCACCAAATGGCCAGCATTTCAAAGGGCTCGACAAGGGATCGGCGTCAAACTTCAAGTGGCTTCCATTTTCAAGGAACTCTCAGTGCGGGAGAATCTATGGCTGGCCTGCTTCGCCTTGCCCCACAACCGGGCAACGGCCGATGACCGCGCAGAGCAATTGCTGGAATGGCTAGAACTTGGAGACCACGCCCAGAACCCGGCCGGGACGCTCTCGCACGGCCAACAGCAATGGCTAGAGATCGGAATGGTGGTTGCCACCAAGCCCTGTGTCGTATTGCTCGACGAGCCCACCGCCGGGATGACCCGGGAAGAGACCCGCCGTACCGGAGAACTGGTAGCACAGCTCGGCGAGCGGGCATCGGTCATCGTGGTCGAGCACGACATGGAATTCGTGCGCCAACTCAGCGCCCCCGTCACCGTGTTGCATCGCGGCAGATTGTTCACCCAGGGAAGCTTCGACGAATTGTCCCGCGATGAACGCATCCTCGACATCTACTTGGGGCGGGAGTGAGCCGATGCTGCAACTAGACCATGTCCGAGCGGGTTATGGCTCTACACCGGTTCTTCACGGCATCAGCCTGTCGCTGGACTCGGGAGAGATCGCTGCGGTGTTAGGCCGCAACGGAGCGGGCAAGACGACGCTCATGCGAGCCATAAGCGGCACCATTCCATGCACCGGCGGCAGTTTGAGCTTCGATGGTTACGAACTCACCTCACTCAGCGCTTTCCGGCGAGCCCGCCTCGGCATCTCCCATGTGCCCCAGGGACGGGACATCTTCCCCAAGCTCACCGTGACCGAAAACCTCCAGGTCGCTGCCTCAGCAGTCGGAAGATCCCAGGGAGACGAACTAGAGGAGACATTCGCGCAATTCCCGGTGCTGGCCGAAAAGCGCAAGGCCCGAGGGGGCAGCTTGTCTGGGGGCCAACAGCAGATTCTCGCCCTCGCCCGTGCACTGATGGCCAGGCCCAAACTCCTCTTGCTCGACGAACCATCCGAAGGAATCCAGCCATCAATCCTGGATGAGATCGCAGCCAACGTGGAGCAGATCAACTCACAGCGTGGTATAGCGGTGCTTGTGGTGGAACAGAATCTTGACTTCGCCGCCCGAGTCGCCCACCGCGGGTTGATTATGGACAAAGGAGAAGTCATCGAAGAGCTTGACATCACGGAACTCAGCCGTGACAGGGATCTTCAGCGAAGGTACATGGCTCTCTAGGCCCTTGCGCCTGAGAGCCAAGATCATGCAGACAACAGGAAAGCAAGGACAACAGAAAGAAGATCATCCTCATGAAGTTGTCATTTGACTCGGGTTCTATTGCGACTCCGTTGCTGGACGAAACCATCTCGGTGAACTTGGCCCGGACGGTGGCTGCTCATGCCGATCGGGACGCGCTGGTCTCGGTGGAGCAGGGTTTGCGCTACACGTATCGCGAATTCGCCGCGGCGGTCGATGAAGTGGCCGCAGGGTTGATGGCAATGGATGTGCAGGTGGGCGACCGGGTGGGGATCTGGAGTCCGAACTGTGCGGAGTGGGTGCTGGTGCAGTACGCCACAGCCCGAATCGGGGCCATATTGGTGACGATCAATCCGGCGTACCGGACAGCCGAATTGGAGTTTGTGCTGAACCAGTCGGGGACCAGCGTGCTGGTGACCGCAGAATCATTCTCCCACAACGACTACCGGGGCATGGTCGAGCAGGTGTGGGACCGGGTTCCGGCCCGACAGGCGGTGTATCTCCAAACCTCGGATTGGAATGGACTAGTGGCTGGAGGCACCGGGGTGTCTGCTGACCGACTGTCGGAGCGGGCCGCGGCGCTGCGACCGGATGATCCGATCAACATCCAGTACACCAGCGGGACCACCGGATTTCCCAAGGGAGCCACGCTGAGCCACCGCAACATATTGAACAACGGTTTCTTCGTCGGCGAGGCCTGCGGCTACACCCCTGCTGACAGGGTGTGCATCCCGGTGCCGTTCTATCACTGCTTTGGCATGGTGTTGGGCAATCTGGCCTGCACTACCCACGGCGCGGCAATGGTGGTTCCCTCAGCGGGGTTCGACGCCGCGGCCGCGCTCAGGGCTTGCGAGCAGGAGCGATGTACCAGCCTGTACGGGGTGCCGACGATGTTCATCGCCGAACTGGGCGAGCCCGACCTCGACGGCTACGACTTGTCGTCACTACGGACGGGGATTATGGCTGGCTCACCTTGCCCGGTAGAGGTGATGAAACAGGTGGTGGACCGAATGAATATGGATGAGGTGACCATCGCCTACGGAATGACCGAGACCTCGCCGGTGTCCACCCAGACATCGGTCGACGACTCAGTGGACAAGCGGGTGTCCACCGTGGGCCGAGCCCATCCCCACGTCGAGATCCGCATCACAGATCCTGAAACCGGCGACTCCGTTCCCCGGGGCCAGGCCGGGGAATTCATGACCAGGGGCTACTCGGTGATGCTGGGTTACTGGGAAGACGAGGCTCGCACCGCCGAGGCCGTCGACAACGACGGCTGGATGCACACCGGCGACCTCGCCACCATGGACGACGACGGCTACATCAACATCGTCGGGCGTATCAAGGACATGATCATCCGAGGCGGAGAAAACGTCTACCCCCGCGAGATCGAGGAGTACCTCTATCGCCACCCCGACGTGGTGGAGGTGCAGGTAATCGGCGTACCCGACGCCCGATACGGCGAGGAGATCATGGCCTGGGTGCAATTGCGAGATGGAGTTGCGCTCGAGGCCGACGACGTCAAGGAGTTCTGCCGGGGTCAAATCGCCCACTACAAGATTCCCCGCTACATCAAGTTTACCGACCAGTTCCCCATGACTATCACCGGCAAGATCCAGAAGTACCTGATGCGCGAGCAGTCGATCGAAGAGCTTGGCCTCGGCGTGGCGGCCCAAGAGCAGCACGCATGACCAGCTTCTTCACCGATGAGCAAGAGGCGTTCCGCAGTGTGGTGCGCGACTTCGCCGTCAGCGAGATCGTCCCGCACGCGGCCGTTTGGGACCGCGACCACATCTTTCCCACCGACACCGTGCGAGCGATGGGAGATCTCGGCATGTTTGGCCTGGTGTTCCCCGAGGAGTACGGGGGAGGAGGCGCCGACTTCACCACGCTGTGCATCGCCATCGAGGAGATCGGCAGAGCAGATCAGTCGATGGGCATCACCTTGGAAGCCGGGGTGGGCCTGGGAGCAAAGCCAATCTTCGAATATGGAACGGAGAGCCAAAAGCAGCAGTACCTTCCCGATCTGGTCGCGGGGCGGGCATTGGCCGGATTCGGACTCACCGAGCCACAGGGTGGCTCCGATGCTGGTGCCACCCAGACCCGGGCAGCACTCGACCGCTCGTCAAAGGCACCGCAATGGGTGATCAACGGTGCCAAGACATTCATCACCAACTCGGGCACCGACATCACCAGCCTGGTCACCATCACAGCCCGCACCGACGACGGCATCTCGGCGATCATCGTCCCCGCTGGAACACCCGGTCTTGTGGTGGAACCGGCCTACCGCAAGATGGGGTGGCATGCCTCCGACACCCACGGCCTGGTGTTCGACGACTGCCGTGTGCCTGAGGAAAATCTGCTGGGAGCACCGGGCCGCGGGTTTCACCAATTCCTGGCCACCCTCGACGACGGCCGCATCGCCATCGCGGCGCTGGCCGTGGGTCTCATCCAAGCGTGTCTGGACGAATGCACTATGTACGCCAAACAGCGCCAGGCTTTCGGGAAACCCATCGCCAGCTACCAGGCGATCGCCTTCAAATGCGCCGACATGGCAGTGGCCGCAGAAACAGCCCGTCAAGTGACCTATGCCGCCGCGGCCCGTAAAGACGCCGGACTGCCTTTCAAGAAACAAGCCGCCATCGCCAAGCTGTATGCCACCGAAGCAGCCGTGACCGCCACTCGGGACGCCACTCAGATCTTCGGCGGCTACGGGTTCATCGACGAAACCCCAGTATCACGCTTCTACCGGGACGCCAAGATCCTGGAGATCGGCGAGGGCACTAGCGAGATCCAGCGCCTCGTTATCTCCCGAGAACTCGGACTCGGCGAAGTGGCATAGCGGTACGTCTGTTAGAACCGGATGGCAAATGAGAAAAATCGAATCTCACATTGACCCTCGTTCGGAGGTCTTCGCGACAAATGCCGAGTGGTATCAGGGGATGGTGTCCACCCTGAAGGAGCGACAGGAAGAGGCCATCTCCGGAGGCCCTCGGCGCTCCCGGTCGATTGAACGCCACCTCGCCCGGGGCAAGCTGATGGTGAGAGACCGCATTGATTTGGTCACCGACGGCGGGACGCCGTTTCTGGAGCTGTCCACTCTGTCGGGTTATGGCCAATACGACGACACGGCACCCGGAGCGGGGATCGTCACCGGAATCGGGCTGGTGCACGACGTGCCCTATGTGTTCATCGCCAACGACGCCACCGTCAAGGGGGGATCGCTCCTGCCGATGTCGATCAAGAAGCACGTCCGAGCCCAGCAGGTCGCCGAGGAGAACGATCTCGGGGTTATCTATCTGGTGGATTCCGGGGGCGCGTTCTTGCCGCTTCAAGATGAGATCTTCCCCGACAAGGACCACTTTGGCGGCTCGTTCTACCGCCAAGCCCGGCTCTCGGCCCAAGGCCTGCCCCAGCTCTCAGTGGTTTTGGGGGGCTGCACCGCGGGTGGCGCTTATGTGCCCGCGCTGAGCGACGAGGTGATCATGGTGGAGGGGATCGGGCGCATCTTCTTGGGGGGCCCGCCCATCGTCAAGGCCGCTCTGGGCGAGATCGTCGATCCTGATGAACTTGGCGGCGCTGACGTCCACACCCGTACTTCGGGGGTCAGCGACTACATCGCCGCCAACGAGCACGAGGCCTATGGCCTGTTGCGTGAGATCTGCCAATCCACCAACCAGCGTTTGATCAGCGATCGCCAGCGGTGGGCCAGCTGGGAGCCACCGGAGCCGCCCGCCTATGACCCGTCGGAGATCTACGGCATCGTCAACGCCGATGACCGGGTGCCGTTCGACTCCGTCGAGATCATTGCCCGCCTAGTGGACGGCTCGCGATTTTCGGCGTTCAAGCCGGAATGGGGATCGTCCATCGTGTGCGGTTTCGCCCGCATCTGGGGGCACCTCACCGGTATCGTGGCCAACAACGGGATCATCTTCAGCGAGTCAGCGCTCAAGGCCACCCACTTCATCGAGCTTTGCGAGCAGCGCCGTATACCGCTGCTTTTCTTGCAGAACACATCGGGCTACATGGTGGGACGCGACTCTGAGGCTGCCGGCATCGCCAAGCACGGAGCCAAGATGGTGGCTGCGGTGGCCAACGCCACCGTGCCCCGCTTCACCGTGTTGATCGGCGGGTCATACGGAGCCGGCAACTACGGGATGTGCGGGCGCGGGTTCAACCCTAGGTTCTTATTCGCGTGGCCCAACTCGCGGATCGCCACCATGGCCGCGGCCACCGCGGAGACGGTGCTGGTCGACGTCCGTCTCGGAGGGCTTGACGCCGAGGACACCACCGAGGAGGAGATCACCGCCCTACGAGCCGAGGTCCGCAACCAATATGAGACGCAGTCCGACCCCTACTACGCCACGTCGCGGCTGTGGGATGACGGACTCATCGACCCCGTCGAAACCCGCGACGCCCTCGGCCTCTGCTTGGCGCTAGCCAGCCGCCAAGACGACGCGGCGCCGTCGCGGCCCCTCGTCTACCGGATGTGAGGCCCATGCGGGTTTTGGTCGCCAACCGAGGCGAGATCGCCCGGCGCATTATCCGCACGGCCCACCGAATGGGCTTGGAGACGGTGGCGGTGCACTCCGACGCCGACCAGCACGCACCATTCGTGTCGGAGGCCACGTTCTCCCGACGCCTGGGGCCGGCCGACCCAGCGCGGTCGTATCTGTCGATTGACGCAGTGCTGGAAGCAGCCAACGACAGCGGCGCCACCGCCGTTCACCCCGGCTACGGGTTTTTGTCGGAGAACACCGACTTCGCTTCGGCGGTGATCGATTCGGGCCGCATCTGGATTGGTCCAAAACCGGAAACCATGGCCTTGCTGGGATCGAAGATCGAGGCTCGCCGATTGGCCATCGCGGCCGACGTCCCCGTCATTCCCGGTTACGACCAATCCCAAGACCGCCAAGACCTGGCCCAAGCAGCCCGGCGAATCGGCTACCCGGTGCTGATCAAAGCATCAGCCGGTGGCGGCGGGCGAGGAATCCGCATCGTCGATGATCCTGGCGGATTCGAGGAAGCACTCGCCCAGGCCCAAGCCGAGGCTGAGCGGGCATTCGGAGACGGCGCGGTGATCGTCGAGCGATACATCCAACAGCCCCGCCACATCGAAATCCAGATCGCGGCAGACCAACACGGCAACGTAATCCACCTCGGGACCCGAGAATGCTCGGTCCAGCGCCGATTCCAGAAGCTCCTCGAAGAGGCCCCTGCACCCAACCTGTCCGACACCACCCGCAAGGGCTTGGAGTCTGCCGCCGTGGCCCTCGCCCAGGCATCGGGCTACGACTCATTGGGGACCGTGGAGTTCGTGGTCGACGCCCAAACCGGGGACTATTTCTTCTTGGAGGTCAACACCCGGCTTCAAGTCGAACATCCTGTGACCGAACTCATCACCGGCATCGACCTCGTTCAACTCCAGATTGGCATCGCAGCCGACGAAGAGCTGCCGGTAGTCCAATCCGACGTGTCATTCGTCGGCCATGCCTTCGAGGCCAGGATCAACGCCGAGAACCCGGCCGCCGGATTTCAGCCCCAGATCGGTACCATCGGGGCCATCCGAGTACCCGATGGTGTCCGCTGGGACAGCGCTGTTGTGCCGGGTAGCGAGATCACCCCCCACTACGACTCCATGATCGCCAAGCTCATCTGCTTCGGGCCCGACCGCGACATCGCCCGACGGCGCCTAGGAGAAGCCCTGGACGAAACCGTCATCAGCGGGCCCATCACCACCGCGGGATTCCATCGCTGGCTCATCGAGCAACCCCCGATCGTCGCCGGCGAGGTCACCACACGATTCCTAGACGAAATCACCCTGCCCGAACCGCCGGTCCCTCCCATCGACATCGCCGCCCGAGCCTGGTTAGCTGCTGAGCGAACATCTCGCCGGGCCAACCCCTGGCATGCCCTAGGCCCGCTTCGCATCTCCCCCCACCGAGGCCCCCGCCGTCTGGCCCTGCGCGACTTCCAAGGCGAAGTCCACCGAGTCGAGATCGAAACCGACGAAACCCTGGAAGGACCGGAGAGGGCGACGGCCTGGACTGGTACCCATGTGTCGGCTGGTGGCACGCGACGAGCCGTAATGATCGACCGGCCAAAGGGCACGGTGGCTGTCAACGTTGAGGGCCACACCCACACCTTCGCCATCATCGATTGGTCAGAGCTTCAGTCGACCGAATCGGCAACAGCTAGCAGCGGCATCCGGGCCCTAGTAGCACCGTTCCCCGCAGCAATCACCGAGCTGCGGGCCAAGCCTGGAGACGAGGTGTCGACGGGAGACACAGTCGTGGTTCTCGAGGCGATGAAGATGTTCCACACCCTGGCCGCCCCTGCAACGCTCCAAGTGGCCGAAGTGCGGGTGAGCGTCGGCGACCAGGTGGACACCGGACAGTTGCTGGTGGTATTCCACTCTCCTACAACGGAATCCACCGACTGAATCAGAGGCGGAACGAGCAATGGAGCACGCAGGCCACCTGCCGCGACCGGACTGGGTGCGGCGAATCAACTTGTTTGGGGCGGCGGTGGGCGATCCGGCCCGCATGGTGAGTCTGGACGCCGGCGAGATGCTGGCGGTGGCCACTCCGGCCTATTCGATCACCACGACATGACGGTTTTCCGCTGTCAGTGATTCTTGGAGTCGGGGAGATGGTGCCGAAAGGTAGACGTCGGCTTCGAGGTAGACCGCGGCAGCCAGAGCTTCGATACCAAGTGCATTGAGTTGATGGCGGCGGCTGAGCTGTCCGATAACCGGGGCCAGGGTTCTCAGGCTCTCAAGCCCGATCCCGTCGGGCAACTCCAAGAGGGCCTGCATCGCCTGATCGCGCATGGCTGAAGGCAGTGCGGTGAAAGAAGCCGAGAGAACACCCCGGGAACCAGATGAAGACAGAACTGCCCGGCACAGCCTCACGTACCAATAGCCAGTGGTATAGACCGGCTCCTGGGACTTTGGCGGATCACCGCCACCGAGCAGGGTTGCGAGAAGACGGTCGTCGACAAGCTGCGTCACTCGCTGGCCAATTCCGGATCACCAAATCCAGCCCGAGCCTCGGCCCAATTTTGGTCAGACACAGAGTCCAAGATCTCTTGACGCAGCTTCTCGACTCCACCGGGAACCAGCAGCACCCCATCGCCCAAGTCAAGGCACCCGACCCTGCCCCCATCAACAAGCCCCCACCGGCGACGAGCCCCCACCGGAAGACTCATCTGCCCCCGCTTTGACACCTTTAGATCATTCACTCTGGCCACGGCCAATAGTCTACAAGGCGAACATATAAATTGCCTTGTCATCTCTCCAACTCTAGAAGCGGAATTATGTCTGTGATTCGTTCGGGAACCGCTTAGAGTTCATGGCAGAGGAGGCGTGATGAGATTGCAACTGGCGTTGAACGTGTCCGATCTGGAAGAGGCGGTGGAGTTCTACTCCCGCCTCTTCGGGGTGGAGCCGGCACGGCGTCGGCCGGGGTACGCCAATTTTGCCATCGACCAACCGCCGCTCAAGCTGGTACTGTTCGAAACCGGGAGCGGTGCGGCCGACGAAGAAGGATGCTGCAACGGTGTCGGGGGCACGATCAACCACCTAGGTGTGGAGGTCGAGACCGCCGAAGAGGTGCTCGCTGCCGAACGCCGCATAAGCGAGTCGGGCCTGGCCACCTCTGGGGTGGACGACACCCAGTGCTGCTTCGCCGAGAAGACCGAGACCTGGGTTACCGACCCCGACGGCACCGCCTGGGAGTGGTACGTCCGCACCGGCGACAGCGAAGTCCTCCAGAACGTGGTGCTCACGACACGGGGTTGAAATCGGGCCGGTCAGAGTCCAAATATTGCTTACCCATATTTTGGGATATGGGTAGTATGGGTCGCATGAAGACCACGATCGACATTCACGATGTACTGCTGGAACGGGCCAAGCGCCATGCCAAAGCCAGAGGTTGCACGCTGCGAACCGTCGTGGAAGACGGAATACGGCGGGTGCTGGACGAACCGACACCGGCTGTTCCCTACAAGCTCGAGGACTGCCGAGTGGGCGATCCCGACGGGGAGAATCCGCTGGAGGGCTACACTTGGCCTGAATTGCGGGATCTGATCTACGAAGTGCCGAACTTGGACTTCGGCAAAGAAGATCCCTGATGCTGGCTGTCGACACCAACATATTAGTGTATGCCCACCGACCAGAATTCGAGAACAACGACGAAGCATACGAATTCGTCACCGGCCTGGCCCACGGAGATCATCCTTGGGCCATCCCATGGCCATGCGGCCACGAGTTCCTCAGCGTGGTGACGAACCGGAAGATCTGGAAGGAGGCCGCCTCCACTCCTGAGGAAGCGTGGCGCCAGCTGCGGGTCTGGGAGGCATCCCCGTCGTGCCGCATGATCGGCGAGACCGACGGCTTCATGAATGTCCTCAAAGGATTCGTCAACCGCCCCAACATCACCGGCGGGATCGTCCACGACGCCCGGATCGCCGCCATCTGCATGGCCAGCGGAGTCGAGACTCTGCTCACCAGCGACCGCGACTTCTCCCTGTTCCCCCAACTGCACACCCGCGATCCGCTCTCGGCCAGCCGATAGAGTAAGCGCCCTTGCACCGTTGTGACAGCGGCGCAGCGTCAATCCACAACGCAGGAATCTATGCGGTTGCCATACCCGTCGAGTATGACGAACCGCTCAGTGGCACCTCACGTTGCGGGGCAGGACACAGCAGGGGGATCGTCTATCGGGGGCACATCGACTCCATTGGCTTCGAGGATGCCTATTGCCGCATCCAGCAGATTTTCCCCGGCTATACCGCCCCACAGACGTCGCTCTCGGAGCGCCCTCAAAGCTTCTTGCGGGTTGTTGTATGTGCTGGCCCACGCGTTATCCAGCGTGTCCACTCCCAGGGAGCGCACCGCGTCCAGGCTGTCATGGACTGCTCCTTCAAGGCGCACTGCTGTGCGGCTGTCGATGGCCCATCTGGAGATGGCGAGTGTCGAATAGAACCAGTTGTTCCTGTTCTGCCCGCTACCAAGGACCATCGAGGTTCCGCACTCGTCCGCTCTTGAGAAAACCGAGGCGATTTCAGGGTTGGCGCTGTTTATGATGGAGTTGACAAGCACATCTTCCAATGAACCAGGACCATCTAGCCTTGGCCAGCGGCCATAGAAGTTGATGTTGGGCAGGGGTTCTCCGCTGCTGGTGCTTCGCCTGAGGATGCAGGCGTCGAACTCGTCATTGTCGTGGCGTAGAGCGTGTCTTCCGCATTCCGTCCCGTAGGTCTGGTTGAAATTGCGATACGCGGCGTCGAGATCGGCAATCGCCGCCGCGATCTCGGCGTCCACGCTCGTCGTCAGGCAACCACTGCTTAGGCTGCGGAAACCGAAATCGTTTACTTCCCCAAGAGCCCAATCGGCCGAGAGCGTGCATTCGGGAGAGACGGGGGCAAGCTCTTCGAGTCCCGTGACCGCCCCCCACAGGTCTCGCGTCAAAACATGTGCGATGCCTTCCCTGTGTCCGTCGAACGCGTCGTAGTTTTGGATGGCTGCCACCGCGTCGAGGACCGCGGCCACAACGGGGGACTGGGGGCATCCTCCGTGGACAAGCTGGGTGTCCACTTTGAACTGGCATCGGTAGACGTTCAGCAGCCTCTCCTGAGCTGCCACCAGATCGTCCCTGATGTCGATGTCGGCCTGCGTCGGCGATTCGGGCGGCAGGCCGGGTTCGGCCAGCCTTGCAGGGCTGGTGCCGTCACATCCGCCGGCGACCGCATAGGTGTCGGTCTCGTAGAGGCAGCGGTACGCGTTGAGCAGGTTCTCCTGGTCGGCGATGAGCCGGTCGCGGTCAGCGACAGGGGAGGCTGCGCCCTGCGCCGCCGCTGGAGCGGCCAGCACCGCCAGGGCCGCCAAAGCAGCCAGAGCCATGAGAGAGGCAATGACATCTCTCGGGCTTCCTCGGACGGAAAAGCGGCATTTCATCGGCACCATCGGCACAGACTATTGGCAGACCGGCAGCGTATTGAAACACCAGAGCCTCCGGCCCCTATGTGGCCTCAAAATTGGCTCAATAATCGAGTGCCTTGCCCGCCTTCTCGGCAAGATCGCCGCTGACTCCCCCGAAGCAATGGATGACGCCATTGAGTCCGCCTTGCCCTCGGTCGAGTTCCTCTCGACCGAAGAGCGTAGGGAGTTTGCCCGCACGCTTCGCCAGCAGCAGCGGGAGCTTTCAACCGATGACGGCCAATCGATTCTGGACCGTCAATGCGAGAAGCGCAGGGCGAAGATGTTTGAGAGCCGGGAAGATGGGATGTTTGTGGTGTCTGGCGAATTCGACCCAATTACCGGCAACCGGATCGCCCTGGCCATCTCGGACAAAGAGCGAGAACTGTGGCGGAAGGAAGACCCGAAGAATCGTCGCACGCCGCAGCAGCGGATGGCCGACGCGCTGGCTGAGTTGATTCTCGAGCCGGAGTCAGGCCAGCCACCTCGCACCGCATTGCTGGTGATAGCCGACTACGACGCCGTTCACCGGGAGTTGGTCAATGCCAGACTGAATAGAGCCTGGCGGCATGCACAGCCGCCGCCTGCCTGGGCCTACACCAGGGTCTCAGCAAAGCCTTCGCTCCCCGGTGCCAGCGGCGAAGTACACGATCTTGGGCTTACACCAAGTTCTCGACGAAGCCCTCGAGTTGGCGGAGGTTGCGGACTTCGAAGACTCCGTCGCAGTGGACACCGTATTCGGAGACGATGGAGTCGCCGGTGTCCCAGTAGGCACCGGGCTCGGGGTTGAGCCAGAACACTTTGCGGGCCCGGTGCTCGACCTCTTTGAGGATCCAGGCTTGGGAGGCGTGGTAGTTGTTGCGGGCGTCGCCAAGGACCATCACGGTGGTCTTTGGGCCGACATCTCGGCCATATCGCTCCCAGAACACCTCGAAGGCGTGGCCGTAGTCGGAATGTCCGTCCACCCACACCACATCGGCCTCGGCGTTCACCCGGTGGACGGCCTCGCCAATGTCGTCCACCCCCTCGAAGAAGCTGGTCACCTCGTCGAGGCCGTCGATGAAGACGAACGAGCGCACCTTGGAGAACTGGTTGCTGATGGCGTACACCAGATGCAGGGTGAACCGGGCGAAGGCGGCCACCGACCCGCTCACGTCGGCCACCACCATGATCTCGGGCTTGGCCGGGCGGGGATAGCGGAACTTGGGCTCAGCGGGCACTCCCCCGTAGGACAGGGAGTGGCGCATGGTGCTGCGGAAGTCCAGCGGTCCCTTGCGGCCGTGGCGGCGCTTGCGGGCCAGGCGCACGGCCAGCTTGCGGGTGAGCGGGTAGATGGCCCGGCGCAGGGCCATCATCTCCTCCCGGCTGGCGTGCATGAAGTCCACGTCCTCGGGCAGGGGCTTGCGGAGCGTTTTGGCCATGGCCTCCACTCCCCGGTCGGCCACCAGCCGTCGGCGAATCTCGGCCTCCACCTCCTTGCGGAGCTGGTCGATGCGGGCCTCGAACTCGTCTCGCTCCAGCCGCTCCTCCAGGGGGGTCAGCTGCTCGGGGGCATCTTGGCGGGCCTGGCCCATCAAGCGCTCCAGCACGCCATCGAGATCGAGATTCCGCAGTGTGCGGTACAGGTAGTAAGTGCCGCCCACCGGACGGCCGGGCTCCATGCCGGCATAGCGCTGCACCGCTTGGCGGGCGATGGCCCGCATAAGGGCGTCGTCGCCCCGCATCAGCGCCTGAAACAGCATGTCGGCCAATTGCTCGGCCGACATGGCCTCGCCGCCTCCCCCGCCCTGGCTGCGCTGCCGGCCATCCATCCCGTCGACGAAGTCGGACAGGTCCATTCCTTCGGGCCACTCGCCGTCCACCAGGTCGTACTCAGCCCCCCGCAGCGAGAAGTACACCTCGAATACCGTCTCGAAGGCACGCCAGTGGGCGTGGTTCTTCACCAGCGTGGCGGCCAACGCGTACTTGAACGCATCCCGGTCCTCGATGGGGATGTGCTGGATGGCCTCCATGGCGTCCAGGTTCTCGGTGAGGCTCACCGGCAGCCCCGCGGCCCGCAATTCAGAGATGAACCCGGCCAAAAGCGCCAGCAGCGGGGAGGTGGCGGGCTCGACCTTCATGGCACGCTCAGCGCAGTACGACTACGGAGTTGCGGCCGGGATGGCAGCAGCAAGACGGCTGCCCCGCGAGTGAAGTCATGAGGCAGCGGCTGGAACGGCAAACTCCTCGTCGGAGGAGGCGAACTCCTTGAGCGCCTTTTCGATGTCGCTGCGGTACTTCAGCAGGATGTTCACCGTCTCGGCCGCGGTGTCGGCGTCGATGTGCTCCACCCCAAGCAGTACCAGGGTGCGGGCCCAGTCCAAGGTCTCCGACACCGACGGGGCCTTCTTCAGCTCAATCTGGCGAACCGAGCGCACGATGCGGGCCACTTGGTCGGCCAGGCTCTCGCCCACGCCGGGAACCTTGGCCAGCACGATCTCCTTCTCCCGGTCGAGATCGGGATAGTCGATGTGCAGAAACAGGCACCGCCGCTTGAGGGCCTCCGACAGCTCCCGGGTGTTGTTGGAGGTGAGGAACACCAGCGGGATCTGGCTGGCGGCCACCGTTCCCAGCTCGGGGATGGACACCTGGTAGTCGGACAAGATCTCCAGCAGCAGCGCCTCGGTCTCGATCTCCACCCGATCGACCTCGTCGATGAGCAGCACCACCGGCTCGGCAGCGCGGATGGCCTCCAGCAGTGGCCGGGTGAGCAGGAACTCCTCGGAGAACAGATCGTCCTCGATCTGCTGCCACATACCGTCGCCCTCGGGGTTTTCTCCCTGGCGCTCAGCCTGAATGCGCAAAAGCTGCTTCTTGTAGTTCCACTCGTACAGCGCCTTGGACTCGTCGAGGCCCTCATAGCACTGGAGGCGGATGAGCCGGGCGCCGGTGGCCTCGGCCACGCTCTTGGCCAGCTGGGTCTTGCCCGTGCCCGCCGGGCCTTCCACCAGCACCGGCTTCTGCAAGCGCTCGGCCAGATAGACCACCCCGGCGATGCCCTCATCGGCCAGATATTGCACATCGCTCAAGCCCTTGCGCACTGAGTCGACGTCAGCGAAGGAAAAGCTCATGGTTGAAGGGTATGCCCAGCCCGTTCAAGCCCCGAAATCACGGCTTCTCCGTGGGCGGCTAGCCGCGTACCTGGCCCTCGCCCCGCACCACGTACTTGGTGGTGGTGAGCTGGCGCAGGCCCATCGGTCCCCGGGCATGCAGTTTCTGGGTGCTGATGCCTATCTCGGCGCCGAAACCGAACTCCTCGCCGTCCACAAACCGGGTGGAGGCGTTGACCAGCACGGCGGCGGCATCCACCTCGGTGCAGAACCGGTCGGCAGCCTCCAGGTCGGCGGTAATGATGGCCTCACTGTGGCCGCTCCCGGTTTCGTTCACGTGGTCGATGGCCTCATCCAGGTCGTCGACCACTCTTACCGACAGCTTCAGATCCAAGAACTCGGTGAAGTAGTCGGCGTCGGTGGCCTCGCCGATGCGATCCGGCCCCAAGATTGCCCGAGACGCCTCGTCGCCCACCAACTCCACGCCGGCCAGGTCGTTGGCCAGCGGAGGAAGCAACTCGGCCGCCACCGACCGGTGTACCACCAGCGACTCGGCCGCGTTGCACACCGATGGGCGCTGGGTCTTGGCGTTCACCACGATGCGCCGGGCCATGTCCAGATCAGCCGAGGCATCGATGTAGACGTGGCAGTTGCCGTCGCCGTCGATCACATAGGGCACGGTGGCGTTCTCCAAGATGGAGGCGATCAGACCGGGACCGCCCCGGGGTATGAGACAGTCGATGCTGTCACGCAGCTGCATGAACTCAGCGGCCGCCTCATGGCTGGGGTCGGACACCAAGACCAGGGAATCGCTGGGCAGCCCGGCCTTCTCATAGGCGCCTCGCATCACCCCGGCGATAGCCAGATTGGAGGCCAGCGCGCTGGACGACCCCCGCAAGAAGGCGGCGTTGCCCGATTTGAGGCACAGTCCCGCGGCGTCACTGGTCACGTTTGGACGGCTCTCGTACACGATGGCCACCACACCCAGCGGCACCCGCACCTGGCTGATCCGCAGGCCGGATGGAACCACCCAGCCGCTGACAATCTCCCCAACCGGGTCGATCAGGCCAGCCACTTTGCGCAAGCCCCCGGCCATGCCCTCCAATCGGGAGTCGGTGAGCCGGAGTCGGTCCACCAGCGTAGCGCTCATGCCCGACGCGGTGGCGGCATCCACATCGGCCCGGTTGGCCTCCAACAAGTCGTCTCGGGCCTGCTCCAGTTGGTCGGCGGCCAGCAAGAGAGCGTGGTTCTTGGTCTCGGTGTCGGCGGTGGCCAGAACCCGGGCCGCGGCCTTGGCCCGGTCGGCCAGCTCGGCCATGGGTGCATCAGCGCTCACGGCGCGAGCGTACCCGACAAGGGTCAAGCTCCTGGAAGTGCTTTGTCGGGGTGCGAGCAATCAGGCTGCCAAAAATTAAACCCATTGCTCCGGTAGCGTGTTTTGGCATTCCACCGGTTGAACAGCGATTTGAACGCCCCGACGACCCCCCGCGCCCCAGCGGCAAGGGAGCGGCCAGGAGCCAAGCCGATGGCTGACCCCCCAACCACCCCGCGCCCCAGCGGCAAGGGAGCAGTTTTGGTGGGCGCAGGCATCTTCTTGTCCCGCGTCTCCGGCATCGGCCGGGAGGCCGCGGTGGCCGCGTTCATCGGCGCGGGCCGCATCGGCGACGCCTACCGGGCCGCCCTGACTATCCCCCGACTGCTGCAAAACCTGCTGGGCGAGGGGGTGCTGTCGGCCTCGTTCATCCCCATCTACTCGCAACTGGTCGAGCAAGATCGGCGCAAAGACGCCGGCCGGCTGGCCGGAGCGGTATTCGGGCTCCTGGCCGTGGTCACCGGGTTGCTGGTGTTGGCCGGCTGGTTGCTGGCCGAACCGGTGGTGTCGCTGCTGTTGTGGCGGTTGTCAGACGACACCGCCGATCTGACCGTCGAGCTGGTGCGGGTGATGTTCGCCGGGATCGGCTTCATCGTGCTGGCGGCCTGGGCTCTGGGGGTGCTCAACGCCCACCGCCGGTTCTTCCTGTCCTATGCCGCCCCGGTGATCTGGAACGCCGCTCAGGTGGCGTTCATGGTGGGGGCCTGGCTGGTGTGGCACAACGTCGACCCTGCGACTCGGGCTTCGGACGTGGCCAAGATGGCCGCCTGGGGAGTGGTGCTGGGCGGAGCCCTCCAGTTCTTGGTGCAGGTGCCATTGGTGTTCCGGCTCGTCCCCTCGCTGCGGCTCAGCCTGAATTGGCGGCGCCCCGATGTCCGCACCGTGCTCAACCGGTTCGGCCCGGCGCTGATCGGTCGAGGCGTGGTGCAGGTGTCGGCCTATGTGGACTTGATCCTGGCCGGTTTGCTGGCCGGGGGGGCGATTGCTGCCTTGGGCTTCGCCCAGGTGATCTACTTCCTGCCCATCAGCCTGTTCGCCATGAGCGTGGCGGCCAGCGACCTGCCGGAGATGGCCCGAGAACAGGGCGACCCCGCGGCGTTGAGGCGGCGCCTGCAAACTGGTCTGGACCGCATCGGGTTCTACGTGCTGTTCTCGGCGGTGGCGTTCATCACGCTGGGCGGGTTGATTGTGGGGGCGCTGCTGGAGCGGGGGCAGTTCAACGGCGACCATACCGTGCAAGTGTGGTGGATCTTGGCGGCCTACTCCTTGGGACTGTTGGCCTCGGCGTCGTCTCGCCTGCTTCAGAACGCCTGCTTTGCGGCGGGCGACGCCAAGGGCCCGGCCCGGGTGGCGGTGGTGCGGGTGGTGCTGGCCGCGGCGGTGGGGGTGGTGCTCATGTTCAGCTTCGACTCCTACGCCGTGGTCAACGGCAGCGTGGAGCGACTGGGGGACTTCCAAGTGCTGTCACCGCTGTCGGATGCCGATCGGGCCGACGGAGCGGTGCGGCTGGGAGCGGTTGGGCTGGCCCTGGGCAGCACAGTGGCCGCCTGGGTGGAGTACGGCATCTTGCGCCACCGGGTCCGCTACTTGCTCGGCCGCCGCCTTCCAGTGAAGGGACCGACAGGACGCCTGGCTGTTGCCGCCCTGTCCGCCGCCGTGCTGGGCGCAGTTCTGGCCTGGGGCCTTGAGCCGCTGCCGTTGCTGGTGGCCGCGCCGTTCTCGCTGCTGGCAACCGGCGTGGTCTATGTGGTTCTGGGCCGGGGCTCGGGAGTGGCCGCGGCCGAGGAGGCCGCCACGTTGATTGAACAGGTGCTAACCAGGGTCTCTAGGGCAGCACGGTCAAGGAATCGCGGTGGATGACCTCATCGGGAGCTCCGGGGGGCATGGCGTCAGAACGCAAGCCCACCACCGAGTCCATGTCCTCTGAAGAAACCTCCACCAGGCCCCGGGCGAAAACCTGATTATCGGGATCCCGCACATCCACGGCATCGCCGGACTGGAAGGCCCCTTCGAAGCCGGTGATGCCGATGGCCAGCAGCGAGGCCCCCCGCTCCACCATCGCCCGACGGGCTCCGGCATCCACCCACACCGTGCCGGTGGGGACCATGGCGAACCCGATCCACAGCTTGCGGGCGCTCAACCGCTGGGGCTGGGCAGCCACCGTTGTCCCCACACCGGGCACATGGGCCAACGCGTCGGCGACCACATCAGGGCGATGGGCAGCCGCGATCACGGTCCTGACCCCCGACCAGCTGGCAATCCGGGCGGCGGCCAGCTTGGAGGCCATTCCGCCGCTGCCCCGGTCGGTGCCCGCTCCGCCCGCGACGGCGGTCAGCTCGTCCAGCAGACCCAGATCGGTGATCTCCTCCACGATCCGGGCTTCGGCATCGGAGCGGGGGTCGGCGGTGTGGACCCCCTCGGTATCGGTCAACAGCACCAGCAGCCCGGCGCCCACCATGTGGGCTACCAAGGCCGAGATGCGGTCGTTGTCCCCCCAGCGAATGGCGTCGTCGGCCACCGCGTCGTTCTCGTTCACGATGGGAACGACGCCCAGCTTCAACAACCGGCTGAGGGTGCGCTGGGCATGCAGATACTGGGGGCGCTCCAGAAAATCTCGGGGGGCCAGCAGCACTTGCCCGCAGATCAGTCCATAGCCGTCCAGAAACTCCTGGTACATGGCCATCAGCCGGCTCTGGCCCACTGCGGAGAGCGCTTGCAGGGTGACCGAGTCTCGGGGGCGGCCTTGGTCGAAGCCGAGCACCGGCAGCCCCGCGCCGATGGCCCCGGAGCTGACCACCACCGCCTGGTGGCCGTCGGCCACGGCCGCGGCCACTTCGCCGCTCAACTTGGCCACCGCCTCAGCTCTGATGGTGCCGTCGGCCTCGGTGATCGACGATGTGCCGATCTTCATCACCACGATCACAGCGACACCCCCTCATCTTCATAGAGGTACTCGTCGTCATCGTGATACTCGAACTCGAAGTCGCCGATCCGGGCGGTGTCTCCCGCCTTGATCCCGGCGCGGACCAGGGCCCGGTCCACCCCCATCTGATCCAAGCGGCGGCGGGCGAAGTCCCACGCGCCGGGAGCGTTGAGGTCGGACAGCGCGACCGCGCGCTCCACCGCTCGGCCCACCACGAGGTAGGCGCCGTCATCAGCTCGCTCCACCCTGAACCCCTCGGCGACAGGCCGGTGAACCACCACCTCGCCCGCGTTTCCGGCGTCCCGGCCTTGATCTTCCTGGGATCGGGCGACCCGAACCGCGTCGGCCATGGCCCTGATCAGCTCAGCCAAGCCGGCGCCGGTAACCCCGGATACGCACAGCGCCCCCGGCGGCGGCATCAGATGGCCGGCATCGGCCTTGGACGCCACCAGTATCCGGGGCCGCTCCAACAGCTCCGGGCGGTAAGCGCCCAGCTCCTCCAACAGCACCCGCTGCTGCTCGACAGGATCGATCTCCTCCACTGAGGCCAAATCGACCATCACCACCAGAGCCCGGGCCCGCTCGGTGTGGCGCAGGAAGCGGTGGCCCAGGCCGCGGCCCTCGCTGGCCCCGGCGATGAGGCCGGGGATGTCGGCCACCACCATCTCGAAGTAGTCGTCGGTGCGGACCACCCCCAAGTTGGGCTCGAGGGTGGTGAACGGGTAGTCGGCGATTTTGGGACGGGCGGCGGAGATGCGGGATATCAGCGTGCTCTTGCCCGCGTTGGGAAATCCGACCAGCGCCACATCGGCCAGCAGCTTCAGTTCCAGCCTAAGCCAGCGCTGCTCCCCTGCCTCGCCCTGCTCGGCAAACGCCGGCGCCCGGTTCTGGTGGGTGGAGAACCGGGAGTTGCCGTGACCTCCCTGCCCGCCGGCGGCGGCAAGCCAGCGAACCCCGTCGGCGGCAAGGTCGGCGAGCAGCTCCCCGCCCTGGTCTTTCACCGAGGTTCCCACCGGAACCCGGACCACAGTGTCGTCACCGGTCGCCCCGTGGCGGCGCTTGCCCTGGCCGTGACTGCCGTTGCCGGCCCGGCGATGGGGATGGTCTCTAAATGCAATCAGCGAGGCCACGTTGTGGTCGGCCACCAGCCAGACGCTGCCGCCGTCGCCGCCGTCGCCGCCGTCGGGGCCGCCTTTGGACACATGAGCCTCGCGGCGGAACGCAACGCAACCCGCGCCGCCGTCACCGCCCCGCACATTCAGGCCGCACTCGTCTACGAACTGGGACATCGCATCCCAGCGGGCCAGTCAGTCGGCGATCACGTCGACGAGCTTGCGGCGGCGCCGGTGGCCGAACTTGACCCGCCCGTCGGCGGTGGCGAACAGGGTGTCGTCGCGGCCTCGCTCCACGTTGTCGCCGGGATGGATGCGGGTTCCCCGCTGGCGCACGATGATCGACCCCGCGGTTACCTGCGTGCCGTCGAACACCTTCACCCCGAGGCGCTTGGGGTTGGAGTCGCGGCCGTTCCGAGTTGAGCCGCCGCCTTTGGTCTTGGACATCTCTCGCTCCTCTACGCCTTGATCGCCGTGATCTTGATACGGGACTTGTGCTGGCGGTGGCCCCACCGCCGACGCTGGTTGCTCTTGTTCTTGTAGGTGAAACCGTCGATCTTGCGGCCCTTGACCGAGTCCACCACCGTGGCGGCAACCCTGGCCTTGCCGAGAAGATCGGGGTTGGCGGTCACCGAGTCGCCGTCCACCAGCAGCAAGGGAACCATCTCGACCTCGGCCCCGGGCTCGCCCAGCAGCTCCACATCGAGGATCTGGCCCTCTTCTACCTTGTATTGCTTTCCGCCAGTGCGGATAACGGCATACACCTTGCTCAGGCTACCGGCCCCGGCCGCTTCTTACTAGTTTGCGGTCCAACTCCAGGCCCCGCCCCTCGCAGGTCGGACAGACCGACGAGCACGACTCCAGCAGCCCCTCGCCGATGCGCTTTCGGGTCATCTCCACCAAGCCCAATTCGGAGATGTCGAGCACTTGGGTGCGGGTTTTATCCCAGGCCAGAGCCTCTCGGAAGACCTTCATCACCTCTTCGCGGTTGCCCCGCTTCTCCATGTCCACAAAGTCGATCACGATAATCCCGCCGATGTCGCGCAGCCGGAGTTGACGGGGGATTTCCTGAGCCGCCTCCAGATTGTTGCGGAACACGGTTTCCTCCAGGCTGGAGTCTCCGACGTTCTTGCCGGTGTTCACGTCGATAACCGTTAGCGCCTCGGTGTTCTCGATGATCAGCGACCCGCCGCCGGGCAGCCACACCTTTTTGTCCAAGGCCTTGACGAACTGCTCGTGAACATGATGGCGCTCCAGCAGGGTGAGGTGCTCGCTCTCAGCGTCGTAGTACTCGAGCCTCTCGACCAGTTCGGGGGCCACGCTGGACACGTAGTCGCTAACTTCCCCGTAGAGCCCGCTATCGTCGATCTGGACCGAGCGGAAGTCCTGGTTGAACTCCTCTCGAATCACCCGCACCGCCATCTCCGGCTCCCGATACAGCAACCCCGGCACTTTGCTGCGCTTGCTCAAGGCATCGATCTCATCCCATTGCGACACCAGCCGCTTCACGTCGCGCTCGAGCTCTTCTGCGGTGATCTTCTCGGCGGCGGTGCGCACGATTATCCCGTGCTCCTGGGGCTTGCACCGGTCGAGCACCTTCCGCAACCGCTTGCGCTCCTTGTCGGGAAGCCGCTTGGAGATGCCATAGGTCTTGGAGTTGGGCACCAGCACCACGAAACGGCCCGGCAGCGACACCTCCTGGGTCAGCCGGGCGCCTTTGTGGGCGATGGGGTTCTTGGTGACCTGGCACATGATGGTCTGCCGGGCCTCCAGCAGGTTCTCGATACGGGGCGAGCCGTCGGAGGTCTCCACGTCGTCGGGGTCGAACACCACATCGCCCCGGTACAGAACCGCATTCTTGGGGGTGCCGATGTCCACGAAGGCGGCCTCCATGCCGGGCAGCACGTTTTGAATCCGGCCCAGATAAATGTTGCCGTGGATCTCGCCGATGTCATCGGCCGGACGGGAGACGTGGTGCTCAACCAGCGCCCGGCCTTCCACCACCGCGATCTGGGTGGCTTCGGGGCGGACTTGGACGAGCATCATGTATCGGCCCACCGGTCGGCCCTTGCGGCGGCGGCCCCGGCGGCGCTCCAGAGTCTTCTCATCCAGCTCTACCGGACCGTCAGACACCCGGTGCTCCACCGGCTGGACCGGGCGGCTGCCTCCCCCGCGGCCCCGCCCACCTCGACGGCGGCGGCGCTTGCGGCCGCCACCGGGTGCTGAGCCCCCAGAATTTGGGCCTCCCGAACCCGAGCCTCCTCCAGAACCGGATCCGTTGCCGCTGGGCGCGGGGCGGGAATCCCCCACCTTTGGCCGATTGCCCGAAGGCGCGGGGCGGGAATCCCCCACCTTTGGCCGATTGCCCGAAGGCGCAGGCCGGGAATCCCCCACCTTGGGCCGATTGCCCGAAGGCGCAGGGCGGGAATCCCCGATCTCGGGTCTGCGGCTGTCGTCGGACCGTTTGGAGGGGTCTGCCTGCCTAGTTCTGCCAGCGGACTGCTTGGCAGTCCTTTCTGTCGAGTCGCTCATTGGTGTAGTCCTTTCTCATTGCACACCAACCATGGTGCGCTGAGCAGGGGCTGCGCCGACCTCAAGTGGCTCCAAGCGGGCGCCATCCTGCTCAATCCATTGACGAGTGCGCCGAACAAGTACCGGGCGGTACCCGGGTTCGAATGCGGCCAACAGCTCCGACGGGCGTGCTGCCCGCGGCTGGGTGCCCAGAGTGGCCAGGAGGCGAACCCCCCGGCTCGTCGGTTCACCAACCTCCAGGGCACGCACCTGAGGGGCCATATCGTCAGTGATCTGTCGGCCTTTGCGTTCTCGCGTGACCATAAGCGTAGTCGCCCCGCACACCCGATCCACCCATCGTGCGAGATCGTCGGCGGTAACGCCCAGCAGCTCGATGTCCCAATCACAGCTTGTGACCGCCTGTTGCAATGACATCGCGCCGGGCGCAAGCACTGCGGCGCCGGTAGCGGCGATTCCATCGGGCAGCACACTGAGCAAGGCATCCAGCACGTCGGTGACCGCGATATCGGCACGCTTGAAATCGACGTCCAGATACTCGGCATCCGACTCGTAGCCGGTGGCCAACGCCAGTCCGAAGTGCAGCTTGGCCCGAGGCGAGAACCCCTCGGTCTGGGCCACCGGCAGCCCGGTTCGCCGCAGCGAGCGCTCCCAAATCCTGGCCACATCCCGATGGCTGGTAAACCGGATGCGCCCGGCTTTGCTGTACCGCAGCCGAACCCGCGTGCGAGGCGCTTCGTTGGGGTTCACGATGAGGTTTCCCCTCCAACCCGCATACGAATCCCGGCCACCATATCCTCATTCGGGTTCATGGCTAGGTCCCGGTACCGACGCCGGAGAGCCGCACGGCCACCGCGGCTGGGGGAAGGAAGTCGGTGGGGACTTGGCCGGTGCCCTGGCTGCCCCCGGCAGGCGGCACTGCGGAGGCCACAATGTGCTCGATGCTGTAGCCGGTGCAGGCACCGCAGTCATAGCACGGGGTCCACCGACAGTCCTCCAGGCCCACCTCGTTGAGGGCGTCCCGCCAGTCCTGCCACAAGAAATCCTTGTGCAGACCCGCCGACAGGTGATCCCAGGGCAGAACCTCGTCTTCGGTGCGGTGCCGGTACACGTACCAGTCCACCGAAAGGCCGTGCCTGTCCATGGCCTGCGTCCAGCGGTCGTAGTCGAAGTGCTCGGACCACTCCTGAAAGGTGCCGCCCTGCCGCCACACCTCTTCGATGACCCGTCCGATGCGGCGGTCGCCGCGGCTGGCAATGCCCTCGGCCAAGCTGGCCTTGGGATCGTGCCATTTCATCTGGACGCCCCGGTTCCGCTTGATGTCGTCGCGCAGCAAGAACACCTTGCGCTGAAGCTCGGCCACCGTGTTCTGGCCGAACCACTGAAACGGGGTGAACGGTTTGGGCACGAACCCGCCCAGAGACACCGTCACCGAGGGGTTCTTGGTGTGGGCCTTGCCCAGCTCCACGCAATTGCGGGCCAGCTCCCCTATGGCCAGGGTGTCCACATCGGTCTCGGTGGGAAGCCCGGTGAGGAAGTACAGCTTCATGCGCCGCCACCCCTGGGAGAAGGCCGACTCCACTGCCCCGTACAGATCGCGCTCGTCGATGAGCTTGTTGATCACCCGGCGCATCCGCCACGACCCGGCCTCGGGGGCGAAGGTCAGCCCGGTGCGCCGGGCCCGCTGTATCTGGGCGGCCAGCCCGACGGTGAAGGCGTCAACCCGCAGGCTGGGCAGCGATACCGACACCTCGCCGGCGCCGCAGTCCATGGTGGCGGCCACCACCTCCTCAATCCCGCTGAAGTCGGCGGTGGACAGAGAGGTCAGCGCCACCTCGTCATAGCCAGAGCGGGCCAGCCCGTCGGCCACCATGGTTCGGACCTGCTCGGCGGGCCGCTCCCTCACCGGACGGGTGATCATTCCCGCCTGGCAGAAGCGACATCCCCGGGTGCAGCCCCGGAACACTTCCACGTTCAGCCGGTCGTGTACCACCTCGGTGAGCGGCACCAGCTGGTGCTTGGGATAGGGCCAGGCGGCCAGGTCGGCCACGGTGCGCTTCTCCACCACCGCGGGCACATCGGCGAACCGGGGCGTGATCGACACCAGCTCCGGGCCGTCGTAGACCACGTCGTAGAGCGACGGCACGTACACGCCCTCGACGGCGGCCAATTCTCGCAGCACCCTCTGGCGCGACTTCTTGCCAGCCCTCTTCCAATCCAGGACCACGGTGTTGATCTCCGACACCGCTTCCTCACCGTCGCCCAGAACGAAGAAGTCGACGAAATCGGCCAGCGGCTCGGGATTGTAGGTACAGTGCCCGCCGGCGCCGATCAGCAAGTCGCCATCGCCACGGAGGTCGGCTCGCACCGGCGCTCCGGCCAAATCGATGCAGTTGAGCACGTTGGTGTACACCAGCTCGGCCGACAGATTGAACGCCAGCACGTCGAAGTCTGCTGCCCGCCGGTGGGTGTCGACCGAGAACAGCGGCAGGCCCGCGGCGCGCATCTCGGCCTCCATGTCCACCCAGGGGGCATAGGCCCGCTCCGCGACTGCATCGTCGCGTTCGTTGAGGATCTCGTAGAGGATCTGAAGGCCCTGGTTGGGCAGGCCGATCTCGTAGGTGTCGGGATAGGCCAGCAGCCACGACACCTTCGACGGGTGGTGCTCCGGTTTCGCCATCCCCCCTTCGCCCCCGATGTAGCGCGCCGGCTTGGACACCTCGGGCAGCACCAGTTCCAATTCCGGCCAAAGGGACATCAGCACCAATCTACCTTTCGGAAAATAAAGCGGCAGAACCAGTTCAGACAAACCACTGCTCCTGGGCCTCCTTCGTTCAGGCAAACCGTCTCATGCGCACATTCAGCACCAAACCGAGACCGATGAGGGTGGAGATTGTCGATGAGCCGCCGTAGGACACCAGGGGCAGGGGGATGCCGGTGATGGGGGTGATGCCCAGGGTCATGCCCACCGCCTCGAACATCTGGAACAAGATCATGGCGAACACCCCCGAGCAGATCAGCGCTCCGAACCGGTCTCGGGCCAACCGGGCAGCCTGGAGTATCCGCAGGAGCAAGAGGGCGTACAGACCCAGGGTGGTGGCCGCGCCGACGAAGCCGAACTCCTCGCCGACCACGGTGAAGATGAAGTCGGTGTGCTGCTGGGGCACCAATCCGCTCAGGGTTTGGGAGCCCTCGCCGTACCCGGTTCCATGCACCCCGCCGTTGCCGATGGCGATCTGGGCTTGGCGCTGCTGAAAGCCGGCTTCGGTTATGCCGGTGGTGGGGTCGACAAAGGTCCGGAGCCGGTTGGTCTGGTACTCCTCCAGCATGTTTGAGTTCACCATCAGCACCACCACTGTGGTGGCGATGAGGGCGATGCCGGTGACCTGGCGGAAGCGGATGCCGCCGATGAGCAGCAGCACGAACCCGATGAACACGTAGACCAGCGCCGTGCCCACGTCGGGCTGGAGCAGAACCAGAAGGCCGGGCCACGCGACGATGCCCACGGCGAAGAACACCCGGGGCACGCTCATGTGGTCTTCGAAGCGGGACAAGAACGCGGCCACGGCGACAATGACCGCGAGTTTCTGAAACTCCGAGGGCTGAAGCTGGAAGTCGCCGAAGCGGAACCACGATCGGGCGCCGTTGACCTCTTCGCCCAGAGGCCCCAGCACCACAATCAGCGCCAATATGCCCACGCCGTAGATGGCCACTGCGAGCTTTGCCAGCTCCTGGTACGGAACCCAAGCCGCGAACATCATGAACAGCGCCCCAGCCACCGCGAACAGCGATTGCCGCTCCAAGAAGAAGGTGTCGAAATTCTCGGGGTCTCGTCCCCGAGTGGTGCTGTAGATGGCCCCCACGCCGATGGCGGCCAAACCAGCCGCGGCCAGAACCAGAAGCACATCTATGTGCATCCACGGCGCATACGGGCTGCCTCGGGAGTCCAGCTCTCGGGACCGGCGCTCCTCCAAGGAGATAACCGCCATCAGGCTGCCCTCCCCGATGAAGTCCCGCCCTCACCTTCGCCGGCCTCCGCACCTTCAACCGGCCCGCTCAAGTCGGCGAGATCGTCGATGGTTCGCACCGCCGGCACTGAGTCGGTGGCGATCGGCTCCAGAACCCGGCGCACTGCGGGAGCGGCTACCGACGCCCCGAAGCCCGATTCCTCCATGATCGCCACCACCACATACTCGGGGTCGGGATTGGGTCCGAAGGCGGCGAACAGCGAGTTGTCGGCTTTGCCCACCACCTCGGCTGTGCCGGTCTTGCCCGCCACCGCCCACTCCTCATGGGGGAATCCAGCGAAAGCGAAGTAGGCGGTGCCGTCCAATTCGTTGGTGACTCCCAGCAGTCCTTGGAGGACCGGCGCCCGTATGGAATCGGGCAGGTAGACCCGATTGAGCACCCGGTCGGCGAAGGCCTGAACCACCTCCCCGGTGACCGGGTTCTCAACCCGGTCCACCATCTTGGGGGCGTACAACGTGCCCCCGTTGGCGAACGCGGCGTAGCCGTTGGCCAACTGCAACGGTGTGGCGCCCAGCACCCCCTGGCCGATGGCCAAGACGATGGAGTCGCCGGTTCGCCACGGCTCTCCCGCGGCCTCGGCCGCCGATGGGGAGGGCACCCGGCCCGCGCCCTCGCCGGGCAAGGCGATACCCGACTGAGCACCGAAGCCGAACAGCCGGGCAGCCCGCTGGATGCCTTCCCGGTCGAAGCGGTCGGCCCGGTCCATGGTGTCGCCCAAATAGTAGAAGTACACGTCGGATGACACGGTGATGGCTCGGCGCAGATCCACCGGCCCGTAGATGGCCTCTTCCGCGTTCTTGAAGGTACACGAGGCGATCGACTCCTCCTCGCAGGACGGCACCACGTAGACCCCGGCGTCCTCGTAGAGAGTGCGTGTGTCCAACACCCCCCGGGGGCCGATCACGCCGCTGTTCAGCGCGGCATAGGCGGTGAACAGCTTGAAGGTGGACCCAGGAGGGTAGATGCCGGCCAGGGCCCGGTTGTGCAGCGGCTGGTGGTTGTTGGGGTCTTGAAGCTCGGCCCACCGGTCGTCGGAGAAGCCGCTGACGAACTCGCTCGGCGAGTACGTGGGGAACGACGCCATCGCCAGAACCTCTGACCCGTCAGGGTCTAGAACCACCATGGCGCCGCCGGGCGCCCTGAACGGGAGGGCTTCGGAGTCGTCCTGTTCTTGCTGGCGGGCCTCGGCCAGACCGGCCAACAGCTCCTTTTCGGCCAGCGCCTGTATGTCGATGTCCAGGGTGAGGTGGATGTCGGCGCCGGCGACCGGATCGACCTGCTCGATCACCCGCACCGGATCGCCGACGTTGTCCACCTCCAGCCGGGTGTAGCCGGGAACGCCTCTCAGCGCAGACTCAAATGATGCCTCTATGCCGGTCTGCCCGATCTCGTCATTTCTCCGGTAAGTCTTGGGATCGTCGGCCACCAGCTCGTACTGCTCCTCGCTGAGCAGGGACACATAGCCCAGTATGTGGGCGCCCAGGTCGCCGTAGGGATAGGTGCGGACGCTGCGGATGTCGGTGCTCACGCCGGGGAACTCATCGGCCCGCTCAGCCAGGATGATCTCAAAGTTCTCGGTGACGTCGTCGGCCACCGGTACCGAATCGAGCGGGCCAAAGCGAGGATCGGCCAGCGCGTCGTTGATCTCGAACACCTTGGTGAGCCGGCCGGCCCGGCTGACCTCGGTGGCCAGGCGCAAAACCAGCGCCTCTTGCCCGTTTTCGTCGAACTCGGTGTCGAAGGTGAACCGGTCCACCGTCACCACCAGGGACTCCCGGTTGTCCACCAGCACATTGCCATTGCGGTCGAAGATGCGCCCCCGGGGGGCGGGCTCGTAGAGCACTCGGACGGTGTTGGCCGCCGCCTGGTCTACGAACTCCTCCGAGCTCAAGACCTGGAGGAACCACAGGCGGGCCACCAGCGCGCCGAAGGCAAGCAGGGCCAAAAGGGCCAAGAAGCTGAGCCTCAACCGAAGCGACTCGGGGCTCACCGATCTTCTACCGTTCCACGATGCCTCCAGCCTGCGAGCTTGCGAAGCGACTCGGGGCTCACCGATCTTCTCCCAGAAGACGGGGCCAAGACCAGCGCCACAGCCCCAGAAGGGGCAGGCTCAGCACCAGGTTGTAGGCCGCCGCCACTGCCATGACCATGTACAGGCGGTCGGTGTAGAGGTTGGCTTCGCCCAGCAGCTCGCCGAGCACTGCGTACACCAGCAGCCCGCCGGCGGTGGCGACCGCGGCGACCAGCACGTTTATCCACCAGGCGCTGCGAAAGATCCGCTCTTGCAACAGGCCGACGGCATACCCCCACACCGTGTAGATGAGAGCCGAGAGGCCGAACAGCGTGGGCAGGAACAGATCGATCCCCAAGCCAATGGCAAAGCCGGCGACCGCCCCTCGCTCAGGCCCGCCGACGAGGCCCGCGGTGATGGCGATGGCCAGAGGCACCTCGGGGGCGACCCCGAGCACCCGCAGATCGGAGAACAACGCCAGATGGAGCACCAGCACTGTGACCAGGAACAGGGCGCTTCGGGCGTACGAGCTGAGGGTGTTCATACCTGTTGCCCCAAGACGCGGCAGAGATTGGCCCCCTCGCAGGCCGTCGCCGTTGACCTCATCACGAGCCCTCCGCCAAGGGGTCGTAGAGCAGAACGGTCACAAAGCTAAGGTTGTCGGTGTTGGCCGAGGGATTAACGGTGAGTATCTGGAACAGGCGGGCCTCGTCGTAGTCGATCTCGGTGACGGTGCCGATGGGAATGCCGGCGGGGTATCGGCTGCGGTCCACGCCGCTGGTGACCACCTGATCCCCGACGGCCACCTCGGTGTCGATTTCCAGCCCCTTGCCCACGACCAGCGGCTCACCGCGGCCACCGCCGGAGGCCAGCGCCACATCGTCTGAGCCCACGACCAGCACGCCCACTTCGAAACCAGGGTCGGTGATAAGGGCCACCCGGGCGTGCCGACGACCGGGGTCGCCGTCGATCCGGCCGATGAGCCCGCCCCTGGTGACCACCGGCATCCCATTGCGGACCCCGTCTTCAGCACCCCGGTTGATCTGCACCGAATAGCGGTCGAAGTTGCCCACGTTGGCGGTCACCACCTCGGCCACGATGTTGGGGATGTCCTGCACATAGGGCAGGCCCAGCTCATCGAGCAGCGATTCCAGGCGTATGGCCGCGTCGGAGTCCAGAATCCGCTGGCCCTCGAGCATTTGCAGCTCTTGTCGCAGCTCCTCGTTCTCGGATTCCAACTCGTCGTAGCCGGTGACGCCGGTCCAGGCGTCGCCGACCGGGTCGAACACTCGATCCGCCCCCGACCGCAACGGGGAGATCAGATCGAAAAGGGTCTCCTCGGTGCGCTGGAGGGGCCCGAAGTCACGGGCGTCCAAAGTGAGCAGGGTGGCTGAGCTGAGCAGCAAGAAGATCAGGGTGACTCGCGACCGCCCTGTGCGAGTGCCCGTTGCCACGGGGCCGAACCGAGCGATCAGTCGTACGACGACGAGTAGAGGAGTGCTTCGAGTGCGTCGAACTCCTCCAATGACTGGCCCGAGCCAATAGCCACGGCGTGAAGGGGATTCGGCGCCAAGCGGATCGGCATCCCCGTCTCTTCCTCGATGCGAGGGGTGAGGCCGTTCAGCAGGGCCCCGCCGCCGGCCAGCACGATGCCCGCCTCCATAATGTCGGCCGCAAGCTCGGGAGGGGTCTCGTCCAACGTCACTTTGACCGCGTCCACAATCGACCTAACCACCTCGGAGATAGCCTCGCTGATCTCGGAGGTGGAGGTGACCACGGTTTTAGGCAGCCCGGTAACCATGTCCTGCCCTCGGACTTCCGCATAGCGCTCTTCGCTGCCCGACCACGCCGATCCCAGCACCATCTTGACCTCTTCGGCTGTGCGGTTGCCGATGGTGAGACTGTGCTCCTTCTTCAAGTAGGCGATGATGTCCTCGTCCATCCGATCTCCGCCCATCCTGATCGATTGGCCGGTGACCACCCCGCCCAGCGAGATCATGGCCACCTCGGTTGTGCCGCCGCCGATGTCCACGATCATGCTGCCTGAGGCCTCCTGCACCCGCAGGCCGGCGCCGATGGCCGCGGCCATGGGCTCCTCTATGAGATAGACCGGCTTCTTGGCCCCGGCGGACACCGCGGCCTCCTGCACGGCTCGCTGCTCCACGGGGGTGATGCCGGAGGGAACGCAGATCACCATGCGGGGCCGTGTCAGCCTTCCAGGAGACACTCGCTGGATGAAGTACCGCAGCATCTTCTCGCAGATGTCGAAGTTGGCGATCACGCCGTCTTTGAGCGGGCGGATGGCCTGGATGTGCGCCGGTGTGCGGCCCAGCATCCGCTTGGCCTCGGTACCCACAGCCAGGGGTACGCCATTGCTGGTGACCGCCACCACGGAGGGCTCGTTGATGAGGATGCCCTCGCCGCGGACATACACCAGCGTGTTGGCGGTGCCGAGGTCGATGGCGACATCGCGGCCCACCAATCCGCTGCTGGAAAACAACCGCCGCTTCACCATGCTGCAAGACTAGAACAGCCGACCCGAAAGCGCACACTGGCCAACAGGCCGCGTGTCAGAGGTTGGGAAAGAAGATGGCGATCTCTCGCTCTGCGGAGGCGTTGCTGTCGGAGCCGTGGACGAGGTTCTCAGTGACTTCGAGTCCGAAATCGCCCCGGATCGTCCCCGGAGGGGACTCCACGGGGTTGGTGGCCCCCATCATCGAGCGGACAACGGCATAGACGTCGTCAGGCCCCTCGAGCACCAAGGCGACCGCCGGAGAGCGTCCGATGAACGCCACCAGGTCGGGGTAGAACGGGCGGTCAACATGCTCGGCGTAGTGGCGAGCGGCCAAGTCGGCGTCGATGGTCAGCAAGCGCATGGCCGCGATCCGCAGGCCTCGGGCCTCGAAGCGGGACAAGACAGCCCCCACCAGGCCCCGCTCCACCGCATCGGGCTTGCACAGCACCAGTGTCCGGCTCACTGGTGGGGCTCCTTCAAATGTGCTGCGACGTTCATCATCGGCTGCACCCTAGTGATCGCGCGAGCTCAAGTGAAGGCGGGCCTCGCCGGCGGTGTACAGGGAGCCGGCCACGACCACGGCATCCTCTTCGGCCGACAGCGCCAGGGCCCGCTCCACCGCCTCGGTCACACCGCCGGCCACCTCGGCGTCGATCCCCCGGCTCCGGGCCGCGTCCGCCAGTTCGAGGGCCGGCAGCGCCCGCGGCCAATCGGGAGCGCAGCACACCACCAGGTCGCAGCGGGCGCCGGAGGCATCGATGGCGGCCAGCATGGCGTCGGGATCCTTGTCGCGCATCATGCCGACAACCCAGGTGACCGCGCCCAAAACGGTGAACTGGTCGGCCAGGGCGGTGGCCGCCGCGGCGAGGCCGTCAGGGTTGTGTGCCCCGTCGATCACCACCAAGGGCCGGCGAGCCGCCACCTCGAAGCGAGCCGGAACCGCCACGCCGCCCAAAGCGTCCAGCACCGGCTCGTCCAGCTCTTGGCCCACCAGGGCCTCGAACGCGGCGATGGCCAGGGCGGCGTTGTGCCCTTGGTGGGCGCCGAACAGGCTCACGTAGACGTCGTCGTAGCGGCCTCGGGGAGTGCGGACCGTGATCACCCGGCCTCCCATCGCCGGGCCGTTATCCTCCAGTTCGAAGTGACGGCCGGCGACGAGCAGATCCCCGGGCGACTCCTCAACGGCGATCGCCACCATCTCAGCGTCCATCGGCCCCAGCACGGCGGTGGCGTCGGAATGGAGGATGCCCGCCTTCTCCCTCATCACCGCCGCCTCCCAGCCGGGGCGGCCATCGGTGTGGTCGCGTCCGATGTTGGTGATGACCGCCACCCGGCTGTTCACCACGTTGGTGGCGTCGTAGCGGCCCAGCTTGCCCACTTCCACCACGGCCAAATCCACGGCCACATCGGCGAACCAGCGCAGGGCGGCCGCGGTCACCAACTCGAACCACGAGGAAGGGTCGCTGGCGCGGTCGGCGACCAGGTGATCCTCCACCAGCCGCAGATGGCCCAGGAGCCCGACGAGCTCGGCGTCGCTGACCGGTTCGCCCCCTGCGGTCATGCGCTCGTTGATGCGCTCGACGTGGGGGCTGGTGTAGGCGCCGACGCTCATTCCCCACGCGCCGGCG
This sequence comes from bacterium, assembly GCA_028819295.1. GTDB lineage: Bacteria > Actinomycetota > Acidimicrobiia > Acidimicrobiales > Bin134 > Poriferisocius. The sequence goes on along the minus strand of JAPPMA010000062.1, from coordinate 38,156 downwards.
AGCGCGGCGAGCATTGCGGCTACCGAGCCCTTGCCGTTGGTGCCGGTGATGTGAACCGCCGGGTAGTCGTCTTGGGGATCGCCCAGCGCGCCCAGCAGCCCGCGCATCGGGGCCAGCGTCAAACCGTCGGCCTCGCCAGCCGTTGCCTCCAGATTGACGTGGCTGTCCAGCCACGCCCGGGCCTCGGCCAGACTCCGAAACTCAGCTGGCCTGGCGCCGGGCGCGGTCGCTTGAGCGGGCTTTGGCCGCATTGAGCAGCTTGGGGGCGTTCTCGCCGCGGACGGCATCGGCCTCGACGAGGCATTGGACCACGTCGTCGCGGCTGGGCAGCTCATACATGACGTCGAGCAACACCTCCTCCAAGATGGCCCGCAGGCCCCGGGCTCCGGTGTTGCGGCTGAGGGCCAGTTCGGCCACCGCCGACAGGGCCTCGTCGCTGATTACCAGCTCCACGTTCTCGAACTCGAAGAACTTGCAGTACTGCTTCACCAGGGCATTCTTGGGCTCAACCAGGATCCGCACCAGCATGTCCGACTCGAGGTGGGAGACCACGCCGACCACCGGCAGGCGACCGATGAACTCGGGAATGAGGCCGAACTTGATCAGATCCTCGGGCTGAACCTGGGTGAACAGCTCACCGTGATCGCGTTCCGCCTCGGTGCGGATGTCGGCGCCGAACCCGACCCCGACGTTGCCCACACGGTTCTCGATGATCTGCTCCAACCCGGCGAAGGCGCCTCCCACGATGAACAGCACGTTGGTGGTGTCGATCTGGATGAACTCCTGATGGGGGTGCTTGCGCCCGCCCTGGGGCGGCACCGATGCGGTGGTGCCCTCCAGGATCTTCAGCAGAGCCTGCTGCACACCTTCGCCGGACACGTCCCGGGTGATCGACGGGTTCTCGCTCTTGCGGGATATCTTGTCGATCTCATCGATGTAGATGATGCCGGTCTCCGCCTTCTTGACATCGTAGTCGGCAGCCTGGATGAGCTTGAGGAGGATGTTCTCCACGTCCTCGCCCACGTAGCCGGCCTCGGTCAGCGCGGTGGCGTCGGCGATGGCGAAGGGCACGTTCAGCATCCGGGCCAGCGTCTGGGCCATCAGCGTCTTGCCGCACCCGGTGGGCCCGAGCAGCAAGATGTTCGATTTGGAGAGCTCCACCTCGGGGTCGGAGGAACCCATCTGAACCCGTTTGTAGTGGTTGTACACCGCCACCGACAAGATCCGCTTGGCGTGCTCTTGGCCGATGATGTAGTCGTCCAGGAAGGAGTAGATCTCCTGGGGCTTGGGAAGCTCCTTGAATCCGACGTCGGCGCCTTCGGCCAGCTCCTCCTCGATGATCTCGTTGCAGAGGTCGATGCACTCGTCGCAGATGTAGACGCCGGGACCGGCGATCATCTTCTTCACCTGCTTCTGGGTCTTGCCGCAGAAGCTGCACTTGAGAAGCTCGCCGCCCTCTCCGAACTTAGCCATGGCCTCTGCTCCCCTGGCTCATCCGGCTTGTAAAAGCTGACCAATCACGCTTAGCCATGATTCCTGCCCCCTAGCGGATGGCCGTTATGGGGCCGGCGGTCTCGACAGCGTCGCGCGATGAGATGACTTCGTCGATGAGCCCGTATTCCTTGGCGTCCTCGGCGGTCATCACGTAGTCGCGGTCGGTGTCCTGTTGGACTTTGTCGAGATCCTGGCCGGTGTGGCGGGCCAGGAGCTGCTCGAGCTGGTCTTTGAGCCGCTGGATCTCCCGCGATGCGATCTCGATGTCGGACACCTGCCCGGATGCCCCGGCATACGGCTGGTGGATCAGCATTCGGGAATGGGGCAGCGCCAGGCGCTTGCCGGGGGCGCCCGCGGCCAAGAGCACGGCGGCTGCCGAAGCCGCCTGGCCGAAGCAGATGGTGGTTATGTCGGGCTTCAGGTACTGCATGGTGTCGTAGATGGCGAACATGGCGTTGATGTCGCCGCCCGGACTGTTGATGTAGAGGTTGATGTCCTTGTCGGGGTTCTCCGACTCCAGGTGCAGAAGCTGCGCGCAGATGAGGTTGGCCACGGTGTCGTCGATCGGCGTGCCCAAGAAGATGATGTTCTCTTTGAGCAGGCGGGAGTAGAGGTCGAACGAGCGCTCACCCCGGTTGGTCTGCTCGACCACGACTGGCACCATGTAGTTCTGAGGTTTCATGTGGTTTGGCTCTCGGTGGTGGTGGGGGGAAGATCAGACTCGCTGTCGGGATTCAGGCTAGACCGCTCTATGGGGTTTCCGTCGGGATCTTTTATCTCAACCCGCTCCAACACCCATTCCCGGGTCCTGCGCATCTTTGCGTCCAATCTTACCCCCTTGAGACGGCTTTCATCGTCAACAAACACCGAAGACTTCAACTCGTCGACGGTTTGGCCCACCTGGGCGGCCAGCACGGCCAGCTCGAAGTCCACATCCTCATCGGCGGCTTCGATGGACTCCGCAGCCGCCACCGCCCGCAGGGCCAGGTCGGCTTTCGCCTCCTGAAGGGCGGGTTCGCGCAGCGCTTCGGCCATCTCGTCGACGGTCTGGCCGATGGCCTCAAGATATGCGTCCATCTCGACACCCTGGCTGCCCAGCCGCATCTGGAGGGTCCGCAGGCGATGTTGGACCTCGGCTTCGACCAGAGCCTCGGGGATGTCGTCGGTCACCAGCTCAGCGAGCTGTTCGCCCACCTGGGCGGCCAGCGAAGACAGGGCATTAACCCGCTTGGCCCGGGCAATGTTCTCGGAGACATCGGCCCGCAGCTCTTCGGCAGTGTCGAACTCCGAGGCCTCTTGGGCGAATTCGTCGTCGAAGTCGGGGAGAACCGTTTCCTGCACCTCTTTGACCAGGATGCGGAACCGCAGCAGCCCGTCTTCGTCGGGGTCGGGATGCTGGGCGTTGAACTCCAAGATGTCGCCGGCCTTCGAGCCGCGGAGCTGCTCGTCGATCTCGGGCACCACGGCCCCTTGGCCCACCTCGTAGGCGTAGCCGTCCACGGTGAGGCCCTCGACGTCCTCGCCGTTGTAGGTCCCATATATGTCCATGGTCACGTTGTCGCCGTCGATTGCCGGCCTGATGACCGGGGCCAACTCGCCGAACTGCTTGCGGAGTTGGTCGATCTGCTGGCCGACCTCCTCGTCGGTGGGCAGAGGGCTGGGCACCTCGGCCTTGAGCTGGTCGTAGCCGGTGATCGAGATCAGAGGGCGCACTTCAACCACCGCGTCGAAGCTCACCGGCCCTTCCTCGGCCCCGCTGGTGATGTCGATCTCCGGCGGTGAGATCACATCCACATCGTGATCGAGCACAGCCTGGGCGTAGTACTCGGGAACCGCATCGCTGAGGGCTTCTCCCCGGGCCGCCTGGGAGCCCAACCGGGCCTCCAGCACCCGGCGGGGGGCTTTGCCGGGGCGGAACCCGGGCAGGCGCACTTGGCGAGCGAGCTTGCGGAATGCCTCGTCCAGCCTCTCCTCGAATTCCTCCAGGTCGATGTCCACCGACACCTTGACCCGGTTGCCCTCCAGCTCCTCGACTGTGCTCTTCACAGGGTCGGCATTCTACCGACGACCCCCTGAATCCTCGTGTCGTAGCCGGTTGCCACGATGGGCAGATATCATTGGCGGCTAGCCCCGCGGGTGTAGTTCAGTGGCAGAACCCCAGCCTTCCAAGCTGATGACGCGAGTTCGATTCTCGTCACCCGCTCTCTTGAAGCTCCCACCGCTCCGCGGCGTCAGAACTGGAAATAGATGTAATCGGCGACCCCTTCGGGGCCGAGGGCCACGACGACCATGATCCACACCGAGAAGCCCACCGCCGTCAAACCCATCGGCGCCCTCGCCAACGCCCCCGACCCCTTCTCGGCCCAGGCTCGGGGGAAGAACTGAGCAGCAATGCCGGCCGCGATGGCCAGGGCCACCAGCGGGTTCAACAACTCAGGCCCGGCACCCCATCCGTTGAACAGCCGAGCCAGCACATCGCCGGTGCGGTCGAGGGTCTCGCTGTTGAACAGCACCCAGCCCAGGCACACGAAATGGAAGACCCAGAGCCGCCGCAACCATAGCCGGGCGGTGTCGGAGGGAACCCAGCGTCGGCCCAAGAAGGCGAGTTGCGGTGGCTTCCGGGCTTGCTTGGCTTCTGCCCGCCATCGCTCCACCGCCAAACCGGCGCCGTGGTAGATGCCCCATAGGATGAACGCCCCGGCCGCGCCGTGCCACAGGCCCCCCAGGGCCATGGTGATGAGCAGGTTCCGGTAGGTGGCCAAGCGACCCTTTCGGTTGCCGCCCAGGGGGATGTAGAGGTAGTCCCGAAGCCAGCGGGACAGCGTCATGTGCCATCGCCGCCAGAAGTCCTGAATGGAATCGGCTGCATAGGGCAGGTTGAAGTTCTGGGGGAAGCGGAATCCCATCAACAGCGCCACGCCGATGGCCATGTCGGTGTAGCCGGAGAAGTCGGCGTAGATCTGCACGGCGTAGCCGTAGATCCCGGCGAGAATGTCCAGCGCGCCGTGCTCTCCGGGGGCATCGAAGGCATCGTTCACCACCGCTCGGGCCAGGAAGTCGGCGATCACCACCTTCTTGAACATGCCCCGGCCGATGAGTTTCACGGCATGGGCCACCTCCGCCCGGTCGGGGCGGGTGTGGGACCGCAGTTGGGGCAAGAACTCGGTGGCCCGCACGATGGGCCCGGCCACCAGTTGGGGGAAGAACGACAGGTACACCGCGAAGTCGAGCAGCGTTGCCTCCCCGGTGCGGCCCCGGTGCAGATCCACGATGTAGCTGATGGCCTGGAACGTGAAGAACGACACTCCCACCGGCAGCACGATGTCGAGGGCGGGACTGGAGATTCCGAGGTTGCGGTCGAGGCTGTCGGTGAAGAAGTCGTAGTACTTGAAGAAGGCCAGAACCCCCAGCGACAGCGTCACCCCGCCGGCCACCGCCGCCTTGCGGGCCAATTCGCTGCCGGCTCGCACGTTGATGGCGGCGGCAATCGCATTTCCCAAGGTCATGCCCACCAGCAGCAGCACGAAGCGGGCATCCCAGGCGGCGTAGAACCAGTAGGATGCCCCCAGCAGAAACAGCTTCCACGGCACCGGCCACCGCCGCAGCGCCCACGCCACCGGCAGCACCACCGCGAAGAACACGGCGAACGTGAACGTGGGAAACAGCACCGCCGCCGACCCTATCCCCCGCCATGCAGGTGCCGCGTCACACCGCGCCCCCGGCAGGATTCGAACCTGCGGCCTGATGATTAGAAGTCACCTGCTCTGTCCTGACTGAGCTACAGGGGCGTGCTGGCATTGTATGTGGTCCACAAATCGGCATAATTGTCCATTTGCAGGGCCACCAGACCAGATGGAAGCTGTGGGCTGATGTGCTACTTTAAAGCACATGGCTGAAGTGGGTATCCGGGCGCTCAAGCAGAACGCGTCGGCGGTGGTGGCCAAGGCGGCCTCAGGCGAGATAGTGACGATTACCAGCCGGGGGCGCCCGGTGGCTCTAATGACGCCGATACCTAAGTCACGCCTGCAAGAACTAGTCGACGCTGGTCTGGTGGCAGCGGCCACGAGAGACCTCGCGGATCTGCCCGACCCCATCGAGGGTCCGAGCCTGTCTGAAGTGCTCGCTGAGATGCGAGAAGAAGAGCGCTACTGAGGTGGCGTTCTACGTCGATACATCTGCCCTCGTGAAGCTGGTTTCTGCGGAACCGGAGACGCAGGCACTCCAATCCTGGCGATCCCAAGAGGATCGAGACTTAGTGGCGGGAAGCCTTGTGCGAACAGAGCTGCTCCGTGCCGCCCGGAGGCTGGCTCCAGCTCACGTTCAAGTGGCGAGAGAAGTGCTCTCCTCTGTGCAGCTGATGAGGTTGGGCGAGCGCGTCTTCGAACAGGCAGGACCGCTGGACCCACTCTCGTTGCGTTCCTTGGACGCCATACACCTCGCCTCAGCCCTCGACCTTGGCCATGACCTGGAAGGCATCGTCACCTATGACACGCGACTGGCCGAGGCAGCCGTTCAAAACGGTGTGGCCGTAATTTCGCCAGGGTTAGACTTCTAGTCAGCCCCACACCAGCGAGGACAGGCCGCCATCACCGAGCGGATCCCCGGCGCCGCCGGCCAGCCCCATGCACAGTTCCGACCAGCCAGCCACTTCATCCAAGAAGACCAGGGTCCCGCGCTGGCCGAGGCCATCGTCGTCTGGCTGGGTTGATCGCCGCTCTTCACACCGGGAATGAAAACGGTTTCCCCGTCCCCAGAAACTGCCCATAGACTGACCGCACCGTGCGGGCCGTAGCTCAGTCAGGTTAGAGCGCCGGGTTGTGGTCCCGGAGGTCGGGGGTTCAAATCCCCTCGGTCCGCCTCACATTCAAGCCCCTCTAGCTCAATTTGGCAGAGCAACGGACTCTTAATCCGCAGGTTCTGGGTTCGAGTCCCAGGGGGGGTACAACTCAGGACTTCCGCAGCGGTTCCAGGAGTTCCCAAATCATCCATAAAACCCCAGCTCATCGGCTGTTTTTTTCGGACTTGAATGCTAGACTGTGTCCAGGCATTTCCAAGTCATCCCCTAGAAATTGGGGGGCAGATTGGGGGGCAGGATGCCACATCTCACAGCCGCCAGGGTAAGGGCCGCTATCGGACGCAACGCTCACGAAAATCCTCCGCGACGTCGGGGTGGCCGACCGGGCCACCGTCCACGGCTTCCGGGCCAGCTTCCGCACATGGGCACTGGAGGAAACCGACACGCCCTGGGCGATCGCCGAGGCCGCATTGGCCTGACCGGACCCCGCGACGTGACAACAAATGGCACTTGAATCACTACAGCCAGTCTCTGTAGCGACCCAGTTCGTCTCGACTAGAAAGCTCGTCTTGGACGATTTGTCGGGCTTGATGCCGCACTTGTTGATTTGAAATGCCGGAGTTGCTTGCGAATCGCCCCAACATCTCAGAGGCCTTCTTGATGCTATTGCGATCTAGGCGCGGAGAGGGCAGGAACACGATTGAGGGGCCATGCTCGCTGATCATCCGCCGTATCTCAGGAAGATACGCAAGCAATTGACCCCACTCTCGAATTGGGTCGCCGATTGACCGACGCCATGTCACTACCGAGAGATTGGTTCGAGAGAGCGTCCACAGCTCTTCCATTTGCTCAGACTGGTGCCAATCATGGGTCACAAGGGCGTCGAATCCAGCCTCATCGGCTCGCAAGTAGAGGTACCAATCAGGGATCGATGAGCCTGTGAGCGAAGGGTTGAACTGTCGAAGCGCGACAACTTCGACAGTTGCATCTACAGACTCGGGGCGGAATCCCGGAGGGGACGGAAATCCCTCATCAAGGAGCAGGCGCACCGAGGTCTACGCCGCTCTGAGGCGAGTCTCGAACGCCAAGGCATCTTCGATGGCCTCGACCGACAAGCCCTTGTAGAGCTCGTGAATCGCCGGGGCTCCGAGTCCACGGTCTTCTCTGAGCGCATACAGGGTGGCGCTCGGTACACGCGAGCCCTCCACGCAGGGCTCGCCGGCCAACACCCACGGCGAGATGTAGGTATGTGTCGAGGGCCGAACCAAGCTCGGACCCCAAAGCTCGCCCCTCGAAACGCCTTCGACTGGCCCGGTAAGCTCGAACACGTCGAGAACCTCAACAAGACCGTCAAACGCCTGCTGACCAGTGAACCGGTCAGTGCCTTCGTTCCCGATCAGAAAGATCGTGCCGTCGCTATGGACACTCGGGTCGATTTCCGATTTCTCGAGCAACTCGCGCACAAAGCCAACCCGTTCAGAAGCCTGTGAACGGTCCATGTGCTTGCTTCGCAGCCAAGCAAGCAACCTGGCATACACGATGTCGCGGTAAGACCAACCCCGGGGCTTGGCACCGAACCAGTCGGGCACGAGCACACCTGCCGTCGCCCAGTCGTGCAGCGTCCTCGCCGGAATGGCCGACAGCTGATGAGCTCGTTCAGCGTCATATCGGCCTCGCGGGTACTTCAGAGCTCGAAGTACGAGCGAACGAGCCTCGGCAGTGAGCCTCTCACGTGCTGGTGACATCTACTCAGTATCGCAGCATCGCAACACGACTTTGCGGCGCGGTGGTAGAGCAAGTGGGTTCCCGCTAGTCGCGGCCAGCGCGTGGGCCGGCTTTGCACGCCGGTGCTCGTGTGGGACAAGGAGCCACAACCGACTCATCTAGGTCGCTGACCTGGGCAAACGGCAAAGCTCCGAATCCCTATAGAGGAGTAGAACCGCTGCTTCAGCCGCCAGTGCAGCGTTCGAGTCCAATCTGATCTTGTGCAAATGTGGCACTAGCAAGATCGCACCATGGTGTTCGCGTTTTCCGGGAGGTTCTAGTTCGGCCCAGTCCGCCCGGAGTTGTTCGTCGGGGTCGCCGATGCCGGGCGGGGCCGAGGCCCGCTGTTCGGCCAACGATGCCGAGAGCTCGGCGCCGTCGCAGGACACCCGACGTGCCGCCGCGATCACGGGACACCCTTCGCTGAACTCGGTTTGCTGGTTAGCCCGTCTCGGAAGCGAGGGCGTTGGCGATCGCGTTGACGATTCGCTCTGCTACGTCGGCTGCTGCCAGGACATGTGCGGCGTCGAGCCTTCTTGAGGCAAAGTCTCCGTATTCGGCGAGTGCGCGGTCTTGGCGGATTTCGTCAGCTTCGACGAGGTCTACTTGAGCGATCTTGCCGGCTAGGGCATGCCGCAAGTAGTCGAGGGTGATGCGATGAGCGCCCTCTCCGCCGCGTGCCCGAAAGCCGTTGGCAGCCATGTGGGCGGCTGCGGACTTGCGGATGGCGTCGTGGCACGCGGCCATGGCCAGGGTTGTGTCGTCCTCGGCGAGCAGCCGATCTGAGCGAATGTGCCGTCGGGCATCGTTGACACGCTCGCCCGCTGCTCCCAAGTTGGCTTTGACCCGTTCAATGTCACGGGTCGCAATTGCCTCGGCGAGCCAGTCAGATGTCACGCTCGGCCTCAAATGGTATGGGAACCAGCGGCTGCGCTTTGAGTTCGGCAATGAAGGGCTCCGATGTCGGGGAGTCCCAGCCCTGCCGGTCGATCACTACAGGGTTGACGTCGACTCGCAGGCCCAGCTCCACCATGCGGCATGCTCGGCGGATCGCCCGCAGCGGCGCCGTCCCGATGACGACGACATCGACATCATTTGGAAAGGGACCCGGCTCTCCCTGGTGGCGCGCCGCCCACGAGCCGAACACGAAGGCGCAGTCCACCCCCTGCACTTCACTGAGCGCTTCGCCCAGGCGTCCCAGCACGCCGACGGTCTGCACCAGGATGGAGCGCAGCTCCGGTGCCCACGGGAGACGCCAATTGGGTCGGACGAGCCTGTTGCGGCCTATCGCGCGAGTCACCACCAGGCCGTGCTCTTCGAGGCGTGCCACTTCCCGGCTCGCAGTTGCCTGCGCAATGCCTGCGCGTGCTGCGAGTTCCCCGATGGTGAGTTCTTCTTCTGCGCCCGCGAACAGGACTCCCAGGAGGCGGAGCTGCTGGTCGGACCTGAAAAGCGGCACCAGGGCCGGCGCCGAAACACTCACATTCTCGATCATATCATCGAGAATGTAGATATAAAAGTCTCTGGCCGCACCTTGACCAACTTCAAGGCCGGCAATCTGTTGCGGATACGCTATCGAGCCATCCATTCAAGACTTCACAGAGATAGATGGCAGGCGAGCGTCCACTCGCCTATTGGGACTCATATGGGAGAGTGGCGCGCCCTACTCATCTCGCAGCATCTGAGCCGCAACTACTAGGGGAACACCATGTTTGTCCATGATCTCTTTGAGATCTGGTCTGAGATGAGTCCAGTTGGTCATGTCCGAAGGTATCCCGCCTCTCCTGTCGATGTTCTCCCAATCAAACACCGCGCCTTGTTTCTCCATCTCCACCGCGCTGATGACCTGCCTGATCGTGTGAGCGGAGCGTGAGGTGTGTCTAACACTTCGCGACAGATCAGGCTGGACTTCAAGCAGCATCGTCGGCGCAAATGGAAGGTCCGGAGCACTTGTGGCCGCTCCCTGCGGGAAGGTGCCACGCCAAAAGATAGGGAACTCGCGGAAAATCGACGCCCGTCTACGCCGCAGACCGGTCGCCGGTGGCTCGGGGCCTCGCGGCCAGCCATGCGTCGATCTCCGAAACATGCCAGCGCACGGCACGCCGGCCGACGCGGATCGGCCGCAAGGGGACTTACCCAAGCGGCCAACTTCCTAACCGTGCAGACGGCAACCAGTCTATCTGCGTCATCCTCCCAGTGCCTCGAAGCAAACCCAGAACCACAGTCAACCCATTGACCCAGACACAGTGGGGCAGAGCGGGGGGCAGCACAATTCATCCATTCATCCACCGCCTTTACCAGGGGGTTTTACCGACAGTCAAAATCCCAGGGGGGGTACAACTCAGGCAAGCGACATTTCTTCGTGCTACAGTGACCCTGTTCCGCATTGCGGTACTGGTCCGCAGTACGGAATCCCATCTCTGGCACCCGATACCACGGGAGGACGGTGTGCATGACTGACACGCCTGAGATCGACGACATCGATCTGTCGAGTTTGAGCGACGAAGACCTGTGCGCGCAGATGCACGACGACCTCTACGACGGTCTGGCCGAGGAGATAGACGAGGGCACCAGAATCCTTCTGGGCCGGGGCTGGCCCGCCGACAAAGTGCTGGACGAGGCGCTGGTGGAGGGGATGCGCATCGTGGGCATCGACTTCCGCGACGGCATCCTGTTCGTGCCCGAGGTGCTGCTGGCCGCCAACGCCATGAAGGCGGGCATGGCCATCCTGCGCCCGCTTCTGGCCGAGACCGGGGCCGAGCCCATCGGCAGCGTGGTGATCGGCACGGTCAAGGGCGACATCCACGACATCGGCAAGAACCTGGTGGCCATGATGCTGGAGGGCGCCGGATTCGAGGTTACCGATTTGGGCATCAACACCGATGTGGAGGAGTTCATCGCCGCCCTCGACGAGCACCAGCCCGACATCTTGGGCATGTCGGCGCTGCTCACCACCACCATGCCCTACATGAAGGTGGTCATCGACACCCTGGTGGAGAAGAGCCTGCGCCAGGACTACATAGTGTTGGTGGGCGGCGCACCCCTCAACGAGGAGTTCGGCGAGGCCGTCGGCGCCGACGCTTACTGCCGCGACGCGGCCGTTGCCGCCGAGACCGCCAAGCAGCTTATAGCTGCTCGGCGAGCCGCGGTTTGACCATGTCCAGCCATGATCGGGTGCTCGTGGTGGCCTGCGGGGCCCTGGCCAAGGAACTGCGCCACCTGATTGCCTCCCTCGACCGCGAGGGCAGTGGCAGCACCATCGACCTGGAGTGCCTGCCGGCCAAGCTGCACAACCGCCCCGAGCTGATCCCCGAGGCGGTGCGGAAGCGGGTGCGGGCCGCCCGCGGCCGCTACCGCAAAATCCTGGTGGGCTACGCCGACTGCGGCACCGGAGGCCTGCTCGACAAGGTGTGCCACCAAGAGGGAGTGGAGCGCCTTCCCGGCCCTCACTGCTACGAGCTCTACGCCGGGGCCGAGGCGTTCTCCCAGCTTCAAGAACAGGAGCTAGGCACGCTGTATTTGACCGACTATCTGGTGCGCCACTTCGAGCGCCTGATTCTGGAGGGGCTGGGCATTTTGGAACACCCCGAACTGCAAGACGTCTATTTCAACAACTACACCCGGCTGGTGTATCTGTCTCAGGAGCCCGACACCGAGCTGGATCGGTTGGCCCGACAAGCGGCCGACCGCCTGGGGCTGGGCTTCGAGAAGGTGGCTGCTGGGTATGGAGGTTTGGTCGATGCGCTGGTAGAGATCCGGGAGCGAGCCGCGTGAGTCGGCGGCGGGGGAGTAACGACTACCTAGTGGTGATCTGTTGGCGGGACATCCCTGCTCAGGTTAACGCAGGCTCGGGATCCTCGAAGATCCAGCGCATCCTCCCCCGCCGCTTCCAACGCGCTATCGACCGGGCCGCCATGGTGGCCGGCAAGACCCAGGCATCACAATACGTTGGCGAGTGGCGCCGCAAGCTGATTCCCGGCGACCCCAACGATCCCGAGGGGGCCGCCCTGCGGGCCGCCGAGGAACTCGAGACCGCATTTCCGCGGGAGCGCCTCGACGAGTTTGTGTCCACCGGAGGCTGGGATCCCGAAAGCGCAATAGAAAGTCCTCTGGAGGCGAAAACGTGACCGACACCGTGCTCAGCTCGGCGAACAAAGAAGTGGTGATCGGGTTCGACCGTCCCTTCGTGATGATCGGCGAGCGGATCAACCCCACCGGGCGCAAGCTGCTGACCGAGGAGATGAAGGCCGGCGACTTCAGCCGGGTGGAGGCAGACGCCCTGGCCCAGGTGGCCGCCGGCGCCCACATGCTGGACGTGAACGCCGGCATCCCATTGGCCGACGAGCCGGCGCTGTTGGCCCGGGCCATCAAGCTGGTGCAGTCGGTGACCGACGTGCCCCTGTCCATCGACTCGTCGATCATCGAAGCGCTGGAGGCGGGCATCGCGGTGTACGACGGCAAGCCGCTGATCAACTCGGTCACCGGCGAGGATGAGGTGCTGGAGCGCGTGCTGCCGCTGGTGGCCCGCCACAGCGCCGCAGTGGTGGCCATCTCCAATGACGAGACCGGCATCAGCGAGGACCCCGACGTCCGATTCGAGGTGGCCCGCAAGATCGTGGAGCGGGCCTCCGACCACGGCATCCCCCGCTCCGATGTGTTGGTGGACCCCCTGGTCATGCCCATCGGGGCCATGGGCACCGCCGGCCAGCAGGTGTTCCGCCTGGTGCGGCGCATCCGCGACGAGCTGGGGGTGAACACCACCTGCGGGGCCAGCAACGTGAGCTTCGGGCTGCCCAACCGCCACGCGGTGACCGGCACGTTCTTGGCCATGGCCATCGGCGCGGGAATGACCTCGGCCATCATGAACCCGCTGCACGCCGAGGTGAAGCAGGCGGTGATGGCCGCCGACGTGCTGGCCGGCCACGACCAGGACTGCATGGCGTGGATCGCCGAGAACCGGGATCCGACCGCCGCCGGCGAGGGAGCCGCCCGCCGTCGAGGAGGACGTCGCCGGGCCGCGGTATGACCGCCGAACACCGCGTGGTGTTCACGCCCAGCGGCATCGCAGCTTCCGCCCCGGAGAGGTCGACGGTGCTGGACGCAGCCCGCGCTGCCGGGGTGGACATCGACTCAGTGTGCGGAGGCCGCGGACTCTGCGGCCGCTGCCAGGTGTCCCCCAGCACCGGCCAGTTCGCCAAGTGGGGGCTGACCAGCAGCGAGGGCGCGCTGTCGGTTGCCGGCCCCACCGAGCTCGACTACCGCGGCCGGCGCCCGTTGGACCCAGGCCATCGGCTGAGCTGTCAGGCCGCCGTGCTGGGCGACGTGGTCATCGACGTCCCCGCCCAAAGCCAAGTCCACAGCCCGGTGGTGCGAAAGGCCGTCGACCTGGGTGCGATCACAGTCGACCCGGTGGTGACCCTCCACTACCTGGAGCTGGCCACCGCCGTGCTGGGCGACGAGATCTCCGATGCCGAGCGACTGGTGGGCGCATTGGCCGACGAATGGGACGTGTCCGACGTTGAAGTTCCCGCTGCCGCGCTGCCCGCATTGTCGTCGGCGATCGCCGAGGGGAATGGGGCGGTCACCGCAGTGGTCCACACCCGGCGGCGGTACCCTGGGCAAAGCGAAGACGGCGAGGTGGTTGAGCGACGGGTGCTCACGGTGCGGCCGGGCTATTCCGATGCGGAGTTCGGAGTGGCGGTGGATGTGGGCTCGACCACCGTGGCCGGCTACCTGCTGGATCTGGCCACCGGGGAGGTGGTCGCCACCGCAGGGCGCATGAACCCGCAGATCCGATTCGGCGAGGACCTGATGAGCCGGGTGTCGTATGCCATGTTGAACCCCGGCGGCACCGCCGAGCTGACCACGGCGGTGCGGTCAGCCATCAACGAGGTGATCGGCGAACTCTGCGAGGCCGCCGACATCTACCGGGTCGACGTCTGCGATCTGGTGGTGGTGGGAAATCCGATCATGCACCACCTGGTGCTGGGCATCGACCCGACCCCGCTGGGCGCCGCCCCGTTCACCCTGGCGGTCCGCAACGGAGTATGGGCCGACGCCGCCGACATCGATGTGGACCTGCCCGGCGCCTCCCTCTATGTGGGGCCGTGCATCGCCGGCCACGTGGGAGCCGACGCGGCGGCCGCCATGCTGGCCGAGGGGCCGCACCGCTCCACCCGACCTCAGCTCCTGGTGGATGTGGGCACCAACGCGGAGATCGTGTTGGGCGACGGCCAGAAGGTGTGGGCGGCGTCGAGTCCCACCGGCCCCGCATTCGAAGGCGCCCAGATAAGCTGCGGACAGCGGGCCACCGCCGGGGCAATCGAGGGGGTGCGGATCGACCCTGCCACGCTGGAACCCCGGTTCAAGGTGATCGGCTGCGACCTGTGGTCCGACGACCCCGGCTTTCGCGAGGCGCTGGGCTCGCTGGAGGTGTCCGGGCTGTGCGGCTCGGGAATCATCGAGGTCATCGCGGAGATGTTCTTGGCCGGGATCATGGATCACCGGGGAGTCATCAATGGCCGGCTGGCCGAGCGCAGCCCCCGGGTCATCGCCGACGGGAGGACTTTCTCCTATGTGCTCCAAACCCAGCCGGTTCCGCTTTCGGTGACCCAGAACGACGTGCGAGCGGTGCAGCTGGCCAAGGCGGCGTTGCGGGCCGGCATAGACCTGCTGGCCGAGCACGCCGGGATCGCCGACGTTGCCGATGTTCGGCTGGCCGGAGCGTTCGGCGCCCACATCAGCCCGGTCCACGCCATGGTGCTAGGCTTGGTGCCCGACGGGCCGGTAGAAGGAGTCAAAGGGGTGGGCAACGCCTCGGGAGCGGGCGCGGCCCGGATGCTGGTGTCGGGATCGCAGCGAGCCGAGGTCGAGCACGCCGCCCGGGAGGTGGTCAAGATCGAGACTGCCACCGAGGCCCGCTTCCAAGAGCTGTTCGTGGCCGCCATGTCGCTGCCCCATGAGACCGCCCCCACCCCCCACTTGATGCAAGCGGTGGATTTGCCCCCGAGGTCGCCAGCCGATAGCGAGACTGCCAGACCAAAGCGGCGGAGGACGGGCCGTCAACGGAATCAGATGCAGGAGCAGTGATGAGCGAGCGACAAGGCAGACGCGGCGGAGGACGGGCCGGTCGCCAGGCCGCCCGGGCCGCCAGCCAGGTATTGGCCGCCCCCGTTCTGGAACGGCGCTTGCCGCCGGTGGAGATCATCGACGAGGCCGGCCTGGCCCAGATAGAGGAGAACGCCGAGACCATCCTGGCCGAAGTGGGCGTCGCCTTCCAGGACTTCCCCGAGGCGCTCGACCTCTGGCGGGAGGCCGGGGCCGACGTGGACGGCGAGCTGGTGCGGTTCCCCCGGGGAATGTGCCGCCAGATCGTGACCGACAGCGCCCCGGCCACCTATATCCAGCACGCCCGCAACCCCGAGCGCAGCGTGAGCATCGGCGCCAACACCACCGTGTTCGTCCCCAACTACGGCTCCCCGTTCGTCACCGACCTCGACCAGGGCCGGCGCTACGCCACCCTGGCCGACTTCGAGAACGTGGTGAAGCTGGCCTACCGACTCCCCCACCTGCACCACAGCGGGGGCACGGTGTGCGAGCCGGTGGACGTGCCGGTGGATGTGCGCCACCTCGACATGGTGTACGCCCACCTGCGCTTGTCCGACAAGCCCTTCATGGGCTCGGTGACCAGCGCCGCCCGCGCCGCCGATTCGGTGGAGCTGGCCCGCATCGCCTTCGGAGGCGACCTGGCCGACCGCACGGTGATGACCTCGCTCATCAACGCCTCCTCCCCCATGCGCTGGGACGCCACCATGCTGGGAGCGGCCACGGCCTACGCCCGGGCCAACCAGGCCAGCATCATCAGCCCGTTCATCCTGGCCGGGGCCATGTCGCCGGTCACGGTGGCCGGCCTGGCCGCCCAAGCCCTGGCCGAGGCCCTGTCGGGCATGGCCTACCTTCAACTGGTGCGGCCCGGCTCCCCCGTCGTCTTCGGAACGTTTGCCTCATCGATGTCAATGGCCACCGGTGCCCCCACTTTCGGCACTCCCGAGGCCGCCCAGGCCATCTTCGTGATGGCCGCACTGGCCCGGCGGTGCGGAGTGCCATTCCGCTCCGGCGGCCAGCTCACCGCCTCCAAGGCCCCCGACGCCCAGGCGGCCTACGAGTCGGCCCACACGCTTTTGCCCACCGTGCAGGCCGGGGTCAACTTCGTGCTCCACGCCGCGGGATGGCTGGAAGGAGGCCTGACCCTGGGCTACGAGAAGCTCATCATGGACGCCGACCAGCTCGGCGCCATGGAGGTCCACGCCCGAGGGGTGGACTTGAGCGACAACGGCCAGGCCATGGAGGCGTTCCGCACCAACGCCCACGGCGACCACTTCCTGGGCAACCAGCACACCCTGGCCAACTTCGAGACCGCCTTCTGGCGCTCAGAGATAGCCGACAACAACAGCTTCGAGCAGTGGACCGAGGATGGCTCGCTCACCGCGGCGCAGCGGGCCAACACCCGCTGGAAGGAGCTGCTGGCCGACTACCAGCCACCCCCCCTCGACGACGCCATCCACGCCGAGTTGCAAGAGTTCATCGCCCGCCGCAAAACCGAGATTGCCGACGAAGGCGGTTGATTCGACACCGCATGGCCGGCAGGTGTTGAAACTGTCCTTTCACACGTTTATATTGATTCACAGCTTCCCCTCATTCGATAGAACCAGAAGCGGGAAGCTATGGCTGCGAACGCCAATTTGCTTGATCGTCGTCGCGTACAGTTGAGGTCGGTGAACGCCGACGATCTGCTCAACCGGCTGATGGGCCTGGGAATCGCCCGCCTGATGCCCAACCGGTCCGGCATCAAGCGGTCGGTTCGGGTCAACAACATCGAGGTGGCCGTCGCCGAGAAGCCCGGAGAGCGCAGCTTGCGGGCCCGTTGGCGTGAACACGCCGACGGTATGAACTTCTCCTATCTGCTGGTCATCGACGATCCCGACAACCCCGACAGCGTCCGCACGCTCGGCCCCCGCACGTTTCGAGAGCCGATCCTCTCGGTTGGCTGTGCGGAGCTGTCCACCGTCATCGAGGCCACCGCGCCGATGCACAGCCTGGACGCCGTTCGCCATCTGGCCGGCGAAGTTAGGCGGCTGGCCAGCCGGGGCAAGGTGGTCCACGGCCTGTTGACCCACCACACCCTGGAAGCCCGCTTTCGCGACCACCGCGAACGCTGGCAAACCGCCGGCGAGATCACACAGGACTTGTTCATCAACGGTCGCTGGAAAGAGTTCATGGCCGGCATGGGCTATCAGATCGAGATGCTCCCCCAACGGGGCTATCTGGCCCACTACCAGGGCCGGCCGATAGCCCTCGTCCACCCTTGGGCCAACCCCCGCGACTTTCTGCGCGTCGACGAGATCGGGCGCCCTGCCGAGGGACTGCTGGCCTCCGACTGCCGCCGCCATGGCGTCCGCTACGGCATCATGGCGTGCCGAAACCGATACCGCTTGTTCGACTGCGACCCGTCGGCCTCCACCGCCGAATGGCTGGATCTCGATGCCGACCTGCTCGGCGATGAGAACCGCCCCTACCTGGCCCTTCTGTCGCCCCGCTACCTTGCCGACGGCGAACTCGCCGCTCTCCAAGCCGAAGCCCGCGCCTTCGGCATCGAACTGCGCCACCGGCTCGACCACACCATCCGCCAAGAGGCCTTGCCCGCCCTGGCCGATGGGCTCGACCACTGGACCCGCCACGACGGGCTCGACGCCACCGACGACCACCAGCGGCTGGAATTGGAGCGGGCGGCACTGACCCTGCTGTTCCGGCTTCTGTTCGTGCTTTATGCCGAGAGCTCCCGCTTCCTTCCGGTAGACAACGAGACCTACCGACGCCGGTCGCTCACCGAGTTGGCAGCCGAAGCCGACAAGACGATGAGCAAGTTGAGCATGAAGTCCACCGCCTTGTGGAAGAGCTTCATGATCCTGGTGGGGGCGCTGCGCGACGGCAACCCGGCCTGGGGGGTGCCTGCCTACAACGGCGCATTGTTCGCGCCAACCGACTTCGAGGGCGCCGAACTGCTGGAGCGCTTAGAGCTGGCCGACCCCTTCTTTGCCCGAGTTCTGGTGGCAATCGGTCGGGACGCAGATACCGGGCGCGGCATCGACTACTCATCACTGGAAATCGGCCATTTGGGACACATTTACGAGGCTCTGCTCAGCCTGCGGCTCTCTGTGGCCAACCGGCCGCTGCGCTACGACGCCGGCAAAGACCGCTATGTGCCCGACCACAGCCAACCAGAGGCTGACAGCCAAACAGGCGATCCGGGGGTAGGCGGGAACCAATCCGGCGTTGCCGCAGGATCGCTTTTGTGGCAGACCAACGAGGGGGGGCGCAAGGCGGGCGGCGTGTACTACACCCCTGTCTCGCTGGTGCAGCACTTGGTACACCACACGGTTCGGCCATTGTTCCAAGAGCACCTGGAGCGAGTCCGTGAGCAGATCCGAACCGACCCCCGGCAGGCGGCTCGCGATCTGTTTGATTTCGCGGTGCTGGATCCGGCCTGCGGGAGCGCCCACTTCCTGGTACAGGTCACCGAGGAACTGGCTGATCAGGCCGTGGCGTTCCTGGCCGACAACCCGCTCCCGGTGATCCGCGATGCGTTGGACCGCCTCCGCTACCAAGCCATGAGGGGCTCGGAGATCACCGATGTGGCGCTATTGCGCCGGCTGGTGCTCAAACACTGCGTGTTCGGAGTGGACCGCAGCCCGATGGGCGCGGAGATCGCCACCCTGTCTCTTTGGCTGGCGTCGTTCGTGCCCGGCCTGTCGCTTGCCTATCTGGACCGCAACGTGGTGGTGGGCAACTCCCTGATCGGAGTGGCAAGCGCCGACACGGTGATCCGGGAGGGCACATTCCAAGCTGACTCTCTGTCGACCGCCTTGGCCGATGGAGCTGATGCCGTCGCCCGGTTGGCCGACATCGACGACCTCACCCCCACCGAGGTGAACGCCAGCAGGGCCGCCGACCTAGAGGCCCGCCAGGCCACCGAGGGCCTGCAACGCCTCTTCGACCTGTGGACCGCTGAGGGGTTCGGGTTGAAGGGTGCTCGCAGCCATGCTGAGACCCACGGTCCCGACGTTATTGCAGGCGTCAACGGCAGCAACGGGCAAAAGCTCGTCAGCCATGCTGGCGAGTTGGGTGCTGTCCACGCCTTCTTGCACTGGCCGCTCCTGTTTCCCCGGGTGTTCTCCCGCGACCGCCCCGGCTTCGACGCGGTGGTGGGCAACCCCCCCTGGGAGGAGGTGGTGGTGGAGGAGCTGTCGCATTACGGGCTGCACCTCCCCGGCCTGCACGGCCTGTCGGCCAACGAACGCGACACGGCGGTGGCCGAGCTGTTGGTGGAGCGTCCCGAATTGGCCGACCTGCTCGGCAGTGAGCAGAAGCGGGCCCAAGCCGAGCGGGAGGCGCTGGCCTCCGGTGAATACGAGCCGACCAAAGGCGATCCCGACCTGTACAAGTACTTCTGCCAGCGCTACCGGGCCCTGGTGCGCCCCGACGGCTCGATCGGCGTGGTGCTGCCCCGGGGGGCGTTTGTGAACCAGGGGTCGGAGGGGTTTCGTGAGTGGCTGTATACCACTATCTCGGCTCGGCGGATTGACTTCCTGATCAATAGACGACTCTGGATGTTTGACACCCACCCTCAATATGGAGTCGCCCTTACTGTGGCCGAACGCCGCGCCCCAGACGACGCCCACCGGGTGGCCCTTGCCGCCACCGCTGATTCCGCCGAATCGTGGGCCGACCAGTCGTCGTCTCCGGGGGTGCTGCTCGCTCCCGCCCTGTTCGGTGCGGGCTGGATGACGCCTCGGCTCCGCTCCCAAGACGAGGCCGACCTGCTGGCCAAACTCCGGGCCGGCTCGCCGTTCCCCCACGGTGCCGGGGGCCGGTGGCGGTGCTTCCCTGTTCGCGAGCTTGACGAGACCAACGACAGGCACCTGTGGCGCAACGCATCTGAGGGCTGGCCGCTGTGGAAGGGGGAGAGCTTCGACCAGTACGAGCCCCACGGAGCGGAGGCCCGGGTGTGTCCTCCCAGCGACGAGGTACAGAAGAAGGCCCGCAAGCCCCGGCCGGGGTCATCGTCAATCTTGGCCGAGTCCACCGAGGTCAAAGACCGCAAACAGGCGGTGCTGGCTGAACTGGATCGGGCTCGGGTTGCTTTCCGCGATGTCTCCCGATCCGACGACAGCCGCACGGTACGGGCCTGCCTGGTTCCCCCCGAGGTGTTCTTGACCAACACCGCCCCTTATCTGGTGTGTATTGGCGGCAATGAGCGCGCCCAGGCTGCCTGCCTCGGCATCATGAACAGCCTGCCCTTCGACTGGCAGGCCCGCCGCTTCATGGAGATCCACCTCAACTTCTTCATGCTGGAATCCCTGACCGTCCCCGACCTCGACGACGAGGGCTTCGCTGAGATCGCCCGGGCCGCGGCCCGGCTGTCTGCCGTCGATGAGCGATACGGCGATTTCGCCGCCGCCGTCGGGGTTGATTGCGGCCCCTTGGCGCCCGAAGAGCGCCGGCGACTGCTCGTGGACATCGACGCCCGGGTGGCCCGAGCCTGGAACCTGACGGTCGACGACCTCAAGGTCATGTTCGACGACTTCACCCCCGATGCCGTGCCTCCCGCCTACCGAGCCGACTTGATCGACCGCCTCGGCGAGCTGGGCTGATGCCCGGTCGCCCCTACCTGCTTGACAACTCGGGCGACGGCACCCGCCACGCCGACGCGCTCTCCTATTTGCTAGACGACCATGCAGTCCACCATGGACTGTCCATTGCCACCGGCTATGTGAATCTGGGGGGCCTGCACCACTTGGTTGATGTGGTGGCTGACGAGCGCACCGTCCGGCTGCTGCTGGGGGTGGCACCGGCGCCAGGCTTGGGCGCTCAAGTGCCGGTTTCCCGCTTCGAGCTGGCCCTGGAGGGACTGCGGGCCGACCGCGACCTGGCCC
This sequence comes from bacterium, assembly GCA_028819295.1. GTDB lineage: Bacteria > Actinomycetota > Acidimicrobiia > Acidimicrobiales > Bin134 > Poriferisocius. The sequence goes on along the minus strand of JAPPMA010000062.1, from coordinate 17,111 downwards.
GATTCCCGCCCAGCCGAGCCGCGGCCAAGCTGGTCGACCTCGACGATTGGCTGGTACGGCCCGAGGTGGAGGTGCGGCGCTACACCGACCAGTTCCTCCACGGAAAGGCCTACCTCTTCGGCGACCAAGACGACGCCCGGGCCGCGCTGGTCACCTCGGCCAACCTCACCGGCGGCGGGCTGTTCGCCAACCTGGAACTGGGCCTGGTTCAGTACGACCCCCCGGTGGCCAAGCAAGCCTTGGCCTGGTTCGACCGGCTGTGGAGCGAGGCCCAAGAATTCAAGTCCGATTTGCGGGATCTGCTCTTCCCCCAGGCCGGGCTGCTCGACCCCCGAGCGGTCTACCTGCTGGCACTGCTGGAGCTGCTGGGCCGCCAAGACGACACACCCGAGGGGCCGCAGCCCGCCGCGGTGGAGCTGACCGCGTTTCAGCGAGACGGGTTTCATCGGGCGCTGCGAATCATCGACCAGCATCACGGGGTGATCTACGCCGACGGCGTGGGCACGGGCAAGACAGAGATCGGACTCGCCCTCATCGAGGAGTACACATTGCGCCGGGGTCTCCACGCCCTTGTGGTGGCACCGGCCCAGCTTGTGGAGCACTGGCAGGGGCGGTTGAACCGTGCTCGGCTGCCCGCCCAAGTGGTCAGCTATCACCAACTCGCCGCCGACGAGCAGCTTGTGGGGCCTGGCACGGTCAACGCCCGGCGTCATCTGCACAGCGACAAGGACGCCTACCGGCTGGTGGTCATGGACGAGGGACACGCCCTTCGCACCCCCGACACCACTTGGTATCGGGCTGCCACACGCTTGCTGGGCGGCCGGCAAAAGGACCTGGCCCTGCTCACCGCCACACCCATAAACAACGGTCTATGGGACCTCTACCACCTGGTCATGGCCTTCTCCCACCACGACCGAGCGTTTGCCGCCCACGGGGTTCCCTCACTTCGCCAACTGTTCCTTCAGGCTGGCGCCAATGAGCGCGACCCGGAGAACCTCAACCCCGATGTGCTGTTCTCGCTGGCCGACATGGTGAGCGTCCGGCGAGATCGGCAATTCATCGAGCAGAACTACGGCAGCGAAACCTTTCCCGACGGCACACCGGTTGCATTTCCCACGCCTGATCTGTCCACTGAGCGCTACGACCTCGATGCGGCCTATCCCGCACTGGTTCGAACCATCACCGCCCACATCGCCAGCCTGTCCATGGCCCGCTATCGACCCAGTTCTTTTCGGGTCGGCGATGAGACGTCTGGGCAGGAGGCTGTGCTGGGCGCCCTGCTGCAATCTGCGGTGCTCAAGCGTTTCGAGTCTTGCTGGCATGCCTGCCTGCTCACACTGGATCGCATGATCGCCGCCCACGACGCGTTCTTGAAACTCTGGGAGCAGGGCCTGGTGGTGGTTGGGGATGCACTTCGGGAGGCGGCCGCGCTGGACCTCGACGAGACTGGGCTGGCCGAATGGGTGGCCGAGGATTTGGACGAGACCGATGCCGAGCCGGTTGGCGACTTCGAGCCCAGCTACCGCGAACATGTCGTTGAAGATCGCCAACGCCTCCACGTCGCCGCCGAAGCCCTGCGCTCCCTCAAGCCCGAAGACGATCCCAAGCTCAAGCTGCTGCGCCGACTGCTGGGAGATGTCTCATCTGAGAAGGTCCTCATATTCTCGGCATTCGCCGACACGGTCCGCTACCTCGACGCCAACCTTCCCGACCCGGTGGATGGACGCGCCCGGGTGACGGTAATCGGTGCGGAGACCGACCCCGATGAGCGCACACAGATGCTGGCCCGTTTCTGCCCGGAGACAGTGGTGAGACCCGGCTACGACCCGCCAGATGGGGAAGTTGACCTGCTTTTGGGCAACGATGTGCTCTCCGAAGGTCAAAACCTGCAACAAGCTGGGGCGGTCATCAGCTACGACATGCCCTGGAATCCGCAGCGTGTGGTTCAAAGATATGGGCGAGTTGTGCGCCTGAAGAGCCATCACCCGCGGGTATCGCTCATCACCATGCTGCCCGAGGAGGGCGACTTGGAGTTGATCCTGCAACTGGAGACTGCGATACGCCGAAAGATCGTCGCCGCACGCCCTTATGGCATGGAGATCGAGGTGATGGAGGGCGATGTCGATGAGGAGATCCAGTCGTATGCCCGTCGGCTTGCCGATGGGGATGCCTCGCTGATCGACCCTTCGGATGGTCCGCAAGCCCTCAGCGCGGAAATGCTGCGAGCCGAGCTGAGCCGAGCCATGCTCGAAGGAGAACTGGGAGGCGCTGCTGATCTCCCTTGGGGCGTGGGTGCTGCGTTCGCCCAAGGGCCGGGCGTCCCCTCGGTCGGCCCGCCCGGGGTGTTTTTCGCCTGCCGCACCCGCGAGGGTGATCGCTATTGGCGTTACGTCACCCCTGACGGCCACATCGCCTCGGTGCCACCAGTCATCCTGCGCCGCATCAACCCAGGCCGAGCCCCCGGGATAGAAGACCCGGCGATCGACCTGGAGGCGGCTTGGTCGGAGGCGGCCGCATCAATCATCCAAGAGCACAATGATGCCGCCATTCGGCTCGGCAGCCACTCCCTGGGGCCTGTCCAGCGTTGGGCCCGGGAGGCGCTGGAGCATCCAGACGCTCCCACACCGTCTGCCGCCCGCGCCGCATACGAGGCATTGGCTGTGGAACGTGGAGTCCAAGTGCGACAGGCCCTCGGCGCCATCAAGCGCGACCTCAACAAGAAAGTCATCGACCAATCCGAGGCCGCCCGGCAGGTCATCCAAACCGTGGAGTTCTACGGCCTGCACGAAATCGACGCCCCCGAGCCGCCCCCCGAAATCACCGAAGAAGACATCGGCGTCGTCTGCTGGATGGCCGTACTGCGGTGAAATGGCCTCGCTCTTGTTTGCTGAACACTCCAGTATGAATTTGCTGGGCAGCAATTCTGAAAGATCAAGTATGCGAATTTCTGAGAGAGGGCAAATTACGATCCCCAAGAGCCTGAGGGAGCGTTTTGGCCTCAATTGCAACGTTGAGGTGGAGCTCACCCCTACCGAGGGAGGACTCCTGATTCAAAAGCGGACAGCGGCAAGACACCCTGTCGATGGGGTGTTCGCGATACTCAGCGATGGCCGCAGCACTGACGACTACATCGAGGAGATTCGAGGACGGTGATCACCGCCGTCGATACCAGCGTCCTGAGCCGCTGCGTGGGCGCTGAGGGCTGACAGGCCAATGACGAGCATGGAGTTCTTGAACCGCTCGTGTCCCTCTGGTCTATGGCAACAATGGTGAACTCATTGACAAAAGGAGTGAGAAGCCCTGGGCCTGACGACTCAAGCCGAGCGGATATGTGGTCACCGGCGACTGCACCTTCAGGCATCTCAAAACGAATGCTGGCCCGACCATCGTGCAGAGACTCGCGGATCAGAGGCGCCGGACGCCTGCTCTGATTCCGCCTTCACATATTGCCGACAGAGTTCCCGGTTTGTCATGGCATCCATCTTGAGCATCCCCCTCCAGCTTCTTGGGCCAATAGAGTTTGCCACCAATGAGTGACACGTTGAGCGGGCGGTGTATGTGCGGGGCCGTGAGGTATGTGATCGACGGGCCGGTTCGGGACGTGTGGAACTGCCACTGCGACCGGTGCCAGCGCTGGACGGGGCACTTCACCGCAGCCGCCGGCTGCCGCCGCGACCACCTTCGCCTGATCGCCGACGACACGCTGGAGTGGTACCGTCCTGATGAATGGCCCGATGTGGCCTACGGCTTCTGCCGGCGGTGCGGAAGCTCACTGTTCTGGAAGGTGATCGCGGTGCCGCCGGGAGCGTCGGAGCAGAAATTAGACCACATTGCGATCTGGGCCGGAACCCTCGATCCCCCCACCGGACTGTCAACCGAGTTGGCCATCTACGCGGAAGATGCTTCCGACTACTACACGCTCGACACCAGCATCGAGACCCACCCCCGCGACCCACAAGAAATACTTGAGAATTAGCGTTCCGTATCGTGGAACACTTCCGGTGCAGGGGTAGGGTGAGGCAATGGCGGTGCAGTCGGTTGAGCGGGCGTTTCTTCTGTTGCGCACGCTGGCGCAAGGTCCGTTGGGGGTGACCGAGCTGGCCGAGAGAGTGGATTTGCCCAAGAGCACGGTGGCCCGGCTGTTGTCCGCGCTGGAGGCTGAGGGCGCAGTGGAGCAGGTCGAGGCCGGCGGGGCCTACCGAGTGGGAACCGGATTGATCGACATTGCCGGTGCAGTCCCCGCGGGCCGCAACCTCATTACCGCCGCCCGCCCCCACCTATTGGAGTTGACCGAAGCAACGGGGGAAGCGGCCGGCCTGTCGATCATCGACAACGGCCGGGCCCATTACCTCGACCAAACCCAAATCTCCTCCGACATCCAAATCCGGGACTGGACCGGCGAGCACACCCCGATTCATGTCGTGGCCGCGGGGCTGGTCATGCTGGCCCACCTCCCCGCCGACCAGCAGGACGAATTCCTCGCCCAACCGCTTGAGGTCTTCACCCAGTGGACCGTTGTCGACCCCGAAGCAATACGAGACCGCCTAACCCAGATCCGCAGTCTGGGATATGCCTGGGTCTATGAAGAGTTTGTGGAGGATCTGAACTCAGTGGGCGCTCCCGTGCTCGACACGGGCGGACAACCCCTGGCCGCCCTCCACGTCCACGGACCGGCCTACCGCTTCCCCGATCCCGACCTGGCCCACGACCACGGCCTAGCCGTGGTGGCCGCCGCCAACCGCCTCGCCGCCCAGCTCTCTGATTGATCAAAAACCGCTGGGAAACGACTGCTGAGTTCCTGGAGAATGGGGCGATGAGCAGCCACGGGCCGGCGACGGTGGAAGCAGGTGCGGGGCGCTCGGTGGTCAGCTGGGCGTTCGACGCGGAGGCGGAGACGCTGGTGCAGGCCCAGCGGACGGCCCGCAGCCCGGCGGTGTCGGGACCGGTCGCGCTCATGGCCGACGCCCATGTGGGCATGGGGGCCACCATCGGATCGGTAATCCCCACCGAGGCGGCCATCATTCCCGCCGCAGTCGGAGTGGACCTGGGCTGCGGCATGACCGCGGTCCGCACCTCGCACACCGCCTCGCAACTGCCCGACAACCTCAGCGGGGCTCTGGACGCGGTCGCCGCCGCGGTGCCGGCGGGGTTCAATGCCCATTCAGAGGCCACGTCGGCGGCCCGCGACTGGCTGCGAGATCACCGGCTGCCCAACAAGGCGGCCGTCCACAACAAGGTCAAGGCCAAGATGGGGGCCCAGCTCGGCACGCTGGGGGGTGGCAACCACTTCGTCGAAATGAGCCTGGATGCCGACGACGGCGTGTGGGTGGTGCTGCACTCTGGGTCGCGGGGCGTGGGCAACGCCTTGGCCACCATGCACATCAAGGCCGCGCAGAAGACCTGCCACAAGGCGGGCCGGGAGTTGGAAGACCGCGACCTGGCTTACCTGGTGGAGGGCGACGACGGGTTCGACGCCTACGTGGCCGACATGCTGTGGGCCCAGGATTATGCCCGGGCCAACCGGGCCTTGATGACCGAAGCCGTGCTAGGTGCGCTGGCCGCCGCCACCGGGCTCACCTTCACTCCCGCCGACACCATCGACTGCCACCACAACTACGCCGAGAAGGAGAGCCACGGCGGAGCCGTGGTGTGGGTGACCCGCAAGGGGGCCATCCGAGCCCGCCAGGGCGACCGGGGCGTCATCCCCGGCAGCATGGGCGACGACACCTACATCGTGACCGGGCAGGGATGCGCTGAGTCTTACTGCTCCGCGTCGCACGGTGCCGGCCGGCTGATGAGCCGCACCCGGGCCAAGCGGGAGATCACCCCCGAGCAGCTCACCGAGCTGATGGAAGGGCGAACCTGGCAGGCGTCCCAGGCCGCCAAGTTGACCGACGAGGCCCCCGGCACCTATCGCTCCATCGCCGCGGTGATGGAAGCCCAGCGAGACTTGGTGGCCATCGACCACCGCCTCACCGCCATCTTGAACTACAAGGGCTGCTAAGCCCACCGGCAAGATGAGATCAGGCCCGGCGGCGCTTGATCTCCTCGGCGATGGCGGGGATCACCTCGTGGAGGTCGGCGATCACGGCCCAGTCGGCCTTGACCACCATGTTGGCCTCGGGGTCGATGTTGATGGCCAGGATGTGCTTGCTGGCCTTGGCCCCCACCCAGTGCTGGATGGCGCCGGAGATGCCCGTGGCGATGTAGATCTCGGGGGTGATGCGGGTGCCGGTCTGGCCCACCTGGTCGGAGTGGGGCCGCCAGCCGTTGTTGGTCACCGCCCGGCTGCATCCCACCCGGCCGCCCAGCATCGCCGCCAACTCCTCCAGCGGCGCAAACGCCTCGGCCGATCCCACGCCCCGGCCGCCGCCGATCACCACTGGGGCGGTCGACAGGGTGACGCCGGCTTCGAGCACCACCCGGTCCTTGACCATGGTGCGGGCCAGCGACTGGTCCAGATCGATGTCCACCGACTCGGAGGCAGGTTCCGCAGCCGACGGAGCCGGCTGCGCGGCCAACGTGTGCAGGCCGATGGTCAACAGCGGCCGCTCGGACACCAACCGGGCATCCTCTAGCAGCGAGCCGCCCCACTGCTGGCGGGTCATGGTCCACTCCCCTGCACCGCTTCCGGCCTGGATTTCGATGCAGTTGGCCACCATCGGCAAGTCGAGGCGGGCGGCCACCTGGGCCATGATCTCGTTGCCCCGCTCGCTCCCCCCAGCCAGCACCGCGCTCGGGTTCAGCCGGCGAACCAGCTCGGCTGCCGACTCTCCCCACGCCTCGGGGCCGAAGTCGACCAGAACCTCGTGGACGACGGTGTATACCGCCTCGGCACCGAAGGCTCCGGCTTCGGCCACTAGATCGGCGTCATCGGTGCCGATCAGCGCAGCATGCATCGGCGCTCCCATCTGAGCGGCCAGACCGCGCCCGAAGGTCAGCGCCTCCCGGGTCGCCTCGTCCATAGCCCCCCGGTCGTGCTCCAACACCACGAGCAGCATCACAGCACTCCCAGCTCTTCACGCGCCCCGGCCATCACGGCTGCTTCTTGAACCGCCACCTCAAAGCACCCCTAAGTCGGCCAGCACGTCCACCACTGCGGCTGCCGCCTCGGGGCCGGTGCCCAAAATCTCCGTCTCGGTGACCGTCTCCCGGGGCCGGTGCAGCCGCACCAGCGACTGCCCTCCGAGCTGGGCGTCCGAGCCCACCTCAGCTATCTCCAGCTTCTTGGACGCCAGCCGCCCTCGCATGGTCGGATATCGGGGAAGGTTGATGCCCTCTTTGACCCCGACGGCCGCGGGCACGGGCAGCTCGTACACCTCAAACCCGCCGTCGATCTCCCGGCGGGCATGAACAACTCCGCCGCCGGCCTCAAGGTCTACCTCGATGCCCTTGACGCCGTTCACGATGGGACGGCCCAGGGCATAGGCCACCCGCACCCCCACCTGAAAGCCGCCGGAGTCGGCCGACTCGTTGCCGAACACCAGGAGATCGAAGGGGCCTTCGTCGGCCTCTAAGCCCCGGATGGCCGCGGTGAGCGCGGCCGCGGTGCGCTGGGGGTCCCAGGCCGAGCCGTCGGTGGCCACCAGCACGCCGTGGTGGGCGCCCACCGAGGCGGCATAGCGCAGCTGCTCGGCCGCCTCCGGGGGTCCCAGTGTCAGCACCGTCACCTCGCCGCCGTGGCGCTCGACGAGCTGCACCGCCTCCTCCACGCCGCACTCCTCATGGGGGCTGGTGGCGAAACCCAGGTGGGTGGCATCCACGGCCAGGCCGTCGGCGGTCACGTTGATCTTGGCCCCGGGCGCCGCCACCCGCTTCACGCAGCACAAGATCCTCATGTCGTCAGCTCCGCAACCGGGAGTCGTCGGGATCGAACACCGCGCCGGTACTGGCCACCTTCACCGGGAACAATTCGTTCATGTACATCACCTGGAGATCGGTGCCCGGCTGGGCCAGCTCCGCCGGCAGATAGCTCATCAGCAGGTGCTTGCCCACCGACGGCCCCGGCCCCGCGGTGGTCACCCGAGACACCCGGCCGTGGGAGTCGGTGATCCGCTGTCCGTCCTGGGTCAGGATCGGCTCGTTGCCTCCCTGCATGTAGCGCTTGCGGCCCTGGCTGTCGGTCAGGTCCTCCACGGTGAGCACGCACATCGACACCTCGGGGTCGCCCATCGCCCGGGCGGCCAGGTAGGGCTCCTTGCCGATGAACGGCGCCGCCTTCACCTTGGGCCGGGCCAGGCCGGCCTCCAGCGGGTTGTACTCGCTCTCCAACTCGGCCCCCATGAGCCGATAGCCCTTCTCCAGCCGTCCCGACGTGCCGTACACCCCGCCGCCGGTGGGGCGCAGGCCGTAGTCGGCGCCTACCGCCATGAGCGCGTCCCACAGCTCCGGGCCGTCGTCCCAGGCGGCGTAGATCTCCCAGCCGGTGTCGCCCACATAGGAGATGCGGAACAGCACAGCCTCAATGGTGCGACCCCCGCAGTTCAGCTCCACGTCCACCAGCGAGCCGTAGGGCGAGCCATCCTGGCTGAGGTCTTGGCTGGTCAGCGCCCCGATCACATGGGGGGCGTTGGGGCCCCACACCCCGAGGGTGGTGATCTGGTCGGTGATGTTGGCGAAGCTCACCGACCCGTCGACAGGCATGTGGCGGCGGGCCCAGAACTCGTCGCGGCCGCCGTCGAACACGCCGGTCACGATGCGCACTCTCTCGGTGCCCATCCGCATCATGGTCAGATCGGAGTGGAAGCCGCCGTCGGGGGTCAGCCACGGGGTGTAGATGGAGCGGCCCACCGGCACGTCCACCTTGTTCACCGCCAGATAGTCGGCGTAGGCCACCGCACCGGGCCCGGTCAGCTCGAAGATCTGGAAGGCGCTCAGGTCGACCATCCCGCAGTTCTCCCGCAGGTTGAGGTGCTCGGCCACGGTGACGGGGCTCCACCACCGGGCGTCCCACTCCACCTCCCGGCCCTCCACCTCGTAGCGGTCTACCAGGTCGGCGTTGGACTCGAACCACTGGGGCCGCTCCCAGGTGCGGGCCTGGAAGAAGTCGGCCCCCAGATCCTGCTGGCGGGAGAAGTAGGGGCTCACCCGCAGGTTGCGCCGGCTCTCCCATTGCTCCTGGGGGTGGACGATGCCGTAGGTCTTGTTGAAGTGCTCCGCAGAGCGGGCCCAGATGTGGTCGTCGCCCCGCTCCTCGGGGTAGAAGCGAGACACATCCGCGCCGTGGACGTCGATCACCCGGGGGTAGCCGAAGGTCATCCACTCGGCCACCACCTGGGCCATGCCCGGCCCCTCCTTCACCCAGATGGCGGCAGCCGACCACAGGTTGCGGACCTCGGGCAGCTCTCCCAGGCACGGCATGGCGTCTGGGGTGAGCGACAGCAGCCCGTTGATGGCGTATTTGATCTCGGCGTCGCCCAACATGTCCATCAGTTCGATGGCCTGCTCCATTTGGAGGTCGAAGTCGTCGGGCGTGAACGGCATCTCGGTGGGCGACAGGGCGGATTCCTCGTTGGAGGGAATGTCGTCGGGGTGGTGGAAGATGGGACGGTGGGCGTACGACCCCACCTCCATTGACCCGGCCGACTGGCGCTCGTAGCAGAAGGCGTCCATGTCGCGCACGATGGGGTAGCCGATCTCGTTGTTGGTCTCGGCCAGGATGTCGAGCGGGCCGACGTCGGCCATCTGATGCACGGCGGGCACCAGCGGGATGTAGGCGTCGGCCATGTTGGCCACCCGATTCGACCACACCCCGCAGGCGATCACCACGTACTCAGTCTCGATGGTGCCCTTGTCGGTGACCACCGCCTTGACGGTGCGGTCGCCGGGATTGGGCCCGTCCTCGGTGATGATGTCGAGCACCTCGGTGTTGGCCGCCACATGGCAGCCCCCGTTCACCGCCACGTTGCGCATCTGGGTGCCGGTCTCCAAAGAGTCCACCACCGACACCGTGGGGCAGTAGAAGCCCTCCAAAACAATGTCGGTGTTGACGAACGGAACCAGCTCCTTCACCTGCTCGGGGGTCAGCAGGTGGGCCTCGACGCCCCAGGCGACAGCGGAGGTCATGCGCCGTTTGAGCTCGTCAACCCGCTCTTGGGTGCGGGCCACCTCGATGCCGCCGGAGTCCACCGACAAGCCCAGGTCGCGATACTGGTTGGCGCTCTGCTCTCCTAGCAGGCACATCTCCTTGTTGTGGTCCACCGGGAAGATGAAGTTGGAGGCGTGGCCGGTGGAACCGCCGGGGTTGGGCAGCGGGCCTTTGTCCAGCAGCACCAGGTCGGTCCAGCCCAGCTTGGCCAGGTGCCCGACCAGGCAGTTCCCCACGATTCCCGCGCCGATGACCACGCACTTGGCCTTTTCGGGGACCTCAGCCATGTCCTGCCTCCATCATTTCCATTATGCAGACCTTGCTTGTGTAGACCTTGCTCGACTTGTCGCCCATCATCATGCCCAACTCACTTCTTCAACAGGTCGTACTGCCAGCAAGTATTGCATCTCTGGTCCGTATTATGGTACAGTTCCGTTATGCGGAACGACTCAGCAAGTCTATCGCGGTGGGAAGAATCGCAACCGGTCGAGCCGAATCCAGACGTTCAGCAGCTTGTTCGCAGCGCGGTCTTCGAGATCATCCCGCTGAACAGCGCTTCTGAGGCCATCGACGCACTGCCCCCGAAGTCTCGGGTATCGGTCACCGCCTCGGCTGCCAAGGGCCAGCTCGCCACCCTGGAGCTGGCCGAAGAGCTGGTAAAACGGGGGCACCACGCCATCCCCCATTTCTCGGCCCGTCTGATGAGAGACCGCGGCCAAGTAAAGGACCTGGCCGAATGGGCCAAGTACGTCGGGGTGACCACCGCCTTCGTCATCGGCGGGGACGCCACCGAGCCGGGCCCCTACCACGACGCCCACAGCTTCATGCGGGACTTGTTCGAGCACGACCACGGCCTCGACACGGTGGGAGTGGCGGCCTATCCCGACGGCCATCCCCTCATCAGCGAGGATGTACGCCGTGATGCCCTGTTCGCCAAGCAGGAGCTGCTGGCCGAGGCCGATCTTCGGGGCTATTGCAGCACCCAGATGTGCTTCGACCCGGCCCGGATCATCGCCTGGCTCAAGGCCGAGCGGAGCGACGGGCTGACCCTTCCCGTGTACTTGGGCCTCCCCGGCGCGGTGGAGCGCACCAAGCTGCTCACCATCGGCGCCCGCCTCGGAGTCGGCCAGTCTTTGCGCTATCTGCGCAAGAACCGCCGCTCAATGGCCAAGCTGCTGGGCTCCTCAGCCCACGACCCCTCCGAGCTGCTCGAAGCCCTCAGCAGCCAGCTGACCCCCCTGGGCATCAACGGCCTCCACATCTTCACCTTCAACCAGGTAGAAACCACCGCCGCCTGGCAGCGGGCCCTCATCCACGGCTGACACCGCCCCTCCCCCTGATCGCCCCATAATCCCAAAGCGGGTCAGCATCGAGAATTGCCGGTCCTGCCCTCAAGCCGACAGCCTCGGCTAGCGGTCAGGCGGCTTTGGAGTCGCCTTCGGGGGTGGATAAAGAGAACCCAGGCGGCTCGCTCGAGAGTACGCTAGAGCCGTGGACCGGATCACAGTGAACCCCAACCAAATGGGTGGTGTGCCCTGTATTCGGGGACTCCGAGTCCCAGTCGCGACCGTGGTCAACATGATTGCCGAGGGAATGGCCCCCGGCGAGGTCATTGCCGAGTTGCCCCCCCTTGAACTAGAGGACGTGACCGCGGCGCTGCGGTTCGCGGCGGACACCGTCTCTGACCGCGAGATTCCGCTGCAACCCACCGCGTGAATTTCCTGATCGATCAAAATCGATCACCCCATTTGGCGGAGTTGCTCCGCGAAGCCGGCCACGACGCGGTGCACACCTCCGAACTGGGGCTAGAACGCGCCGAGGATCGCGAGCTGCTCTTGCTTGCGGCCGGAGAAGACCGCATTGTTGTCTCGGGCGACACCGACTTCGGGGCGCTGCTGGCCATGCGGAGAACCACCTCGCCGTCGGTGATCCTCTTTCGAGCCCGACACCTGCCCCAAGCCGAACACCAAGCCGCGGTCATACTCCAGCACCTAGACGAGGTTGCCGACGACCTAGCACAAGGTGCTGTCCTGGTAATCACCGACGACCGCATCCGGGTCAGGCACCTACCGCTGATTGCGGAAGGCTAGCCGGCGGGCGGCAGCCCCAAACTTCGCTTCGGGACCGCCGGAAAACGAAGCCCGGTTCGCCAAGCAGGAGCTGCTGGCCGAGGCCGGCCTGCGGGGCTATTGCAGCACCCAGATGTGCTTCGACCCGGCCCGGATCATCGCCTGGCTCAAGGCCGAGCGGAGCGACGGGCTGACCCTTCCCGTGTACTTGGGCCTCCCCGGCGCGGTGGAGCGCACCAAGCTGCTCACCATCGGCGCCCGCCTCGGAGTCGGCCAGTCTTTGCGCTATCTGCGCAAGAACCGCCGCTCAATGGCCAAGCTGCTGGGCTCCTCAGCCCACGACCCCTCCGAGCTGCTCGAAGCCCTCAGCAGCCAGCTGACCCCCCTGGGCATCAACGGCCTCCACATCTTCACCTTCAACCAAGTAGAAGCCACCGCCGCCTGGCACCAAGCCCTCACCCACGGCTGACGCTCTGATCTGTGGACGCTGCTCCCGCTAGCTTGCCCTGCCTTCGGCCAAGCTGCGCCGCTGCACCACCGAGTTTCCACCAACGCGATGTCAGATGTTCGGAATCGGAGGGTCGGCAAACTCTATTGGTGGTCGCGACAGAGGGCGTCGTAGACGGTCTGGGCTGGTGCCCGGCGGTGGGGTTTGCGGGGCATGTTGTTGATGCGGTCTTCGATGACGGCGAGGCGGGGTTTGGCGATGTTGAGGTCGGTGCCTTTGGGGAGCCATCTGCGGAGTATGCCGAACTCCTATGGGAGGATCTCGTGGCCTCCTATGTCGAGCCAGATGATGTGAGTGGCGCCTACCAGAATTTGTTTCCCATAGGCGAAGGTGGCCCGTCCGTCTGGGGCCCACGTCATCTCCCAAACCCCTCGGTCGCCTCGGACCTGCTTGACTCGCAAGCCGGAGCGGAATGGGGCACTTGAGACCCTCCCGGAATCCCTGTCCACCAAATCCTCGATGAACAGCCTCAGGGCAGCCAGAAATCGCTCCTGATCTTGCCTGCTCAGATGTTTGTAACCGCGCCGAAATGAGTCGGTCTTGTCAAAGGTGGGCACTACCCGAGATCACGAGTCCTCTTCAAATGACGCTAGGAACTCCTCGGAGTTGAGATAGCGGGTGTACCGCCCCGCTGCGATATCCCCATGAGGGTCCGGGACGCCAGGTTCAGCGTTCGCCCTCGCCCCGCGGCGCTCTCGGCGGTTCGCCAGTGCAGTCACCGGCCATTGGAGCAAAGACTTGGCTGACAATTCTGAAACCCTATCAGGCAATATCGCACACTCAATATACAGGCTCCCCATCGCTTGCCACACGGCCTTCTGCGTCAACTTTTCCGCTAGGCCGCGCCGCCTTCGGCCATCAGGGCGGCGAGGCTGCGGCGCCATTCCACTGAGGGACGGTCGGACTGGACGCTGACGGTGGCGGTCAGGTCCATGGGCAGCACGCCCTCGAGCTTTTCCAGCATGGCCTTGTCTTCGGCGCCGATGGCCAGGTCGAACTGCATGATCTCATCGGCGGGCACAGAGAAATCGTCGTTGCGCCACACCACGAAGTTGAACAGCGAGTTCACGTCGTCCATCGGAGTGGTCAACAGCAACAAGATGTGCTCCAGACCGGACTCGTAGGCGATGGTGCTGCGCACCGAGAACGGCAGCACGTACCCGGTGGACATGCGGCGGTGCAGCACATCGTCTTCTTGGCCGGTGACGGTCTGGCCCGCATCGGATGTGTTGTTGGCGTTCACCTCGTAGACGTAGCCCCGATAGCCGTCGGGCAGGTCACCCATCTCCAAGGGCGGTATCACCGTCTCCTGGGCTAGGCCGAAGGTGGCGGTGTGGACGAAAGGGAAGTGGGAGAAGTCCATGAAGTTGTCGGTGATCCGGGTGGATGACACCGCCCAGTGCTGGAATGGCGTATTCAGCCGGCGGAACTCGGGATTGTCCTCTTGGGGTATCTCGGGTATCCGGCCCAGCGGCTTGCCCGGACACAGCCACACCAGCCCATAGCGCTCCTCGATGTCAACAGTGTTCAAGTGGGCCTTGGGCGGCACCGGGGTGCCGGGGGGCGAAGACGGCACCAACTGGCACCGGCCCCCGGCTCCGAACCGCCATCCGTGATAGGGGCATTCCATGCAGCCGTCCACCATGCGTCCCTCCGACAGAGGGGCCTCTCGGTGAGGGCAGCGGTCGGGGGCGGCGGTGAGCGATCCGTCATCCGAGCGCCACAAGGCGTAGCGGCGGCCCAGCACCTGAACCCCGTGCGGGCCGGGATCGATGCCCTCGCTGAGCGCGATGGGGTACCACTGGTGGTCCAGCGCGGGCTGCCCGACAAGCTGGTTGGAAGCGCCATTTCCGCTCATGGACCGATGATATCCCGCTGGGTTCCCCCGAAAAGGGGGAAGCTCATGTCCTTATGTGGTTGCTGCGCGTCTCGCCCTATAGAAGAATCATGAGCGATTTTGAAGGCCCGGAGAGCTACTAAATGGACAAATCCGAACCACACGTGATCACCGAAGCGCTGGAACGGCCTTCAGGCGCTCACTTCGTGCGGTGCGCACTTCAGGTGAACCCCCACCACTACCGCGAGAACTACCGGAACTCGCCCCACGACGGCGATGCCCAGAGCCATGCGGCAAGTCTCGTGGAGAAGGCGCGCGAACTCGGAATTGGCGTGCTTGCGATCACCGACCACAACAGCGTTCAAGACGTGGAGACGTTCCGCGAGGCAGCAGAAGGTTCAGGAGTGACCGTGCTGCCCGGCTTCGAATTGGAGTCGACCGACGGAATTCATGTCCTGTGCATCTATGACTCGGACACCACCACGGACCAACTCAATCGGCTCCTGGGCGAATTCGGCATCCGCGAGCCCGAGCCTTCACGAGACAATTGCAGCCACGACTTCGCCGCGATTTTGGAGAAGGTCTCCAGCCAGGGTGGGATCGCTATAGCGGCACACGCTTTTGGGGAAAAGGGGCTCTTCAAGGCCCTCCGCAAGAGTGCTCGAGCGCTGGCGTGGAGGAACGAGAACTTGTTGGCGATACAGATTCCCTCGTCGATTGACGAGCTCAACGAGGGGGAGCGCTCGATCATCAGGAACGATGAGCCGGAGTATGCCCGCCCGTATAAGGCCGGTCAGCGTCAGGCCATTGCCGTGGTCAATGCAAAAGATGTCGCCATCGCGAGTGACCTAGGCGATCAGGGAGCGACCACCCTGATCAAGTTTGCCGGCCAGCCCGGCGTCGAAGGGTTACGACAGGCCTTTCTCGATCCTGATTCGCGTGTCCGCCTCAACACTGATGAGGAACTTGAAGAGCATTCGGAGCTGGCGGCCATTGCGTGGGAGGGCGGTGGCTTTCTTGATGGCGGTGCGATTCACTTTAATCCTAATCTGAACGTGCTCGTCGGCGGCCGTGGCACAGGCAAATCGACCGTGATCGAGAGCATTCGGTACGCCTTGGACCTGGAACCAGCTGGTGACGAAGCTCGCAATGCACACCGCGACATCGTCCGCCATGTGCTTCGTAGCGGTACCAAGGTGTCGCTGCTGGTGCGTTCGCTGCATCCCGCCGAACGCCGGTATCGCATCGAGCGTACTGTTCCGAATCCTCCGGTGGTTCGCAATGACGAAGGTGAGATATTGAACCTGCGGCCGATTGACGTGCTGCCTCGGGTCGAGGTGTTCGGCCAGCACGAGATTTCTGAACTCACCCGCAGCGGTTCCAAACTCACCATGCTCCTTGACCGCTTTGTGCGCTCCGATACCGACCTGGAAGCTCGAAAGGTGAGCATTCAGCGCGGACTGCAAGCCTCTCGGGCAGCAATTCTCGAAGCTGACGATGAACTCGCATCGATCGACGAGCGCCTTGCTGAATTGCCCCGGCTTGAAGAAACCTTGGAGCGGTTTCAAGAAGCTGGTCTCGAGGACCGTCTCAAAGACCAGAGCTTGCTGGTTCGCGAGTCTCAGATAGTCGACTCCATTTCAGAACGCCTTCAGCCGGTACACGAGATTCTGGCGGGACTGCGCCAAGAACTCCCTATAGACCAAGCCTTCCTATCACCGCGCTCACTAGCCGAACTGCCCGGAGCACCGATTCTCGACAAGGCGAACTCGGTGCTAGCAGAGCTGAGCGACGCGCTTGAATTGGCGGCACAGCAGATCGAGAGCGCCTTGGAGCGGGCTCAGCAAGGCATCGGCACTATCACCGCGGAGTGGTCGGAGCACAAGTCGGCCATAGCTGAGCAGTACGAGGCGATTCTTCGTGAACTACAGAAGTCAGCCGTAGACGGGGAGGAATTCATCCGCTTGCGGCGAAACATCGAGAACCTGCGGCCACTCAGAGAGCGGCGCGGCACTCTTGAGAAAGTGCGCAGCGAGGAAGTTCAGCGGCGACGCAAGCTGCTTGATGAGTGGGAGGGAGTCAAGGCCACCCAATTCCGCGAGCTTTCAAAGGCTGCAAGTCGGGTGAGCAAGCAACTCAAGGGCTATGTCCGGGTTGAAGTCACCGCCACAGGAGATCGGACGCCATTGACGAGCTTGCTGAGAGACGAGGTCGGAGGCCGGCTAGATGTCGCAATCCGGCAGCTTGAAGCAGCCGAGGACCTGTCCCTCACTGATCTTGCCGCTCGCTGTCGCGCGGGGGCAGCAGAACTGTCGAAACACTTCGACATCACTCGGCAACAAGCTGAAAGCATCGCCGGAGCGGGAGAAAGCACGCTCATGAAGATTGAGGAACTGGAGTTACCGCCAACCACTGAGTTGCTCCTGAACACGTCGGGCAGCGCGACAGAGGAGTCGTGGCAGTCGCTCCGTAAATTGTCGAAGGGCCAGAAGGCCACCGCCGTACTGCTGCTATTGCTGCTTGAATCCGATGCACCGCTAATTGTCGACCAACCGGAGGACGACCTCGACAACCGCTTCATCAGCGAGGTCATCGTCGAAAAAATGCGAG
>JAPPMA010000002.1 GCA_028819295.1 bacterium | reverse complement strand
CCCCCCCCCCCCCCCCCCCCCCCCCCCCCCCCCCCCCCCCCCCCCCCCCCACAGTCTCGAATATGTATGGTCTCGAAATGGTAAACGGTGTCGCCCTTGTGAAAAGGCACCTGTGGGCGACAGTTGCCTGTTTTGTGCTGATTGCCTCTTCGCTTATTGGTATCGGCGTGGCCTCAGGCCAAAGTGCCACCTTGGGAGACTGCTACCCCGGGCTCGAGGTGTCCCCAGGCGAGCATTGCACCTATCCGAATACAGCCCACAAGTTCTCTGTGGACACTAGCGGCAGAGGGCAATTCCTCTTTTTCAGAGCCGGAACCGGCATCAGCGCCCGAAACACCACTATCAACGGTGTCACCTACAACTTCGCCGCTTCCAAGCAAAGCAACGGAACCTGGATCATCGAAGCGGCGGGATCGGCCACGCAAGCCCCGGTCACAACCACCCCGGACCCAGAACCTCCGTTGACGCCGGTGCGCAGTGCGACCCGCTGCGCGGCGCTTTTCATGTTTGCTGCTGAGCCGGTGCCGGTGGTCAAGTCGGCAGACGGGCAGACCGTCTTGGCCTATGTGCGATGGGTCTTCAACCCTGCTCACAACCTGTGCTATCTCGCGCTCGACGACGACGCTATCGCGGTCCTGCGCACAAAGACCACCGGCACCGCCTTGACCACGTCCCCAGAGGACAGTGCTGCGGCAGCTCGCTGTCAATCGGCCTACAACCCCCAACGCGGCTTTGCTGCTGAGCCGGTGCCGGTGGTCAAGTCGGTTGATGGGCAGACCGTCTTGGCCTTTGTGCGGTGGGGCTTCAACTCTATTCACAACTTGTGCTATCTCGTGCTCGATGACGGTGCCATCGCTTTCCTGCGCAACAGCATTTCCACGGCGACTGAGACCCAACCAAATGAAGGCGACACATCTCCGGAGTTCTCGGGGTCGGTCGACGATGTTAGCTGGAGGCAGAACTCCCCTGTTTCGCAGGTTGTTCTGCCCGGGGCCTCTGGCGGGGACGGGGATTTGGTTTATTCGCTGTCGCCGTCGCCGCCGGCGGGGGTTGTCTTCGATGCGGCGAGCCGCACCTTGTCGGGCACGCCCACAGTGTCCGGCAGTGGCTATTACGTTTACAGCGAGTTCGTCACCTACACGGTGACCGACGAGGACGGCGACTCCGACTCCCTCCGCTTCTTCATGAGGGTTGTCAGGGATGCCATGCCGAGTTTCTCGGGGGCTGCGGATGATTTGGATCTGGTTTTGGGCGAGGCGATTCCGTGGCATGAGGAGGATTTGCGGCGGGCTCATGGCGGGGACGGGGATTTGGTTTATTCGCTGTCGCCGTCGCCGCCGGCGGGGATTGTCTTCGATCCTGACGGGAGGTTCGGCCCCGAGCTGTCGGGCACGCCCACCCGCCTCCAGCCGGCAACTGCCTACACGTTGACGGCGACCGACGAGGACGGCGACACCGCCACCCTCAGCTTCACCATTGCCGTCACTGCTGGTGAGCCGGAGTTCTCGGGGTCGGTCGACGATGTTAGCTGGAGGCAGAACTCCCCTGTTTCGCAGGTTGTTCTGCCCGGGGCCTCTGGCGGGGACGGGGATTTGGTTTATTCGCTGTCGCCGTCGCCGCCGGCGGGGGTTGTCTTCGATGCGGCGAGCCGCACCTTGTCGGGCACGCCCACAGTGTCCGGCAGTGGCTATTACGTTTACAGCGAGTTCGTCACCTACACGGTGACCGACGAGGACGGCGACTCCGACTCCCTCCGCTTCTTCATGAGGGTTGTCAGGGATGCCATGCCGAGTTTCTCGGGGGCTGCGGATGATTTGGATCTGGTTTTGGGCGAGGCGATTCCGTGGCATGAGGAGGATTTGCGGCGGGCTCATGGCGGGGACGGGGATTTGGTTTATTCGCTGTCGCCGTCGCCGCCGGCGGGGATTGTCTTCGATCCTGACGGGAGGTTCGGCCCCGAGCTGTCGGGCACGCCCACCCGCCTCCAGCCGGCAACTGCCTACACGTTGACGGCGACCGACGAGGACGGCGACACCGCCACCCTCAGCTTCACCATTGCCGTCACTGCCCCGACTACTGAATCACCTACAACTACTGAATCACCTACAACTACTGAATCACCTACAACTACTGAATCACCTACAACTACTGATCCTTCATCTGGAGACTGCTACCCCGGACTCGAGGTGTCCCCAGGCGAGCATTGCACCTATCCGAATACAGCCCACAAGTTCT
>JAPPMA010000019.1:79267-126581 GCA_028819295.1 bacterium | reverse complement strand
GGGGCGTCGATGCCTAGCAGGACACGCGCGAATAAACCCAAGACACACCACTAGAGCGGGATTACTCCGTGTTTGCGGGGAAGCAGCTCCTCGCGTTTGGAGCGGAGCATCTCGAATCCGGCGATCACCATGCGGCGGGTGTCGGCGGGGTCGATCACATCGTCGATGTAGCCCCGCTCGGCGGCGATGTAGGGGTTGGCGTAGCGCTCGGTGTAGTCGTCCACCAGCTCGGCCCGGCGGGACACTGGATCGGCGGCCGATTGAAGCTCCCGGCGGTGGATGATCTCTACTGCACCTTGCGGTCCCATAACGGCCAGCTCGGCGCCCGGCCAGGCGAATGACAGGTCGGAGCCCACCGACTTGGAGTCCATCACCACGTAGGCCCCGCCGTAGGCTTTGCGGGTTATGACCTGTATGCGGGGCACAGTGGCCTCGCAATAGGCGTACAGAAGCTTGGCGCCGTGGCGGATGATGCCGCCGTGCTCCTGGTCGACGCCAGGCAGAAAGCCGGGGACGTCCACAAAGGTCAGCAGCGGTATGTTGAAGGCGTCGCAGGTCCGCACGAAGCGGGCCGCCTTGGACGATGACTCGATGTCGAGCACGCCGGCCAGAACCAGCGGCTGGTTGCCCACCACGCCGACGGTGTAGCCGTTCAGTCGGGCAAAGCCGCACACGATCGACTGAGCCCAATGGGCGTGATACTCCATGAACTCCCCGTCGTCAACCACCGCACCGATCACTTGGCGCATGTCGTAGGGGAGATTGGGGCTGTCGGGCATGATGTCGCGCAGTTCGGGGGTGAGCCGCTCAGGTTCATCCACAGTTTCGACTCGGGGGGGATCCTCCAGGTTGTTGGGGGGCAGGTGGCTGATCAGGAAACGGACCTCGTCGAGCACCTCCTCCTCGGTCTGGCCTACGAAGGTGGCCACCCCCGACTTGGTGGAATGGGAGCGGGCCCCGCCCAGATCCTCCAGGGTCACCTCCTCGCCGGTGACCGTTTTCACCACGTCGGGGCCGGTGATGAACATGTGCGACTTCTCAGCCACCATGAACACGAAGTCGGTCATGGCCGGGCTGTACACCGCTCCGCCGGCGCACGGCCCTAGGACCACGCTGATCTGGGGGATGACGCCGGAGGATTTGACGTTGCGGTGGAAGATGCCGCCGTAGGAGTCGAGCGACACGACGCCTTCTTGGATGCGGGCGCCGGCGCCGTCGTTGAGGCCGATCATGGGCGCGCCCACCGACAGGGCCAGATCCATCACTTTGTGGATCTTCTCGGCGAACACCTCCCCCAGCGCGCCGCCGAACACGGTGAAGTCCTGGGCGAACAAGAACACCTTGCGGCCGTCGATGGTGCCCCAGCCGGTGATCACGCCGTCGGTGTAGGGCCGCTCCTCGATGCCGCTGTCCAGCGCCCGGTGGCGGGCCAGCATGTCGAGCTCGTGGAAGGAGCCGTCGTCAAGGAGGTACTCGATGCGCTCCCGGGCCAGCATCTTGCCCTTCTCGTGCTGGCGGTCGACCGCTCGCTGGGGTCCGGCGTGAAGGGCTTCGTGCTTGCGGCGCTCCAAGTCGTTGAGACGATCTTTCATCGAGTGCTCGGCCATTGTGGTGACAGGCTACATGGGGTTCGAGTCATTGAGCGTGTCGATGTCTTCTCTTGGCGGTTCGGCAATCTCCCCATTTGGTGTGGGGGGTTCGGTAGCCTCACTCTTGTGACTTTGGGATCAGGGCGGCGGCGGGTGGCGGTGTTTTGCAGTTCCTCGCTGGGGACTGAGCCGGGTTACGCCGCGTTGGCGGCCGATTTGGGGGAGCGGCTGGCCAATGAGGGTGTCGGGGT
Organism: bacterium; assembly: GCA_028819295.1. Lineage (GTDB taxonomy): Bacteria > Actinomycetota > Acidimicrobiia > Acidimicrobiales > Bin134 > Poriferisocius. The sequence continues at coordinate 124,741 of JAPPMA010000019.1, read as the reverse complement.
GGTGTTCGGCGGGGGCCGGGTGGGGCTAATGGGGGTGGTGGCCGACGCGGCCATGGCCGCGGGCGGCGAGGTGATCGGGGTGATTCCGAAGTTCTTGGACGAGATCGAGGTGGCCCACCAGGGGCTGACCGAGCTCCACTTGGTAAACGACATGCACGAGCGCAAGCAGCTCATGTACTCGCTCTCAGACGGGTTCTGCGCCCTTCCGGGCGGTTTGGGAACGATGGAGGAGTTGTTCGAGGCGGCGACATGGACACAGATGGGCTTGCATGAAGACGGGCGGTACAAGCCGGTGGTGCTGTTGGACGAAGACGGGTTCTGGAAGCCGCTGATCGGTTTTCACGATCGGCTTGTCGAGGTTGGCTTTGTGAAGCCGGACAAGGCAGGCATCATTCGGCGGGCTGGTTCGATTGATGAAGCGCTGGGGTTGCTTTATCCGTCGTCGAGCTGAGAGTTGAGGTTCTCTATCGCATCGATGAACTCTTCGACGAGGTTGTACACCACTTGGCGGGCGGGGAGGACTTGGTTCATGGTGCCGACGATCTGGCCGACGAAGTAGTTGGCCAGCTTCTGAGCCCCGCTGTCGGGGTGATGGGACATCCGGTCGATGCGGCGGCGGGCCTCGCCGGTGAGAATGATCTGCAAGGGCATGGGCAGCGGATCGGGGGTGTCGGCCCGGTTCCACTCCTCGGTCCACGCTGAGCGCAGCATCCGGGCCGGTTTGCCGGTGAGGGTGCGGGATCGCTCGGTGTCGGATGATGCGGCGGCTAGGAACTTCTGCTTGACCGCCGGGCTGGTTTCGGCTTCTTCGGTGGTGAGCCACACCGAGCCGCACCACACTCCCTGAGCGCCCAGCGCCATGGCCGCGGCCATCTGACGGCCCCGGCCGATGCCGCCGGCGCCCAGTACCGGCACTGGGGCTACCGCATCCACCACCTCGGGTATGAGCACCATCGAGCCGACCTCGCCGGTGTGACCGCCGGCTTCGTAGCCCTGGGCGATGATGAGATCGACGCCGGCCGCAACATGGCGCTCGGCGTGGACGGCCCGACCGGCCAGAGCAGCCACTTTGGCTCCCGCGGCATGGCCGTGGGCGATCATTTCCGGTGGCGGCGGTCCCAGAGCGTTGGCCACGAGCGCGGGCTCGTAAGCCAAGGCGATCTCCAGTTGGCGGCTGGCCCGACGGCTGGAGAGGGGGGCTGCGGGACCCCAGCTCTGGGTCGGACTGCCGTCGTCGGGGAGCGGGGGAACGTCATAGCGGTCGAGCATCTCGTCGAGGAATCTCTGATGCTCCTCGGGAATGAGCGCTCTCGCCTCGGCGGTGTCCAGCCCGCCTTGGTCGGCGCCTTGGTACTGGGCGGGAACGATGAGGTCGACGCCGAAGGGCCGGTCGCCCACCTGCTCCCGGATCCACGCCAGGTCGGTGTCCAGATTCTCGTCGCTGTGTCCGACAACCCCCAGCACTCCCAGCCCGCCGGCTCGGCTGACCTCGGCGGCCACGTCGCGGCAGTGGGTGAAGGCCATGATTGGAAACTCGATGCCGAACATCTCGGTGATCGCGGTGTGCATAGGCGGCCGCTCCTTTCAGCCTTGTCCGATTCTGGCCTTCAGCTTCTCGGCACGCTCGACCAGATGATCGCCCCCCATTCTGCCCATAAGCTCGGGGAATTCGGGCGCAGGGCCGGTCCAGGCTAGTTCGTCGAGGCGATCGAAGGTGGGCGCGGCGTCGTCGATGGTGGCGATGCGGCGAAACAGCAGGGCCAACTCCCGATTCTCGGCCAGGGTGGCGGCCAGCTTGGCTGATCCCCGCAGGCTCACCTCCCACTGGCCCACGGCATCGGGGATGTTCTCCAGGTGGTGGTAGTGGGAGAGCACCGTGGCGGTAGAGCGGGCCCCCCATCCGGGCAGGCCACCGAAGCCGTCGGCGGTGTCGCCCACCAGGGCCAGGTAGTCGGGAATCGATGTGGGGAGCACTCCGAATTTGTCCACCACCCCGTCATGGTCGATGAGCTTCTGCTGGCGGCGGTCGTACTGAACGATGCGCCCGTCGGCGGTGACGCACTGGGCCAGGTCCTTGTCGGGGGTGCAGATCAGCACCTGCTCCACGTCGGGTTCGAGGGTGGCTTTGCGGGCCGCCGCCCCCATTGCGTCGTCGGCCTCGTGGCGCACCATGGGCCAGACGCAGAAGCCGGCGGCGGCCAAAGCCTCCTCAACCAGGGGGAACTGGCCCATCAACTCAGGGGGCACTCCCTCGCCGGTCTTGTATCCAGGCCAGAGTTCGTTGCGGAACGACTCGATCACCTGGTCGGTGGCCACGCCGATGTGAGTGGCCCCGTCGTCTATTAGTTGAAGCATGCTGTGGACCACCCCTCGGGCCGCGCCGAATTCGGGATCGCGGTTGCCGGGGGAGAAGTGATAGCGGAACAGCTCATATGTGCCATCAACCAAGTGGATCCGCACGCTCTGACCGTATCCTGTTCGGCAGTGTCCACAAGCAGGCAAGGGGAAGCAATGAGTGAGACGGTGATCTTGGCCGGTGCCCGCACGCCCATAGGGAAGATGTCGGGCGGCGGCCAGGTGGCTGGGTCCGATCCCTCGCTGTTGGTTCGGGTTTGATTGTTACAGATCAACTATGACTTGACTTTGTTTTGTCATCTTCGTAATATAAATGAAACAAACAAGCGCCGCCTCAAGCGTGTCGGTTCCATTGCCCCCCGCCCGACCCGCTGAGGCGGTGTCTTGTTTGTGGGGTTTGCCCGCTTCAGTTGGCGGTGATGCGCTGGCGCCCCTCCAGCGCCCGGCTGAGGGTGAGCTCGTCGGCATATTCCAGATCGCCTCCCACCGGAAGGCCGCTGGCAATGCGGGTGACGGCCACACCTAGCGGCTCGATGAGCCGGGCCAGGTACATGGCGGTGGCTTCCCCCTCGATGTTGGGGTTTGTGCAGCAGATGACCTCGGTGACGTTCTCGTCATCGATGCGGGCCAGCAGATCTTTGATCCGGAGCTGATCGGGGCCGATGCCCTCGATGGGGTTGATGGCACCGCCAAGCACGTGGTAGCGGCCCCGGAAATCCCGAGTCTTCTCCAGTGCCACGATGTCGCGGGGTTCCTCCACCACGCACAGGATGGCCGGGTCGCGCCGGTGATCGGCACACAGCTCGCATTCGGAATGCTCGCTGATGTTGAAGCACCGCTGGCAGAACTGGATTCTGGCTTTGGCCTCCGTTATGGCATCAGCCAGTCGCCGGGCGTCCTGATCCGACAGTTTCAGGAGATGGAAGGCGATGCGCTGGGCCGACTTCGGGCCGATGCCGGGCAGTCGGCCCAGCTCGTCGATCAATATCTGGACGGGAGCGGAGTAGAAGCTGCTCATGTTCGCCTATCCCGGAGGTCTGGGGCCCTGGCGTCCGGAGGCAGCGGGGGGATCCAGGGTGACCAGTTCGGAGTCGGGGAATGCGGCCATGAGGCTTGAGATGGCTTCCTGGGTGGTGGCCTCGTCATCTAGGAATTCTTCGGGGTTGGCGGCCTCCTGCTCGTCGTTGTCAGTCGGAGCGGAGAGGGTGGTCGCCGGCCGAAGATCAGGGGGCGGGGCGGTGCTGCTGTCGTCGATGGCCAGCCTCATGGGCACGGCCCGTCCGAAGTGCTCGCGAAGGGCGATGTCCACTTCGGCGCGGACTTCCTCGCAGCGATTCAGTTGGATCTGGTCGGGCAGGGCGAACACCAGACTGTCGGAATCATTGGCGATGAACCGGCCCGCGTAGAATCGGACTCGGGCCCGGTTCGGGAGATGCCCCAGAATGTCATCACCCCATGCGAGCACAATCTCATCGCGGCTGGGCAGGGAGGCGTTGACGTCGCCGGCGTCCGGGGCGGCTTCGCCGGCGTCCGGGCTGTTTGGCGAGGCCGCAGGCGCCTTCCCAGCCCGCACCGCTCCCAGCGTTAGCCGCGGGGCCCGGTCCGGGGTCGGGGCCTCTTCGGACTCAGAATCCCGGGGCATCGACCGCGGCTCGGTGTCGGTGGTCTGCTTTGCCTTCAGATGCGCGATGGCGGCGCGGGCCCGCTCATGCCCGCTGTTGGGCCCTCTGTTGGGCGACGGGTCTGGGGAGCCAGGAGCGGGGTCGGCGTTGCTTGCCGAGGGAGTGGATGAGGGAGGGCCGTGGCGCTCGAGGCGTTCGACGCGCTCGAGCAGGGCGCTGATGTCGGTGTCGAGGTCGCGGCGGGTGAGTCGTCCCAGCGCTACTTCCAAGTCCACCCGGGGATCGGGGGCTTGACGCATATCCACCAGCGCGGTGCCCAGCACTTCCAAGGCCCGGGTGAGCCCGGCCGGGGGAATCTGTTCCGCGGTGGAGCGGGCGCTTTCCTGTTGAGCATCAGTGAGGTAGTTCAGGTCGGCGCCCATCGCGCTCAAAAAGGCGTTGCGGAGTCGGTCGAGCAGGGCCTCGCCGATGACCCGAGGCTCTCTTCCCGACCGCAGGGTTTCGTGTACCGCGACGAATGCGGGGCCGTAGTCTTGGCCAACCAGCGCATCCACGATGGCGTCCACCGCGTCGAGCCGATCGGCGACACCGCCGGCGGCCACGATCTGGTCGAGGGCCGACAGAGTGTCCCGGGCCGACCCGGCGCCTCGGTGGACGGCGTGGTCGATGGCGTCGCTGTCCACCTCCAGCCCGGCCTGCTCCACCACCCAGCGGGCGTGGTCGGCCAGCACGTCGCCATCGATGAGATTGAACTCCAAGTGCTGGGTGCGGCTGCGGATGGTGGGCACAACCTTGTGGGGTTCGGTGGTACACAGCACGAACACCACATGGTCGGGGGGTTCCTCCAGTGTCTTCAAAAGGGCGTTCTCCGCGCCAGTGGTGAGCATGTGGACCTCGTCCAGCACATACACCTTGGCCTTGCCGGGAGAGCCCATTGCTACCCGGGAGATGAGGTCGCGGATGTCGTCCACCTTGTTGTTGGAGGCGGCGTCGAGCTCGATGAGGTCGTAGGAGGTGTTGTTGGCGACATCCAGACACGACTGGCATTGGCCGCAGGGCTCGCCGTCGCTTCTCAAGTCGGTGCAGTTGAGGGCTTTGGCCAGGATGCGGGCCGTGCTGGTCTTGCCTGTGCCTCGGGGGCCGCTGAACAAGTATGCGTGGCCGACCCGCCCCTGGTGAACCGCGTTCTGGAGAGCTCGGACGACGGACTCTTGCCCCCGCAACTCCGCGAAGCAGCCCGGCCGGTACCGTCGGTAGAGCGACTGAAGGGCCATTGCGCCGACTTTACTCAGGCTGAGTGACAATGGGGCTCACGCTGGACGTGTGCCCGGTCTCGAAAGTGATGGCCAGGCAATCTGCGGCACACCCCAGGATCCGCTGAGAGCTGCTGCCTCCCGGCCCTGACTCGGTTCACGGGCTGGCATTGCACAGGACCCGACCATCACATTCCAAACCGGGCCCACGACCCGGATGGCAACAGGATAGCGGCAATCGGTGCAGGTCCGCCCGTCAGGTTGCGGTAGTTTTTCTGCTCCCGGAGGGGTGCGAGAGCGGCCGAATCGGCACGCTTGGAAAGCGTGTGTGGCGCAAGTCACCGTGGGTTCGAATCCCACCCCCTCCGCCATTTTTTGGTGGGTTCGCTTTGTCGGGGGTCAGGTGGCTTGGCCGGCGAATTGGGCGGCGTGGAGGTTGGCGTAGGGGCCGCCGCGGGCCAAGAGTTCGTCGTGGGAGCCCTGTTCGGCGATGCGGCCGCCGTCCATCACCACGATGGCATCTGCGCCGCGGATGGTGGACAGGCGGTGGGCGATCACGAAGCTGGTTCGGTCGGCGCGCAGGGCGTTCATGGCCTCTTGGATCAGCACCTCGGTGCGGGTGTCCACCGACGAGGTCGCCTCGTCAAGAATCAAAATGGCCGGGTCGGCGAGGAAGGCCCGGGCGATGGTGAGGAGCTGCTTCTGGCCGGCGGAGATGTTGTCGCCCTCGTCGTTGATCACGGTGTCGTAGCCCTCGGGAAGCGAGTGGACGAAGCGGTCCACATAGGTGACCCGGGCGGCCTCGATGATCTGGGCGTCGGTGGCGTCGGGATTGCCGTAGCGGAGGTTCTCCCAGATGGTGTCGCCGAACAGCCAGGTGTCCTGGAGCACCATGCCGAACTTCGACCGCAGCTCCCGGCGGGGAATGGCGGTGATGTCGACTCCGTCGAGGGTTATGCGGCCGCTGTCGAGCTCGTAGAACCGCAGCAGCAGGTTCACCAGCGTGGTCTTGCCGGTGCCGGTGGGGCCGATGATGGCGGTGGTCTCCCCGGGGGCGGCGGTGAACGACACGGCTTCGAGCACGGGATGCTAAGCACCGGGATATCGGAAGCCAGCCTCTTGGAACTGCACCGTCCCCGGCTGGGCGAAGTCCCGCACTGGATCGGTTGGCTCCCGGGTGAAGGCCCGCACCACCCGGACGCCGGTGATCTGCTCGCGCAGCACGGCGTTGATCCGGTCGATGCGCTCTTGCATCTGCTGGAACGCCGGGTTCATGGCGATGATGATCGAGCCCGCCACCACAATCTCAAGGGGCACCACTACCAACAGCAGCACCGACAGGCCGGCGTCGGTGCGAATGGCGAGCACGGTGCCGGCGGCCATGGTGAGCGGGGCGGTGATCATCATGGTTCCCACCAGCGCCGTCAGCGTCTGGATCTGGTGGGTGTCGTTGGTGATCCGGGTGATGAGCGAGGGGGTGCCGAACCGGCCGATCTCCCTGGTGGAGTAGCGGGTGACCCGGTCGAACACGTCGCGCCGGATGTCGCGGCCGAAGGCCATGGCCACCTCCGATGCATACCAGACCGCCCCGGTGAGCAGCACAACCTGGATGAACGATACCAGCAGCATGATCCCGCCCATCCGCCAGATCACCGATTGGTCGTCGAGCAGGACGCCGTCGTCGATCAGGGTGGCGTTCAGCCCCGGCAGCAGCAGTCCGGTGGTGGTCTGGCCGGCCTGGAGGATGAGGACGAGCACGATGGCCCGGCGGTGGGGGGCCAGATGGCTCTTGAGGAGTCGTCGAAGGCTCATGGGCAGATGTGCGGGCGGCTCGGCCTCGGCCAGCCGGGTTGCGGAGGGAGGGGGATTCGAACCCCCGGGACCCCGGAAGGCCCTACGGCTTTCAAGGCCGCTGCAATCGTCCGCTCTGCCATCCCTCCGAGCGAGAGAATAGTGGTGGGCGAGCAGTGCTGAGGGGGTGAATTGCGCCCAAGAAATTCAGTGCTCGGCTGGGAGCGAGCCGCTAGGGTGGGGGGCCCGGAGAGGTGGCCGAGTCCGGTTGAAGGCGCTTCCCTGCTAAGGAAGTAACTGCCGCAAGGTGGTTCGTGGGTTCGAATCCCACCCTCTCCGCTCAGCGCCGGTCGCCCGTGGTTTGCCCAGCTCGCCGGGATAGTGTTCGACGTCATGGGAATGCTTGACGGGAAGACGGCCATCGTGACCGGCGGGGGGCAGGGAGTGGGCCGGGGGATCGCTCTGGCTCTGGCGGCCGAGGGGGCCGGGGTGACGGTGGCGGCGCGTACCGAGTCGAAGGTGCAGGCGGTGGCGGCCGAGATCACCGAGCGGGGCGGTTCGGCCCTTGCGCTGGTGTGCGACGTGAACGAGCTGGACGATATTCAGGCGTGCGTGGATCGCACGGTGGAGCATTTCGGCACCGTCGACATCCTGGTGAACAACGCCCAGCAGGTGCCTCATGGGCACTTGCTGGAGGTGAGCGACGAGGCGTGCATGGCAGCGTGGACGTCGGGGGCGCTGGCCTCCATCCGGTTCATGCGACTGTGCCATCCCCACCTCAAGGACGGCGGGGTGATCATCAACCAGGGCTCGGGATCGAGCCTCAAGACCAACCCCAGCGGCATGGGGGTGTACGCCGGGGTGAAGTCGGCCATCCAGTCGATCACCCGAGCCGCGGCCATGGAGTGGGGTGCCGACGGCATCCGGGCCATCACCTTGATGCCGGTGGCCATGTCGCCGGCCATGGAGGATTGGAAGGGGTTCAACCCCGAGGGTTTCGCCGCCCTCCAAGAGCGCTTCGCCCTCAAGCGGGTGGGCGACGCCGAGGTCGACATCGGCCGGGTGGTCGCCTTTTTGTGCAGCGACACCGCTGGCTACATGACCGGCACCACCGTCAACATCGACGGCGGCGATGCCTATCTGCGCTAGCCGGGTGGAGCTATGTGTCCCTCAAGGCCGTAGGGGCGGTAGGGGCCGAAGATGGACTGCTCTAGGACGCCGATGCCTTGGCGATCTCCCATGCGGACCTTCATCAGGTGCTGGACGTGCTGGTTCTCGAAGGCGGCCTCGTCGACGTCGGCCAGCTTCCAGCGCTCCGACTCCATGGCCAGCTCGCCCTTCCAGTCGCCGTGCGACCACGTGGGGTGGCTGTAGCCGATGCCCTTCATGCGGTAGGTGAACTGCTTCTCGAAGGTGATCTCGTGGCGGGTGTCGTCTTCCAGCGAGGTCATGGCCAGAGTGGCCGATTTGATCATGCGACTGCCGGGCTCGAACTCGAGTTGGTGCTCTAAGCGGTGCATGGGTTCCACGCCGGGATCCTCCACGCCGGGATTGGCGGCGAGGGACTCATAGGCGGGCAGAAAGGCGCCCACGTGGAACCGGGGCCGGCCCAGGGTGTCCTCGAACAGCTGGTAGTGGCTGCACATGTCGTCCCAGTGCAGGGGGGCCCACAAGAAGAACAGCCCCATGGCCCGCGGCGCCTGGGGAGCGCCCCGGTTGTCGCCGCCGGCCACCGGGCGCACGCCCCAGGAGCGGTCTTTGGTGCCGTAGGTCGCTGCCCGGTCGATCTCCATGCGCTGGCCGTCGTATTCGATCCAGCCGTGCCAGCGGCCGAACTGGGTGAACCGGGTGGTGTCCATGATCCGGCGGCTGCCGTCAGACCAGTGGTGGCGGGGCTCCTCGATGGCCGCGGTGCGGGCCTCGAAGGTGAGGTCGGCGGCGAAGTCGGTGTCGTTGGGCGCCAGCACCACCCGACAGGCCTTCATGGGCTCGGTGATCTCCAGGTTGAACGGGCCGACGCTGAGGTCGGAGGGCTCGGGGTTGGCCCGGCCCGAGACGTGGAAGGCGTGCTGCACCCCGTTGTGGACGATGCTGATGCCGCAGTCCTGGATGTCGAGGTGGGGATAGCGTGCGGTGCCCACACCGAGGTACATGTCGCCGATCTTGGAGTAGCCGTTGAACCAGTAGCGCTCGTAGAAGTCCTTCTCCCCGGTGGAAGGGGTGGAAATGGGGTCGGGGGTCTGGTGGATGGGGAAATCGTCGAATTTGGTCAGCACCCCCCTATGGTGGCAGACCCAGCTCCCCCAACAAATGCCGGAGAAGCTGGTATCATCGCCGACAACGCAGATGAATCGACGGCGTTCTAATGGGGAGGCATAGACATGAGCACCGGCAACGGCGAACAGCACACCTTTCGCACCTTCCAGCTCCGCAACCTGGAGGACACCCCCGGCTTCGACCGGCTGAGCGACCACCAGAAGATGGTGACCCGCGTGGTGGGCTCGGTGCTCCCGTTCAAGACCAACAACTACGTGTGCGAGCAGCTCGTCGACTGGGACAACGTGCCCGACGATCCTATGTTCCAGCTCACATTCCCCCAGGAGGGCATGCTCGACCCGGAGCACTTCTCCCGCATCGCCGACATGATCAAAGCCGAGGCGCCGCAGCCCGAGATCAAAGCCGCTGCCCGCGAGATTCAGCTGAGCCTCAACCCGCACCCCGCCGGGCAGGTGGAGATGAACGCCGGGTATCTGGAGGAAGAGGTGGTTCAGGGCGTACAGCACAAGTACCGGGAGACGGTGCTGTTCTTCCCCACCCAGGGCCAGACCTGCCACGCCTATTGCACCTACTGCTTCAGGTGGCCGCAGTTCGTGCAGCTCGACGATCTCAAGTTCGCCAGCAAGGAGATTGACCGGCTGGTCTCCTATCTCAAGCTGAACCCCACGGTTTCCGACGTGCTGTTCACCGGGGGCGACCCGATGATCATGCGCACCGAGCTGATCCGCCGCTATGCCGAGCCGCTGATGGACGACGACCTGGAGATTGACACCATCCGGTTCGGCACCAAGGCACCGGCCTACTGGCCCTACAAATTCACCGAGGGCGAGGAGGCCGACGACCTGCTGCGGCTGTTCGAGGAGATCGTGGCCTCGGGCCGTCACCTGGCCATCATGGCCCACTATTCGCATCCGGTGGAGCTGGCCACCGACGTGTCCCGGGAGGCGCTGCGGCGCATAATCGAGACCGGTGCGGTGGTGCGCTGCCAGGCGCCGCTGATCCGCCATGTGAACGACAGCGCCCAAGCCTGGGCCGACATGATCACCACCGAGGTGCAGCTCGGGGCGGTGCCCTACTACATGTTCGTGGAGCGCGACACCGGGGCCAAGCGGTACTTCGAGGTTCCGTTGGTGGAGGCCTATCAGATCTACACCGACGCCTATAAGCAGGTGTCGGGGCTGGCCCGAACCTGGCGGGGACCGTCGATGTCGGCCACCCCGGGCAAGGTGCTGGTGGACGGTGTCGCCGAGATTGGCGGTGAGAAGGTGATCGGCCTCAAGTTCGTGCAGGGCCGCGACCCCGATTGGGTGAACCGGCTGTTCTTCGCCGCCTACGACGAGAAGGCGTCGTGGCTCGACGAGCTGCGCCCGGCGTTCGGCGAGGAGAAGTTCTTCTACACCGATGAGCTGGACAACATGAAGACCGACACCCCGCAGCGGGTGCAGCTCATCACCACCCGAGCCGCCTAGCTGCTTGCCGCCGGCTTGGCGGCGATCACTCCCACTCGATGGTGCCGGGGGGTTTGGACGTGATGTCGTAGGCCACCCGGTTGATGCCGTCCACCTCGTTGATGATCCGGCTCGACATCTTCTCCAACAGCTCGTAGGGAAGCCGAGCCCAGTCGGCGGTCATGGCGTCCTCGCTGGTCACCGCCCGGATGACCACCACCTGGCCGTAGGTGCGCTCGTCGCCCATCACGCCCACGGTGCGGATGTCGGGCAGCACGGCGAAGGCCTGCCACACCTCCCGCTCCACCCCGGCCGCGGTGATCTCGGCTCGGACGATGGCGTCGGCCTGGGCCAAAAGGGCCGCCTTGGACGGGGTGACCTCCCCGATCACCCGAACTCCGAGGCCGGGGCCGGGGAAGGGGTGGCGCCACACGATCTCGTCGGGCAATCCCAGTTCGTGGCCCACGGCACGCACCTCGTCTTTGAACAGGTCGCGCAGCGGCTCCACCAACTCGAAGTCCATCTCCTCGGGGATGCCGCCCACGTTGTGGTGGCTCTTGATCTTGGCGGCCGAGTCGGAGCCCGACTCGATCACGTCGGGGTACAGGGTGCCTTGCACCAAGAAGGCTGCGCCATCCACCTGGTTGGCGGCCTCCTCGAAGATGCGGATGAACAGCTCGCCGATGATCTTGCGCTTCTCCTCGGGGTCGATCACCCCGACCAGGGCGTCGAAGAACCGGTCGGCGGCGTCCACCGCGATCAGCTCGATACCCTGGGAGCGGCGGAAGGCGTCGATCACCTGCTGGCCCTCGTCTTGGCGCATCAGGCCGGTGTCCACGAACACGCAGGTGAGCTGGTGGCCCACCGCCCGGTGGACCAAAGCGGCGGCCACCGCCGAGTCCACCCCGCCACTGAGTCCGCACACTGCTCGCCCGCCGCCGATCTGGGCCCGGATGGCGGCCACCGCTTCGTCGATGAACGACTCGGTGGTCCACGAGGGGGCCAGCCCGGCACCCTGATATAAAAACCGCTCCAGCACCGCCTGCCCGCCCGGAGTATGGGCCACCTCGGGGTGGAACTGGACCCCGAAGATGCGCTGGTTGGGATGCTCGAGGGCGGCCACCGGGGCCTGCGGGGTGGAGGCGGTGACCACAAAGCCGTCGGGCGGGGTGGAGATGGAGTCGAAGTGGCTCATCCATACCGGGCGCTCGGTGTCCTCTTCGGGGCCGAACAGCGTGTCGGGGTCTTGCCTGCCATCGTCGGCAGCCGTTTCGTCTTCATCGGGGCCGAAGAGAAGACTGGGAGTTCTCACTGTCATGGCCGTGCGGCCGTACTCGCCGATGCCGGTGCGGGACACCTCCCCGCCGAGCTGGGCGGCAATGAGCTGGGCGCCGTAGCAGATGCCCAGGATGGGAATGCCCAGGCGGTAGATGTCGGGGTCGATGCGGGGCGATCCCTCGATGTGGACCGATTTGGGGCCGCCGGAGAAGATCACCGCGCCGGGCTGGCGCTCGGTGATCTCGTTGGCGCTGATGGTGTGGGGGACGATCTCGCTGTAGATGTGGGCTTCGCGTACTCGGCGGGCGATGAGCTGGGCGTACTGGGCTCCGAAATCCACCACCAAGACCGGATGGTCTCGGCTGGCGCCTTCAGCGGGGAGGCTCAACGGCCCATCCCGATGCCCTGGGACCGCTGGAGGGATTTGCCCTCGGTTTGCAGGGAGGGGGCGATCATGATGTCGGCCTTCTGGAACTCCTTGAGCGATTCATAGCCACAGGTGGCCATGGAGGTGCGCAGACCGCCGAACAGGTTGAGGCGCCCGTCGTTCTCCTTGGCCGGGCCGACCAGAATCTCCTCCAGAGTGCCTCGCGGGCTGGTTTGCACCCGGGCGCCCCGGGGCAGGGTGGGATGGAAGGTGGCCATGCCCCAGTGGTGGCCCCGGCCGGGGGCCTCGTGGGCGGCGGCCAGCGGGGAGCCGATCATCACCGCGTCGGCACCGCACACGATGGCCTTGGCGATGTCGCCGCCGGTGGCCATACCCCCGTCGGCGATTATGTGCGCGTACACCCCGGTCTCGTCGAGATGTCGCATCCGGGCGGCCCGGGCATCGGCGATGGCGGTGGCCTGGGGTACGCCGATGCCCAGCACGCCTCGGGTAGTGCAGGCTTGGCCCGGCCCGACGCCTACCAGGATGCCGGCCGCACCGGTACGCATGAGGTGAAGCGCAGCGTCGTAGCTGGCGCATCCGCCCACAATCACTGGGATCTCCAGGCGTCGAACGAACTGCTTGAGGTTCAGCGGCTCGTGGTTCTTGGACTTGTGCTCGGCGGTGACCACCGTTCCCTGGATGACCATGAGGTCGAGCTCGGCGGCCAGCATGTGAGGGGCGAGCTGCTCGGTTCGCTGGGGGGTGACCGAGGCGCAGGAGATCACCCCGGCGTCTTTGATCTGGCGGATGCGCTTGCCGATCAGCACGGGTTTGATGGGCTCGGCATAGAGCTCCTGCATGCGCAGGGTGGCCTTCTCCGGAGGCTGGGAAGCGATCTCGTCCAGAACCGGCTCGGGATCTTCATAGCGGGTCCACAGGCCCTCGAGATTGAGCACTCCCACGCCGCCGAGTTGTCCGATGGCGATGGCGGTCTCGGGGCTGACCACACCGTCCATGGCCGAGGCCATAAGGGGAAGGTCGAAGCGGTAGGCGTCGATCTCCCAGGCGATGCTCACATCCTCGGGGTCGCGGGTTCGGCGGGTGGGAACAATGGCGATGTCGTCGAATCCGTACGCCCGCCGAGCGGTCTTGCCCAGCCCGATCTCCACCTCGGCCATCGCGACGCCCCTTTTGTTTGGAAACTACGGATTCTAAAGCCTTGAAGCCGCCTACAGGGGGATTTACACTCCGTTCAGCGCAGGGGAGAAATCAAGCGGCCAATTGGACAAGATTCCAGAGTTCCTCGATGTGCTGGCGCTCGGTTTGAGGGCTGCCAATGGCTACCCGCAAGACGAGCTGGCCGTTGACGGTGGTGGGGGTTAGGTAGGCCCGGCCGGACTGGTTTACCGTGTCCAGAACCTGTTGGGTGGCGCTATTGCCTTCAGCGTGCCGGAAGCACACCAGGCTGACCACGGTGGGGGCGGCCAGCTCAAATCGGTCGTCGGCGTCCACCCACTCGGTGAGTTCGGCGGCCCAAGCGATATGGCGGCGGATGTGGGCCCGCAGTCCTTCCAGGCCGTAGTGGCGAAGCACGAACCACAGCTTGAGGGCCCGGAATCGCCGCCCCAGAGGCACCTGCCAGTCGCGGTAGTCCACCACTGCTCCCGACTCGCTGGCCGGGTTGCGCAGGTACTCAGGGGTGATGGACAGCGCCTCGTTGAGGCTGGCCCGATCGGCCACATAGAACGCCGAGCAGTCGAAGTTGGTGAGCAGCCACTTGTGGGGGTTGAACACGTAGCTGTCGGCCTTTTCCAGCCCCGTATTGAGGAACCGCATCTCGGGGCAGAGTGCCGCAGATCCAGCGAAGGCGGCATCCACATGCAGCCAGGCGTTGAAGTTTTCCGCCACCCAGCCCACCTCAGTCACCGGATCGATGGCGGTGGTGGAGGTGGTTCCCACGGTGGCGGCTACAAAGAATGGGGTCAGGCCGTTCTTCTGGTCGTTGACGACCTCATAGGCCAAGTGGTCGGCTCGCATGGCGAAGTCTGGGGTGGTGGCGATGAAGCGCACTCGCTCGTCGGGGATGCCGGCCACTCGCAACCCCTTGGCTATTGACAGATGGGCCTGCTCCGAGGTGTAGGCCACCAGATCGGGGAGGGCGTCGATGCCGCCGGCCCGTTGCCGCGCGGCGAGGATGGCACACAGCGTGCTGCTGGACGCGCTGTCCTGGATGACGCCCTTGCCCTGGAACTTCTCGGGTAGGTCCATCTCGACGGCCAGCCAGTCGAGGACGTGTTGCTCCAGTTCGGTCACCGCGGGGCCGGTGTCCCATAACATTCCCTGAGCGCCGAGGCCTGAGGACACAAGATCGGCCAGCGCCGATGGTCCGCTGGCGTTGGCCGGGAAGTAAGCGAAGAAGCCCGGGGCCTGCCAATGGGTGATGCCGGGCAAAATGACCCGGTCGAGATCGGCCAGCACGTCAGCAAAGTCCTCGCCGTGTTCAGGTGCCTCAGCGGGCAGCATGGCCCGGATGTCGCCCGGCTCCACTGGAGACTTGACCGGAAATTCGCCAAGTCGCGCCATGTAGTCGGCCACCCAGTCCACCGCTTGGTAGCCCCGCTCCCGGAATTCCTCTGGGGTCATGTGGTTCGGTCGCCCAGCCATGAGTGCCATTGTTGCCGACAGGCCGCGGAAACCTGCTGGTGGCCCCGGAAGTGATACTTGGGTTGTTGATGCAGCCGAATGGCTACATCATGCCGCCCATGCCGCCCATGCCGCCCATGGGGTCGCCGCCGGGGGGCATCGGGGGGGCAGGGGGCTCGGGCTTGTCGGCCACCAGGGCCTCGGTGGTGAGCAGCATGGCGGCGATGGAGGCCGCGTTCTGCAATCCGGCTCGGGTCACCTTGGCCGGATCGATGACGCCGGCGGTCACCAAGTCCTCGGTGGCGCCAGTGGCGGCGTTGAACCCGACAGTGCCGGAGGAGTTCTCGATGTCGCGCACCACGATGGAACCCTCGAAGCCGGCGTTGGATGCGATGAGGGAGCACGGCACGGTCAGCGCGTCGAGCACGATCTTGGCGCCGGTGGCCTCGTCGCCGCTCAGGTTGTCGACCACCTCGGCCACCGCTGGGCGGGCCCGCAGCAGGGCAGTGCCGCCCCCGGCGACCACGCCCTCCTCGATGGCGGCCCGAGTGGCCGACAGCGCATCCTCGATCCGGTGCTTCTTCTCCTTGAGCTCCACTTCGGTGGCGGCGCCCACCTGAACGACGGCCACGCCACCGGCCAGCTTGGCCAAGCGCTCTTGGAGCTTCTCCCGATCCCAGTCGGAGTCGGTGTTGTCGATCTCCTGGCGGATCTGGGCCACCCGGCCGTCGACGTCGGCCTTGGCGCCTGCGCCCTCCACGATGGTGGTGTCGTCCTTCGTGACGATCACCTTGCGGGCGGTGCCCAAAAGATCGAGGGTGACGCCCTCCAGGTTTAGCCCGACCTCCTCGGCCACCACCTGGCCGCCGGTGAGGATGGCCATGTCTTGGAGCATGGCCTTGCGGCGCTCGCCGAAACCGGGGGCCTTGACGCCCACGGAGTTGAACGTGCCCCTGATCTTGTTCACCACCAGGGTGGCCAGGGCCTCGCCCTCCACGTCCTCAGCGATGATCAACAGCGGCTTGCCGGTCTGCATGATCTTCTCCAGCACGGGCAGCAAGTCTTGCACCGAGCTGATCTTGCCCTGGTTGAACAGGATGTAGGGCTCGTCCAGCACGGCCTCTTGGCGCTCGGGGTCGGTCACGAAGTATGGCGACAAGAAGCCCTTGTCGAACTGCATGCCCTCCACGAAGTCGAGCTCCATGCCGAAGGTGTTTGACTCCTCCACGGTCACCACGCCGTCTTTGCCCACCTTGTCGATGGCATCGGCAATGACATCGCCGATGGCGGTGTCGGCGGCCGAGATGGAGGCCACCTGGGAGATCTCCTCCTTTTGGGAGATGTCCTGGGACTGGTCGGCCAAGGACTTCACCGCGGCGGCCACCGCCTGTTCGATACCCCGCTTGAGGCTCATAGGATTGGCCCCGGCGGCCACATTCCGCAGTCCGTTGTGGACCATGGCCTGGGCCAGCACGGTGGCGGTGGTGGTGCCGTCGCCGGCGATGTCGTTGGTCTTGGTGGCCACCTCTTTCATGAGCTGGGCGCCCATGTTCTCGAACTTGTCGTCCAGCTCCACCTCGCGGGCGATGGACACGCCGTCGTTGGTGATGGTGGGGGCGCCGAACTTTTTGTCGAGGACCACGTTGCGGCCCTTGGGACCCAGGGTCACCTTGACCGCGTCGGCTAGCTGGTTGACGCCGGACTCGAGGCCGTGGCGGGCCTCTTCTCTGAATTTGAGGATCTTCGTCATCTTGGCTACTTGACGATGGCGAGCACGTCGCGGGCCGACAGGATCAGCAGATCCTCGCCGTCCACGGTGATCTCGGTGCCGCCGAACTTGCTGTAGACCACGGTGTCGCCGACGGAGACGCCCACCGGGATCAGGTCGCCGGTGTTCTCCGACCGCTTGCCCGGACCCACGGCGAGAACCTCGCCCTGCTGGGGCTTCTCTTTGGCGGTGTCGGGGATGACTAGGCCGCTGGCGGTCATCTCCTCAGATTCGCCGGGGCGGACAACAATCCTGTCATCAAGGGGCATCAGAGCCATCTTGGCCTCCAAGGGGTTGATATTTGAGCGTTAGCACTCTCGATAGGCGAGTGCTAAGCGTAGGCCGTGGACGGCTTGGAGGCCAACTCAGGCCATTGGTTCGTTGGGCAGGATGCCGGCGCCGAAAGGCAGGCGGGCCGCTGCCTGTCGGCTAGATGAAGGGAAGGGGGAGGTTGGGGTCGGCGCCGACTTCCAGAGATGAGGGACCGTCGAGTTGAAGTCGCTGCCAGCCGGCGGCGGCCACCATGGCCGCGTTGTCGGTACACATGGAGCGGCTGGGCAAGTATCCGCTGATGCCCGCGGCCACACAGGCGTCGAGCAAACGCTCCCGCAAGGAGGAGTTGGCCGCCACCCCTCCGGCCAGGCAGAGCCCTTTGGCTCCGAACTCCTCAGCGGCCTTGCGGGCTTTGTGGACCAGCACGTCCACCGCTGCTTCTTGAAACGACGCCGAGACGTCAGCCTCGTCGAGGTTGGGGTGGCTTCTCACGTGGTTGACGACCGCCGTCTTGAGGCCGCTGAAGGAGAAGTCGTAGCCGTCGTCGTACATGGGGCGGGGGAAGGCCACCGCCCCAGGATCGCCGTCCATGGCCAGCCGGTCGATGACCGGGCCGCCGGGATAGCCCAGGCCCATGAAGCGGGCTACTTTGTCGAACGCCTCGCCGGCGGCGTCGTCCAGGGTTTGGCCGATGAGCCGATAGCGGCCGAACGCCTCCATCAACACCAGCAGGGTGTGGCCGCCGGACACCAGCAGCACCACCACCGGCAGCTCCAGATCGGGATCCTCCAGGAACGAGGAGTAGAGGTGGGCCTCCAGGTGGTTTACGGCCACGAACGGGACATCCCAGACCAGGGCCAGCGACTTGGCCGCGCTCACCCCCACCAAGAGCGAGCCGACAAGGCCGGGGCCGGCGGTGGCGGCCACCGCCTCCACATCGTGGTCGCTGAGCCCCGCTTCGATCACCGCTTGGGCCACCACCGGCACGAGCAGCTCCACATGGGCCCGGCTGGCGATCTCCGGGACCACGCCGCCATAGCGGGCGTGCAGGTCAACCTGGCTGCTGATCACCGACGACAACACGTCGGATGGGCCGGAGACCACGGCAGCCGCGGTCTCGTCGCAAGAGGTCTCGATGCCCAACACGATGTCGGTGGGTTCAGTTGAAGTGTCTTGTGCGGTCATGTGCAGTCCAGTTCTACCGCGATGTTGGTGAGGCGGTTGGCGTAGTCGGGTTGGTGGATGCCGTCGGCTCGCATCACGATGGCGTCGGGCGAGAGGCCCATGTCGGCGTAGTAGCCCCGGTGGACGCCCACCGGGGCGAGCCCGAAGCGTCGGTACAGGGCTTGGGCGGCGGGATTGTCGACGGCCACCTCCAATACCAGGCTGGTCTTGCGGCGGCGGGCGGCCAGCGCGAGAGCCAAGAACAGCCGCGCGCCGATGCCTTGGCCGCGGCAGTCGGGCGACACCGTAACCGTGGTGATGTGGGCATTGCTCTTCTCGAAGGCCACCCCGCCGTGGCCAACCACTCGTTTGGGGCTGGAGGTTTTGTCGTTGGGATGGCCAACGACTTGATCGTGGTGGGCTACCACGTAGAACCGGTCGCCGGTGCGGGCCAACTCCGACTCGTAGACTTCTCGGGACCAGGGAATCGGGTAGCACTGGGCGTCGATGGCCAAGACCTCGCTGAGGTGTGCCCGTTTCATGGGCTCGATCATGCGACCAAGGGCCATGGGTGAAGTCAAATGATCTTGAATCATGGGAAAGCAGGCTCGATCATCGGGTGCTCCAGTTGATGTCGGCGTCGGGGACCCGAAGGTAGATCGGCTTGAGTTCCCACGGCTTCACAAAGTCCTCCCGCAGCGCCCGGGCGTGGGCCAGCTGCACCAGCGAGGCGGCGGAGGGGTGGGCCAGATCCTGCTCGGCGATCTCGGTTTTCTGAAGCCGGTGGAACACGTCGGCGTATCGCCGGGCGCCGTCGCCCACCAAAAGCACCTCTTCATTGGTGGCCAGCAGCTCGGAGGCCAGATCGTCGGGAGTGCCCACCTGGGCATCCGAAACCCGCTGAACCCCGGCGGGCACCTGGCGATAGAAGGCGTAGAACAGCTCACTGCGCCGAGCGTCGATGGCGGCCACGATCAATCGGTTGGTGTGGCGCACGGCGAAGGCCAGCAGGTCGAGGCTCGACACGCCGATCATCGGCACTGCCAGGGCGTAGGCCGTGGCCATGGCGCTGGAGATGCCCACTCGCAGGCCGGTGTACAGGCCCGGCCCAAGATCCACGGCCACACAGCCCACATCTCGCAGTTCGATCCGGGCTTGGCGGGTGATGAACTGGATTTGGGGGGCGATGGTCTCGGCGTGGCGGCGGCCCCGGGCGCTGTGGGCCGAGGCCAGCACCCCTTCGTGGCCGCCGAGGGCGCAGCCCACCTGCTGGGTGGCCGACTCGATGCCCAAGATCAACACGTTGAGTCCTCCGCCCACCGGGTTGCGGCCCTTCTGATTGAGTTGATTCGGGCTTGCCAGCGGGACCCTGCCGCAGTGAGCGTCACCACTCGCTCGTCCGGCGCTTCGTCTTGGTTGTCCACGAAGGTGAGGGCCACTTCGAGGCAGTCGTTGGGCAGGGCTTGGCGGATGGCGTTGCCCCACTCGATGAGGATGACCCCGTCGCCGTCGAGCAGTTCGGGCAGGCCCAAGTCGAGCACTTCGGATATCTGGTCGAGCCGGAAGACGTCCAGGTGATGGAGCAGCAGCCGCCCGCGGTACTCGCGGGCCAGGGTGAAGGTGGGGCTGGTCACCGGCTCGCTGACGCCCAAGGCGGCGGCGAATCCCTGGGTGAAGGTGGTTTTGCCGGCGCCCAAGTCGCCCACCAGCAGGAGCAGGTCGCCCGGTTGGGCCAGCTCGGCCAGGCCGGCGGCCAGATTCTTCGTGTCTTCCGGGGAGCGGGTGCGGGCGCGGATCATGCCGACATCGCCATGCGGGCTCGAACCAGGTCAGATCGCATCTGGGCCTCTTGGAGGCCTCCGCCCCGCAACACTGCCGCCGGATGGTAGGTGGGGATGATCACTGCGTCGGCGTTGGGCATCGGATAGCTCTGGCCTCGCAACTTGGTGATTCCGGTTTTGGTGTCAAGCAGCAGCTTGGAAGAGAAATTGCCCAGGGTAACGACCACCCTTGGGGAGATGAGCTCGACTTGGCGCTCCAGCCAGGGTCGGCAGGCGTCGATCTCGTCGGGTTTGGGATCTCGATTGTCGGGAGGACGGCACTTGACGACATTGGCGATGTAGCAACTGTCGCGGGTCAGCCCGACCTCCTCGGCCATCAGCCGGTCAAGCAGCTTACCCGAACGGCCCACAAAAGGAAGGCCCTGCTTGTCTTCCTCGGCACCGGGTCCCTCGCCCACGAACATGAGGTCGGCACTGGGATTGCCCATGCCGAACACCACCTGTGTCCGCCCCTGGGCCAGGCCGCACTTGGTGCAACCCGCCGCTTCAGCGGCAACCTCGGCCAATGCCAACTTCACGCAACAAGGATACGCTCCGTACCGGCTGATGAGAATGCTCGATTCCCCCTCATTGCGGTACGGTCGGCGGTGATGTTGGGAGTTGGCAGGGGGGTGCTGGTGGGGCACTGGACCAACGAGGAGGCCCTCACCGGATGCACGGTGGTGGTGTTTCCCGACGGGACGGCCGCGCCGAACTCGTCGTCGACGCCTTACCAAGCCGCATAAACCAAGTGTCCAGCCAACGGGGGAAACCTCAAGCTCTCCGGTCAAGGAATTTTGAAGTCAGTGTTGCCGACAGGCTGGTATTGCAGCAAGGCTGAGCGCCCTACTATATCGATAATACGCACTAGAGCTTCGCGTCCATCAGCGTCGATCAAGAGTAAGTCTTCGTTGAATCGAAAGTTCACTGGTTGCTGGAGACCTTGATTGATGGCGATGTTGTCGGCGTAGAGATAGGAGCGGTTGAGGTTATCCAATATCGGGTTTAGCCGTCCCGACACAACGGGCAGGTGACCAGTGGCGTTGGCGAACACGATCGAACCTCCGTTGGGCAGGGGGGAAAGCTCCAATTTCAAAGGTCCTTCGAATGGAACCCAGTCACTGCTGTGGCCAGCGGTGTAGCCATTGACGCCGGCGAACACGGTCATCGGCAGGTGGGTGGAGTGCAGGTCTACGTAGGCGATGCCGTCCACATCAGTGGTGGCTTGCTTCCAAGTCTTGTTGGGGAAGATGGCGAGAACCTCCACGTTCGGAAGCGGTTCCCCCTCACATTCCACGACAATTGAAGCTTGGTCTGGGTTTGCTTCCAGTCTCGCGGCCGGAATGTTCAAGAGCAGATCGGTGCCTTCGATGAGTCTGTACTCAGGTCTGTGTCCAGTGAGCTCATGGGTTTTTTCCAAGATGATTGGTACACCGTCGCCTCGGCGTTCCAAAAAGAACTGTCGGTCGCTGTGGCCTAGCAGTTCAGGAACCGGTATTCGACCAAGCGCCGATGTGAGCACTTCATTGCGAGTAGCCTGACGTTCTGCCATTCCGTCAACAGTTAGGTTGTTCGGCAAACTGCCCGGCGAACAAATCTCAAGACGATCAGAGAACATGGAGATTCTGATTCGACTGCCGCGGATGGAATAGTCGCGGTGGGCAACAGCGTTGACAAGGGCTTCGAATACTGCCTGAACGCTGTATTGCTGAAGGTCAACACGAGCCGGAATCTTGTGGGCGGCGACTCTCATATTTCGCACGACGAATCTTAATGCTTGGTTTACTTGCTGATGGATAGGGCCGGTGATGACTTGGGCATCTAGCTGACCGGAGGAACGGTCAAAGCCGCGATAGCAAGTGGCGGTAATCTCAGCATGAGGCAGCCATTCTTGAGGCGACTGGCAGCACAGTAAGATACCAGCGACCGTGGCCCGAAGTACACCATGCTCGTCTTTTCCCAGTAGATTTAATTTCGAAAGCGCTTCTTGTGGGTTTGTTGCACTACGGGCACTCAACAGCGGTTTCCACAGAACTTCATCTAGCGTGCCAAAGCCGGTATCGGGCACCGGCTGTTCGTCATACCACCGGTATCGGGCCTGTCTACGTCGTTGAGCCAAACGGAGCTGCTCGTCGCTGTCCATTTGCTGTTTCTTGCTCCCTACTCGCTTGTAGCATCCTCCAGGGCTCTCATGCAGCGAGTCGCCTTCAGGCACTTCTATGAGCAGAAGGGCTTTGCCGTCTAGCTCTTTGCGAAGAATGACTGGTGATATAAAAGGCTTGATCGAATCAGCACAAGCTTGGTGAAGGACCGTCTCAAGTGCATCCAACTGCCCGCGATCCATACCCTGAACGTGGCCATCATCAGTTACACCGCACAGCATGATGCCGCCGTTGGAGTTGGAAAAAGCTGCCATTTCGTCCGCTAGATCATCTTG
Source organism: bacterium (assembly GCA_028819295.1). Classification (GTDB taxonomy): domain Bacteria; phylum Actinomycetota; class Acidimicrobiia; order Acidimicrobiales; family Bin134; genus Poriferisocius. The sequence continues at coordinate 102,242 of JAPPMA010000019.1, read as the reverse complement.
CTTTGGGCCTTTGACCTTGTTGTCGGAGAACCGTGCCTCCTTGAATTCCCAATAGCCATCTTCGCCGAGATTGAGTTGGGACCTGATCTCATCATGAGTGGGATCCCGAGGAGCTGCCATCGGCCCAGTCTACGAGAGTCTGGGGCAATGGCCGAACAAGGTTTGGCCGGGTTCTCAGGTCGGGCATGCGGTACGGTCGGCGGTGATGTTGGGAGTTGGCAGGGGGGTGCTGGTGGGGCACTGGACCAACGAGGAGGCCCTCACCGGATGCACGGTGGTGGTGTTTCCCGACGGGACGACAGCTTCGGGGGAGATTCGGGGGAGCGCGCCCGCGACTCGGGAGTTCGCCCTTCTGGCGCCCGAGCGGACGGTGGGCCGGGTGGACGCGGTGGTGCTGTCGGGGGGTTCGGCATTCGGGTTGGCGGCGGCCGACGGGGTGATGCGGTGGTGCGAGGAGCAGGGCCGGGGGTTCGAGACCCGAGGCGGCCGGGTGCCCATCGTGGTGGGCCTGTCGCTCTACGACCTGACCGAGGGCGACGGCTCGGCGCGCCCCGGGCCTGACGCCGGCTACGCCGCCGCTGAGGCGGCCCGCGATGACTTGCCTGTGCTGGGACGGGTAGGAGCAGGAACCGGTGCCACCATGAACAAGTGGCGGGGCGCGCAGAACCGCGAGCTCGGGGGTCTGGGGAGCGCACTGCTCGAGGTGGATGATGTGCGGGTGGGGGCGTTGGTGGCGGTCAACGCCTCGGGTGCCATCAACGACGGCCTCGTGGTCGATTCGTTGGTGACAGATGCCTATGAGCACCAGCCGGCCGATCCGTTTGCCGATGGGGATGATCCCCTCGCTCCTGCCAACACCACCATCGGGGTGATCGCCACCAACGCGAAGCTCGACAAGCTGGGCTGCTACCGGGTGGCGCGCAGCGGACACAGCGGCATGGCCCGGGCTTTGCTGCCCGCCCACACCGACGGCGATGGGGACGCGCTGGTGGTTGGCGCCACCGGCCAGGTAGAGGCAGATTTCGGGCTGGTTCACCTGATGGCAGCAGCCGCCGTGGAGGCAGCCATCCGCTCGGTGGGCCAAGATGACGGTGATTGAACACGACCAATGGGAGGCAGCCATCCGCTCGGTGGGCCAAGATGACGGTGACTGAACACAACCAATAGGGGGTTGATATGAGGGATTTGGCTGGGAAGGTGGCGGTGATCACCGGGGCGGCCAGCGGCATGGGCCGGGCCATGGTGCGCAAAGCGGCCTCAGAGGGGATGCACGTTCTCGCTGGCGATATCGACGAGGCCGGGCTGGCCGAGACGGTGGGAGGCTTGGAGAACGCCCAGCTCATGCTGACCGACGTGACCAGCCCCGACGCCAATGAGGCGTTGGCCAACGCGGCCATGGAGCGGTTCGGCGGCATCCACCTGGTGCATCTCAACGCCGGCGTGCTTACCGGGGGATTCACCTGGGAGAACACAGTGGACGACTGGCGCTGGGTGCTGGATGTGAATCTGTGGGGAGTGATCCACGGCGTGCGGAGTTTCGTGCCCCGGATGCTGGAGAAGGGCGAAGACGGCCATGTGGTGATCACCGCCTCGGTGGGCGGCCTTACCTCCGGGGGGCTGCTTGGGCCTTACACCACCTCGAAGTACGGGGCGGTGGCCATTGCCGAAGCTCTGCACAGGGAGTTGCACATGATCGGAGCGCCGATCGGGGTGTCGTGCCTGTGCCCCGGTCCGGTGGCCACCGGCATCTTCCGGGCCGAGCGCAACCGCCCCGACACCTACGACGACACCTGCGGCCCCATGTCTGCTGACGCCGAGGCGGCCGCCTTCCACACGACCCTGATCAACGCCATTGACGAGGGAACCGACCCGGCGCAGATTCCCGAATTGGTGTTCGACGCGGTGCGTGACGACAAGTTCTGGATCTTTCCCCACCCTGACTTCAAAGAGAGGATCGCCGCCCGCACCGAGTCGATCATCAACGAGACCAACCCCGAGTACACCGTGGGGGTGCCGGGCACAATGCCGCCGTCCCGCTAGAGAAAACGCGGGTGAGTTCGGGCGGCGGGTCCAGTCATTGGGGGTCCTGTCATTCAGAGAAAACGCAGGGGAACGCGTCGGCCCAGGTGGCAGACAACTTCGTAGGCCACGGTGTCGATGCGCTCGGCGATCTCGGTGGCGGTGATCTCCTCGCTGCCTTGGCGTCCCAACAGGACCACCTCGTCGCCGGGTGACACGGGGAGGTCGAGACCGCAGTCCACCATGGTTTGGTCCATGGTCACCACCCCGGCGATGGGGCATCGGCGACCGCCGATCAGCACCTCGCCCCCGTTCACGCCGAGGCGTCGGGTCCAGCCATCGGCGTAACCGATGGGGATGGTGGCAAGCTGGGTGTCGGCGGGGGCGGTGTAATGATGGCCGTAGGACACCGGGGTGCCCGCGGCGATCGTTTTGACCATGGACACCTCGGTGCGAAGGGTCATGGCCGGCTGAAGCGGCAGGCAGCCGTCCAATGCCCGCGATGGGGGTATGCCATAGATGGCGATGCCGCAGCGCACCATGTCGAACCGACCGGCGGGATGCACCATGGCCACGGCCGAGTTGGCCAGGTGGCGGCAGAATCCGTTGTGGCCGGCGTGCCGCAAACGCGAGAGCAGCAGGTTGAACTGCTCGATCTGGTAGGCGGTGAACGGATTGTCGGGCTCGTCAGCCACCGCGCAATGGGTCCACACTCCGGCCAGTTCCAGCGTGTCGCGGCCGGCGATGGCATCGGCCAGCATCATGACTTCGGCCGACGGCGCGCCGACCCTGGACATGCCGGTATCGACCTTGAGATGCACATCGAGGCGCTCGTTGGCGGCGGCCGCGGCCGCGGCGGCGGCCGCCAGCCCCTCCCCCTGGTACACGGTGGGGGTGAGCCCGAACTCGACCACTTGGGCGAACTCATTGGGCCGGGGCTCCGACAAGAGGAGGACAGGGGTGCCGATCCCGGCCTCACGAAGTCGTCGGCCCTCATCCACCAGGGCCACGGCCAGAGTGCTCGCGCCCGCATCCACCGCGGTCCGGGCGACCGGGACCATGCCGTGCCCGTAGGCATCGGCTTTGACCACCGCGCAAAGCTCGACGGGATGGACGAGCTCGGCCAAGAGCCTCACGTTGTGGGTAATGGCCGAAAGGCTGATGTCGGCCCAAGTCGGCCTCATCTCACCGTTTCCTGATGGGCGGCGGCCTCCAATACTTGGGGCAGGACAGAGAGCAGGTCGGATGCCTTCGTCCCGGCCAGTGGGCAGGCGGTGGAGGCCTTGCCGTGAAGCCAGGCTGCGGCGGCGGTGGCATGCATGGGCTCAGCACCGGTGCTGAGCAGGCCGCAGATGAGTCCGGCCAACACGTCGCCAGTGCCGGCGGTGGCCAGCCGGGCGTCACCGCTGGTAACGGCCAGTGCGTCGCCGCCGGGATGGGCCACCACGGTGGTGGGGCCTTTGAGCAAAACGAGCGCACCGGTGGCGGCAGCCAGCGAGCGGGCGGCGGCGAATCGGTCGGCATCGGGGACCGTGCCGGTGAGGATGCGGTATTCCCCGTCGTGGGGGGTGAGCACGGTGGGGGCGGTGCGATTGATCAGCAGCTCGGGCGCATCGGGGCCCAGAGCGTTGAGGCCGTCGCCGTCCACTACCAGGGGCAGCTGAACTTTGGCGACGAGATCGCGGATCGCTTGGACGTTGCCGGGGTGTCGGCCCAACCCGGGCCCGACCAGCATGGACTTGAAGCGGGCCAGTTCGTCGGCATCCACAATGGGCCCCCAATCGTCAGCCGGCAGGGGATGGCCGACAGCCTCGGTGGGCGCGGCGGGACCAGCGAGAAGATCGGCAGCATCGAGGCCGGGAGTGCTGAGCCGCACGTAACCCGATCCGCCTCGCAGTGCGGCGGTGGCGGCCAAATGAGCGGCTCCGGTCATGCCCGGCGACCCGGCGATGACCCAGCAGGCGGTCTTCCACTTGTGGGCTACGACGGGCCGCACCGGCAGCCAGCGGTCCACATCGTCGGCGGCAACCAGATGGGTTCGGGCGCCTGACGCATCGAGGCCGATGGAGGCCACCGTGATCTGTCCGCAGTGCTGTGCGCCGGGATGGAGGATCAACCCCTGCTTGAGCGCACCAAAGGCCACGGTTTGAGTCGCGGCCCAGGCGTCTCCGGGGATCTCACCGGTCAAACCGTCTACTCCCGAGGGGATGTCAGCGGCCAGGATCGGCGCAGCCTGGTCGGGATTGTCGAGCGATGGCGCGGGACCGGGTGGGGAATAGGGTCGGCGCAAGCCGGTGCCGTAAGCGGCATCGATAGCCAAGTGGGCTGCGGGCAGCGAGTCGGGGGCGTCGACAGCATCGACAACCGCCACTCGGACACCCCGGCGGCGCAACCGCTGGGCTGCGGCCCGTCCGTCGGCGCCGTTGTTGCCCTTGCCGGCCAGCACCGTCACCCGCCGGCCATAGCCTCCCCCCAGCATGTCCAGTGCGGTTCGGGCCAGCGCGGCCCCGGCCCGCTCAATCAGCTCCTCGACGGGCTCAGGGGCGGCCGCATCGATGGCGGCCATCTCAGCCGGGGTGACGATGGGGATCACGGACGCCAGCGGTCAGCCAGATCGGTCAACGGCTCCAGGAGGAGGTCTTCGGTGCTGATATGGCCCAGTCGGTCGAGGCGGAAGTCGGGTTCGGTTTCGGTGACCTCGTCGCGCAGGGCGGCAAACCGGTTCCGATAGCCCTCCAGCACCTGCTGAGCCGTCTCCGGCGACAGGCTGGGTTGAAATCGCACGTGCAGCAGGGTGAGCCCGGTGGCCTGGCGGTCTTTGACCTCGGGGATCAGCACGATGGCCCGGCCGTCAGAGCGGCCCCGAGCAGCCAGAACTTCACGCTCGATCGCCACCAGGTGCTTGCTGCCCCGCAGAGTGGGATCGCGTTCGGTACGGGAGGCCAGCCCCACGGTGATGCCGCCCCGGTCGACCACATGGATGGTGGTGTTGGCCGCTTCTGGATCGCCGCTGATGGCATACCGGATGTAGCCGGTGACCTCGGCGACGGCGGGGTCGAGCGCAGTCAGAGTGCGCAGAGTCTGGTAGCTGAGCTGGTGGCGAGGGGCGCCGGCGTCGAGGGCGGTTCGGACCAACGGCAGCTCCATCAGCGATTCCTCGGCCCGGGAAATCCCGACGGTAACGGTCTTGGCCTGATGGCGGATGGCGTCCACCGGCCGGGTCAGTTCACCCACGGCCACGGTGAGCATGGCGGTGAGGTCTTCCAGCACCACCGCCGGGGTGCCCACCCGCCCCCGCTCCAGCTGATAGGCGTCGAGCGGGGCGATGCCCAGCGCATAGCGGTACATGGAGGCCATTTCGGCCGCGGTGCCGGCTTCGAGGCAGCCGTTGTAGCGGCCTTGGCGCAGATCTTGGAAAAACTGCTGGGCGGCGGGGGCGAACTGCGAGCGAAGCCTGGCCAGCATCTCCTGACTGTCGATTTCGGCAGCATTGGCAGCATCGCTGGCAGCCACCTCGGCTTCGATGGCGGCTCGGGTCTCCCGCAGAGGTTGGGCCAATTCGTCGATGGCCAGCGCCGATTCATACCCGAACAGGTGGCCCACCATGGTGGCCAATACGAAGGCCAGTTCGGGCGAGGTGGTAGTAGGGGTGGCGATCACCTCCGCAGCGGCGTCGAAGCGGGCTTCGGTGCCGCTGGTGATCACAATGGGCGCCGCCTTGTGGGCCCGGAAGATGGCCACCTCTTTGGCCACGTCGTCGGCCGTGGAGTTGAGCAGGCCGGCGGCGCATACCAGGATCAGCGGTTCCGACGACAGGTCGATGTGCTTCTTGTCCTCGGTGGTGTCGCAGGCGATGGACTTGTAGCACAGCTCCGAGAGCTTGATGCGGACCTCCTCGGCGGCAACCCGGTTGAGCCCGTTGCCCACGACAGCCCAGTAGGTGCGGCCCAGCGCGTGGCGGCGGACGATGTCGGCGATGCGATCGTGGAAGCCCAGCACGCCGGCCATGGCCTCGGGAAGATCGCGTAGGGAGGCCAGCAATTGCTGGCGGCGCTCGTGCTGGCGGAGGTCGGCTGGCTGGCCCCCGTTGGCGGCGTCGGCCAGAGCCACAGCCAGCAGCACGCCGGCGGCCACCTGGGAGTAGAAGGCCTTGGTGGAGGCAACGCTCATCTCCACATCCCGGCCGTCGGAGGTGTACAAAACCCCGTCAGCCTTGTCGCAAAGGGCGCTGTTGCGGCGGTTGACGATGGCGATGACGCTCGCTCCTCGCCGCCGCACCAGGTCGACGGTGCGGTTGGTGTCGGTGGTGGTGCCCGATTGGCTGATGGCGATGACCAGGGTGTCGCTCATGTCAGCCTGCATCCCGAACCCCGACAGTTCGGTGGCCAGAACGGAGCTGACCTGTCGGTCGGGCAATTCATTGCGGAGGAAGTGGGCCAGGCTGTGGCCGGCCACTGCGGCGGTTCCCTGGCCAATCACCATGATCTTGGCAATTTGCTGGCTGGCCAGGCGATGCACAAGGTGGTCGGGGAGCGTCTCGGGCCCCAGATTCACCGCCAGGGACGGCATGTGCAGGTCGCTCTGCATGGTGACGATTCGGCCTCGCAGGGTCTTGCGGAAGGACTCGGGCGACTCAGTGATCTCTTTGAGCAGATAGTGGCGGAAGCCCCGGCGGTCAACGTCGCGAGTGGTGATCTCGGCCGCGGCAATGTCGGTATCGGCCACCGGCAGCGGCGTGCCGTCGTAGGAGAACCGCTGGACCGCGGCCAGGTCTCCGGCGTGGTCGCGGTTGAGAACCACAACTTGGCCTCGGCTAGAGGCTGCGTTTTCCGGGTCGGACGGGGTTTCGCCATCCATGCGGAGATAGCGGTTGGATTGCTCTACCAGACCGTAAGGCTCACTGGCCACGACGTAGGCGTCCTCAGCGGCGCCGATGTACAGGGCCTGGCCGCTGCCTCGCAAGGCCAGGAGCAGCTGGCCAGGATCCGACGCAGTCTGGCTGGCGATGGCCACCGAGCCGTGCAGATCGGCCACCGTTCGACGGAATGCGTCGACGGAGTTGGCCGGGTCGGTCAACCGAGCAGACCAGAGGGAGGGGATGACCTTGGCATCGGTGGTGATGCCGGTGTCCAGGCTCAGGCCATGGTCTGCCACCAGATCGGTGTGGTTGTCGACATCGCCGTTCAGAGCGCCGATGGTGTAGGGCCGGGAGAGGCCATCAGCCCGTTCGGAGTTGAGCGGATGGGCGTTGGCCTCGTTGATCATGCCCACGCTGGCCCAGCGGGTATGCCCGATGACCACAGCGGAAGCCCCTGGGGTGTCCACTGCGGCGGCCAGCAGCTCGTCGGAAGCGATGGCGGCTCGCAGGGCGGCGGTGTTGTCGCCGAGCTCGCCGATTTCGGCGGCGGCCTTGTAGACAAAGCTCAAGCAGCCTTTGGCCCAACGCACCGAGCCTGATCGGAACAGCGGATCGGCGGCTCGCTCAGCCAGAGCGGCGGCCACCGCCGGGGCGGCGGGGTCGAGACCGTGGTCGCTGATCAGCAAGTGGAGCCCTGCCGAGTCCCGGCCCCTGACCTCTAGGCGGTCGAGCGCCGACAGGGTGACCTGCACCGAGCTGAATGCCGCCAGTGCGGCTTTGCCGGCGGTGGACCCGGCCAAATCAGCCACCGCGTCAGCGGGCTCGAGCCGATCGTTGCTGATGGCCCACACGGCATCTTTCATCTGAAGCAGCGCGGCGTTGACTGCCTCTGAGGCCCGGTTACCGGCCGATCGGTCGAGGTCGGTTTCCAGGGCGAGGATCAGTCGGTCGATCTCGCTCAGCGTGGCCCGGATGGTGGCCCGCAGCGGCTTTTCGGCCAACAGCGCCTGAAGCCCGGCGGTGCCCTGGAGCAAGCGGTCGGCTTGGATCAAGTTCTCAGCGCCAGCGCTGATGCGTCCGGCCAGGTTGTCGGTGCCATTCAGGTCGCGCAGAGACACGACCACCGGACTCAAGAGGTCAAGGACCTCGGCCGAGGTCGGGGGAACACGCCGTGACGAGCGCCGGACCACCGCGACAATGCCGCACATCTCGCCCAAGGTTAGTGGTGAATCGGTTCTATTGATTGATCGCCGAGGCGACATCGCCGGCGACAGAGTTGGCGATCTGCGGGGTTTCGGCTTCGACCATGATGCGGATAACGGGCTCGGTGCCGGAGGGGCGGACCAGAATTCGACCGTTGGCGCCGAGAGTTTGTTCGGCAGCGGCGACCGCGGCCGACAGGCGGTTTTCATCGATGGGGTCGGGTCCGAGGGCCACATTGTGGAGCACTTGGGGCATCTTGGTCATGGCCCCGGTGGCCAATTCTTTCAGCGGCAGGCCGCGGCGGGCGACCACTTCTAGGAGTTGCAAGGCGGTGATCAGGCCGTCGCCGGTGGTGGCCAGGGAGGGAAAGATCACATGGCCCGATTGCTCGCCGCCCAATGCCCAGTCGCCTTGTTGCAAAGCCGCCCACACATGGCGGTCGCCCACCGGGGTGGTCACAACGTGGATGCCCCGCAGAGCCATGGCCCGATGAAAGCCGAGGTTGGTCATCACGGTAACCACCACGGTGTTGCCGGGCAGTCGGCCCTGTTGATGGCGGTCGGCGGCGCAGATGGCGATGATCTGGTCGCCGTCGACCAGCTCGCCGGTGTGGTCCACGGCCAACACCCGGTCGGCGTCGCCGTCGAAAGCGAGGCCCAAGTCGGCGTTTTGCCTGCGAACTGCCTGGGCCACCGTTTGCGGACGGGTAGAACCGCAGCGGTGGTTGATGTTGCGGCCGTCGGGGGATGAGTTGATCACGGTGACGGCCACCCCATGAGCTTGGAGCGGACCGGGGAGAACGGCGGTAGCTGCCCCGTGGGCTGCGTCTACCACCACATGGAGGTTGTGCTCATCAACATCAGCGGTGCCTGCCGCCGCTTCTTGGTATTCCTGCAACAGGCCGGAGCCGTCGGAAGTTCGTCGGGGAGTGCCGAGTGCGGACACTGTGGGGCGGTCGGAATCGCCCAACGCCGATTCCAATGCGGCTTGGACCTCATCGTCGAGCTTTCGGCCTTCGGGGCCGAACAGCTTGATTCCGTTGTCGTACCAAGGGTTGTGCGATGCCGAGACCATGGCCCCCGGCGTGGAGAATCGAGCCGAAGCCCAGGCCACTGCCGGCGTGGGGGCCACTCCCATGTCAATGCTGGGAACTCCGACCGAGCTGAAACCAGCGGCCAATGCCGCGGCGAATTCGGCACTTGATTCTCGGGTGTCGCGGCCGATCACAACCGGGCCGGCCGGGGAGAGGACTTCGGCCGCGGCCTGGGCCAGTCGGACGACGTCGTCAGGCAGGAGCTCGTCGTAGGCTCGACCTCGAACCCCGTCGGTTCCGAAGCGCAGCACTGGAGTCAGCCCTTGGGTAGCAGCACCGTGGGGGTGTGTTTTAGCGCTTGGAGTACTGGGGTGCCTTGCGGGCCTTTTTCAGGCCGTACTTCTTGGACTCCTTCTTGCGGTCGTCGCGGGTCAGGAATCCCTCCTGCTTGAGAACTTCCCTCATCTCCGGGTCGAGCGCCACCAGCGCCCGGGCGATGCCCAGTCGCAGAGCTCCGGCTTGGCCGTTGGCCCCGCCGCCGTGCATGTTCACGTCGATGTCGTACATAGCGGCGGTGTTGGTGACCCGCAGCGGGGCCATGAACGCCATCCGATGGCTCCGGGAAGGAAAGTAGTGCTCAGCCTGGCGCCCGTTCACAGTCACCTGCCCGGTGCCGGGGTGAAGTCGGACGCGGGCGACTGCTCGTTTGCGCCGTCCAGTGGCCTGGGTCAAGGGGGCGGACATCAAGCGTCTCCGGTCTTGGATCGGGCCCCGGCGATCTCCATGGGCTGGGGCAGTTGGGCTTGGTGGGGATGGAGCGGTCCGGCGTAGACCTTGAGCTTGCGGAGCATTTGGCGACCGAGGCGGTTTTTGGGGAGCATCCCCCTCACTGTTCGGCGCACGGCCTCAGCGGGCTGGGTCTCCAGCAGGTGCCCGTAGCTGGTCTGGCGCAGTCCGCCGGGATAGCCGGAGTGGCGGTACACCTGCTTGTCGGTGGTCTTGCTGCCGGTGAGCACCACCTTCTCGGCATTAACGATGATCACATGGTCGCCGGTGTCGAGGTGGGGGGTGAAGCCTGGCTTGTGCTTGCCCCGCAGCACGCTGGCCACCTCGGTGGCCATACGACCCAGGATGAGCCCCTCGGCGTCCACAACGTGCCACGCGCGTTCGATGTCTCTGATTTTCGGGGTGTAGGTGGGCATCGGGCTTCCTTCGGACGCGATCCCGGCTAAAGCAATGATACGGCCCCCATCGGGGAAGTGGCAACTGCCCCAGCAGGTGCTGTGCCCAACGGTCTACACATAGGAAACCGACCACAGGCACAGGCCGTGGGGCGGGGCCAGGTTGCCGACGCGAGAGCGGTCTCGGGCGGCCAGGATCGCGGCCATGGCCTCAGGGCGCCGCCGGCCGACGCCGATGTCCACCAGGGCGCCGGTGATGGAGCGAACCATCTGCTGGCAGAACGATGAGGCCTCGATCTCGAAGCGCAGCAGATCTTGATCGGCGGTGTGCCAACCGGCTCGGTACACGACGCGCACCCGGGATTTCTCGGCCCCGTTGGCAGCGTGCTGTCGGCGGCAAAACGAAGTGAAGTCGTGCTCGCCCACCACAGCGGCGGCGGCGGCGTTCATTTTGTCGACGTCCAGCACCCGGGGGTAGTGCCAAGCAGTGGCGGCCAAGAACGGATCGGGCACGTCCCGATTGAGAATCGTGTAGCGATAGGTGCGGCTGGTGGCATCGAACCGCGCGTCGAAACCATCGGGAGCGGCCTCCAGTGCCCGGACCACGATGCCGGGCGCCAACATGCGGTTCACCGCAGTGCGGACACGGAGAAGGTCGGCATCGCCAGGGGCGTCGAAGCTCACCACTTGACGCCAGGCGTGGACGCCGGTGTCGGTGCGGCCCGCGCAGGTCAGGTCAACTGGTTGCCGCAGGCATCGGCTGAGGGCCTCGGTGAGGTCGCCGCCGATCGTGCGGACCCCGTCGTTGACCGCGAATCCGTGGAACGACCCCCCGTCGTAGGCGACGGTCGCTCGAACCCGCACGACCTCTCGGGGCGTCTAGACCAGCTCGATGCGGGCCATGGGGGCGTTGTCGCCGTAGCGGGGTCCCAGCTTGAGAATGCGGGTGTAGCCACCGGGCCGGTTGGCATAGCGGGGGCCGATGTCCACCATGAGCTTGTCGGCGATCTCAGGGTCTCCCAGGCGGGCCAGGATCTGGCGGTGGTTGTGCTGCCCGCCCTTCTTGGCCTTGGTGATGAGCTTCTCTGCCACCGGGCGCATGGCTTTGGCCTTGGCTTCGGTGGTGGTTATGGCCTCGGCCGCGATCAGCGAGGCAACCAAGTTGGCCATCATCAGCTTCTGGTGTTGCGAGCTGCCGCCGAAGCGGCGTCCCTTTCGTGGTCGTCCGGGCATGGTATTCCCTGTTCTACGAGCGGGGGCCGGCCAGGGTGAGGCCCCGCTCGTCCAATTTCTCGTTCACCTCGTCCAGCGACTTCTGGCCAAAGTTGGTGATGGCCAGCAACTCGTCTTCGGTGCGGGCCAGCAGCTCGCCGATCATGTTGATCTGGGCTCGTTTGAGGCAGTTGCGGGGCCGTTCGGAAAGCTCCAGGTCTTCGATGGGCAAATCCAGGTCGGGGGCGCCGGCGAGAGCACTGCCCGCCTCCGCCATGCTCAGCCCCTGGGGTTCGTCGCTCATCTCTTCCACCAACTGCACCAGGGTCCGCAGAGTGGCACCGGCCGAGGCCAGCGCTTCTTGAGGGGTGATGGAGCTGTCGGTCTCGATGTCGAGCACCAAGCGGTCGAACTCGGTGGACTGCTCCACCCGGGTGGGCTCAACGTTGTAGGTCACCCGGCGCACAGGGGAGAAGATGGAGTCGATGGGGATGACCCCGATGGTGGAGTCCTCCTTGTTGGTCTCGGCCGACACATAGCCCCGTCCCTGGGAGACGGTGATGTCCATGGCCAGACGGGCCTTGTCGTTCAGCCGGGCGATGACCAGATCGGGGTTGAGCACTTCGACGTCGGGGTTGACGGCCAGGCTCGCCCCCGACAGCTCACCGGGGCCACGCTGGTCGATCCGGAGTTCCACCGGCTCTTCGCTGTAGCACCGCAAGACGAGATCCTTCAGGTTCAAGATGATGTCGGTCACGTCCTCGGCCACACCGGTGATGGTGTCGAACTCGTGGAGTGCATCGTCGAAGCGCACCCGGATCACTGCTGCCCCGGGAATCGACGACAGCAGTGCTCGGCGCAGGGAATTGCCCAGGGTGTGTCCGAAGCCAGGCTCCAGAGGGCCGATGGCGAACTTCTGGCGGTTGTTCTCCGGCTCAGTAACGGAGTCCACGGTGGGTCGTTGCATTACCAGCATTATCCGGCTCCCTCAGTTCTTGAACTTGAAACGGTGGTGGTCAACTTTTGCAGTTCTTGGAATGGCGGTTGTTTTGGCTTACTTGCTGTAGAGCTCGACAATGAGCTGCTCTCTGACAGGCACATCGATCTGCTCGCGCAGCGGGGCGTCTCGCACGGTGGCCTCGAAGCCGTCGTCGCTGCGGCTCAGCCAAGCCGGCGGAGTGCGGTCGAGCACATCGAGGTTCCATGTCACCACGATCATTTCCTTGGCCTTGTCCCGCAGCGACAGCACGTCGTCTTTGCGGAGTCGGTAGCTGGGGATGTTGACCCGGCGACCGTTCACGTTGATGTGGCCGTGGGAAACGAATTGGCGGGCCTGGGGTCGGGTGGCCGCCCAGCCGAGGCGGTAGACCACATTGTCGAGTCGCAGCTCCAGGAACCGCAGCATGTTTTCGCCAGTGACGCCCTTGTGGCGGGCCGCCTCCTTGAAGATGTTGCGGAACTGGCGCTCGTTGAGGCCGTAGGTGTACCTGGCCTTCTGCTTCTCTTGAAGTTGGAGCAGGTACTCGGACACGTTTCCCCGCCGCCGAGACCTCCCGTGCTCGCCGGGGGGATAAGGGCGCCGCTCCAAGGCGATGGTCTCGCCCTTGGTACCCCATATGTTCACCCCGAGGCGTCGGGACACCCGGGATCGCGGGCCGGTGTAGCGGGACATGTCAGACCCTCCGCCGCTTGGCCGGGCGGCAACCGTTGTGGGGAATGGGGGTGACGTCTTTGATGCCGGTTATCTCGATGCCCACTCCCTGAAGCGAGCGAATGGCCGTCTCGCGGCCCGAGCCCGGTCCGCGCACCTGCACGTCTACCTTCCGTATGCCGTGCTCCATGGCCTTGCGCCCAGCCTGCTCGGCGGCCATCTGGGCCGCGAACGGGGTGGACTTGCGGGAGCCCTTGAATCCGACATTGCCGGCTGAGGCCCAGGAGATGACGTTTCCCTGCTGGTCGGCAATGGTCACGATGGTGTTGTTGAAGGAGCTCTTGATGTGAGCCACCCCATAGGAGATGTTCTTGCGCTCCCGGCGTCGGGGCCGACGCCCTCCGGCTGATGGCTTGGCCATTAGCGGTAAATCCCTTCTCGTCTCACTTCTTCATCACCTTCTTCTTTCCGGCGACGGTCTTCTTCGGTCCCTTGCGGGTCCGGGCGTTGGTGTGAGTGCGCTGGCCGCGCACAGGGAGCCCCCGGCGATGGCGCAGTCCCTGATAGCAGCCGATCTCCATCTTGCGCTTGACGTCTTGGCTGGTCTCCCGGCGGAGGTCGCCCTCCACCCGCAGACTGCCCTCGATGTAGTTGCGCAGCCGGGCCACCTCCTCATCGGTGAGGTCGCGCAGTCGGGTGCCCTCGTTGATATCGGTCTCGGAGCAAACCTGGCGGGCCAAAGACGGCCCGATGCCATAGATGTAGGTCAACGAGACCACGGTGCGCTTCTCCCGCGGGATGTCGACGCCGGCGATACGGGCCACAGCTCAGCCCTGCCGCTGCTTGTGCCGGGGGTTGGCGCAGATCACCCGCACCCGCCCATGGCGGCGTATGACTCTGCACTTGTCGCAGATTTTCTTGACGCTGGGACGGACTTTCACGGTGTGCCTTTCGATGATCCGTTGTGCGCTGAGGCCATTTGCATTGGGGCTATTTGTACCGGTAGGTGATCCGGCCCCGCTGAAGGTCGTAGGGGGTCAATTCCACTTGGACCCGGTCGCCGGGGAGGATTCTGATGTAGTGCATCCGCATCTTTCCGGAGATGTGGGTGAGCACCTTGTGCCCGTTCTCGAGCTCAACCCGGAACATGGCATTGGGAAGAGACTCGGTGACTGTCCCTTCCATGATGATGGCGTCTTCCTTGTTCTTCGCCAAGGGCGACCTCTCCTGACGGCTTGGCATGCTGGTGCGGCGAACTGCGCGAATGATGGCCCACTGTGTGAGCCGAAAGGCAATGCTACCCGCCGAGTTCGACGGGAACAAACCGGCTGGCGGACTCGATCGGCACTAGAGCCCGTCGACCACCTCGGCGAGGCGGGCGAACACCTCTTCTTCGGTGCCCAGCCCGTCGACTGTGGACAAGCATCCCCGATCTTCGAACCAGGCCAGCAGCGGGGCGGTTTCAGCCTCGTAGAGCTCCAGTCGGCGGGCGATGGCCCCGGCGGTGTCGTCGTCTCGGCCCCGGGCCAGCATCCTCTCGGTGACCTCGGCAATGGGCACGTCGAGGTTGATGGCCAGGTCGGGCCCTGCTCCGCCCGCGATCTCGGCCAGAGCGGCGGCTTGGGCGGTGGTGCGGGGAAAGCCGTCCAACAGCACGCCGCGGGCGCCGATGTCGGCGGCGGCCAGCCGCTCGCCCACGATGCCGATCATGATGTCGTCGCCCACCAGGTTGCCGGCGTCCATCACCGCTTTGGCCTGAAGCCCCAGCTCGGTGCCTGCGGCCACCGCGGCCCGAAGCATGTCGCCAGTGGAAACGTGGACAACCCCGTAGCGCTCAGCCAGCAAGGCGGCCTGGGTTCCCTTGCCCGACCCCTGACGCCCCAGAATCACGAGGATCTGAGGCATTACTTCAAGAAGCCCTCGTAGTTTCTCATCATGAGCTGGCTGTCGATCTGCTTCATGGTTTCCAGAGCCACACCCACTGCGATGAGCACGGAGATGCCGCTGAAGCTATAGGCCGATGCGCTGTGGCTGGGGATGTACTGGGAGAGGGCGATGGCGGGGATCACGGCCACTGCGGCGATGAACAGCGCTCCGGGCAGCGTGATGCGCGACAGGATGCGGCCCAGATAGCGCTCGGTTTGGCGACCGGGTCGGATGCCGGGAATGAACCCGCCTTGCTTGCGAATCTGGTCGGCTTGCTTGACCGGGTCGAAGGTGATGGCGGTGTAGAAGTAGGCGAATCCCACGATCATCAGGGCGAAGACGATCAGGTAAATCATGTCGGCCGGGTCGCCCAGATGGGTGTTCACCCAGTTTTGGACGCTTTCCCCCCAAGTGTTGTGGTCGGGGTTGGAATCAGACGGGAGCACTGCGGCCAGCAGGATGGGCAGGTACAGAACCGAGCTGGCGAAGATGATGGGGATCACGCCCGACTGGTTCACCTTCAGCGGGATGTAGGTGCTCTGGCCGCCGGCCATGCGCCGGCCCACCACCCGCTTGGCGAACTGCACCGGAATCTGGCGCTGGCCGTTCTCCACGAACACGATGGCCACCAGCAGCGCCAGGTACATGAGGGCGATGACGAAGACCGCGCCCCAGCCCTCAGACGCCTTCACCAGGGAGAACTGGTTGGGTATGGTGGACACCACCGAGGCGAAGATGATCAGTGACATGCCGTTGCCGATGCCCTTTTGGGTGATGAGCTCGCCCATCCACATCAGCAGGGCGGTGCCGGCGGTGAGGGTGAGCACCACCAGGAACACTCGGGGGGCGGTGAAGTTGGGCAGAAGGTCGATGGCCTGATCGGCGTTGCCGCCGGTGAGGCTGAACCCGCCTCCGCCGTTGTGGAACAAGAAGGAGAACGAGGTGGCCTGGATGATGGCGATGGCGATGGTGAGGTAGCGGGTCCACTGGGTGATCTTGCGCTGGCCCACCGCACCCTGGTTCTGCCACTGCTCGATGCGGGGGATCACCACGCCCAGCACCTGCATGATGATCGACGCGGTGATGTAGGGGAAGATGCCGAGGGCGAAGATGGCGAACTGCGACAAAGCGCCGCCGGAGAAGAAGTTCAGAAGTCCGGTGACGCCCCCGGCATCGGCCTGGTTGCGGAGTTGGTCCACGGCGTCGAGGTCGACGCCCGGGGAGGGGATGGCCACTCCGAGGCGGAAGATCACCAGCATCGACAGGGTGAACAGGATCTTGTTCCGCAGGTCGGCTACCCGGAACATGTTTGTCACCCTGGTGAGCACAGCGACTCCTTTAGCGGTTGGTGAGGGCGTTGCCCTTGGCCGGCGGCCGCCCGGCGAAGGGTTTGGGCAACACCTCTACGCTACCGCCTGCGGCGGTGATGGCTGCTTTCGCCGATTCGGAGAAACCGTGGGCTTTGACGGCTACCGCTCGGGTGAGCTCGCCCCGGCCCAGCACCTTGGCCAGAGCGCCCTTGTGCAAAAGGCCGTGCTCGTGCAGGACTTCAGGGGTGACCTCATCGAGCCCGGTGGCCTCGATCACATCGAGGTTGATGGCTTGGTACTCCACCCGGAAGGGGTTCTTGAACCCCCGCAGCTTGGGTACACGGCGTGCCAGAGGCATCTGGCCGCCCTCGAAGCCCACGGGGATCTTGCTCCGGGCCCGCTGGCCCTTCATGCCTCGGCCTGCCGTCTTCCCGCCCTTGCCCGCGATGCCCCGAGCCTTGCGCTGCGGCCGCTTGCGAGAGCCAGGGGCTGGTTTGAGATCGTGGACCTTCATGACTCGTCGGTCTCCTCCCAAGAAATCAGGTGGGCCACCTTGTCGATCATCCCCCTGATTTCGGGGGCGTCCGGCAGGGTGTTGGTTTGCCCGATGCCCCGCAAGCCCAATGCCCGCAGCGTGCCCCGCTGCTTGGGCCGGGTGCCGATCTGAGAACGGGTCTGAGTGACCTTTATAGCCATGGCCGCTACTCCTCGCTGTCGGTTGAGGCGGCGGCCGACATGCGCTCCGATTCCCGGTAGGCGGCCAGCAGCCCGGCGGGCACGAATTCATCGGCCGGAATGCCCCGGTGTCGGGCCACCTCGTCGGGGCGCTTGAGGGCTTTGAGTCCGGCGATGGTGGCCCGGGCCACGTTGATGTGATTGGGAGAGCCCAGCGACTTGCACAGCACATCGCCGATGCCGGCCTCTTCCAAGATGGCCCGAGCGGCGCCGCCGGCGATCACACCGGTACCGGGCGCCGCCGGCTTGAGCAACACCCGCCCGGCGCCCATCTCGCCGATAACCGGGTGGGTGATGGTGGAGGAGGCCAGCGGTACCCGGAACAGGTTGCGGCGGGCCTCCTCGGTGCCCTTCTGAATGGCCAGGGGCACCTCTTTGGCCTTGCCGTAGCCCAGTCCGACCCGGCCCGCGCCGTCGCCGATCACTACCAGCGCGGTGAAGGAGAACCGGCGTCCGCCTTTGACCACTTTGGCCACCCGGTTGATGTTGATGACCCGGGAGTCGCGCAGCTGGCCGTCACCTGTTGGTGCGGAGGTTGAGGTGTCAGTCATCAGAACTCCAGTCCGGCTTCTCGGGCTGAGTCGGCCAGCGCGGCCACCCGCCCGTGGTAGCGGAAGCCGCCCCGGTCGAACACCACTGCGGTGATGTTCTTCTCTTTGGCCCGCTCGGCGATGAGCTGGCCCACCACCGCAGCCCCGGCCAAGTTCCCGGTCGGGCCGGATCGCAGCTCAGACTCTGTGGTGGAGGCCGACGCGATGGTGTGGCCCGCAGTGTCGTCGATGAGTTGGGCGATCATGTGGCGGTTGGACCGGTACACGGCTAGGCGGGGACGCTCGGCGGTGCCCTGGATCCTCTTGCGGACCCGGCGATGCCGCCGGACCCGGCTCTGGTGTTTGTGCTTGACGCTGCTCATATCTCTTCCCGTGTCCTACTTTCGCTCTTCTTGCGAGTGCCTGTTCGCCTTTACCTGTCGGATCACTTCGCGGCCTTGCCGGCTTTGCGGATGATCCGCTCGCCTGCGTAGCGGATGCCCTTGCCCCGGTAGGGCTCGGGTTTGCGGATGGCTCGGATATCAGCGGCCACTTGGCCGACCACCTGCTTGTCGAAGCCCAGTACGTGGATGCTCGTCTGGTTGGGCACCTCGAAGGTCACGCCGTCGGGCGCCTCGACGAACACAGGGTGGCTGAACCCGAGTTGCAGCTCGATTTTGTCGGAGCCTTGGGCGATGGCCCGATAGCCCACCCCCACGATTTCCAGTTCCTTGCGATAGCCCTCACTGACACCGGTGACCATGTTGGCCAGCAGCGATCGGCTCAGCCCGTGCAGCGCCTTGGTGTTGCGCTGCTCGTCGGCCCGCTCGACGATCACGAACCCGTCCTCGATTCGAGCTGAGATGGTCTCGGGCAGGTTGTGCTCCAGGGTGCCGCGGTTGCCGGCAACCGTGACATGGGCGCCGTTGATGGCCACATCTACGCCGCTGGGCACCGGTATGGGGTTCATTCCAACTCGTGACACCGCAGGCCTCCTACCAGACCACGCAGACGACTTCGCCGCCCATTCGGCGGCGGCGAGCCTCGCGGTCGCTCATCAAGCCCTTGCTGGTGGACACGATGGCCACCCCCAGCCCACCGAGCACCCGGGGGATGCTGTCCGACTTGGAGTACACCCGCAGGCCGGGCTTGGACACCCGGGTGATTCCGGAGATGACCCGCTCCCGCTGGTCGGAGTACTTCATGTCGATGGTGAGGGTTTGCCCAGGGCCGCGCTCAGCCTCGGCCACGTCGAAGTTGTCGATGTAGCCCTCCTGCTTCAAGACGCCGGCCAGCGCCACCTTCATCTTGGATGACGGCATCCTCACCTCGTCGCGCATGGCGGTGTTGGCGTTGCGGATGCGGGTCAGCATGTCGGCGATGGGGTCGGTCATAGTCACAGTCGCATCACCTCGCCAGCTCTTTGGGGTCGATCATCGCTTCAATCACCTCACCAGCTCGCCTTCGTCAGGCCCGGGATCTCGCCGGCGTGGGCCAGTTCCCTCAAACACACCCGGCACAGGCCGAATTTGCGGTACACGGCCCGGGGCCGGCCGCAGCGGCGGCAGCGGGTGTAGGCCCGTACCTTGAACTTCGGCGTTCGCTGTTGTTTTTGGACAAGCGCCTTTTTTGCCATTGAGTTACTGCCCCTCGGCTCGGAATGGAAACGAGAAGGCTTCGAGCAGCGCTCGGCCCTCCTCGTCGGTGGTTGCGGTGGTGACGATCGTGATGTCCATGCCCCTGATGGTGTCTATGGAGTCGTAGTCGACTTCGGGGAAGATGAGCTGCTCGGTGACTCCAAACGAGTAGTTGCCGTTGCCGTCGAAGGATCGGGGCGAGAGGCCCCGGAAGTCCCTGATGCGGGGAATGGCCAGATTGATGAGCCGATCCAGGAACTCCCACATGCGGGTGCCCCTGAGGGTGACCTTGGCCCCGATGGGGTTCCCCTCGCGGATCTTGAAATTGGCGATGGACTTCTTGGCCCGAGTGATTACGGGGCGCTGCCCGGAGATGGTGGTCAGGTCGGCCATCGCGCCATCGAGCAGTTTGGCCTGGGCCACGGCCTCGCCCACGCCCATGTTCACAACGATCTTCTCGAAGCGGGGCACCTGCATGACGTTGCTCAGGCCGAGCTGCTCCTTGAGCTGGTCGCGTATCTCCTCCCGGTACAGGGCTTGCAGCCGAGGGGCGGTAGCGGTGGCAGCCATTACAGATCCACCCCGGTGCGGCGGCAGACGCGGATCTTTCGCCCGTCGGTGTCGAACCGGTATCCCACTCGGGTGGGACGGCCGTCGGCTGGGCTGATCACGGCCACATTCGAAGCCTTGATGGGCATCTCCTTGTCGATGATGCCGGTTTGCATGATCCCTTGGCGGGGGCCCTGGTGCTTGGTGGCGATGTTCACGCCGTCCACGATCACCGTTCCCTCGTCTGGGTGGGCGAACATGATCTCGCCCTCTTTGCCCCGGTCTTTCCCGCTGAGAACCCGGACCCGATCTCCTTTGCGAATCTTCATGGCGCTAGAGCACCTCCGGGGCGAGCGACACGATGCGCATGAACCGCTTGTCCCGCAACTCTCGCCCCACCGGGCCAAAGATACGGGTTCCCCGCGGCTGTTGCTGGTCGTTTATCAGCACGGCGGCGTTCTCGTCGAAGCGGATGTAGGAGCCGTCCTTGCGGCGCTTCTCCTTTTTGGCCCGGACCAGCACGCAGCGCACCACGTCGCCCTTGCGGACGGCGGCGCCGGGCATGGCGTCTTTGACGGTGGCCACGAACACATCGCCGATGGTGGCGTAGCGCTTTCGGGAGGAGCCCAGCACCCGAATGCACAGCACCTCTTTGGCCCCGGAGTTGTCGGCCACCTTGACCCGGCTCTCTTGCTGGATCATCGGGCCCGCTCCACCACTTCTACCAGCCGCCACCGCTTGTTCTTGGACAGCGGGCGGGTTTCCTGCACCCGCACGCGGTCGCCCACCGAGAGCTGGTTGGTCTCGTCGTGGACGTAGAGGCGGGTGGTGCGTCGCACCGTCTTGTTGTACCGGCGGTGGCGGACGCGGTCGGTGGAGGCCACCACCGCGGTCTTGTCCATTGCGACGGACACCACCATTCCCTCCCGAACTTTGCGGCCGTTGGGCCGGGGGGCGGGCTGCACTTCTGCTGTGGGTTCAGACATTCTCAGCCTCCAGGGCTTCGGCGGCTTGGATCTCCCGCATGCGCAGCTCGGTCATGGCCCGAGCCACCTCTTTTTTGGCCTGCTTCAGGCGGGCGGTGTTGTCCAAGCGTCCGGTGACGATTTGGAAGCGAAGCTTGAACACTTCGTCTTTGGCCTCGTGCAGCCGCTCGATGAGCTCGGCATCGCTCAGGCCCGGCCAGGTGGTCTTGCGGGCCATCGCTACCACCCCTCCCGCCGCTCGACGAACCGAGCCTTGACAGGGAGCTTCTGGATTCCCCGCTCGATGGCCGTTCGGGCCATCTCACGGTCGTGGTAGGAGAGCTCGAACAGGATGCGGCCGGGCTTCACCACCGCCACCCAGCGCTCCGGGTTGCCCTTGCCCGAGCCCATGCGGGTTTCAGCCGGTTTCTCGGTAACCGGCTTGTCGGGGAAGACGTTGATCCAAACCTTGCCGCCTCGGCGGATGTGCCGGGTGATTGCGATACGGGTGGCCTCGATCTGGCGGGCGGTGATCCACCCCGGCTCGAGGGCCTGGATGCCGTACTCGCCAAAGTTCACGCTGGTGGCCCCTTTGGCGCGGCCTTTGGTACGGCCACGGTGGTGTTTGCGGTGCTTGACCTTCTTGGGCATCAACATGGCTGGTCCTGGGCTCTGCGGTGTTCGATGGCTTCGGGAATCAACATGGCGGATCAGTCGGCATCGCCGGGTCGGAAGTGCGGCGTCTCGCGGTGCTCGCGGGTGGTGCGGAGGATGTCCTCTTCTTCTTCGAGCAGCTTCTCGAACTCGGGGTCGGCCTCTTTGATCAGCGGTGCGGGCTCTTCGGCTTCTTCAGGGCGGTCGATCTCGCCTTGGCGCCGGGCCGCCGCCGACGACACCACGGCTCGAGGCCTCTGCGAGCCGGAGGCTTCGCCCACCGCCATGGCCGCCTCCCGGCTGATCTTGTCCTCGGCCTGAGTCTTGTAGGGCAGGATGTCGCCTTTGTAGATCCACACCTTCACCCCGATGCGGCCGTAGGTGGTGTGAGCCTCTCGGAAGCCGTAGTCGATGTCGGCCCGCAGAGTGTGAAGGGGAACCCGGCCTTCCCGGTACCACTCGGTGCGGGCCA
This sequence comes from bacterium, assembly GCA_028819295.1. Taxonomy (GTDB): domain Bacteria; phylum Actinomycetota; class Acidimicrobiia; order Acidimicrobiales; family Bin134; genus Poriferisocius. Next base: position 80,307 of record JAPPMA010000019.1, on the reverse strand, counting down.
TCTCCGAGCCGCCCAAACGGCCCGAGCACTGCACCCGGATACCGAGCGCGCCGGCCTTTTGGGCATTCTGGACCGCTCGCTTCATGGCCCGCCGAAAGGCCACCCGGTTGGCAAGCTGGTCGGCCACACCCTGGGAGATGAGCGCGGCGTCCAGCTCGGGCTGTTTGATCTCCTGGATGTTGAGCTGCACGCGGTTATTGCCGGTGATCTTGGCGAGTCCGTTGCGGAGCCTGTCGGCCTCGCTGCCTCGGCGGCCGATGACGATTCCCGGCCGCGCGGTGTGGACGTCCACCCGCAGCCGGTCGCGGGTGCGCTCGATCTCGATGCGGCTGATGGCAGCATGGGGCAGCTCGGACATCAGGTAGTCGCGCACCTTCCAGTCTTCGATGATGAAGTCGCCGTATTCCCGCCGGTTGGCGAACCAGCGCGATTTCCAATCAGTCGTGACTCCGAGTCGGAATCCGTAAGGATTGATCTTCTGGCCCATCAGGATTCCTTCTCGTCTTTGTCGTCTTCGTCCATGTCTTCGTCGGGAGCGGCAATTTCGCCGTCGGCGTCTTCGTCGGGAGCGGCAATTTCGCCGTCGGCGTCTTCGTCGGGAGCGGCAATTTCGCCGTCGGCGTCTTCGTCGGCGTTTTCGGCGTCGTCCCACTCGGCCGGTGCGGTGTCGTCTTCGCCGAGGTCGCGGTCGTCGATGTCTTGCTCTTCGGCCCGCTCCGCGTCGCGCTGGCGGCTGGCCGCCACCCGCCGGCGGCGGGCCTCGGCGGCTGAGCTGCGCCGGTCGGAGCCCTTGAGGGCCATGCGGGCATCGATGGCGGCCAATTCGTCCTCGCTGTAGCGGGCCACAACCACGGTGATGTGGCAGGTCCGTTTGCGGATGCGGGTGGCCCGGCCCCGGGCCCGGGGGCGCCCCCGCCGGGGCGGGGGGGGCGCCGGGCGCCCGGGGGGGGGCCCCGGCGCCGGGGGGGGGGCGCCGGGGGGGGGGCGGGTCGGAGGCTGGCGTGGGCCGCCGGACGCTCCGGCGGCGCGAGAACGACGGA